>NZ_CP007139.1:1307940-1961910 GCF_000724625.1 Fimbriimonas ginsengisoli Gsoil 348 | reverse complement strand
GGCGTTATACCGGCCGCCATCCTTTTCTTGGACGGTGAAGACGACGGCTCCGTTATGATCGGCGCGAACCCAAAACCGCATCGACCGCATCGACTTCAGCGCTTCGTCGGCAACGGGTAGCGAGGCGACGGTGATCTCTCCGGGGGCGATGCTGTAATCCAGCTTAAGCGAGCCGGGGGCATCGCCTCGCTTCACTTCATGCGAAACCGAAACCTTGCCTCCCTTTCCTTGGGCCTGAACGACCGCCCACCCTTCTTCGCCGTTAGCGAAAGTCTGGTGAATCAGTGCCTCGCCGCCCTGGCGTGGGGCTAGCAATCCGGCGAACGCGCAAAAGAGTGGGAGAAGCATGGCGGTGGGACCTTGTTTTTATTATAAGGGGGGATGTCGGAATGTGGACTGTGGCGCGTGTGGACTGAGGGGGCGTTGGGCGCTACGGCGTTGGGCGTTGGGCGTTGGGGAAAGGGTAAAGCACTAAGCTATCAACGCCTCAACGCCTCAACGCCTCAACGCCTCAACGCCTCAACGCCTCAACGCCTCAACGCCTCAGTCACTCTTTCCCAAACCACATCTGAACCGCGATGCCGATGAGGAGGAGGGCGAAGGCTTTTCGGAGGAGGACGGGATCGAAGGTTAGGGAGGCTTTGGAGCCGAAGTAGCCGCCGAGGATGAAGCCGAGGGCGATGATGAGCGCCTGGCGGATGTCGATCTGGCCGGCTTTCCAGTAGTTCATCACCCCTAAGATGCCGATCGGGGGGAGCAGCACCGCAAGAGAGGTCCCCTGAGCTTTTGTTTGGGAGTAGTGAAGGACGTACATCAGCATCGGAACGATCACCACGCCCCCGCCGATTCCGAACATCCCCCCGAGCACTCCCGCGACCAAACCGGTCACGGCGAGAAGAACCCATTCCATTCCCCTATTTGACCCGCAACTCTGAAGTATCTTGTCGCGAACTAATAATTAGACGCCAAGGAGAATTCGACCACGGCCGGAATGGTCCAACCAATTCTTTCGAATTCGAGTTATCGCTTTACCACCGACGAAGCACCAGGAGTCCGCTCTGGAACTGCTAAAGCTCACTTGTTTGCATTGGGCCGCGGAACGTCTCTGGGAGGGGACTCGCGGAGAGTCTATTTGGTGGTACTCGGTGCATTCGTGGGTCCTAGTCCTGCTGGGCTGATGTCGCCGCTTTCAGGGCTCGGAGCGTTGGTCGGCTTTTTACCAGGGCTCCGCTTCGCTCCGCCCTTCGCTTTGATATTACGCCCCCTTGGGGCTGGCTCAGGACGAATGCTTGGACACACCACGGTCGTTAGGCGGCATGCTTCAGAAAGCATGT
The DNA here is from genome assembly GCF_000724625.1 of Fimbriimonas ginsengisoli Gsoil 348. GTDB lineage: Bacteria > Armatimonadota > Fimbriimonadia > Fimbriimonadales > Fimbriimonadaceae > Fimbriimonas > Fimbriimonas ginsengisoli. Next base: position 1,960,576 of record NZ_CP007139.1, on the reverse strand, counting down.
TATTGAAAGGCTTCCGAAGGAGAGAAGTGATGTCGCAAAGAACACAAAGCTCGGCCGGTTCCATCTCAACAAACGGCTGAACCGCAATGGAGGCCACGGAAAGCTGTAAGAACGGGATGGCATTGGCTGGCTTTGGTGCACTACGAGCTTGAAGTCATTGATCTACCGATTCGAGCGGAAGCGGTAGATCAAGCGCTTCGGGGCTGGATACTAACCGCGGGAGCGATTCGACGGGCTCGGGAGATGGGATGTCGCCACCGGAACCCGCGCCAAGGGCGGACATTCGTCGGGCTTGGGGCAGGACTCGGCCGTCGAGCGAGCCGATGGCGCGGTTGAAATCTTGGACGCTTAGGCGTAAATGACGGCCGAGGTCGTCGAGGTCGCCCACGAACTTGGCCAACCGTTTGTAAAGCTCCGCGCCGGTGGCACGAACCTCGAGCGCATTCTCACGCAACCGCTCCTCGTTGAGAACGTACGCTGCGACGTGCACCATACTGATCAGCGTCATCGGGTTCGCCACGTAGACGCGGCCCTGGTGTGCGTCGGCCAGCAAGGAGCGGTCGGCTTCGAAGGCGGCCTGGTACGCCCCCTCGGTGGGAATGAACATCACCACGCAATCCGGCGACGAGTCATACCTTCCCCAGTAGCTCTTGTTTGAGAGCTTCTTTACATGCTCTCTGACCAAGCGGGCGTGGGAGGCGAATTTAGCGACGCGGGTCGCTTCGTCGGGTGCGTTCATCCCCTCCCAGTACGTTTCCAACGGCGCTTTGGAGTCGATGACGAGGAGGCGTCCCTTGGGCAGGCGGATCACCACGTCCGTTCGGAGCCGCCCCTCTTCCCCTTCGGTCGAGTGCTGGAGAACGAAATGCTCTCCTTCTTGAAGCCCCGCATTTTCCAAGATGACTTGGAGCTGCATCTCTCCCCACGCGCCCCGTGAGTTCGGTTTGCGGAGGGCGTTGGCGAGCTGGTCTGCCTCCTCGGAGAGGGTACGGATCCCCTTTTCGATCGCGTCGAAGGCCGAGACGCGGCGTTCTTCCATCTCCTTGTGCTGCCGCTCCATTTTCTCGAGCGTGTCGGCGATCGGCTTCAGCATGCCGTCGATCTCCCGTTGCCGCTTCTCCAGATCTGCGTCGGCGGCTTCGTCCTTCTTATCGAACCGCTCGGTGGCGAGCTTGAGAAACTCCTCGGTCGCGCTCTTTAGTGACTGCACGGAGACGGCGCCGAATTTTTCTGAGAGCGCCTTCTCCGCTTCTTCGAGCAGCTTGAATTTCTCGGCCATCGCGCGTTCCCGCTCGGCGAGGAGCCGCTCGACCTCGCGATCTTTCTCCGCGAGCGCGTCACGGCGGGCGGCCCGGACCTCCTCGGCTTCCTTTTTCGCTTCCGAAAGTTGGCCGGTGAGCGAGGTCGTGCGCTGGATGTAAGCCTGAAGCTCGTCTTCCTTCGTTTCGAGCTGCTCCCGGAGGGTTTGCATCGCCACGCCCTCCCCCTGCAGCCGGGCCGCGGTTTCGGCGGTCGTCCTCAGGTCCCGATGGAGCGCCTCGTTCTTCTCACGCTCGGAATCGAGCGCCTTCGACTTCGGCCGATGGGCAAGCCAACTGAGGACGGCGCCGATGGCGCCGCCGAGAATCAGTCCGATGAGAAGGTCGCTAGTAGACATCGCAGACACACCTACCGTACTGATGTCGGGTGTATAGAGTCAAGTCTTTCTGGGAAGCGGGATTTCTCCACCCCCATACCCCCTCCCTCATCGCACGAACATCGACGAGGAGGGGGCTTCGGAGGGCTATGTTGCGGGTTGGGTGTTGCCCATGGCTTGGGCTAGCATGGCGGCGGCTTTGACGTTGGCACGGTGGCCCGAGCGTTCCGAGACGACGTTTAGGGCGCGGACGGGCACTCCGGCCAGGTAAAGGTCTCCCATTAGGTCGAGCAGCTTGTGCCGCGCAGGCTCGTCGGGGTATCTGGGCTCGTTCTTGTATCCTTCGATCCCCAAAATTAAGGCCGAGTTCTCGTCGAGGCCCCGGCCGAGACCGAGCTGAATGATCATCGGCACCTCTTCCGCGAAGGCGAAGGTCCTCGCGCGGGCGATGTGCTCAACGTAGCCTCCGACGGCGTCTTCCAGCTCAAAAGCCTGCTCGCCGGGCCATCGGTCGTCGGTAGCGAACACGAAACGCCATTGACCGTTTCCCTTCCCGATCGCCATCTTAGGACCGCCATCCTCTTGGAGGAAGAGTCGCGTATAGAGCGACGGAAACTCACGGTCGCCGATCTGTTCGATACCGACACCCATGATCGCGTCGATGTAGCCGCCGGCGCTTCCGTCGAGCCCGGGCAGTTCCGGAGCATCGAGCTCGACCTCCGCATCCGTGATCTCCAAACCCGCAAAAGCGCTCATCAGGTGCTCTACCGTGCCAACTTCGCCGAGCTTCGTGCTGCGCGTCGTATCGGTGACGTTCGCCGGGTGAGCGAGCACACGCGTGCCGCCGTAGCGAAAACCGATCCCCTGATCGCCCGGATGCACGGTTACGGACACCGGAACTCCGGTATGAAGACCGAGGCCCGCGACCGTGAACGGTTGACGAACGGTGTGTCGCGGGAAGCTCCTCAACTAATCTCCTTCCCGCGTTCCAGATCTTTCACGCGCTTGAAGAGCTCTTGGAGCTTCGTGGTCAGCATCATCGTCCGCATCGCTTCTCCAAGGGGCCGGGCCGGTAGGCCGAAGTAGGTGCCGGCTTCCTTAATGTCGCTGGTGACGCCGGTCCGTCCCGCCAAAACCACGTCGTCGCAGATCGTGATGTGATCGTTGGTGGCGGCCTGGCCGGCGATGGTCACTCGATCCCCGATCCGGGTACTGCCGCTGATTCCAGTTTGGCTGGCGACGACCGTATGGGAGCCGATACGCGTGTTGTGCCCGACCTGCACCAAGTTATCCAGTTTCGAGTCGTTTCCGATCATCGTCTGACCCGCGGTGGCTCGATCCACGGCGGTAATCGCGCCGATTTCCACGTCGTCGCCGAGAGTCACTCCGCCGACTTGCGGGATCTTGACCTGCCGCTGACCGTTCCACGTGAAACCAAATCCATCCGCGCCAAGCACCGCGCCACTGTGAACGATTCCCCTCGCCCCGATGGTCACGTCTTGGTAAAGCACGGCGTGCGGGAACAAAACGGTCCCCTCGCCCAGATGGCAATTCTCACCCACGTAGCAGAACGGAAAGACGCGGCAGCGCTCGCCGATCACCGCTCCGCGCTCGACGACCGCATACGGACCGATCTGGGCCGACTCGGCGACAGTTGCCTCCGGGCTGACGACGGCAGTGGGATGAACGCCGGCCGCCAGCGGCAGCGGGCGCTGCGCCATCGCCAGAAAGACGCCGAACGACGTGCGCGGGCTGTCGACGAAAATCGTCGGCTTCCCTACCGGGGTGGCTCCCTTGGGAGCCAGCACCGCTGCCGCGCCGCCGGCGGCGGCTTGCCTCAAGAACTCGTCCGACTCAGCGAACGTAAGCCCAGCCGGGTCGACGCCGTCGACCGGGATTGGCGTGGTTACGCGTAGATCGGCCGGACCCACGAGCTCGCCGCCGAATAGTGTCGCCAACTCGCCTAGAGTCCAGCCCGGTACGTCTCTCTCCATCTTTGGAAATCCTCGGTCGCGTCACGCCCGCCCTTTTCTAGACGGTAGCGGTTTAGCCCGAGCCAAATGGTCAGCTCGTGCTGCAGCAGTCGCCTTCGATCGGCAAGGCCGCTCGGAATTCCTACCGAGGGTACCTTCGGAGCGGGGGGCAGCGGGGCTTCCGCCGGAATCTCAACCTGCCGAGCCGGGGTGCCCGGCACCAATACGGGGCTTGGTTCGGTAAGTTGCAATCCCAATTCTTTAACGCTTGTTCTTACTTCGGCTTGCGCTTCGGTTTCAGCGCGTCGATTCAGCTCGTTGCGGAATGTTTCGATCGTTTTCCGCATCGCCTCCCGATCGGCGGCGGTTTCGCTTACGACGGCGGCGAGTATCTGCTCCGCTTGGGCATTAAACTTCGCATCCAATGCCGCCAGCTCTTCACGGAGTCGCTTTGCTTCGTCGAACCTTGCCTGCGAGACCGGCCTCATCGGCAACTTCGGTGGAATCGAATTGGGGTTGGGATCCGGAAAGCCGACCAGCACCGCCAGTCGCGTCACTTTCGGGGCTCGGGCGTTTCCATAGGCCTCGAAAGCGAGCCGGATCTTGGCGTTGGCTTCCAGGTAATCGGTAGCCGCCTCTTTATCCACCTCGCGTCCCTTTTCCAACTCGAAAGCGTCGGCTTGTATCCGGTAGTAGTCGCGAAGCCGTCGTTCCAGTGCTACCAGTGCCTCCCGCTGCTGTTTCTCGATGGAGGCGCGGATCGAACCGGTTGAAGCGTGGGAGGGATCGCGAAGCGCCTGACCCGGCCGAGCCGACACCCGTTGGACGATCGCGGCCGCCGGTTTCGGGGGGGTTGGAAGGGCGGGCGACGGAGCGATCTCGACCTTTTCGGCCTTCAGCAAGCGGTCCAGATCGATCGTTACGGCCTCACTGGCCGGCGGGGCGCAACCTGCGAGGATCGCGGCGGAAAGCAGAGCCCAACCGTAGCCTAGCCTACTTCTTGGCATTCATCGCTTTTAGAGTTTCGTCCGACAAGTCGTTCGCCCCGTAAGGGGCAACGCCGACTTCGAAGACGACGGTGTACATCTGCTGCTTGGCGACTTCCTGAATGGCGGCGCGGGCCTTTTCGATGCTATCCAGCTTCTGCTTGTCCGCCCAGGATTGCATGTCGGAGGTGAACTCACGGAACCACCGGGTGGCCACGTCGTTCATGTTTTGGCTTCGCCGAGCGAAGTCCTCCACGAGGTTTCGCTCCTCCGGCGTCATGTTCGGCTTCGTCGAAAGCTCGGTCGAGCGCTTGCTGGTGGCGACCACTTCGGCTTTGATCCGGTCGAGCTCCGCCGATTCTTCTTTCGTCAGATTGGCTTTGAGACTGAGCTCGCGGATACGAGTGGCTTGTTCGGGGGTCAACACGCGATAGGTATCGATGAATTCCAACAGCCCTTCCCGGGCCGTCTTCATCTTGGCGAACATCTCTTGGTTCGCCTTGCCAAAGTCGCTCTGCTCGACGACCTTGCTGATGTCGACGACGCCGATCTTGTCGGTCTTGTCCTGGAACCCACCGGCCACCGTCACCCCGATTACGGCCGCGGCGACGACCCAGCCAAGCTGAAGAAAGCGAAGATTGCTCATAGAGGTTAGGCGTTAGGGCGTTTGGCGCTAGGCGTCGGGCGCTCGGCGATTCATTCTTCTAACGCCAAACGCCAAACGCTCAACGCCTATTTTTTGGCGTTCATCACCTTCAGCGCTTCGGCGGTGAGGTCGTTGGCGGAGTAGGGGGCGACGTCTTGGACGAAGACCATGGAGTAGCCCTGCGATTTGGCGGCCTGTTGGACAGCTTCCTTGACGCGCTGGAGGGTTTCGTTGCGGAGCCCTTCCTGCCGCTGGCCGACCTCGGCCGTGAAGTCGCTGTTCCACTTCTCCAAGAGCTGCACGGCGGTCTCGCGCCGGCGGTTCAGCTCCTCGATTTGGGTTACCTCGGTCGGAGTCGGTTTATCCTTGGTCGACAGCTCGCGGTACTTCGTCTCGGTCGCCTGGGCTTCGTTCTTCAGTCGCTCCAGCTCGGCCTTGTCGGGCGCCGCCAACGGATCTTTCAGGCTCAGGTCCCGGAATTTGGTCGCGTCCTCCGCCTTCATGTGGGGATTCGCCTTCAGAAACTCCATGATGCTCTGGCGGGTGGTCCCCATCGTGCGAAGGAGCTCGGTTTGCTTCTTCGCGTACTCGCTGTCGTTGAAAACCTTAGCCAGATCGACGGTGCCGACCTTCTCGTTTCCTCCCTGGAAACCGACTCCAGCAATGCCGCCAGCAAGGACAGCGGCGATGATCCAACCTAGTCTCTCAAATTTCATTGTCTAATTTTGCCTCAGAAAGATGTACCGATGAGGAAGTGTGTGCGGCTTTTGCCTCGTTCGTCGAAACCGAGGTCCACTCGGATCGGCCCCAAGGGAGTGCGGAAGCTAAGCCCCATTCCGTAGCCGAGGTGCAGGCTGATGCCGGCAGATTGGGTGAAGTCGTTGACCGTGTTGTATCCGCCCCAGGCGCCGCCGTAATCGACGAAGCCGATAATGCTGAAAGCCTTTTGGATCGGATAACGGACCTCGGCGGTGGTGAGAAGCTGGTTGCGGCCCCAGAATCGGTCCTCGGGATAGCCGCGGAGGGTGTCCGCGCCGCCGGCGAAGAACTGTTCGAAGAACGGAACCGTGCCTTGGATCGAGCCAACCTTGGCTCGAAGGGCGAGCACGCGCTTGGCGGCGTCGAGATCCTTCGGAGTCAGCTTGCCCTGGTCGGTGAAGTACTTGCGGAATTCTAGGTTGGTGCGGAAGAACGTGTGGGTGCCGATCACGTTGGTTCCGGCCGCTGCGCCGCCGACGTCGGTGATGTTCGCGTAGCCCGGCTCGACGTCGAGTTTAAGCCAGTCTCCACGCGTCGCGTCGATGTCTCGGTCGCGGCGATTCCGGATAAACCCTAACGAGGCCACGCCGACGTCGCCGTCTTGCTGAATAAACCGGTCCGCGCCGGTTGCGGAGACATTGTTCGTCTTTACGTTCTCGTACCGGACGCTGAGGCCGTAGCTTAGCGAATCGCCTACCGGCCGGGAAAAGCCGATGGAGCCGCCCGTCCGCCGCTCGTTATAGTCGCTGCTGGAGCTGGTGGGGGAGGAAGAGCTAAAGACGTTGGCGAACCGGAAGACGAGCCGGCTGTAGATGGAAACCCGTAGCGCCGTGTCTTTGGAATCGAAGAACGGATTTACGTAGTCGAGGTCGACGCTCGGCCCGCTGCCTTGGGTGGCCTGAATGTAGTTGATGCCGACGGTTTGGCCGGTTCCCCGGAAGTTGGTGTCGGACAGGCGGATGACGCCGGCGAGCTTGTTTCGCGGATCGAGCTGAAGGCCTACGTTGAACTGACCCGTCTTGGTTTCCTTGACGTTGGCCGTGAGGTCGACCTTGCCCGCTTCTCGCTCAGGGTCGATCGAGGTGGTCACGCTCTCGAACCAGCTCGTGTTGTAGAGCCGGCGGAGGTCGTTCACCCATTTGTTCTCCGAATACGGATCGCCCGACCGGGTCTTGATGAGCCGCCGGATGACCGAGTCGCGGGTAGCCCGAGCGCCCTGCACCGAGACGGTGCCCACCCGGGTCTCCACCAAGGCGATATTGACCGTATTGGGAGATTCCTTCAGGGGCGCGAACTCTTCGATCGCGGCGAGGAAAAATCCTTTCTTGGAATAGAGCGATCGAATCGCGTCGCTCGCCGGTCGGAGGGAGTTCAGGTTGTAAACGTCCCCAGGCTTGATAAACGGCTTAATGACGTTGAGGATGTCTTCGGTTTTGATAACCGAATTACCCACAACTCGAATCTCTTTGACCTCCGGCCATTCCGTAAGGTCGACCGTGATCCGCCAGGAATTTCCTTCCAGCGGACTTGGGCGAACGCTGACGGCTTCGAAGAAGCCGAGATCGTCGAGCGCGCGCTGGTCGCGGTCCAGGTTCTCCTGGACGTAAGGCTGGCCGACCTTGGTGCGCATCGCGGCAAGGATCGCCTCGCGGGACACGCGGCGGTTGCCTTGAATTACGATCTCCTTCACGACGGTCGTTTGAGCTTGGGCCGTAGCGATGATTGCCAGGCTCAGCAGCGCCGTCGACATGAGGGTTCTTCTGATCAACATTCCTCCGTACTCCGTTCTCCGAGTCCCGGCGGACGCGGCTCTGGATCGCATCGAGCGATCCAGAGACTTTACCCGCCGGGTCTACGTCCCTGGGTCCAACCGGGGTTCCCAGGCTTAGAAGAGCCACCGCTCAAATCGTTACGTTTCAGAATCGAGTGCCATATTCGAGCGCGATTTTAAACGGCCGGTCTTGGTCGGCGCCGATGCTGAAGCTGAAGCGGCTGAGGACGCCCCGAAGACGCCGGGGGCGGTAAACGAGTCGAAGGTCGTAGAGCGGTTTGAACCCAGGGGGAGGCTCTCCGACCTGGCGGCGGCCCTGGACGGTGAAGCCGGCGCCGAGCGTCTTGGCGAAGAGGATGCTGGTCTGCTCGAACGGGTTGTATTCGACCGTCAAATAGTCCAACCCCAGCCCTTGGGCGAGTTGGCGGGTGAGGGGGTCGGTGAGCGCGGGAAGGGCGAACTGCGTAAACGCATCCCGGATCCGGTTCTGAGTGTCGCTCCTGCCGAGACCGCCGCTAATCGTCGTTCCCAAGAGGTCGGTCTGACCCAGAAGGGCAAGAATACGATCCTGGGTCAGATCGGGGGGATCGCTCTCGGCGGTCAGAATCAGGCCACCTTCTTTGAGGAGATCGCCTCGGACCCCGAGCGTGATGTCGTACCGCTCGAAGACGTCGCCGTAACGGAGCGCGGTAATGCCGGTTCGACCGATAATATCGACGTCGAGCGAGGCAAACGCGCCGCCTGGGGCGGGAGCGTAATTCAACGCCACCGTACCACCTTGCTCGAGCCTAACCTTGGCTGCGGGGAGTTGGATCGAACCGGTCTCTACTTCCAAGGTGCTCCGAACGATGGGGGACGAAAGAGATCCGGTCACGCGGCCACCGCCGAGAACCGTAAGGTCGGCGGCCGTCGTACGAAGCCGCGCGGCATCGGCGAGGGTGAGCCTCAAATCGAAATTCGGATCGACGGCAGCCCCGCCGCTCGCCCCTTCGCTAGGCTGGAAAGTAGGCAGAACGCTATCCACCTTAGAGAGCGCGATGGTGCCCGCCAGACGCGGCTGACGGATCGTCCCGGCGATATCGATCGTGCCGTCGGCGGTACCCGCCACGTACGTCTTCGACTCAAAATTTTGCTTGACGGCGAGCTTTTGAAGCTGGACACTTCCGGCGAGGGGGTTGTCGAGCAGGGCGCCGAGTCCTCCCGATTGAAGAGTCTGGGCAAGTCGTCGCAGCTCGTCGACGGGCGTGGAGACATTCGCCGTAACACTTCCGCTCCGGGAACTGTCGCCGTTCGCGGTCAGGCGAAGGGCTTTGCCATCGAGCTCCAACTTTGCTTGAACATTCTTAAACCAATCGTCGACCACCGTCGGCTTAGCCCCGGCCTCCTTGGCCGGGATAAGGAATCCGACCGAGTCGGCGGAGAGCGAGATGTCGCCGCCAAACGTAAGGTCGTTAGAGGTTCCGGTTGCGGTGATCTTCCCCTGAATCGTGCCCTTGGTTCGTACCGGGTCGAGGCCGTCGAACATCTCCGCGATTTGTTCAAGCTTCCGGGGTGCAAGCGTCACCGTCGCTTCCGCGCGGCCTCCCTCCGGGATACGTCCCGGCATTTCGAAGGGTGAGCTCGCCTGGATCTTCCCGTCAAAGCCGCGGTAAGAGTAGACGCCGTCCAGGGTCAACCTCTTATCCGCCCCCATCACTTTGCCGAGAAGATCCAGGTGCAGAGCGCGGTTAGGATCTTGACCCGGCGCTCGCATCAGGCCGTCCGCCAAGAGCGAGACGTTGATGTTCGGGGTGGCAACCGGACCGGTAGCCGAAAATGAGACCGTGGCCGTGCCGGTCTGGCCGGCTAGCTGCGGGAAAATTCGTCCCGCGTCGGCGAGCGCGACGCTGGGAAGGTCGCCCGAGAGGTCCACGTCACCGCGCTGGTCGACCGTGCCGCTGGCGTTCGCGGCGATCGCCCCGCCCGCAAGAGCAAACTTTCGAACATCCCATTTATCGTTCGACAGGCCGAAGCTGGAGGTCAGGGTTCCGAGCGGAACGTCGCGATATCGAAGGTTGCTCGCTTCTAGGGTCTGGACGTTGAGCGTGGGCGACTTCTGTGTCCCCGAGAACATGGCGGCGACGTTGACCGTGCCGCTCGTGGCCCGCAAGGCGTCGATGACGTCGTAAGAGAGGTCGGGGAAATAGCGCGATGTAATGGCGACGAGATCGGAGAGCTTAGCGTTGTTCATCAGCGCCTGGCCGGACGCTTCGCTCGTGGCTGGATTAAAGATCAGGTCGTTAAGTTCGACATATCCTTCGGGTGAACCAACCCCGACGTACCCTTTGTACAGCTTCCCATCGAAAGAAACGTTCCACAGTCCATCGCCGATCTTGGTTTCGTTTAGAGCGACATCCTGGATTTTTCCGCTCGCGACCAGCGAGGTGAAGCCCCCCGATCCGAAGCTCGCGTGGAGTACGCCACCGGCGTTTCCGTCTACGGAGACGGCGGTCGAGAGCTTAGGCACGATGGTTTGCAGCGCGAGCGCGGTGGCGGTCAGATCCGCCGTTCCTTGCTTGCGCTCGATGTTGTACCGAGCGGACCCTTTTACGGTCCCTCCCGCCACCTGGGCGGTCGCGTTTTCCACTCGGGCAACACGCCCGTCACTGGTTACGTGAGCGCTGACCGCATCGACCTTGAGCCCCCGAGCGACCATGTTGCGGCCTACCACCGCGGCATCGACGGTGGGCTTGGTCAGGCTCCCGCCGATGGTGGCCTCCGGGAGATCTAGAGAACCGGCGAACTCTTCGCCGAGCAGGTCGGCGATCTGGAGGCCGCGCACCTTAAGCCGGGAGGCGATCGCGCGGTCGGCAAAGCGCAGCGACCCCTGCCCCGAGATCTCGGCAGTGCCTCGGGTAGCTCGCATCCCGGTCAATGCGACGTGCTTACGATCGACCGAGAAGTCCGTGGCGATGACCGGTACGAGGTAGTTGTGAGTCGAGAAATCATATGCCTCGATGTAGCCGGTCGCAAGGGGATTCTTGGCAGTGCCGCCGACTCGAGCGACCATATTGGCGCTTCCGGAGAAGGCGGGATCGATGGCGCGCGGGTCTAAACCGCGGCCAACGAGCTGGATGCCGAGGCTCCCCTGCCGCCCGATCGAACCGCTCGCGAAAATCAGTCCGAAGTCGCCGCTCAGCAAAGCGCGCCGCAGCTCCAGGTTGTCTCCTCCATAGCGGGCGCTTAAATCGAATCGCCCCCCGAGGGCATGTCCATTTGCCGCATAGCGGGCCTGCCCCGCCACATCGACGTCGACGGCCGGGTGGGCGACGGTTCCGCCAATAGAGGCGAGCACCGAACCTTGTCCCTCCAACCCTTTCAAGCCGAACCGCTTGGCAACGCCGGCCAAATTAACCGACCCTGCCGCCACGGTTCCGCTGAGGACACGGGTGCGAAGGTCCAAAGCGAACGCTCCACTTGCCGTTTCGCCGCCGTAGGAGACGTTCCGAACTTGGGCGACGAGAGACTTGGGGCGAACCTGAACTCGGGCGTCCAGCCCGTAGGCGACCTCGCCCCCATAGCGTGCATCGGAGGCTTTCGCGTCGCCCGAAAGGCGATAGCTGGTACCCGAATCGTACGCAACCCATCCGTCGAAACGGGCGCCATGGAACGACGTGTCCTTGGGTATTTGTTTTCGCAGCCAAGCGGGGAGCGATTCCAGGCCGGGCGTGTAGGCGTTTACCCGGCCACCGGCGCACAACCCTTTCGTCCAAACCGTGCTTCCGTCGAAGCGGACGCGGTTAGGTCCGGAGTTCGCTTGGAGCACGCCGGTCGCTCCCTCAAGAGAGACAAGGCCGGTGTAGACGGCCTCGTCCACCGCGTACTCACGGTAGCGCACCCCGGAAGCGTGAGCGACCAGGCGCGTTTCCACCCGCGGGGTACGCGACTGGGGAAGGAAGATCCGAACCGGTCCGTAAACACGGACGGAGCGGACGGTCAGACCCTGCAGCTCGGGGCGCCTTAGAGGAGGGGTTTCGAGGAAGTGGGCGACGAGGGGGGCAACCTCGGCCTGCTTGGTTCGGGTCGCGATCTGGAGTCCGAAGTTGGGGATGTTTTGCAGCCGAGTGGGAAAGTCGCCGATGCCGGGCGCGTGGACCGTCGTTGTCGCCAACCAATCGTCACCCAGCCCGGTCACCTTCACCTGAGCGGCGCTCACCTTCTGCCTCCAGGTTCGCAATCCCATTAAGTCGACGAACTCGACACGGGCGTCGTCGAGAGCGACGCTGAACGGGATCTTAGTGGGCGGGCCTTTCCGTTCGGGCAGGACCTGCTCAAAATCGAACCCGCCGTTCTTCAGCCGCGTTAGGCGGGCGGCAAGTCCCCTCGCGCGAACGTGAACCACCTGGTCCGCCAATTGGAACGGCTTTAGGTTGCTGGCTTCGAGGTTCCGAAGCCGGGCGAGAACGCCACCTTGTGGATCTGAGAGAGTGATCCCGCGAATGAACACGTTCCCACGGTCGAAGTCTATGACATAGGATTGGGCGAAGACGCGGACGGTGCCTCCCTTGGCCTTATAGGTCAGGGTGACCGGCACTCCCGGCGCCGTCAATAGGTGGAGCGCGGAAAGCACGTAAACGTAGCCCCAATAAGCGATGATCGCAAAAGGGACGACAAGTACGGCTAACCGAATGAGGGCCATGAACGCCCGCGACAACCACTCCTCCTATGTGAACGTCTAAGGTGTCAGGTTGCCGGTTTGCCCTTCGCAAAGGATCCGATAAGCCTAACCGACGGCAGCCGGCTCGTCCATCCGTGCGAGACGCTCTGCCATCACCTTTTTGCTGAACTCGATCGCATTGTACGACGACCTGATGAAAGGACCACTCGCCACGAAGGCGAAACCCATTTCTTCACCGATTTGCTCGTACTCTTTGAACTCGTTCGGATGTACGAAGTCGTTGACCGGAAGGTGCCTCATGGTGGGGCGGAGGTATTGGCCGATGGTAACGGCGTCGACTCCCGCTTCACGCAGGTCCCTTAGAGTCCGGATTACCTCGTCCCTCGTCTCCCCGAGGCCGAGCATAATCCCCGATTTCGTGTAGATCGACGGATCAAGCTCCTTTACGGTTCGCAAAACATCGAGCGATCGGCCATATTTCGCCTGCGGCCGCACCACGGTGTGGAGGCGCTCGATGGTTTCGATGTTGTGGTTGTAGATCTCAGGGTGCGCGTCGGTCACGTTTTTGATGCACCAACGCTTCGCCTTGAAATCGGGCGTAAGAACCTCGACGATCGTCAGGGGGTTCGCGGCGTGGATCAACCGTATCGTCTCGGCAAACTGGGAGGAGCCCTCGTCGGCCAGATCGTCGCGCGCAACGGAGGTGACGACGATATGCTTGAGACCGAGGTCCTTGGAAACTTGAGCGACGTTCTGAGGCTCGTCCTGATCGACGGTGAGCCCTCGACCTACTTTGATGGCGCAGAAGCCGCAGCTCCGGGTGCATGTATCGCCGAGGATCATGAAGGTCGCGGTCTTCTTGCTCCAACACTCGGGAAGGTTGGGACAGCGGGCACTTTCGCACACGGTGTGCAGGTTTTTGGCGCGCATCATGCCCTCAACCTCTTTGATCGTGTCGGGGCGAGGAAGCCGGATGGTCAGCCACTCCGGAAGCCGCTGGGTCATGACCCATTATGGCACCGGCCCGCCCGCTCCCCCTTCATAGGTGGCCGGGCCGGTGTCGAACGTCCTAGCCAGGGTCGGACGAGTTGTTCGTGATTCCTCCTTGGGCGGATCCGTCCGGAGTCGAGGCCGTGAAGGTGGTGGTCGCCGGCATCGGGTGATTGGGATCGTCCGTGGATGCGCGGTGAGCCGTAAACGTAAAGGTCGTGTTGCCGGCCGGAACGGTTACGGTCGATGGGACGGTAATGGACACCCAATCGCTGGAGAGCGAGACAACCTCGGCGGAGGTAGACGCTCGGTCCATCGTGACCGTCACGGTGACGTTGGCACCTTGGGATATCGACGTCGAGCCTGGGCTCACGACGACCGGAATCGTGTGCGTGTCTGGCGCGGATTTGGCATTGGCAGGTCCGAACCAAGCGATGTTCAGGAGGAGTGCGGTGACGAGAAGGGCGGGTTTTAGATTTTTGACCACGCGCAAGGAAGCGCGAGAGCCCTGTCGGATCTAACAACCAATAAAAAATTTCCCGAAAAAGGTTGGGTTAAGGGCGCGGTGACCTATCCAGAGTGAACAGCTTCAAGAAGTTCCGTGATCGCCTCCGGCGACATTTCAGTTCCTTCTAACGTTGCAAATGCATACCGCTCGACCCCCAACGCGTCCGTAAGCCGCGAAACTAGCCGTTCAAATCTCTCCTCTTCATCTAGACGCATCTGTTTTTCAAGGCGCGCTCCAAAATTCGAGTTGGCGCCAACTAACTGCGCCGCAATTCTTTGCAACGCAAGCATCTCGAACGCATAGGCTGCATTCCGCATACAGGTCGCCATACCGTTGCTCTCTTGGGCAGCTACGAAGATGGGAAATGCGCGCGATACATTTGCCAACGCTTCCAGCGGTCGATTCTCGGCAAGCTCGATATGGGCAATGTTCTGGTGGAAATACGCTTTGAGAACCGGCTCCCGAGCTCTCTCGATCAACGGTTCAGCCTCGAGAAGATGCTCTCGAGCCTCCTGAAGCAGGCCGAGATATGGTTCTGCGGAGCTAAGCGACACGAGGCTGCGGAGGAGGAATGGCTCGTTACCTTGAGCGCGAAAAACCTTTATGGCGGCTAAGTAGTGCCGCCGAGCTCGTACGTACTTGCGGACTTCTAGAGCCCGATGGGCAAGCATAGCCCGAGCGGCAGCGATCGCTGACGGGTTACTAGAACGCCGCGCGAAACTCACACTTCGAAGCGCGTAAAGCCTCGATGCTTCCCGGTCGCCGAGGAAGTCGGCAAGGTGCACACCAAGGTTGAATACCCGGTATAGGGCGGGCACTTCCTGGCAAGTTTTGGCCGACGCAACCATATCCACGACCCGCAACCCTTCCGCCAGGTAGTGCCTAAGCAGATAGAACTGGTGGATGGCGAGCGTCATTTGAACCGCGAGCAGGCCCTCTCCGCCTCGCAGGACGTTTCGCTCGATCACCGTGCGGAGGTCCTCGTACGAGGCGTCCAGCCGGTCGAGCCATTCGACCTGGAAGGGGCCAGACAGGCCAGCGGCGATTTCGCCTGCAAAACGGAGGCACCAGTCGCGGTGTCTCAAGGCGAACACCCCTTCTTCTTTTTCCGCCTTGAGCCGCGCATGAGCGTAGAGGCGGATCGTTTCCGTTAGCGTAAACCGCTTCTCGGGACCACGGGCGGAGGAGGTTGCCAGCATCGAAGCCTCGACAAGCTCTTCGAAGGCCGGCAGAACGAGATCTTGGGGAAGCATCGCATCGACGCAGACCTCGGTTGCCTGCTCGATCGTGATCGCGCCCTGGAAAACCGCCAGCCGGCGCAGGAGAGTGCGAGCTTCGGGTCGAAGGTGCTGATAACCCCAGTCGACCGTGGTTTCCAGCGTCTTCTGACGCTCCGGGCGCGAACCGTCCGCGTCCCGAAGAAGCAAGAATCGATCGTCGAGGCGATCCAAGATCTGCCGCGGACTTAGAACCTGCGTCTTAGCCGCCGCCAATTCGATGGCAAGAGGAATGCCGTCGAGCCGTAAGCAAACCGCGGCGATCGCCGTCGCATTCTCGGGCGTAAGCCTGAACTTCGGATCGACCATCTGGGCTCGGTCGACGAACAGCGAGACGGAATCGTATTCCGCGATCGCCCGCCAATCCTCGGCGATGGTCGGCGTGTCCATCCCCTCGAGGCGGTACCGCCACTCTCCGGCCACCCGTAGCGGACGGTGACTGCCGACCAAAAGCGCGAGCTCGTTGCAGGAGTCGGACAAGGCGGTGACGAATCGCCGGACCTCCGCCAATAGGTGCTCGGCGTTATCGAGAACGAGCAGGGTCTGCCGGGGTCGTAGGTAGGCGATCAGCGCTTCGATATGGTCTTCGCCGGGCAGCTTCGGGGCGTTAAGGAGCCGCACCAGCATCGGTCCGAGCAGGGCAGGCTGAGAAACTTGCGACAGGTCGATAAGGGTTGCCCCATCGGTAAAGTCTCCTTCGACCTCCGTAATCAGGCGCTGAAGAAGAGCCGACTTGCCGATACCCGAGGGACCGGTGACACTGACGATTCGGCTTAGATCGAGCTGGCGCCGGAGCTCCTCTAACTCTCTCGCTCGCCCAAGGAACGTCGTCGACCGTCGATTGTCGGGCCGGATGACCGGCCGCGCGGGCGCGCTCCGAAGCGCCTCGTTTGCGACCAGGAACAACCGTTCGAAGTGACCGGGAAGCACCTCGATCGTCCCTAGATCGGAAAACTCCAGTTCCGAGGAGAGGGAGGTGCGAACCATCTCCAAGGTCCCGAGCGAGACGACGACTTGTCCCGGCTGACCGACCGCGTTGATCGCCTTCAGCCGCTCCATCAGCGAATCTAAGGTGTCCGGACCGTACTCGCCGGTGGTTATGGCGGCATACCGGTCGTCGGTTGCGGCGGCTACCGCCGCCACGGCCGCGCGGACGGCCTGCGAAGGAAGGGCGAACCGAGCCGTCAGCTCGCTCTTGGTGGCCTGAACGGGCTCGCCTCCGATATCGGCGGCCGGCTTACGTCGGAAACCGACCAAGACAAAGGTGGCGATCCCTTGATCGCGGCTTGGAGGGGTCCTCTGACTTTGCGGATTTTCCATTTCCGAAGCGACGTCGAACACCGTCGTCTGACTGCAAGTGCAACGAAAAAGCCCCTCGAAATTCGAGGGGCTTTATTGTAATCCTTTTTTGGTGCGGCGGAAAGGACTCGAACCTTCACACCCTCTCGAGTACATGCACCTCAAGCATGCTTGTCTACCAATTCCAACACCGCCGCAAACGGATCTATAGTTCTACCCCAAGTCGAAGTTTGGCGGTGGCAATTTGGGCACGCAAAACGTAAGTTTTCCCTCCGATTGTCCAGTTGATCGCCGTTTATGTGGTCGATATCTAGGGCCAACGGCTTGCCTCGCCACTCGCCTGGATTGCCGCAATCGAAGCATGCGTACGGAATGCCGCTCTCTATCATCGCCCGGCGAAGAACCGACACCGTCTCCCGGCGAGGTATGCGATGAGCCTGCAGCACTTTCTCCCATGAGAGACGAGAGGCGCTCAATCTCACTTTTGGCTTGCCGGTCATGTGGGACGTATCCAGCCCATATTCGCGTGCATAACGGCCGATGAGGGTGGCGGTGATCCCATTCGGCCGTACCCCGAGCCTTTCGCAAACCTCGACAAATGTGGTCGACTCCTTCACCACCGGCTCGAGTACTTCGCGAGTAAATTTACGACCTCTTCTGGGGCGACCAACCTTTCGGTCAAGCGGAGTGAGGTTGGTTTTAACCATCGAAAGGCTCCGCCGACGTGCAGTCTTATACCGCCATTGTCGATCCCCAGCTAGAGGCGGAGACCGGATCGGCGCATACTTTGCGGCGTGTCCCGTCCGCTCCCTATCTACTACACGTTCGGCAACCACATGCATTGGGTCGACATGGAGTGGTTGTGGGGCTACCACGTCCTGCCGGGCTCCATTCACGACATGCTCCGTTTCTGCCACGAGACCGGCGCCAAGGGGAATGTCAACTTCGACGGCGTTGGGTACGAGAAACTCGCGTCCGAATATCCGGAAGCGCTTTCCGAACTACGAAAAGCTGTCCAAGCCGGAACCGTCGAGGTGGTCGGCGCCTCCTATGGTCAGCCATATGGGGCGCTCCACGGCGGCGAATCCAATATCCGCCAGCGAATCTACGGCGTCCGAAGCGCGATGCGGCTGTTAGGAATTCGGCCGAGGACGTTTTGGGAGGAGGAGTTCGATTTCTTTCCGCAACTCCCGCAGATCCTTTCCGGCGTCGGGTTCGACGGCGCGTCGCTTTTCTTCCAGTGGACTTGGCACACGCCGGAGATCCCGTTTGAAGAGGCGCCGGTCGTTCTTTGGACGGGCCACGACGGAACCACGCTACGAGCAGCAACGCGGAACCGGCTAAACCTTCATCAGTGGCCGGAGGACGTCGACGTCCTCCTTTCCCAACTGCACGATCAGTCCAAAGATGAAAAACCGCCCCTGATCTTGCAGTGGTTGGAGCTCATGCCCTCTCCCGACTGGATGTGCCGATCCCAGGTTCTCCTACCAAAAACGAAAGAGCTGCTATCGGATCCGAGGTTCGAGTTCCGGTTTTCCACGCTTGGCGAGTACCTCCGCACGTGGCCGGTGGCGGATCTACAACCCCGGCGGTACAAGCCGCACGAGGTGTTCCACGGAATGTCGCTCGGCAAGAACGGCGACCTGTTCCGCCGCCTCAGCCGCAAGGCGGAGCAAAGCGTTCTCGATGCGGAAACGTTGGCGGCGGTCGCCGGCTTATTCGGCCGGCCGTACGCGCAGTGGGATGTGTATCCCACCTGGGAACTGGAGGAAGCTTGGCGAGAGCTGCTGCAGGCGCAACACCACGATAACGACGAATGCGAAGGGCTCTGCGGGCACATCGGCCGGTTCAGTTACGAACGCAGCCTGAGCCTAAGCGGCCACGTTTTGAACCGAACCTGCGATCTACTTTCTCGCCGAATCGACGCAGCCGAAGGGGATCTCGTCGTGTTCAACGCACTCGGCTGGCCGGTGAGCGATACGTTTTTCCATCCGGTGACCGGCGAACCGGTCGTGGCTCGGGATGTCCCCGCGCTGGGCTGGAGGTCGTTTTCTCCCGAGCAGCTCGAGGCGAAAGGCCCCGCGTGGGAGCTCAAGGATGGGGGAGCGATCGGACGCCGGGGCGAGATCGAAGTCGTCGTCGATTCTCAGGGACGGATCGCGCAGATCTCCTCGCCGGAGTGGCCGGAAGGGGCGCTCGAGGAGTCTTTGCCCCTCCTCCAGTTTTCGTGCATCGAAGGCGGACAACCGGCGTCATTCGCCGTGGAGTCGATTTCGATCGATCCACAATCGTTGGATCTCGTCGTACGGTTCCAGCATCCCGTGGAAGGAGGCATCCGCGCCTTTGTCAAGTTACCGGCGGACGCAGCCGCCGTAGATGTTTCCCTAACCGCCGCCTCGCTCCGCCGTCCGGATGGAGGCATGAACGCCGGACTCCAGACCGCCTTCCAGATCCGCGGCAGCCAGTCCGTGGTGACCGATTCGCCCTATGCCGTCCATCCGATCGAGCGGTCGGGCGTTTTCAAGAAGAAGTATCCCACTGGGGATTGGATGACCTCGAAGCAGTGGTTCGAGGACGTCGTCGCTCCGTTCGACGCCTACAGCCTGGTCGACTTATTGGCAGAAGACCGCGGCCTCCTGATCCTCCACGACGGCAGCCCTCAGTGGTTCCACGACGAACAGGGGAGCGTCCGCAATTTGCTGACGATGTTCGACCCCTGGGACGAAGAGTATTGGATCGACCGCTTCCAAGCCTCCTACCGCCTGATTCCGCACGGCCCCCTGAGTCATTCCGACCGCTGGCGGGCCGCCCAAACCTTCCTCCGCCCCACCAGAGTAGCGATGAAGCTGCATTCCGGTGGCGACCTTCCCGCTTCGTTTTCCGCCGCCCAATGTGGCTCGCCCCATGTCGCCATCGCCGCGCTCTACCGGGAGACCTTAGAGAGTGGTCGCGGGCTGGAGAGTTATGCCGCGAGCAGTTTCGGCGTGGACTACCCGTACGTCGTGCGATTGGTCGAGCTCGACGGAGTCGGTGGCCCTACCAAGCTATCCTTCGCCGCGTCCGTCGCCTCGGTGGCGGAGACGAACCTTATGGGAGAGCGAACGGGAGATGGCATCAACCTGGATATTCGTCCATTCGGGATAGCGACGCTGATGCTCGACCTGATCGAAGGCCGGAAGCAGAACCGCGATCTCGACGCGAAACGCGAGATCTGGGCGACCGTGCATCGACTGTAGGCTTGGTCCCCTTCGCGGAGATGACATCTTGCGAAAATCCCGGGGCGGCGAGGAACTCAAAGGCGCATTGCACGAGGCAGCCGTATAGTTCCTCCATTAACCCTGCCTCTCCCGAATCGGGCTCGTAGTTTGCGAGCCATCCTCCGCCCAAATCACCGTTCGCATTCCCAATCCATCCGACACGGTCTCCCTCTTGCCGGACAGCGGCTTCCAGTCGTCCGTTCCCTCCATCCAAGGGAACCAAGTCAAGAAATCAAAGAGAAGCTCTAGGAACCACATCTCAACTTCATTAGTCACCACGGCCCGGCTGCAGGTGGCACTGGTCTGAGAAACAGCTACCAGTCGAAGCGACGGCTCGCCCACTCCCATGCCGCGCGAAACGGCCAAGTTATCATTTGCCAGACAAGGTGCAGTAGGAGCTCAACCACAAACTCGGCGACTGCCTCCAAAATGGCTCCGACAATCCAGCCCAAAATATCCGCCATGCGCCATTAAAGGCCGGCCCGGCGATGCTTCCGAGCACCAGTCGCAGGAAAGCACGACCACCCCCGACAGCAACGGAACCGGCCCCGGTGAAGTAGCATCGCTAAGCAGTGCAAGAAGCCAAGGTCAACTCCCCCTTCAAGCGGTGGCTTCTCCAGGGATTCCTGCGGGAACCGGAGGGGCCGTACGAGACGGAGAAGGGGCACCACCAGAGCCCGTGGTGGAAGGTCATGTGCCTCACCGGCGTCGATTACTTCTCGACGCTCGGCTACCAACCCGGCATCGCCGCCCTCGCCGCGGGCGCGCTGTCGCCCATGGCGACTCTGATTCTCGTCCTCCTCACCCTCTTCGGCGCGCTTCCCATTTACAAGCGGGTCGCGATTGAAAGCCCCCACGGTGAAGGTTCGATCGCCATGCTCGAAAAGCTCCTGCCGTGGTGGCAAGGGAAGCTCTTCGTTTTGGCTTTGCTCGGGTTCGTAGCAACCGACTTTGTGATCACCATCACGCTCTCCGCGGCCGACGCCACCGCGCACCTTATCGAGAACCCGTACTTCAAAAGTTCGCTGGAGGGAAAGGCCGTTCCGGTCACGCTGGCGCTCGTCGCGATCCTTGGCGCTGTCTTCCTCAAAGGATTCAGCGAAGCCGTGGGGATCGCGGTGGTTCTGGTCATCGGTTACCTAGCTCTGAACGCGGTCGTTGTGTTCGAAGGGATCATGCGGGTCGCCGCGCACCCGCATTACTTTGTCGACTGGCAGACGAAGCTCACCCAGTTCCATGGCGGGAACCCTCTTCTGCTCCTGGGACTGTCGCTCTTCTATTTCCCGAAGCTGGCCCTTGGCCTTTCAGGATTTGAGACCGGGGTTGCCGTCATGCCGTTGGTCAAGGGACGGTCCACGGACACCGAGCGAAACCCGGCCGGCCGGATCAAGAGCACCCACCGATTGCTTGCCTCGGCGGCAATCATCATGAGCGTCTTCTTGATTTCGAGCAGCCTCATCACGACGCTCCTCATCCCTGAGCACGCGTTTGCTAACGCAACGGCCTCCCACCCGGCGGGAGAAGCAAACGGCCGCGCCCTCGCCTATCTCGCGCACAAATTCTTCGGCAACGGCTTCGGAACGCTCTACGACGTAAGCACGATCCTCATCCTATGGTTCGCCGGGGCGAGCGCGATGGCCGGCCTGCTGAACATCGTGCCGCGTTATCTGCCGCGCTACGGCATGGCCCCTGAGTGGACCAAAGCGGTCCGGCCGCTCGTCCTCGTCTTCACCGGAATCGCCTTTGCCGTCACCATGGTCTTCCGCGCGGACGTCGACGCGCAGGGCGGCGCCTATGCCACGGGCGTCTTGGTCCTCATGACGAGTGCCGCCGTCGCGGTCACCATCTCCGCCCGCCAGCGAAAGGCGGGGCGGATTACCTTCTTGTACGGCTTCATCGCCTTCGTCTTCGCCTACACCACCATCGTTAACGTCTATGAGCGGCCAGATGGTCTCCGCATCGCGAGCCTGTTCATTCTCACCATCGTCCTCATCTCCTTCGTGTCGCGAATCTGGCGAACGCTGGAGCTGCGGGTCGACCGCGTGGACCTCGATGTTCAGGCTCTTAATTTCGTGCGAGACGCCGTAGATCGCGGCACTCACCGAATCTGTTTGGTGCCCAATCGGCCGGAGGCCCAAGACATTTCCGAGTACGATCGGCAAGATCGAGAGGCCAGGCGGGACCACCACATCGCTCCCGACGAGTGCGTTCTCTTCGTAGAGGTCCATGTTCCGGACGCCTCCGAGTTTGCCGGCGTGGTCAAGGTAAAAGGCACCGAGGTAGGACCGTATCAAGTCCTACGCATCACCGGAACCGCGGTGCCGAACGCCATCGCCGCCTTGGCGCTCAAGATTCGAGACCTAACGAACGAGCGCCCGCACATTTACTTCAACTGGGGCGAGCGTCACCCTGCGCTCTACCTGGTCAAATACCTCTTCTCCGGCCGCGGAGACATTGCCCCTCTGACCCGCGAGATTCTCCGCCGAATCGAGCCCGACCCCGAAAAGCGACCCGCCGTTCATGTTGCCTAGGGCGTAACCCCGGTCGTGTTCGCTTCTTGCAGCATCTCGGCCAGATCGAGAAGACGGATCTCGTCGTTTGGCCGGGCCTGCTTGATGCTGTCGCCGAGCATGATCCGGCAGAACGGACATGCGACCGCTACCGTCGTCGCCCCGGTTGCCAAGAGCTCTTCCGTACGGCGATTCGCCGGGCGTTGCGAAGGGGGTTCCTCCATCCACATGCGGCCGCCCCCGGCGCCGCAGCAAAGTGTTTTCTTCCCTTTGTGCTCCGGATCCGACATCCCGGCCACGACCTCGCGAGGCGCCTCGCTCTCTTCGTTGACCCGGGAAAGGTAGCACGGATCGTGGTAGACGACCTCACCCTTAGGCGGCTTCGCCGCGACGAGGTCGCCCTTTCGCACGAGCTGCTGGAGAAGCTGCGAATGATGGAACACCTCCATCGAAGCCCCGTATTCTCCGTATTCGTTCTTGAGCGTATTCAGACAGTGGGGGCAGGTCGTCACCACCTTCTTCACCCCGTATTTCTCGAACGTCGCCGCGTTCTGCGCGGCCTTGTCTTGGAACAGGAATTCTTCGCCGACTCGCCGAGCCGGGTCACCGGTGCAAGCCTCCTCGCGGCCGAGGCAAGCGAACTTGACTCCGGCTTTTGTGAGCAGCTCCGCCACCGCCTTCGTCGTCTTGATCGCTCCCGGATCGGTAGCCCCGGCGCAGCCGACCCAGAAGAGGTACTCGAACTCCACTCCATCCCGACAGAGCGGGATCTCAAGCCCTTTCATCCAGTCTTCACGGTTGCTCGCCGGCTGACCCCAGGCATTGCTCGTGCTCGCGGTTTGCCGAAGCATGGTCGCCGCCGGCCCGCTCAAGGCTCCCTCGCTGACAAGATTTCGTCTCGAATCGACGATCAGGTCGACGTGACGGATGAGCACTGGACACGCTTCGACGCACGCGTTGCACGTGGTGCACGCCCAGAGCGCTTCCTCGCTTACCGCCGCCGCCACTTCGGTTCCGTCGCGTAACGCGCCCCGGATGTCCTGGACCACCTGCTTTGGATTGAGAACCTTGCCGACGTTCCAAGCCGGGCATACCTCCGTACACCGTCCGCACTCCATACAGGCGTCGAGCGACATCAGATGCCACCGCGAGTAATCCTTGGCCAGCTTGACGCCGACCTGCTCGGTCTGCTCGACCTCCTCCATTGGGATCGTCCGCAGGTGTCCCATCGGTCGCTCCGGCTTGCCCGCGGTGCTCGCGATCGCCATCACGATGTGCCGAAGACGCATCTTGGGGATCACGGCGAAGAACACGAAGATCCACACCATGTGGAACCACCAGGCGAAGCGATAGAGCCCCACCGATACCGGTCCCTGCGCCTTGGCCCACAGGAAGCCGACGATCGACGCGCTGTCGAAGCTTCGAGTGTCGAGCGAGATCCGGCACGCTTCCAGCCAATACCCAGTGAGGCCGATGACCAATAGGAGACCCAGCGTCCAGAAGTCGTTCATCGAGTGGCT
Source organism: Fimbriimonas ginsengisoli Gsoil 348 (assembly GCF_000724625.1). Taxonomy (GTDB): domain Bacteria; phylum Armatimonadota; class Fimbriimonadia; order Fimbriimonadales; family Fimbriimonadaceae; genus Fimbriimonas; species Fimbriimonas ginsengisoli. The sequence continues at coordinate 1,936,787 of NZ_CP007139.1, read as the reverse complement.
CATCGGCCACCGCCTCCGGTCTACGGCCTGCTTTGCCGCTTGTTCCGGATCCGGCTCTCGAAGCGCGGCGGCTCCGAGTTCCTTGCCAAGAGCCATCGCTCGCCGAACAAACGCCCATCCAACCCCTACAACCAACAGCAATCCGAGAAGGTCGAATGCTGTCTCGTACACCAAATAGTAAGTGCCATGATGAAACTTAACTGGCCCATAGGTGTTGATCGCCAAGAGCGTCGTGGCAAGCACCAGCGATACGAATCCGTAGAAGATCATCAGGTGCATCGGAGCACCCGACTTGGGTCTCGAGGAGCGGACCTTCTTCTGAAGGAGGACGTAGCTCAGAACGTTTCCAAGCCATTTTGCCGCTGCCGCTCTGGTAGGCAGCCAATATTTCCAACCGGGGCGAAGCGTATCGATCGGCCTTCCCTGCCGCCAAGATCGAACGCATTGAGCGATCTGCCAAGCCATATACGCAAGGCTTGCGTATACGAGGAAGTAAAAAAGGATCTTCTCCGGTTGGGAGATATGCAGGAACTCTTGTCGGGTCGGCTCCACGGCTTGGCTCTATTCGCTTCGTTGCGAGAGAGTGAGTCTACATCTCAAAAGCCGGCGGATGTCTTACTAAAAATAGGCCAAAAGGCACACCAGACGGCTTTCCAAAGCGAGACGTGCGCGTTTTTTCGCTGTTCTTTTCAGATTTTTGATTAAGGTGTTGGAGAATATCTCCGGTGCTGCTAAACTGCACGAGTTGGTTGCCGATGGCCAACTAAGTTGCCGTCGGTTCCATTTATTTCTTTATCCTAAGCTTCTGAGGTGCATCCATGATTCGTAGCCAAAAGGGTTTCACCCTTATCGAACTTCTAGTCGTCATCGCGATTATCGCGATCCTTGCCGCTATCCTGTTCCCCGTCTTCGCCCAGGCCAAGGCCGCCGCGAAGTCCGCTGCTAGCCTTAGCAACGTGAAGCAGGAAGGCCTCGGCATCATCATGTACTCCGGTGACGCCGACGACAAGATCGTCGAAGCCACCAACTGGGATACCGGAAGCGACCCCCTGTGCTTCTCCAGCGGCTGCTTCTCCACGTGGGCTTACCTCGTAAACCCGTACGTTAAGAACGGCGACATCCTCCAGGATCCGCTCGGCCCTCCCACGGTGACTTCCTACAACTCCCGCGTGGTCACCATGACCAGCTTCCCGGGCTATGGCTTCAACTACGTTTGGCTTACGCCTTGGAACGGAACGCTTCAGCAGGCCATTTCGATGACCGCTGCGGCTAAGCCGGCCGAGACGATCATGCTCGCCAACCGCGGTTCGCGATCCGACGGCGACGGTTACTATTGGGGCTTCGGCTTCGATGCGAAGACCGACTCCCCGCTGCTCGAGTCGACGGTTGAAGTTCCGGACTGCTACACCATTCCGCAGTACTGCGCGGACAACTGGGGTAAGGGCGGCTTCTCTTCCGGCGTAAAGGCTGGCAACACCCTCGCCGGCGACGGAACGGGCGGCGTCGCTCACCGAAATGCCGATACGACCCCGGTCGTTTGGCTCGACGGCCACGCAACCAAGTCCAAGATCAGCTTCCTCGCTTCCGGTACCAACTGGACGCCGACGACCGATCACGGCAGCGTAACCACGACTGACGCCTCCAAGTATCTATGGGACACCAACTAAGAGTCCTCACTCTTGCCGCACTCGTTCTTGCCGCCTGTATTGGCTGCAAGGGCGAGGAGGCCCCCACCGGCACCGGCGATGCAACCCCTAAGGAAGCGGCCGCAAAGGGCGGTGCGGGGAAGATGCAGGGAATGGGAGCCGATCAGGTCACCCTCTCTGATGCAGGTAAGAACGCGGACGCCAATTCTGGCTCCAAGCTTCGCGGAAAGTAAGCCTGAGACGAAAGAACCCGAGTGGAAGCGATTCCACTCGGGTTCTTTTTGTTTGAAGCCTCTTCGATTGCGGGGAATTCTTAACCTAAAGTTAGAACACGCTCGGCTCGAAGTGGTCAAAGGAGATATGCCGTCGGTCGAACTCTGCTCGGAGGCCTTGCGCCTTCGACTGATAACCGAGGACGAGAAGTGCTACCTACAAGTCTCCGAAATAGACGAGGAAGTCAATCATCGGGCAAAGACGGACCCCTATAATCTTCTCTCGGTCCTCAGCGGACTCCGCTACCACGTCAGCGCGGGCAACAGCCTCTGCACGCTTCATCGAGAGAATGGGGATGTCGTAGTCGAATACCAGACCGGCAACCACGCCCCAACGACCTGCCGGATATCGGTCGACCAATTCAGAAGGTTTATCGACCAGGTCTTACCGAGCCGGTCACGCGGCTATATGGCCTAGCCGCGCAACCCCTCTCGCGGTCTCATCCGTACAGGGTGGCAATGCTTCTGTACGCTCCGCTCCTCCTAAGGTTCGCCGCCTACGCCTTCGCCCCTCCCACCGAGGCGGAGATCGACCAATTTCTGGCCAAGGCTCAGACCAAAGTGAATGCGCCGGGGATGTCGGTCGCGATCGTCCGAAACGGAAAGCTGGCGTACGCCAAAGGGTTCGGTTTCGCCGACGTTGAGGGAAAGGTTCCCGCCAGCGGCCAGACCGTCTATCGACTTGGCAGCGTCACCAAGCAGTTCACCGCGACGGTGATTATGCAGCTCGTTCAGGAGCGTAAGCTGGCGCTCGACGACCCGATTCGCCGGCACATTCCGGATCTGCCCGCCGCCTGGGAGAAGATCACCGTTCGAAACCTCCTCAATCACACGAGCGGAATTTACAACTACACCGGGTTGCCGCACATGATGGACAAGATGGTCCTCCGCCACACCGAGCCGCGAGGGATCGTGAAGACGGTCGAGGATCGTCCGCTGGAGTTCGAACCGGGAAGCCGGTGGGATTACAGCAACACCGGCTACGAGGTCCTGGGCCTCATTGCGGAGAAAGTTGATGGGCAGCCGCTCGGTGAGTCGCTGAAAAAGCGCATCTTTCGGCCGTTAGGGATGGGAAGCACCTACTTCACCCTCGACGGCAAAATCGCCCGGCGACACGCGAAGGGTTACACGGTTCGGAACGGCAAACTGGCGGACGCCGATCCGATCGATATGAGTTGGCCGTATGCGGCCGGATCGATGGAGAGCACCGTCGTGGATCTGGCGAAGTGGGACGCAGCCCTGTACGGAGACAAGATCCTGCCCCAAGCCGCCCTGAAACAGATGTGGACGGAGACTGTCCTTTCGACCGGCAACAAAACCGGCTACGGCTTCGGGTGGGCCTTGGGCGAAGTGAACGGCGCACCGATTATCGAACACGGAGGAGGAATCCCCGGTTTTACAACCGATATTCGCCGGGCACCTTCCCATGGGCTCACCGTCATCGTGCTTACAAATTCCGACAACGGAGATCCGGGCGGCGTCGCCGGGAGGCTGATGGGCTTTCTGGACCCGGAGCTGACTTTAGCCGCCGCGGCCGGTATCCCGGACAACGATCCGGCAACGACGGCGCTGGCGAGGAGCACGTTTGAAAGCGTGTTGAGCGGCAATCTCGACCGCTCGAAACTGTCTCCGCAGATGGCGAAGCTTCTGACTCCCGAGTTCTTGGCCGGCGCCAAAGCGCAACTTAACGCCGCCGGGCCGCTCATTGCCTTTACCTTGCTCGCCGCCACCGACGAACCGGGACTCAAGCATCGAACCTACGCAGTGACGCTCGGCGAGACCACGTTGAAGTTTCAGTTCGACCTGAGCGCGGACGGCATTATCCAGGGGATGTCGCTCCACGGCTAGCTAGCCGCCGGAGCCGACAATCTTGGTCGTATAGGCGCCTTTAACGGAAGAACCTTCCTTTATCGCCCAATCGTAGACCTCGTTCCGTTTCATCGTGACGGGGTCCCCTCTTTTTGCCTTCCGATAGAGCATCGGGCTCTCGTCGAGGGTTCCGTGAAAATCGGTTCCATCGAAGGCGACGTCCTTCACCCATAGATATTCGGGACCTCCCGTCGTCTTGAAGTTTCCCCGCACGAAAAACCTCTGGCCGTCCGTTCTATGCTTGAGCGCGTCGATGAACGTTGGCAACTCGGCCTGGGCTTTGCGGCTAGCGTCCTGCAGGGGCTTGTTGCCGTGGGCAACCCGGACCACACGGCTGGGCGTCAACATCTTGCTCGCTACGATCAGCAAGATAAGCCCGGCAATGGTCGCCAACACGACCAGTCCCCAATTTGATTTGCGGCGAGAAACGTGAATCGGGGGTGGCAGGTCAGCCATGGCTTTTCTCGATTATGCGCTCAACCTTCCGGCCTGCGGGAACCGCTTTATGGCTGAGCATTGGACTGGCGCACAAATACGATGTCGGGATCGGAGGCGAATTCTTTCTTAACTCGCAAGGTATCGCCGTCCAGGACGAGCGTCATGCTCTTGCCCTGTCCTCCGTCGGGCGTAAGCCGCACCTCGTTACCGCTCACGGTATAAGTGCCGGTCTCGGAACCGATCGAAAGCGCCTGCTTGAACTTTCCTTCCTCGTTGAACTCGAGGGTCGATTCCCCGATGAGCGCGGAAGCCATGCCCTGCATGGCGCCTACGAGCCCTTTTCCTTCCGAGGCGTTGGACGGCTGGCCCTTCCAAGTCCCAACCACCCGGCTACGACCGCTGCCACAACCAGCCAGGAGCACCGCAACCACTAATACCGCAAGCACATGTCGCATTTACTCGCACGGACGATTCGCCGGAAGGACGGGTTGCGTTAAAGGAGGCTCCGCTCCTTGACGAGGAAGTAGTAGCTGACGAGGCTGGCCGCGAGGTCTTGGGGCTCGCTGTCGAGAGTATGGATTCCCGAAGACGAAACGACGGTTCCCGCCGAACGGCGGTCCTCGAGTATCGCCGTCGCCGCCGCTTGGGCGTACATTTGGGTCAGCGTCTCCGGAAGCGGAACGAGCACCTCGTTCACGCGAGGGTCGAGCACCCGCACGAGCAACGCGATGTGTCTCCGCGCCATCGGTCCAAACGCTTGGACCAGCGTCCGAGCCCGGTCCTCGTCTTCGTAGTCCGTGAAGTTGACGAGCAATGCGCGGCGGTTCCAACGAGAAGCCAAGTAAGCGAACGCGCCGGCCGAATCCGATTCGACGGGCTCAGCAATTAGGTCGTGAATCGCTTCGATCACGATACCGACTTGATTTCGACCCTTGCGGGGAGGAATGTAGCGCCTCACCGTGTCGGCGTAAACGAGGAGTCCCACGAAGTCGCCTGCAAGTGCGGCGGCGTTCGTCAGCATGAGGAGCGCGTCGAGCACGTGATCCAGCTTTCGAACCCCGTTCACCTCGCTGAGCATATGCCGCCCGATGTCGATGCAGATAACGACGCACTGGTTTCGCTCTTGCTCGTACTGCTTCACCACGAGCTTCCCGCGGCGCGCGGAAGCTTTCCAGTCGATTTTCCGGTAGTCATCCCCCTCGCCGTACTCGCGTAGCGACTCGAACTCCATGCCGAGTCCTCGGGCGCGGGATCGCCGGATCCCCATATCTTTCAGCCGGCCCCTCTGCTTGAGGAGATCGAATTCGCGTAGCGCAAGGACGTTTGGGTACACCCTTACCGGCTGCTCGGTGGGCAGCTTAACCTCCTTGACGGCCAGGCCGAGCGGGCAATCGACTCTGAGATAGGTGCCGCGGAACGCGTCCGCGCCCCGCTCGGGCGGGGTCAGGTGGTAGACGAGCTCCGCCGCTTGGCCCGGCTTCAGCAACACTCGAAACTCTCGTTTACTGGCAAAAAAAGTTGGCGGCGCCTCGTCCCGCAAAAGGGCCGAAACTTCTTCGTCGCCGTCGTTCTCGACCGTCAGGAGGATCTTATTGGCAGCGCGAACCGAGAGCACGGAATCGAACGTTCGCTTGAGGCGCAACCCCTCTGTCGATGGAGCGAGCCGAGTGGTGACGTAGGCCACGGCGAGGAGGAGCACGTCGTAGACCAAGCCCAGCATGGGCGAACCCGCGGCCGCCGCAATCGCGGCGATCGGGACTCCAATGCCCACCATGAGCCAGAACCTACGCGTCGGTACCATCGACCGGACCTATCTTAGCGTACGGAAGATCAAACCTCATGCGCGCGGAGTGCTATAAATGGCTGTGGATCAAGATCTCGCGATTCTGACGCCGGAGAAGACGATCTTGACGTATCGGTTAGCCGGTCTTGGCAGCCGGGTAGGCGCCCACGTGGTGGACCTCATGCTCTGCGTTGCCGGCATGTCCGGGCTCGGAATTGGGATCGGCTTACTGCTTTCCAATATCGACCAAGGTCTGGCCGTCGGCGTTGTCTTCGCGGTTTTGGGGGCGTTTCCGTTCCTATACTTCATCTTATTCGAGGGCTTGTGGAACGGTCAGACCCTGGGGAAGCGATTTGCCGGCATTCGGGTGAGAATGGCGGACGGTACGCCGATCACGTTCGTGGCGGCCGTGGGACGGAACCTGATGCGGCCCGCGGACATGATTCCAGGACCGTATTTCCTCGGTTTGATCGCGATGTTCACCAATCCCCGCTCGCAGCGGATCGGCGATCAGATCGCGGGCACCGTCGTCTGCTACGAGCGGCGGCCCCATGCGATTTTCGCGGCGGCCCCTCACGTCGTCGGAATCCATCCTTGGGAACCCCAAATCGGCGACCTGCCCGGCATGACCCCGCAGGAGTACGACGCGCTCAAGCGGTTCTGCGACCGCTTCCCCGAGCTGTCGACCGCCACCCAGAACAAGCTAATAGAGGAGGTTTGGCGCCCCCTCGCCGAGCGTAGGAGAGTGCCCGCCATCCCCGACGTCCATCCGCTCTACCTTGCCGAGGCGACGGTCATGAAGTACGGCCGCCAGCACGGGTTGCTGTAGCCGCGGCCTGTCACAATTTAGGCGGTAGAAACCGGTAGGCCGAAATCCCCGTTCGGCGAAAAGTGAACGTGGACGACATGGGGAAAGGTGTGGAAGATCTGAAGCGTGGGGAGAACGCACGTTAAGAACTTAAACATTGGGCCGGTTATCCACTCAGTTTTCCACTTAGGGTTTGTGTAGGTTTTCGCCCCGTTTGAATCTAAAAGTGGCGCAGTCAGCGCTTTCTCTTGAACCCGCGCCAGATGTTTTCCCCAAAACAGCTTCCTATAAGGATAACAACAAGATTAAATGCTAGAAGCGGATTCCATACAGAAGGCGGGGGAAACTCGCATCCGCGAGCTTGGGGTCGCCGAGGTGATCCTGGATGGATTTCGGAATTACGACCACTTACAGTTATCCCTTTCTCCGGGCTTCAATGTCTTGGCTGGACGAAATGCCCAGGGAAAGACGAACTTCCTCGAGGCGCTGTACCTCCTCGCTACCACGCGCTTATTGAGAGGGCAGCGAGATGCGGAAGCAGTGTACGACGGGCGATCCCGCGCGATTGTGGCCGCCGAGATGCTCGAAGGACGGTCTCGCCTCGCAATCACGTTGGAGCGAGGGGTTCGAAAGCGAGCCAGCCTCAATGGACTAAATCTCCCGAGAGCGGCCGACCTTATCGGCCGGCTTCCGTGTGTTTCGATCGGATCGGAAGACATGGCGATCGTCCGCGGCGAGCCGACCGACCGTCGCCTCTTCCTTGATCTGGAGCTGAGCAGCCTCTACCCCGGCTACCTCAGGCATTTAACGCTGTACAAACGCGCCTTAGAGCAGCGGAACGCCTTGTTGCGGGATGCCAGAGAGAATGCGGTGCCGGCGGCCCTGTACGAGCCTTGGGAGGCCCAGTTGGCCGAACACGGAGCTGCCTTGCGCGTTTATCGCCGAAACTTCGTCGACCGCCTTGCTCCGACGACCGAGACGACTCATGCTCGGATGGGATCCGGGGAGAAAATCCGCGTCGCATACGCCGCCAAGGACGAAACCGCGGACTCAAACGCCCTTGCCGACGCGCTGGCCGCCACCAGAATGGCCGACGTTGCCCGAGGAGGCACCAGCTGCGGCCCGCACCGGGACGATATGACCGTCGAGATCGAGGGGCGTGAAGGACGCCTGTACGGCTCGCAGGGGCAGCAGCGCACGTCGGTGATCGCAGTGAAGATCGCCACGTTGGAAGTGGCTCGGCAGGAATTGGGAGTTCCCCCTTTATTGCTTCTCGACGACATTCTTTCCGACCTCGACGAGCGCCGTCGCGCGCTTTTGGTCGAAGTCGTCCTGGAAAATGCTGGACAGGCGGTGCTGACCTGCACCGAGGCGGACTCTGCGGGTGCACGCATTTTGGAGCAGGCCCGGGTGTTCGAGGTGGTCTCAGGTACGGTAAATCCGTTATGAGGCGTGCCGCCCAGGCCCTTCCAAAAGCGATCGGACGTGACGAAGTGTTGCGCACCGCCCGGGCGCAAAAGATCCTTCGCGAGTGGCCGGACGTCGTTGGAGAAGCGCTCGCCTCGCGCTCCTATCCCGATCGATATGGACAAGGGACCGTATGGGTTGCCGTATCCGGATCCGCTTGGGCGCAGGAGCTGCGGATGCGGAAAGATACGATCCTCCAACGCCTCCGGGAGCGCGCCGGCGACCCCGCCCTGTTCCTGGATGTGAGGTTCGGCGTTCGTCCGCTGCCACCTGCCTTTGAGACGGAAATCCCCCCCGCGGAAACCGGTGAGGAATTGCCTAAAGACACCGAGCTCTCGATCCGCGACATCGCGGAGCGCCGCCTTCGGCAAATGCGGGACCGATCGTAAACGATCGCGTTATTATGTTACGGCTGTGCGCGACATGCTGGGCCGCCGTCCTCTGCTCGTCCTTGGGGCGGGCCTGGTGGTTGGTCTTACCGCCCTTGCCCATCCGATAAACTTGCTCTTTTCGCTCGTTTTTTTGGCGTGGGCAGAGTCGAAAAACGCCAGGATTTGGTTAGGAATCGGATTAATCTTTGGCCTGATCCTGGCCCCTCCTGACTTGAATTCTATTTTCGAGCGTATGCCGGTTCACGGATCCGCAACCGTCGTCGGTATTCCGAAAGTAGGCGAATATGGAACCACGGTGAACATGGAGCTAGCAGGTCGCACGTGGCGGGCGACATTGGCCGATTGTCCCACGGTAGGTTTAGGCGACCGTATCGAGGTCGATGGGGTCGGCCTTCCTCTCCGGGAGGGGAGCGAGCGATTCCTCCTTCTCCACGGAGTCACTGGCCGGTTGCAGGTTCGGGAAGCCCACCTCTTGGAGCCGGGTCCCCGGCTGTGGCAGTACGCCGCAAGTTGGCGACACTCCTTCTCGGATCTTACGGCGAAATGGCTTCCCCCAGAATCTGCCGCCCTTACCCAGGCCCTCTGCTTTGACCTGAACGGCGAGCTTGATCCGAAGACGACGGACCGGCTTCGGCAAACCGGCACGATCCATGTCGTTTCGGCGTCCGGTTTGCACGTCTTCCTAATCGCCGCATCACTCATGGGCCTGCTCTCGCTCCTTCCCATTCCTCGGGGCGCCCAGGTTCTCCTGGTCGGGCTCCTGCTGACGATGTATGCTGGCGCCACCGGCCTTAGTCCACCCGTGGTACGAGCGGTGTTGATGTCCATTGTCGGATTATCGGCTTACTTGTTTCGCCGAGAACGGGACGCCCTTTCGGCGCTCGCTTTCGCGGGGGTGATCTATCTGCTCTGGCAGCCGCGGCAGGTTTACGATCCGGGGTTTCAGCTCTCGTTCGTGACGGTCGGCGCGATGGCGCTGTTTCTTCATCGCCGGCCGAAGCGACACCTCGCGCGGGAGAAGCTGGAGGAGGCGCTTTGGGTTTCGTGGGTGGCGTTCCTGGCCAGTACGCCCCTGGTTGCGTATCACTTTGGCGGTGTTTCCTTGTCGGCATTACCGGCAAACCTGCTCGTCGCCCTCCCGGTTTCCGTCGCCGTAATCTCCGCCTTCTTGGCCCAGATCCTTGGCTGGATTCTCCCCGCGCTCGGGGTCGGCATCTTGTCCTGCGTGACCGGACCCATGTCCGGCGCGGTTTTGTGGCTCGTGGAACACCTTTCCGGGCCAGGTTGGTACTTCGAAGTGCCTGGTTTTTCCGCCTATCTGCTCCCCTTGTTCTACGGCCTGCTCCTTCTGACCTGGAGGCAACGAATTGTCCACCCTTAAGTGGTCGCTTGGCGCGTCGACCTGCATCGTCGCGGGCTTCTGCTTGGGATGGATTTCCCCGGAGCCAACCCGCATCACGTTCCTCTCCGTGGGCCAGGGCGACTGCGCGGTCATGCAGGCTTCGGGGCGCACCATCTTAGTCGACGCCGGGCCGGTAACTCCTCACTTCGACGCCGGCGAGCGGATCGTGCTGCCCAAACTGCGGGAGCTGGGAGTTCATCGAGTCGACCTTATTCTTCTTTCCCATCCCGATATGGACCACGTCGGCGGAACGCCGGCACTGCTTCGCCGCTTTCCCGATGCCACCGTCGCGATGTCCGCCGTGTTTCGACGCGACCCCGAGATGGAAAAGCGCCTCCAAACCTGGGGAATGCCGGCCAGCAGGATCACCTGGCTCGGGCCGGAATCGATGGGAAGGCTTGGGACCCTAACTCTTCGCCTCTCCTGCCCGCCCCGGGGAGCCGAGGCGAACGACGGTTCCATGTTCGTCCGGATCGGCTCTGGCCCGGCGGAGGCTGTTCTATCCGGCGACGCGCCGGAGCCGGTGGAAACCCGCGAGTCGACGATCGGCGACTGGAGCGCCCAGGTGATGAAGGCCGGCCACCATGGTAGCCATACCGCCTCCGGGACCACCTGGCTGCACACGGTGCACCCGAAGTGGGTTGTCGTAAGCTGCGGCCGAGACAACTCCTACGGCCACCCCCACAGCGACACCCTCGAAAGAATCACCGCCGCCGGCGCCCAAATCGCCCGCACCGACCGGGAGGGCGACATCAGCTTCGAGTGGCGGGGCGAGGAACTTGTGCGAGTCCCCTGAGGCTTTGGCGTCACACATATGGCCGCACCGGCGTTAAGCTAAAGTGGCACGGGCGGCTCGCCCCTGTACGAGGCGTACACCTAGGCCCGACCCCGATAGAGATCACTAAGAACGTAGCCGCGGGTCGAAGACCCGGGGATAAAACGCCCACGCATCCTAACTCCGAAGGCGGTCGAAGAGCCTCCTGGCTTCCTCACTTAGAGTGTGAAAGAACCGCTTCGAGCACTACAAGTGATATATACATAACATGTATGACACACAAAGGGTGAATCTTTGCGATCGCAAGGATTCACCTCGGCGTTGGGGGCAGCCGACTAAGCAAAGAGGGCTCGACGCTCGCGCAGGCGCGCAAGGGCGGCTTGATGTTCGTCCAAGTTAGCCCGAAGCTTCTCGATCGCCTCCGGCTTGGCTCGCTCGATGAACTGCGGGTTCAGGAGTTGCGCTTCCAGCTTCGTTACCTCCGCCTCTCGCTTCGCGACCTCTCGGTCGATCGTCCCGAGCAGCTTCTCCACGTCCACCAAGCCGGTGATCGGCAAGTGGACGTCGATTCCCGCGGCGGCGGCGGAGACGAAGCGCTCGCCCTCCGGCGGCCGTCCACGTCGCAGCTCCTCGACCCACGCCTGTGAAGCCAAGACCTGCTCGGCGCCGCCGAGATCCCCCTCGTAATAAGCCACCGGGACCGGCTTCATTGCCGCAAGGTCGAGCCCCGCCCGAAGGGCGCGTAAAGTGCGAGTCGCCTCGAACACCCGCTCGATCGTCGCTTCCGCCTCCGGTTGCCGGAACGAATCCGGCAAGACCGGCCACGGAGCCGACATGAGGAATGGCGCCTTATCACCGATCGGCAGGTGAGAGTACAGCTCCTCCGTCAGGTGCGGCATCACCGGATGCAGCATCTTGAGGAACGCGTCGAACGCCTGTAGCAGCACCCATTGCGGGGTCTGCCTTTGCGTCTCGTCGTTCAGGCGCGGCTTGCTGACTTCGATATACCAGTCGCAAACGTCCCCCCAGAAGAAGCGATAAAGCGCCTGGCATGCCCCTTGTTCGTCGTAGCCATCGTACGCGGCCCGCACTTCGGCTTCGGTCTGGCTCAAGCGAGACAGCAGCCACTGGTCTACTGGCTCCAGGTTGGAGGGCTCCTGAGGCGTCTGGTCGACGTTCATTAGGACAAACCGCGTGGCATTCCAGATCTTATTGGCGAAGTTACGCGCTTCTTCCGTCTTGCGCTCGGAATATCGTAAGTCCTGGTTCTCGCCGGTCTGGCTCAGCAACGTGTATCGCAGGGCGTCCGCCCCGAGCGTGTTGATGATCTCCATCGGGTCGATTCCGGTTCCGAGAGACTTGCTCATCCGCCGGCCGTCTTCCCGGAGAACGGTGGCGTAGATCACGACGTCGCTAAACGGCTTCTCGCCGGTCAGGTCGTACCCCATCATCATCATGCGGGCCACCCACAGGTTAATGATGTTGCGGTCGGTCACCAGCGTGCTGGTGGGATAGAACCGTTTCAGATCCGCCGTGTTCTCTGGCCAACCAAGCGTCGCGAACGGCCATAGGCCGGACGAGAACCAGGTGTCGAGCACATCGTCGTCCTGCCGCACGAGCGGCTTGTCGCCCGCCTTTCGCTGGGCATCTTCTTGGTTAAGGCCGGCAAACGCTTCCCCTTCCGCGGTGTACCAAACCGGGATTCGGTGCCCCCACCAGAGCTGCCGCGAGATGCACCACTCGCGAATGTTTTCCATCCAGGCGAGGAAGATCGCCTCGTACCGCTCGGGGTGGAATTTCACTTCGCCCCGCTTCACGGCGTCGATCACCGGCTCCGCCAGCTTCGGCTGATCGCAGAACCACTGCTCGGACAGGAGCGGTTCGATCACTTCCTTAGAGCGATCCGAAATCACGACGGCGATCTCATGATCGTCGATTTTCTCCAGGAAGCCGCCCGCCTCGAGGTCGGCCACGATCGCCTTACGCGCCTCGTTTCGGTCCATCCCGAAGTACGGACCTTCCATGGAGATGTGCGCCGTCTCATCGAGGATGACCGGCATCGGCAGGTTGTGTCGTACGCCAACCTGGTAGTCGTTGGCGTCGTGGGCCGGCGTGATCTTCACCGCTCCGGTTCCGAAGGCGGGGTCGGGATACATATCCGCCACCAGTGGAATCTCGCGATTCACCAACGGAAGGATCAACGTTTTGCCCACGAGCCCCTCATATCGCTTATCGCTGGGATGCACCGCCACCGCCACGTCGGCCAGCATCGTCTCCGGGCGCGTCGTTGCGATGACCACGTGGCCGCTGCCGTCCGCGAACGGATAGCGGACGTGGTACAGCTTCCCTCGGATCACCTGGCGTTCGGTTTCGATGTCGGAAACCGAGGTCTTGAGCTTCGGATCCCAGTTCACAACGCGCTTGCCTCGGAAAATGAGACCCCGCTCAAACCAGTCGACAAACACCTTGAGCACGGCGTCGTGATAGGCCGGATCGAGGGTGAAGCGCGAACGGCTCCAGTCGAACGCGCACCCGAGAGCCCGGAACTGGTTGAGAATGGTGTCGCCCGACTCCTTCCGCCACTCCCAAACGCGCTCCACGAACTTCTCGCGTCCGATGTGGGCGGCGCTCGAACCTTCTTTCCTCAGTTGCTTGTCGACCACCGACTGGGTCGCGATGCCCGCATGATCCTGTCCCGGCAAGATGAGGACGCTGTCGCCGCGCATGCGACGGTATCGCCCCAGCAGGTCCTGCAGCGGATAACACAGAGCGTGCCCCATATGCAGCGAACCGGTGATGTTCGGCGGGGGAATTGTGATCGTGTAGACCGGCTTCGAGGAATCCGGATCGGGCTGAAAAAGGCCCGCGGCCTCCCAGCGCTCATACCACTTGGCTTCGGTCGATGACGCGTCATAGCGCGTCGGCATATTGCTCAAGTCCATTACTGTCTCCTTCACCGGTCCATGTCGCGGACTGGTTCAGAGATTGTACACGAGGCGTCTTATACTATAGGTATGAGCTATCGGATCGAGGTCGAAACCCAAGTCGGTCAAGACGGCATGGTCCACGTCGACATCCCGGATGTGGAACCGGGACAGGGAGTCAGAGTGGTGGTAGAAGACACGCCGATCGCGGCCGGCCAGGAAAGGGTTAGTGGAAATCCTCCCTAATTTCGACGATCCGATCCCTTGCCTGGAATGACTTGCTAGAGCGTGACCTCCGAGGCTGCCCCCCACTGCCCGTTTGCTGCTCAGGTTCCGAGCCGACTCTCAGTGTTCGAGCTGCCACGAATAAACGGAACTATCAGCTCCAATAACCACGGCCTCGTAAGCCCCGCCAGCCTCATTCAAACTCGGAAATTTGCTTTGTGTGGTTTGCCCGTAGCCCGTAGCTTTAGCCGCGGTTCTAGGTTCCTCCGGGGATAAATCCCCGGGCTACGGGCAACCTAAAGCTGTGAATCTCACGATGACCTCCAGTTACGTCAACTGTTTCACGTGGAACAACTTGCGAAGTCACTTCCGCTCGAAAAGATCGCGGATGACTTCTTCGATATCCACCGATTCGATCGACAAGTCGCTTACCGGAAGCGACTCTAGCAACCCCGCCGTGGCGCGCGCCGTCTCCGCGCGGGGGACCTCCACGACCGCCCCTTCCTCCGAGCGCTCCACCACCCGCCCGAACCGGACAAGATCCATCTCCTGAACTGGGGTCGAAAAAGCGAGCCGAATCCGCCGCGAATCCGAAAACCTCTCGCTCAAATCCTCCAAAGTCCCCTCGTACACCACCGAGCCGTGATCGATCACCACCACCCGGTCGCAGAGCTCCTGCACATCCTGCATGTAGTGGCTTGTCAGTAAGAAAGTACCGCCTTCCTCCTGGTGAAGCTGTTTTAAAAACTCCCGTATGCGCTTCTGGCTCACCACGTCCAAACCCAAGGTCGGCTCGTCTAAGAAGATCACCTTGGGCGCATAGAGTAGTGCCGCAACAAGCTCGCATTTCATCCGCTCTCCAAGGGAGAGTTTGCGTACTTGCGTATTGACCTTATCGGAAATCTGCAGCGCCTCCACCAGGTGGTCCACTCGCCGCTTAAAGTCCGCTTCGCTCACCTCGTAGAGCTCCTTCAGAACGACGAAGGAGTCCCACGCCGGCAGGTCCCACCAAAGTTGCTGCTTGTTGCCCATCACCAGCGAGATCTGCCGGAGCATCTCCGGATTCCGATCGCTTGGCGTGTAGCCCAAAACTCGCGCCTCCCCGGAGGTGGGATAGAGGATGCCGCTCAGCATCTTCAGAGTTGTGGTCTTCCCGGCCCCGTTTGGTCCGAGAAAGCCGACCAGCTCCCCCTGCTCGATCGAAAGGTCCACCCCCTTCACGGCTTCAACCTCGACCTTCTCGCGAGTAACCAGCCCTTTGATCGAGCCCATGATCCCCGGCGCCTTTTTGTGCGAGACGTAAGTCTTCCGCAGGTCGCGAGTCTCGATTGCCGGCATGGCAGGCAGATTACCGCCGACGATGTCTTTCCCCGAAACCCCTTAGGAAACGGACGGGCGAGGGCGGGACACCCAGCGGAGACGGTCGGCCTCTATGAACCGCCACGGCACGTCGTGCCACTTACCGGTGGCAAGGCCGATTCGCGGGCCGGTGATCACCTTTGCCACCGGCTCCGGAGCGGCTTCGATATGGAGCTCTCCCGCAAGATCGAGAAGGTCCACCCCGTTGACCGCTTGCGTGATTCCGAACCCCTTGCAGAGCTTTCCCGGACCATTCAGCAGCTCCTCATCCGCCACCCCCGGCCGATTTATCCGCATCTGCTCGATTCCTTCGATCGGCTCCGCCGCCCGCACCAGGATCCCGGCGGCATCTCCACTCCGATGGGCCGAGATATTCAGCATCCAGTGGACCCCGTAATTCAGATAGATATATGCGTGCCCCGGCTCGCCGAACAGAACCATGTTCTTCATCGAGCTCTTGCGATAGGCATGACAGGCCGGATCGTCTTCGCCTCGATACGCCTCCGTTTCCACAATCCTCGCCCGCATCGGCCCATAAACGAGCGTGGAACCGAGAAGGGCGGGTGCGGCCGCCACTACGTCTTGCCTAAGAAGATCGCGTAGCTGTTCCTGGGTCATTCCCAGATTATCGCCAGCCCGGCCGATCCGAATCGACGCCCTTCGGAGGCCGTGGCGTGCGGAGGGACAGAAGCAGGAGGAATATGCCGGGGACCACGCCCAGGACCGCCGCGGCCGGCTGAGCCAGACCGCACACGATGCCGCTTAGCAGGAACACACAACCAAGACCAAACAGATCTTGCCGCTTCATCCCCGCCAACTCGTGCAGAAAGCCACCCACATTCTATTGGAACACTGGGCGTTGCAAAGAGTTCGGACGAAAGGCCCCATGGCCTAGAGACGGCTCTCCACATATCCAAGCAAGCGGGCGAGGAAATGCTACTTACGCTCGGTTCCGGGGCCGCCTTGAACGCGGAGCATGCGATTGGCGGAGTCCCGTTTGACCTTTTCAGAGTCGGTCAGCGGACCGGCGGCTTCGGCGAGGGTAGAGCGACGACGGTCTAGTACCTCTCGGATTGCGGCGGAACGATTTCGCCACTGCCGACGGCACATCTCCTCTAGATTCATAGGTCCATTGTCCATCGCTTTTTGGGTAAATCGGACCTTCGGGCCGATTTGTCTAGGCGGTGCAAACACCATACGGTAATTGTCGCAGGGTGCGCGAGTCACGGATTTTGGGGACCTGAAACGTTTTACTTCACCAAAATCCAGGGCTGCGACTTGATGTCGTGGAGAAAACCGCCCTTGGAGGCGAAGTGCTTTTCCGACCCGTCGGAAACTCCCATCCGGGCCCAGAAGCTTTGTTTCGAAAGCAAGCCGCCATCAGCGACCTTGGTATTGGTCGCGCCTCCGAATTCTCCCTTTCCGCAGAGCGTGTTGTCGTTTCCACCTTTCTTACCGGTCGTCTGGTCGTAGGTGTCGGCGAGAAACGCCTTGCCCAATTCGGCGTCGATCTTGCCTCGATTTTCGGTGAGAAGAGTGTTCCATCGGAGACGGCGTGCCTCGCAACCGTTGCTCTTCGGATCCGCATCCCAACCTCCCGGAATCTCCTGGGCGATCAGCTTTGGGTTCTCGGGGAAGTTTGAGCCAACGTAGTAGCCGTCCGCCGTAGTGGCCAGGTTAACATTCTTGAGGCCCAGCTCCAGCTTGCCGATCGTGTTCGCGTTCAGGTCGACGATGAGCCACGTGTTGGCGTAACCGCCGTTATTGCCGGTCTTGAAGATTCGGGCGACGTCGTCCAGCGATTTTGAATATTGGATCGCCTTGCGCATTCGCACGAACTCGGGAATTCCACTCGGATCGAAGCCGGCAAAGCCGGAGATCGTCGTCTCGCAGAATCCGATTCCCGCCGCGTTGATCGCGTAGTCGGTGCCGCTGTGGATCATCCCGCAGAAGGCGTCCATCTTAAACGGCTCTCCCTTTTCCGGCTGGATGTCAAGGATAACGTTGGCGCGCTCACCCATAAGGTAGCTCCACCACAGGTTATGGCCCAAGACCGGCCTGCCGTCTTTGGTGTAGCTGCCGGTGGCCACGAACGCGCTGCATGATTCTTTGGCGCCGCTCTGGCGAACACCCGTCTCCTTCTCGCGAAGCGTGGGAATGTAGTAGCCGCCGATCTCGATATTGGCGTTGTAGGCCAGCACATCCCAGACGTCGATGTTGTAGCCCTTTGCCTTGAGCCCTTCGGCTTGCCCCTCCATCTCCTGCTGATATTCCGGATCGACCTTGCTCCAAAACAGCTTCTTGGCCGTGACGCGGTACCAATCCCAGTCGTACTTGCCCGAAATCTCCGACCGTTGAGCCCGCTGCGCATCGTCGATCTCGGCGGCGAGCAGCGTTCCGTACTGGTAGCCGATGTCCCTCGGCTTCCCCTTCAAATGGAGCTGAATCCAGCCGGCGCCGTCTTCGCGGGACGCTCCCACGAGACGTGGATCCATCGAAGGATTGGAGAGCAAGAAGGAGGCCAGCAGAGTCAGCATAGGGAATTTTCTATCATACGGCGATTTTTCGATATAACGTTTCAACTCTCCTACGCGCAAGATTTGAGAGCCGATTCAAATGCCGGGTTCCGGCGGGTAGTTTTACCGGAGCGTTCGCGCGATCGATGGTCTTTAGTTCGCAGCTGTTCCTGTTCTACTTCTTCCCGTTCGCGTTGCTTGTTTACTACGCGCTCGCGAAGGCGCCTCAACGCGCCAAAAACCTTTGCCTGGCGATCCTAGGCTACATCTTCTACGGATGGGCTAATCCTAAGTTCATCTTCCTCATGTTCGGAACGACGTTCCTGGACTGGATGATGAGCATCGTCATCGCCTACGGCTCTTGGCGTTTTTGGAAAGACTGGAAACCCAGGATAGAAGCCCCGCTTCCACCCGGCGAGCGAACAAAGGTCCAGCGCTCGGCATTGGTTCTGTCGATCGTCTCCAACCTGGTCGTCCTCGGGTTCTTCAAGTACTTCAACTTCTTCTTGGAGAGCTATAACGGCGCGGTAGCCGACGTCGGCATGGCTCACCTGCAGTGGGACACCTACTTCCGGGTGATCCTGCCGCTCGGCATCAGCTTCTATACGTTCCAGTCGCTCAGCTACATCATCGACGTCTACCGCGGCGATGCGAAGGCGATGCGGAACTTCATCGACTTCTCCTGCTTTGTGTCGATGTTCCCGCATCTGGTAGCGGGCCCGATCCTGAAGTTCTCCTTCCTCGCCGACCAGCTCGAAGGGCGGCGGCTGACGATGGAGAAATTCGCCCGGGGCGCGGCGTTCTTCATGCTGGGCATGGGAAAGAAGGTGTTGATCGCCAACCCGTGCGGCAAGGTCGCCGATCTCACTTTCAACGCCCACTCGGTCAGCGTATTCGACTCGTGGTTTGGGGCGATTAACTACGCCTTTCAAATCTTCCTCGACTTCAGCGCCTACTCCGACATGGCGATCGGTCTTGGCTTGATGTTTGGGTTCGTCTTTGCCCGGAATTTCGATGCCCCCTACCGGTCGACCTCGGTCACCGAGTTCTGGCGGCGTTGGCACATTTCCCTTTCCACGTGGCTCCGGGAGTACCTCTATATTCCGCTGGGCGGCAACCGAAAGGGAAAGACTCGGAACTACATCAACCTCTTCCTCACCATGCTGCTCGGCGGCCTCTGGCACGGAGCCTCGTGGAACTTCATCATCTGGGGCGCTCTCCACGGAACGGCCCTCGCTGTCGAGCGCGGACTGCCTAAGGAGAGCTTTTATTGGAAGCTCCCGGCGCTCGTACGTGGCGGGGCGACGTTCTTAGTGGTGCTCATCGGATGGGTCTTCTTCCGCGCAAGCGACCTTCCAAAGGCGACCAGCTACCTTGCGACGATGTTCGGCTTCGGTGAGAAAACTGCGAGCGCCACGATCACCACGGGGCTGCTCTACAAGCCGTACTACTTGCTCGCCGGGCTCGTGGCGACGATCTTGGTGTGGTTCCTGCCCGACGCGTGGGAATGGACCCAGGTGCTCACCAAACGCAAGGCGTTCGCCTGCGCCGCCGTCTTCGTGCTAGCCATCGTCATCCTGGTCACCCAGGAGTACAACCCGTTCATCTACTTCATCTTTTAGCCATGCAAACCAACCCTTCCGGAGCCCCCTCCTCGTCGCATGACCAGGCCGGATTTGACCTCGACACTCAATTTGCGATGAGGAGGGGGTTGGGGGTGGAGAATGAGAGTCTATTGGTCACCGCCACCAAGGCTCGCCGGCTCTCTGATAAGAGCGGCGGCAAGCCACCGCACTCGATAGGGGAGGGAAAGGGATGAGCGATCAAGTCGAAGTAAAGACGAAGCGCCACCATATCACTCGCGAAGAAGAGGCGGACCGCGACTTAAACGGGACCACCTTCTCCCCCGGCGCCAAGGCCGCCGTGGTGATCGGTTTCCTGGGGATCGTATTTGGCGTCGATATCGCCCAACACGTCGTGGAGCTTCGCCAGGGACGCACGCCGAAGATCTACCAAGCGGTGAACCTGCTGCCGACGAAACAACAGATTGCCACCGCCAAAACGCCGAAGGACTATTGGAGCCTGATCCCCTCCACCGAGAGCATCGAGTCGTTCGAAACGGAGCTCAAGCAGTCTTCGATCCTCACCCAGGCGCTGCTCTCGCCCACTCAAGGGGTGCTCACGGGCGTCTTCGGAGTCGGTAATGAGAAGGCTTACTGTGGCCAGCCTGGATGGCTTTTCTACCGGCCGGACGTGGAATATCTCACGGCCGACGGATTCCTAAAGCCATCCTTCCTCAAAGCCCGTTCGCACGGGGCGAAGGAGATTCAGCCGGACCCGGTCAAGGGGATTCTCGATTTCAACAAGCAGCTCGCGGCGAGGAACATCAAGCTCATCGTCGTTCCGATGCCAACGAAGCCGATGATCCACCCGGAGATACTGGTCGGCCCCAAAGCCGAGGGCGCGACGCTTCAGAATCCTTCGTTCGGCGCATTCAAATCGGCGCTGGCGCAGGCTGGGGTGGAGGTGTACGACCCTACGCCGGAGCTGCTCGCGCGCAAGGCCCAAGGGAAGCAGTATCTCGAGACCGATACCCACTGGACGCCGGAGGCGATGGACGACGTATCGGCGAAGGTGGCGGATCTCATCCAGGCGCGCGTCTCGCTACCCCCGCTGGGAATGCCGGCGGCCACACTAAAGCCGATTCAGATCAGCGCCCTGGGAGATATCGCGGAGATGCTGAAACTACCGAAGGGGCAGCAGATCTACCGGCCGCAAACGGTGACGACCCAACAGGTCTTGCTGAATGACGTCCCTTGGGCGCCAAGCCACGGTGCGGACGTGCTGCTGCTCGGCGACAGCTTTGTCAACATCTTCTCCCTCGAGGGAATGAATTGGGGGACCGCATCCGGATTCGCCGAGCATCTCGGCTATCACCTCGGCCGGCCGATCGATAAGATCGCGGTTAATGCTGGTGGCTCCTTTGCCTCGCGTCAAGACCTGGCCCGCCAGATGTATCGCGAGGACCGGCTTGCAGGGAAGAAGGTCGTCATCTACGAGTTTTCGATGCGTGACCTGTCGCAAGGCGACTGGAAGATCATTCCGCTCCCCAAACCGCCGAAGCCGGACCACGTTGCCCCGCCGCCTACCGTCGTCCCCGTCAAGCAAACGCCGATCAAGATCTTGGGCGTCGTGCCCCCGGCGTTCGATCCCACCAAGGGAGAAACCGCCGAGGTGCGCCTCACGGTGCCGAAGGGGGACTGGCGCGCCGTCGTCGTCGACGCGGCTGGTAACCCGGTCGTAAAGCTTGGCGAAGGCAAGGCGGAGAAGGATGGCGACGCCCAGGCGACCTGGGACGGCAAAGGCCCCGATAACAAGCCGGTCAAACCTGGCGAGTATCGGTTCAATATCTCCGGCCATGGCGAGGATGGAAAGCCGGTCGAGCCAGCTACCGCCTCGGTTACCGTCGGCGGTACGGCTAACCCGAGTGGGCAGCTCGAGGGAATCGCCGCCGTTCCGGCCACCATCGATCCGGCGAAGGGAGAGAAGACTCAAGGCGCATTCCGTCTGCCCGCCCCCGGCAAATTCAAAGCCGACGTCCTCGGAGCGAACCGAAAGGTGGTGCGCTCCCTTCCTGCCGTTCAAGGCGCACCCGGAACCGTCAATGTCCCCTGGGATGGTAAAGACGCCGGGGGCAAGGTGGTGGCGCCTGGCGTCTACACCCTCCGACTTCGGGACGATAAGGGAGAAAGCGGGGTCGTCTCCGTCACCGTGACTGGGGCGAAGGCCGTGTCGCCCCCCAAGACGAGCGGCACAAAACCGGCCGTCTCCGAGGAGATCGTGGTTCAGGCGCGAATCGCCGCGCGAGCCCCCTCGCCCAAACCCGGTGCTTACAAAGACTGCGTCATTGCGCTTCAACTCGCAGATATCAAAGCGGTGAGTGGGAAGATCGGTAACGGGAACATGGTCGTGTACGTCTGGGGGATGCAGAACAATACGGTTGTCGACGCCGCTTACGGCGTAGGACAGACGGTGACGCTCAAGCTGACCCCTTGGAGCAAAGTGGAAGGGAAGTACGGCGGATTTAACCGCTTGGAGCTCGAAGGGGACGCCTGGTTTAGTTGGCCCGTTTTTTGGGGAGAGAAGAAATGAAGATGAATGGAAAGAGATTCGGACTCGGCGTCACCCTGACGCTCGCGGTAGGAATGGCCTTCGGCCAGGGAGCTCAGGGGATTCGCGACGCCCTGGCGGCGAAGGCTGAGCAGGCGGGCAAGGCAAACGCGCTAGCGGTGGCCGGGACCGACGGTTGGCTATTTTTCGTTCCAGAGCTGCGCTACCTAACGGCGGGGGAGTTCTGGGGGCCGAACGCCGCCAAGGTGAGCCACGCCACGTCGGCTGCCGCCGCCGACCCGTTGCCCGCAATTCTCGACTTCAAGGCGCAGTGCGCAAAAGCCGGAGTCGATCTGCTGATCGTCCCGGTGCCCGCGAAAGCCGCGATCTACTCCGACATGCTCGTCGGCGGTAAAGCTCCGAACTCGAGCACGCGCATCGACAGTGCCCAAGCCGCATTCCTTGCCAAGTTAACGGCAAGCGGAATCAAGACGCTCGACCTCACTCCGATCTTCCAGACCTATCGAAAGAACCATCCGAGTGACCTCCTGTACGCCAAGACCGACACCCACTGGTCCGGAAACGGAATCGCCGTCGCCGCGGACGCGATCGCCGCGCAGATCAAAGGCCAGCCCTGGTACAAGGGGGTGGCAAAGAGCAAGTTCACCCCGACCCTGAAGACGATCACCGTCAGTACCGGCGACCTCGCGGGGATGATCTCCGGCGCCAAGCCCGGACCGGAAAAGATCCGCCTCACCGTCGTAAAGAAAGGATCGGCGTCCGTCGCTTCGGACCGTAAGAGCCCACTCGTTCTGCTGGGGGACAGCCACAATCTGATCTTTTCGACCGGCGGCGACATGCTTGCCGAAAATGCCGGCTTCCCCGAAAATCTCGCTTTGCGGATCGGATTTGCGCCGGACGTGGTCGCGGTGATGGGTTCGGGAGCGACTCCGGCACGCATCAACCTTGCGCGCAGAGGCGATAATCTTGCGGGTAAGAAGATGATCGTTTGGGTCTTCTCCTCTCGTGAATTCACGGAGGGCCAGGGCTGGAGAAAGGTCCCGGTCGTTCGATAGCGCTAAGCGGCAGGGTGCGATCGTCGTCATCGCACCCTGCCGCGTGCGTGAGTCCAACCTGAGTTGTTAAATATGAATTTCTGCCGTTTCTTTTGCTGCTCCGCTGCCTTGGCCGGTCTAACCCTCGTCGCCACCGCGGCGAGTGGTCATCGCTTGGGGCATTGGGGCGGCAAACCGGCGCAGGCTACGGCCAAGATCGGCATATTCGACCTCGCCGCCCTACGAGCGGTGCCGCTCGACCCGGAGGTGATCAAGCGGACGGAGTCCGCGGGCGTTATCACCGAGTACGTGCGATTTACCTCCGTCCCCGGCGTACGCGTGCTTACCGTGCTCACCTACCCTAGCAAAGCCAAGGCGTTGCCGGGAATCTTGTTTGCCCAACGGTTCGGCGCGATCGAACGTCCGGCGGACGCGAAGTCTGGGTTCGTCGGGATCTCCGTCGCCCCTCCGGTCGGCAACGACGACCCGAAGCGAATGGATTCGGTCGGCGGGCCGAAATATAGCATCCAAGCCAGCTACCGCCAGCTTTTCAACCGCGACCCCCAGCAGAGCTACCTCTACCACCATGTCGTGGCTCTCGTTCGGGCGATGGATTACCTGGAGACCCGGCCCGAGATCAATCTCGCCAAGACCAGCGTTATGGGTCAGGACTGGACCGGAATGGTCGTCTCCCTGATGCACGCCCTGGATAACCGGCCCGGCGGCTACTTCGTGTGGCAGGGAGCCGGCTTCTACGCCGACGCGGACGGTAATTCCGGCGACCTCCCTTCGCGAATCAGCCGCGAGGCGTACGAGATGTACGGACCTGGCGAATACGCCCAGTACGGCACTCAGCCGATTTTTGTGGCGAGTCCGCTCAACAGCGATCTCTCCCAGCTCGACGCGACGATCGAGTTCGTCAAGAACCTGAAGTCGCCGAAGGTACTCGCCTACGCCCCGAACCGGCAAGAGGTCCAAACCAAGCGGAACGAATTCAATGGGTCCGGCATGTGGCAAACCTACTTTATGAACCGCGGAAAAGATGCGCCGAGCATCGGAAGCGGGGCGGTTTCCGCGGTCAACGGAAAGGTCCGCTACTCCTGCACCGCCGACGGCCAGACTAGCGCTTACCTGTTGGTGAGCTACGGAAAGCCGGGGAATTGGACCGGTCGCAACTGGCATCGAATTCCGATGAAGGCGAACGGCGCGGTCGTATCGGCCGACGTGCCGATTTACGACGCGAAAGTTCCGTTCTACGCCATCGCTCAAATCGGCACCCGAGCTTACGGTGACCGGGGGAATGTACCGATTTTTGTGGAACCGGCCAAGCTCGGAGTGACGTCCTCCAACGCGACCTATCCGCATGAGATCTTCACCGGCTCCGCGGACGATGAGATCTACCTGGCGACCTACGGTTACTACGACAAGGGTTTGCTCTTCGATCAACCCGGTCCGGCCGGTATGAAAGCCGCCACCGTTCCCGTCTACTGGGATGGCATGGTCCGGATCAAGAACGTCGAGCCGGCGTTTTGGCGGGGCGCAACCGAGGTCGTCGTGTGGCTAAAGGGCCAGGGCCAGAAACTCAAGGCTCCGTTAAACGCCTATCTAGCGTATGAAAGCCAAAACTCGCTCGATCGGGATCAAGTGAACTTCACTCCCGTGACCTTGTTGAAGATAGGAGACACTTTCCCCGCCACTTGGAAGCAGTATCGCATCCCCTTAAAAGGGGTCGCAAACCTTCCCGCCGTGGACAGTATCTTCTTCGATACCGACTTCAAACCTCTACAAATCGCCGGTCTGAGCTGGCGCTAAGCAATCCGAAACATGGCACGCCACTTACCGCTCTTCGCCCTTCTTGCTGCCCTCCCCGCCCTTGGCGTCGCCGAGACGGCCGGGATCAAGCGGGACAAAATCGGCATTTACGACCTCGCCGCCATCCACGCGATCGATCTCAAGCCGGAGACGATCTCAAAAACGGAAGAGAACGGCATCGTATTCGAGAAGGTCCGCTTCTCGTCGGTCGACAATGTCCGCGTTTTCGCCATCCTCAGCTACAAGAAGGGAGCGACCAAGCTGCCGGGCCTGATGGTCGTGGACCGATTCCGCGCCTTTCCCAAGAAGGTCGAGGCGACGAACAATTACTTCGCGATCTCCGTGGCTCCGCCGGATGGGAACCAGGACCCGGCCCAAGACCGGTCGGTCGGCGGCCCCCGCTATCAGCAGCCGTTCAGTCTCGACGACCAGTTCCGCGACAATCCTAAGCAGAGCTACGTTTACCAGCATACGGTCGCCCTGCTCCGCGCGCTCGACTATTTGGAGACCCGCCCCGAAGTCGATCTGAACAAGACGGTGGTGACCGGCTATAGCTGGCCAGGATTGATGGTAGCGACGCTTCACGGACTCGACGACCGTCC
Source organism: Fimbriimonas ginsengisoli Gsoil 348 (assembly GCF_000724625.1). Lineage (GTDB taxonomy): Bacteria > Armatimonadota > Fimbriimonadia > Fimbriimonadales > Fimbriimonadaceae > Fimbriimonas > Fimbriimonas ginsengisoli. The sequence goes on along the minus strand of NZ_CP007139.1, from coordinate 1,911,332 downwards.
CGCCGCCTACGTCCTCTGGCACGGCCTCGGTTACTACGCCGACGAAAACAACCAATCGGGCGGTCAGCCGGCCCTCTTCACCCGCAAGCAGTACGAGATGTACGGCGCCGGCACCTACGCCGCCACCGGGACGAAGCCGATCTACGTGGGCGTCTCGCTGGACGACTATTTCACCAAGCTCGACTCCGTCATGGAGGTTTACAACAACCTCAAGTGCGAAAAGGCGTTTGCCTACGCCCCAAACCGGCACCACTCCTGGACATCGAGGCTAGAGTTCGATAGCAACGGACCGACCTGGCAGACCCACTGGCAATTCGGAGATCCGAAGCCGCCCACGATTTCCGAGGGAACCGCGAAAGCGGAAGACGGCAAGCTCGTCTACACCGCAACCGTGGACTCCAAAGTTCCCCTGCAATGGAGCGAGGTGCTCGTGAGCTACGGCAAGCCCGGCAATTGGATGTCTCGCACCTGGCACTCCATCCCCCTCGTCAAGAGCGGCGACGCCTATCGCGCGGAGATTCCGGTCTACGACCCCGCAGTTCCCATGTACCTAATCGGGCAGATCGGGACCGAGAAGAACCACGCGATCGGCAACAGGCCCCAATTTATCACCCCGTCCTCGCTTGGCATTACGGCGGCGAACGCGCCGTATCCGAACGTTTTGTTCGACCCCTCTCTGAAAAGCGACCTCTACCTGCGAACCGGCGACGTGACTTGGCCGTCTGATCGCTCCGACAGTGGCGACAACAAAGGATCCGTTATTTGGAAACCGAACGACGGCTCCACGGTGCTTTTCAACAACATCGAGCCGTCGCTGTGGAAGGGTGCGAAGGAGCTTCACATCTGGTTGAAGGGCGACGGCAAAGCCGGCCCTCTCAACGCGTACCTCGCCTACGACGCCAACTACTTCCTGGACAAGGACGTGAAAAACTACACCGTCTTCCCCCTCGTAGCCGATGGCGCCACGATGTCCAACGGCTGGAAGGAATACACGATCCCCCTCGACAAAGCCGCCAACCTCGACCGAGTCGGCTCCCTCTATCTAGAACCAGGCAATCACACCCTGCAGGTCGGCACCATAAGCTGGAAATGAGTTGAATGTCATGGAGTTAAGTTGTAGGCATACTCTCCGGAGCCCCCTCTCCCTCCTCGGGATGCATGTGCCCGACGAGGGAGAGGGGGTTGGGGGTGAGGGAGTCCGGTCCGGTGACGTTTGGCGGATCGCCGCTCTCCAGAGCGGCCCTCTCAGACGCGCCGACAAAAGAAGAAAGGCATCACCCACGAGCACCCTCCCCCTCTCCCGAGGGAGAGGCGATCGTCGAAGAGCTCCTTCTACCAGGACGAATCTGGCGGGTAATCCCGGAGTTAGAGGGTCCAACTGATGCTGTTACTACCTCTTCTGTTGACCGTAATCGCCCAACGGAATCCAATATGGCCGGCGGTGACTGGATGGTCAAAAATGGTAACCCAGCAGGACCTCCGTGCCGCCGGGCTGAAGAACCCGAAGCGTTATCACTATTACTATCTTTCGATTCCTATGGGCCTCCCCGACGCGCCTCGAACGGCTGAGTTTGTCTTGAAACCCAAGGGTGATGGTGAGTTGCTGAACGTCGGTACGGCCCTCCTTTTCATACGTGACGGGACCGTGTTACTAAACCAAGCTGCACGGCTGGAAGGTTCTAAACCAGCTCCGGGAGAGGCGCTCGATGTGGCGGTTGTTTCTAAGGGTTCCGAGTACACACTTTTCCTGGATGGCAAGCTGTTCAGCGTCCTCCACGACCGGGACGTACGCCAGAAGTCAACCGGCAAGGGCCACGCGGGCGGCGTAACCATAGGCTGCCCCCAGATGGCCGACGGTGGAATCTTGGGTCTAGCGACCTACAAGCGCACCCTGTCCGCCACGGAAATCGCCAAGAACGCCGCTGCCGCTAAGCAATTTTTCCAGCCGCCGACGGAGCTCGCCGACACCAAAACCGTCACTCTGGACCTGAAACTGACCAGTTTCACCCCCGTTCCCGACCCGAAGCTCATCAAACCGTACCGAAACGCCCTCCTCGCCCACGAGTACACCGTCGTGTCGCTCGTATCGGGTCACCGAAAGGGGTTGAAACCGGGATCGAAGGTGCGCGTCTTTCGGTACGGCGTGTGGGACGGACAGAAGACGGCGATCGACAATTTAAAAACCGGTGACTCCGCAAGGATCACCGTCGAGCTTTTGTCCGCCGATCCAAGGCTTGAGCGAGAATATCAGCTCGATACCCTCGACACCGACGTCTCGGCGGCGTATTACGTAGAGGTACCCGGAAGCGGGAAGAATCCCTAAAACCCCATGCCCATTCCTCTTTTGCTTGGACTTGCCCTTGCCGCCCTGCCTGCCCCGCAGGCGCCGATTTACGACGCCCCCGTGATCAAGATCTTCGATCTTCAGAAGATCCACTCGGTCCCCCTCGACGCTCAGGTGATGAAGCGCACCGAAGCGAATGGAGTCGTGACCGAGGAGATTCGGTACACGGCGATGCCCGGCATCCGAGCCTTCGCTTATATGAGCTATCCCGCGGGGGCCAAAAACCTGGCCACCAACGTACAGGTTCTCAATTCGCGAGCCGAATCGCGCCGGGGAGAAGCCGAAGTCGGCTTCGTCGGATTCTGCGCCGCGGCTCCGTCGGGCAACACGGACCCGAACAAGCAGGACACGGTGGGCGGCGCCAAGCCGACCGAAACGTTCATGGCCGATCCTCAGAAGGATTGGATCTACCAACACGTGGTCATCCAGCTTCGCGCCCTCGATTACCTTGCCACGCGTCCCGAAGTCGACATGAAGCGTGTCGTCGTAAGCGGCTTCTCCTGGTCCGGCTTTGTGGTCGCCCTCATGCACGCGCTGGATAACCGGCCCGCCTGCTATGTCACGTGGAATAGCACCGGCTACTACGCCGACGAGAAAGGGTTCTCCGGGATCCGAGGCGCAGACGACAAGTCGCTCATCACCCGCGAGCAATACCTAAACTACTGTCCGTCCGCTTATGCGCAATGGGGCACTCAGCCGATTTTTGTCAGCAACGCCCTGACCGATTACTTCGCGACCCTCGACGGCGCGATCATCATGTTCAAGAATTTGAAGTCGCCCAAGCGGTTTGTCTGGGCGCCAAATCGTTACCACGCGGATACCGCGCGGCACGAGTACATGAGCAGCGGTCCCTATATGTGGCAATGGCAGGGGAACGGTCCAAAAACGCCCACCGTCAATCAGGGCGCGTTCGAGGTCAAGGACGGCAAGCTTCTCTACAAGTACTACATCGAAGGTTCGGAGAATCCCACCCGCGCCGAAGTGATGTACAGCTACGGCAATCCCGGCCACTGGATCGGAAGAACCTGGCATCGGATTCCGGCGGTACTCGATCCCAAGCAAGGATACGTCGCGGAAATCCCCGTGTACGATCCGGATGTTCCGGTTTACGTTCTGGGCCAGATCGAAACGAAGTCGTTCAAAGCTTCGGGGAACTGCCCGGATCTCTACATCCCGAAGGCGGGAGGGATCACGGCTCCCAACGCGACCTACCCGACGATGCTCATGGACTTTGAGGATCGCGATGACCTGTACTTCGGCCGCGGCATTCCTGAGTTCGTCGGTAAGGCGGCGCAGGGTCAATACTGCGCGTCGGTCGAGCCGTTCGAAGACGGAACCGTCCACCTTCTGAACATCGAGCCGTTCCTTTGGAAAGATGCCAAGGAGCTCCACTTCTTCTTGAAAGGAGATGGCAAGCCGGGACCGCTAACGCTTTATCTCGTTCGTAACTCGCAGTACGCCTTGAACAAGGACGATAAATCGAGCTACTCCGCGATATCGATCGTGGGGCCGACCGAGACTTTCGCGGAAGGTTGGCATGAATATGCGATTCCGCTCGACAAAGTTAGGGACCTTAAACGGGTCGACAGCCTGTGGTTCGACTGCCCAGGCCGCAATTTAGTTATCGACGGAGTTCAATTGAAATGACGAAGCTGTTCTTGCTGATCGCGGCCGTGGCCGCCCAAACCGGAACCCCGACCAGCGTCAAGGTTCCGCTGAAGATCGACGGGACGACGCTGGCAAAGAGCGATTACGTGGCCACTGGAAACGTCTCCGCCCGCGCGGATGCGATCGTGCTCGACGGCGGCCATATCGAACTCTCCGCCGCTCGGCAGAAATCGTTCGATTCCCAGCTCACAAAGCCCACCTCCCTCATCCTAACGTTAGCCGACCTTTCCACTTCGAACACTGGCGCCATGACGCTCGGGCAGCTCCACCTGATGCGCACCGACAATATCTGGTTCCTCGTGAACCAGTCGGACGGACAGTGGCGGCAGACGGAGATCGGCCAAGTGACCGACGCCGCCCCGCTCAAGCTCGCCTTCGTCTTTGACGGCAAGAAGGCTGACCTGTATCGGGACGGGAAGCCGGTCGGCTCCACGCCCTACGAGCCCAAGGGGGCTCAAAAGCTCGTCCTCGGTTCAACCGCCGACGACAAGGGACCCTGGAAAGGCGAGATCCGCGAATTTGAAATTCTCACCAAGGGGTTAAAACCGGAAGAGGTCGCCCTCCGTGCCAATCCGAAGCCGGTTCAACCCAGCTCCGAAACCCCCACCTCGGCCCAAGCCGAGACGAAGAGCACGACGGTCGAAGCCGAGCTCGTCGGTGTCACCGCCGTTCCCGCGCCGGACACGATCAAGCCGTACGTGGACGCGCTCATCGTAGACGAGTACAAAGTGGTCTCCGTGACCTCCGGTCATATCCGCAACGCCGATGCCGGCAAATCGATCCGCGTCGCCCACTGGGGCATCGTCGCCGGCAAGAAGACCGCCGTGGCCGACTACGCGAAAGGGGACAAGCGAACCTTGATTCTCGAGAAGTTCGCCGACCATCCTGCGGTCGAGCACCAATACACGATCAACGATCTCCCCGACGACTTCGCCATGCCATACCTCCTCGACGTCACCACCAAACGAGCCGGAAAGTAATCGAAGCCCCCAACCCCCTCCTCCGGAAACCGCCACATTGTATTGGCCCTGGTTAGCGACGGCTAACGATCGAAGGTTCGGACGATGGCTCGTCCCAATCCAGCCTCGAAGGCGGCATCCGCCAGCCCAGGGCGTAAGCCTAATACCGTTTAGTTAAAGTGGCACGGGCGGCTCGCCCGTGGGTATCTCGGGCGGCCCGCCCGAGTAGAAGCCTCCCGTTCATCCATATCTAAACGGTATTGGGCGTAAGCCCTGGGGGCAGGCGACCCATTTCCTCAAGCCCTGAAAGGGCGGCATCGCCTAACATCCTTCCGCGTCCTCTCCGACGAGAAATACTGTCGGCGGCTCCGCTGAACTGTCGGCTCGCGAGATGTGCATAACGACAAGCGACCAAACATCCGCAGCCAACCCCGAAGGTGGCGGCATAACAAACCGTCTTCGGCGAACGGCTAGGAATGAAGTTCGACGGCGTCCTCCGCGGCGACATGCCCGGCTGGGACGGCGTTCGTAACTCGGCCCACTACTCCGCCCTCCGGGAGGAGTGGCCGGAGATGAAACGGGCGGCTAGAAGCCGCCGGACAAAACGATCATCGGGTTTAAGTAGGCGCGGTTATTGATCAAGCCTCGGAAGGCGTAGCCGGCGCGCATCTCGAGGTTGAGGGAAACCTTGTTCTCATAGACGTAGCCGACGCCAAAGCCCCCTTCGATTCGGTTTTCGCTTCCATTTAGCCCCTTTCCGGAAGCGAAGAACTGAGTAACCCCGTAACCGACCCCATAGCCGCTGGAGTTCCTTGTGAGAACCAGCCCGCTACGAAGGCGGCCGGTGACGAATAGGTCCTTGGCGATATCGATGTAAAACGCGTCGGCGTAGATGTCGGTAAAGGTGTCCTGTGGCTTGCCCGAGGTTCTCCAATCCCAGTAACCGGCTGCGCCGACGCGGAAGTCGGAGCGTCCCTTGTTCGGACCGGAGAGATACTGGCCTTCGGAGACGGTGGCAAACATGCGGTTGCCTGGGAACCAGTACCGGTATGCGGCCCCCATGCTGAATCCGGAGATGATCGACTGGAATGGCAGATTGGTGCCACGGGTATCCAGCGTTTCGTTCCGCGCATAGACCAACAGTTCGTGCTGCTCGTACCGAACGCCGTAACGAAGGATCTGAGTGGTGAACGTGCCGATCAGGTCCTGCGCGCCCGCATCGAAATAGACGTCGTGGGTCCACTTTAACTTGTGGTCTCCAGCGTTGCCGCCCCCTTGATTCCCGGCCTTGGGGATATCGACCTTTGCCGAGCTGCCGCCGGCATCGGAAGGGATCAGGATCTTCACCGGACCCTGAACCTGGTCCGTCGAGCCTGGGTTTTGAGTATCGGCGCCACCACCGGTCGTCTGCGTCTGCGGACGTCCGTTTCGAGAATCGCCGGTCATCGGCAGATTGGTTCGAGGTGAGCCCGTGTGCTTTTGCTGCGCCTTCTGAACGACGGCATGCTTCGGCTTATCGGCCGAATGAGGGTGCGGTGAAGGCGCGAACAAGGGCATGGTTACAGTTACCGACTTCGAGACTACCACTGACGTTCAGGTTAGTGAAGCCTTTTAATGTCGCGTTTTTGCGGCGTTGCCCTCAACTCGGCTCTAATGAAGCGTCGCCGCCGGTACGATTCTTTACCGGTATGGATCTACGGGAGAAGATTGCGCATCTCTACCGTAGGTTTGGCCTCGGAGCCTCTTATGAGGAGGTCGAAGGGGCCGTACCCTATGGACTCGAAGGCACGATCGTCCGCCTGATCGAGTCTTCCAAGCCATACGAATTCGAGCCTGGACCGTACGAGTTCATTTGGTACAACCAGGTCGACCCCGATGCCGCCGCGGAATATTTTCGCCGCTGGTGGATGCTGCGGATGCTCTGCTCCACCGACCCAGTGTCCGATCGCATGGCGCTTTTCTGGCATGGCCATTTCGCCGTCTCCAGCGAAAAAGTCATGTTCGGCCCGATGATGCTGGAGTATCTACAAGCCATCCAGCGCTACGGTTGCGGCTCGTTTCGAAAGCTTCTCGGCGAGATGGTGAAGTCGCCCGCGCTGCTCGAATACCTCGACATGCCGCGCAGCATCAAAGGGCGCCCCAACGAAAATCTGCCGCGCGAGCTGATGGAGCTCTACACCCTCGGCGTTGGCAATTATTCCGAAGACGACGTTCGAGAAGCGGCTCGAGCCTTGACCGGATGGGGCTACATCAACGTCTTTTTCGAGTTGCCGGGTTCGAATCGGCAGCGGATCGAGGAATCGGTTCGGCTCGACCGCCCGTTTACCGGGTTCGCGCCCGCCATGGCGATGCACGACGCGGGTGATAAAACTTTCTTGGGCCGGAAAGGAAATCTAACTGCCGAAGAGGTGCTGGATATCCTCGCCAAGCATCCCGCTACCGCGATTCACCTCGCAAAGAAGCTCTGGGAATACTTTGCCTACCCAGATCCCGACGAAGGCGCCCTGGCCCCCGTAGTAGCGGCTTGGGTGGGTAACGACGGCGATATTCGAAAGGCTCTCGGAGCGATCGCGCGTTCGCCCGATTTCTATTCCGACCGGTGCGTTCGCCAAAAGGTCAAGAGCCCCGTCGATTACACCCTGGGCCTGATGCGGGCCGCCGGCGTCGGGCCAGCTACTTTGGCGTTGCGGCAGCGGCCGGGAACCTTCGAAGAGCCGCTGCCCCAGCTAATTCACCAAGTCCTCTATTCGCTTCTCACTAGCATGGATCGACAAGGTCAGTCGCTGTTTCGCCCGAGCGATCCGTCGGGCTGGAAAGAAGGCCGTGGCTGGGCTACTGCTGGGGCGATGTCCGAACGGCTGGGGCTGAGGATTCCGTTCAACACCCCGGACAAGGGAGACGATGCGATCATCAAACGCATCCGCGCCTTCGTTGCCGACGCGAAACCGAAGAAAGGAGCCGAGGTGCTCGACCGGCTGTGCCTTCTCTTCGATTGGATGCCAACCCCTGAGAGTCGAGCTGTCTTGGAGCGGATTTGGCAGGGAACCCCCTCTGTATATCTGAACGACCTTTGGCAGTTCTATCCTCGCCTGACCAAGACGCTGAACGCCGTCGCCGCTGCTCCCGAAACCCACTTTTGCTAAGGCATCCGGTTCGGAACCGGCCGAACGGAAAGATTGGCGACGCCAAGAGAACCTGTTCCCAGAAATCGCTTAAGATGGGGAAAGTCATGATTACACTTTCCGCCCTCGCCCTCGCGTTGCCGCTCATGGGAGTTGGTGTCGTTAAGCCGGAGCCGTCTTGGCGAGAGGCATTGCACCATCAGCTTCCTTTGCTCGGTCATCGGAACTGGATCGTCATCGCCGACTCGGCCTACCCTTGGCAAACGTCGCCCGGCATCGACACCGTCGAAACCGGCGCGGATCAGCTCGAGGTCACAAAAGCGGTTCTCGCCGCGCTCGGGCACACGACGCACGTCCGGCCGACCATCTATCTGGACGCCGAGCTCCCCTTCGTTCCCGAAGCCGACGCAAAGGGGGTCCAGGCCTACCGCCGTGATCTCGCCAAAGTGCTCGGGAAGCATAAAGCGACCTCCCTCGCCCACGAAAAGATCATCGCCAAGCTCGACGAGACCGGCAAGACGTTCCACGTCCTCCTCCTAAAGACAAAGCTGACGATCCCCTACACCTCCGTCTTCATCCAACTCGACTGCGGCTACTGGGGCGACGCCGCCGAGAAACGCCTCCGAGATACGATGAAAAAAGCGGGCCACTAACCTCCGGGCCCCCTCCTCGTCGATGCATTGTGCGATGAGGAGGGGGTTGGGGGTGGAGAAATCCCCGCTAACTACAACCCAATCGCCTTCGACACCGACGCCTCCAAAACCTCATCGGCCGTGACCTCGCGTCCGCGTTCCTGCGAGAGGTAGATCGCTTCCGAGATCAGCATCGTATTCAGCGCGACCTCCGCCGTCGGCAACAGCGGCGCCTTCCCCTCCAACGCCGCGATCCAATGCCCCTGACTGCTCCCGTACACCGGGCCGTCTCCAACCACCGTATCCCACCGGAAGCGGGCCGACCCGAGGTCGGCGGTAGCCTTCATCTCTAAGTTGCCGATGTTCGTGAAGAACCCGAACGGGCTCAGCCGAATCCCTCCCTTGCTGCCCAGCAAGAACGAGCCGTCGAAATTATCCAGGTTCGCCGCCCAAGACTCGGTCAGCTCCATCGACCGGTCCCCCTCGAACCTCACGAATCCGGACGCCATCTCCTCCACGTCGTAATTGGAGATCGACCGCCGGTTCGCGTCCATATCGATCCGCTGGTAAGTTTTTCCGGTCACCCGCTCTACCTTCGGATTTCCGAGAAGGTACAGGATCTGGGAGATGTGATACACCCCCATGTCATATAAGGCCCCGCCGGATGCCTGCTTCTTCTGAACGAACGCCGGCGTGCCGTAGCCGTCTACGTACGGGCGTCCACGACGGCGGAAGCCGCTGCTGCGAGCATGATAGACATCCCCAAGGTGGCCCCCTTCGATCAGCTCCCGCGCCGCGCGGGTCTCGTTCGAGTAAAGCGTAGCGAGCTGGATATGCAGCTTCTTGCCCGTCTCTTTAGCCGTTTCCAGCATCGTCACCGCGTCCCGGTAGCTCCCCGCCATCGGCTTCTCACAGTAAACGTGCTTCCCCGCCCGGAGAGCGGCGACCGTCGCCGGCATATGCAGATTGTTGTGGAGGCATATATCGACCGCGTCGATATCGTTCCGGCCGAGCACGTCCTGGATGTTTGAGGTTACGTCGCCCGGCCCAAATTTGAGGGCGGCGGCTTCCGCGGCCGCTTTGTTCACGTCGCAGAACGCCACCATCTCGGCGCCGTCGATCCGGTTGTACTCTTCCATGTGGTGCTGGGCGATGATGCCGCAGCCGATGATGCCGATTCTCATAAGTTTGCCCTTCGAACCTCCGAACGTTACCCGCCGCCAGAGCTTGAGAGAGCTCGATGACGCAACCTTCTTAACGTTGGCACTCTTTCCTTGGGAATCGAACCTGTAAGCGACTATCCTTAAAGGTTGTGCACCTTGACGAAGCCGCAATCGCCCGGTGCTTTGACGGCGCGACCTTTGCTCGGGGCAAGGAGTGCGCCCGCAGCCGGCGCGTGGTCAACTCGGAGTGGGATTCCGAGGCAGGAATGATCTTCAGCGAGGTCACCGGCACCGAGCTGCTGCCGTACGAGCAGGAGACTGCTCTGTGGCGAGAGAGGGGGCGGCTGCGAATCAATGGAACCTGTACCTGCCCGGTCGGCAAGAACTGCAAGCACGTTGCCGCCGCCGTGCTGAGGATCGCCCAAGACGAGCCTTGGATCGAAGTTCCGGATGAAGAAGGGTTTGACCTTTCCGACCCGCTCGTGAGCGTGCAACCAAGTTTCCCGGCTGACCTCGCCCGCTGGCTTTCGAACGTCGAGGAGCGGCTCCTTCCCGAACCGGAGCTTCCCCCGAACGCCGACGAGGTGCGCTACATCGTCCGAATCGGCTCTCCCGAGCATCCCGATCGGTACGCCGCGGTCGACCTCCTCACGACTCGCTTGGCGAAGAACGCTGTCCCCGGCAAGCGCAACCACATCTCGATGAACGCGATCCGCTCGAACAATCTTCCCAAGTTCATCCGGCGGGTCGACCTGTCGCTCATCAAAGGGATCTCCCGGAACCTGACGACCGCCGACTACGAGACCGCATCCTTCCGACTGGAAGGAGTGGAGGGGATGCGTTACCTGGAAGCAATGCTGGAGACCGGGCGATGCCGGTGGGGCGCTTTGGATGGCCCGGTCTTACGTCTTGGGGAAGTGCGCGAAGCCGCCGCCGAGTGGAAAGTGAATCGCAACGGCAAGCAAAGTTTCGATCTGCGCGTGCCGAACGGAGTTCTACTGCCGACGACGCCTCTCTTCTATGTGGACCATCGCACGGGCGAATGCGGCCCCGTGGACACCGGCCTCCCATCGGACGTCGCCCTCGCCCTGCTTCGGGCGCCGGACGTTTTGCCGGAATTCGCGGGCATGGTTCGGACGGAGCTCGCCCGCTACTTCCCCAATCGTCCCGACCTCCTGCCGGTCGAGCAGCAGGCCACCATCGACGCCTCTACTCCTCCCACCCCGGTTCTGCACGTCTCTCGCCAGCTCGTGCCGTACGATGCCGGTTATGGGTGGCGCGATGGTGCGCGAACCTACCTGGTTCCGATCGCGACGCTCAAGTTCGAGTACGGCGGATATGCGGCGATCGGGACGTCCGATATCCGGCGGAAGCAGCCGGATGGAACCCTCCGCATCATTCAGCGGCGGCTAGAAGAAGAGAGGACGGCTGAGCGCCGCCTCTACGCCGCCGGGTGGAAGTCGGGGCAATACCTTTACGGCTGGCGCTTCAATCGCGACCAGCAAAAAGCCCTGGTGATGGTACCGGAATCTCCGAACGCCGCCGGCGAAACCCAGACCCAGGCGTTTTTCGAGTTTCTCGCCAACTACCTTCCGGTCCTCCGGCAGCAAGGTTGGAAGATCGAAATCGAGGATGAGCCGCAGGCGCTTCCTCCCGAGGCGATCGAATGGCAAATCGCCGCCAAGCCGGAAGGAAACGACTGGTTCGACCTCGATCTTGGGCTCATCGTAGACGGCGAAAAGATTGAGCTGCGTCCCATTCTCCTGCAAGCGCTCGGGCTCCTCTTGCGGGGCGGAAAGGCGCGGCGCATCGAGGACGTTCCGGACTCCGACCGTATTTACCACCAGTTGCCGGACGGCCGAATCCTCACCCTGCCGGTAAGCCGTCTGAAACCCTTGGTCCAGTCGCTCGTTGAGCTGTTCGGCCCCGTCGCCGAGTGGTCGGCAGAGCTTCGCCTGCCGAGCCAGCGTGCGGCGGAGCTCGCAACATTGGACGATGCCGCCTCCGGCGGCGCCTTCTCGGTCGACCTGCCGGAGAAGCTTCGCGAGCTGTCTCAACGGCTGGCCTCGTTCGAGCGGATCACACCGTTTCCGCCGCCGGCCTCGTTGAAAGGCGAGCTCCGGCCATACCAGGCGGACGGTTTATCTTGGCTCCAGTTCCTTCGCGAGTACGGCTTCGCCGGCATCTTGGCCGACGACATGGGGCTTGGGAAGACGGTCCAAACGCTCTCTCACATTCTTGCCGAAAAGGAAGCAGGACGCCTCGATCGCCCCGTGCTTATCGTCGCCCCCACCAGCACGATGCCAAACTGGCGGCACGAATGCGAGCGGTTCGCCCCATCGCTCCGCGTGCTTACGCTTCAAGGCCTCGGCCGGGCCAAGCATTTCCCGGAGATTTCTGAGAACGACATCGTTCTGACCACTTATCCGTTGCTCACCCGCGACAAGGAGGCGCTGAACGCGCACGAGTACCACCTCGTGGTGCTGGATGAGGCTCAAAACATCAAGAACCCCGTCACCTCCGCCGCTAAAGCGGCTTGCGCTTTGCGGACGCGCCACCGCCTTTGCCTGAGCGGGACTCCGGTGGAAAACAACCTGGACGAGCTCTGGTCGCTGCTCCACTTCCTCATGCCGGGCTTACTGGGCGGCCTCACCGAGTTCCGCCGCACCTTCCGTTCGCCGATCGAGAACCACGGCGACAAGGCGGTGCGAGAACGATTGAGCCGCCGAATCCGGCCGTTCATTCTGCGGAGGACAAAGGAGCAGGTCGCGACCGAGCTACCGCCCAAGACCGAGGTGGTGGAGCGGGTGGAGCTGGCCGGTCCGCAGCGGGAGCTCTACGAGACGCTGCGGTTGGCGATGGACAAGCGCGTACGAGACCTTATCGCTGGCCAAGGGCTTGAACGGAGCCGGATCGAGATCCTCGACGCCCTCCTCAAGCTCCGCCAGGCATGCTGCGACCCTCGCCTGGTCAAACTCGACTCCGCCAAAGAGGTCAAGGGCTCGGCAAAGCTCGACCGGTTGATGGAGATGCTGGAAGAGCTGCGCGGCGAAGGCAAGCGGGTCCTCCTCTTCTCCCAGTTCACCAGCATGCTGGATCTCATCGAAAAGCGCCTGCGGGAGGCCGAATGGAATTGGGTGCGGATCAGTGGGGACACCCAAGACCGCGAAACTCCCGTCAAGCGGTTCCAAGCCGGCGAGGTGCCGCTGTTCCTCATCAGCCTCAAAGCCGGCGGCACCGGGCTAAATCTCACCGCCGCCGACACCGTGATCCACTACGACCCCTGGTGGAACCCCGCCGTCGAACGCCAGGCAACCGACCGCGCCCACCGGATCGGCCAAGAGAAGTCGGTCTTCGTCTTCAAGCTCGTAGCCGCCGGAACTGTCGAAGACAAAATCCTCGAGCTTCAGGAACGAAAAGCCCGCCTCGCCGGCTCCCTCTTCGACGAAAACGCCGCCGCCGCCGCCGCATTAACCGCCGACGATCTAAAGTGGGTCTTCGAGTAGCGATTCCGTCCGCCCGCGATGGGCGGGACCCCGTTTACCGAGTCCGACTCTAGCGCGCAATCCGCCAAGCCATCCAAGATCGCGAAGCTTCACCTCCGCGATCACCGTTCCCGCGATGATCAGGAACGAGCCGGCGAGGGCCGACTTCGTAAGCTCCTCGCCAACCGCCGCTCCCACGAGCCCCGCCCAGATCGGCTCCATCGCGTACAAAAGCGCGGCCCGTGTCGCCGGCACGGTCCTCTGAGCCCAGTTCATCCCGGCAAGCGCGAACGCCGTTCCAAGCACCCCCATCCCGACGGACACGGCGATCAGCGACGGCGAGAACGAAGGCAAAACCTCGCCGACGAACGGCATCGTCATCAAAGAGAGCGCCGCCACAAAAGCGAGCTGCACGACCCCTAACCGGATCGGGTCCGCCTGCTCCGCGTGTTTGCTGATCAGCAGAATTTGAATCGCGCAGGCAACCGCGCTCGCCAGCGTGAGCCATTCCCCGAGCCCCAGCGCAAAGCCGGCGCCCGGCTTCAACGAGAGGAGCCCCAGCCCGACGAACGACACCGTCGCTCCGATGCCCGCCGCTAACGAAGGCCGCCGGCCGAAGAGGGCAAGCTGCAATATCGGTACGAGCGGCACGTACATCGCGGTCAAGAACGCCGACTTGCTGCTCGTCGTGTACCCCAGCCCGACCGTCTGAAGGCCATACGCGGCGAACACCGCCAGGCCGGTGGCGATCCCCGCTTGCAGCTCTAGCTTCGTCAGCCCCCGGAGTCGCCGATGAGTAAAGGCGGCAAGGACGACCGCGCCGATGGTGAACCGGGTCGCCAAAAAGCCAAACGGTCCGATGTGCGCGAGGGCGAGCTTGGCAACGAGAAACGTGCCTCCCCAAACCATGGTGATCACGGTCAAAAGGGCGTCAGCCCGTCCGAACCTCACTTCGAGGCTCCGGCGCCGGGCTCTTTCACTGTGACCAAGGCGATGGAACTCACCGTACGGATCACTTGAGGAAGCGATCGAATCCGCAGGAGGAGCCGCCGCAAATCTTCCGGGGACGCGCAGCGGGCAATGAGGACGTAGCTGTCCTCACCGTCCACGTCGTAGCACGCGACGACGCGTGGCTCCGCCAGCGCCATCGCCTCGAAGGAGTCCCCTTCGCCTACCAGCGGCCGCGTGGTCACCCGTACGATCGCCAGCAGAGGAGACCCCAGCGCGGCTGGATCGGTGACGACGGAATAACCCCGGATCACCCCGCTCAGTTCCATTCGGCGGACCCGCGCATAGACCGCCGGGCCGCTCATACCAAGTTCACGCGCGATCGCCGCATGCGTCGCTCGCCCATCTTGACCGAGGCGAGCCAATATTTCGTGGTCAAGGTGGTCTAATTCCATTCCGAGACGGATGCTACCGTCCGGAAGGGAAGTCGTTAAAGAGGTGCGGCATTTCAGCTACGAAACGAAGGCGGAATCATGGCTTTCGAGAGATTCCGTAAGCGACGGACTGAACCGTCCGAAAAGATCGGTAAGGTCGGTGATCGGTCTCCGATCCAAACTTCGAACCACGCTCACCACATCCCCGCGGATTTCGTTGCTCAGGTTTGGCGCGATCCGCTCGAACTTTGTCTCCAAATCGCTCCAGTCGAACGGTCGAGTCCGGAAGCCGTGATAGTCCTTGCGCTCGGCCACCAACTGCCGCCCTCCCTTTAACGTCACCGTCACTCGGGCTCGCATTTCGTCGGGGTATTTCTCCGTAAACGGGTCGGTTTGCTTAGCGAGTTGCACGTCGCTTTCCGACGGTGGCACCTCCACGGTGACCCGCTTCATCAGTTCCTGCACGTCTGGCGATTCGATCCGCTCAGGTCGAAATTGCTCCGGCATGACGTCGCCGTCCAAAAGGGCGACCGCCACCAGGTACGGCAGGCTGTGGTCCGCCTGCTCTTTGGTGTGAGCGGTGTGGCGGCTGCCGTATTCGCCATTTCCGACGATGTCGTAAGCGGTCCGGAATACCTCCGCTTTGACCTCTTCGATCTCTTCGGCCAAGATTGTCTCCCGCGACCGAATTTCAAGCGTGGCCTCGAGAGTCGATTGTGTGTGGACCTCGGCGTTATATCGCTTGAGAAGGCACCTTGGGAGAACATCCGGTTTTTCTTTCTCCCAATCGATTTCGATGGGAGCTAACGATTCCGGATATCCCTTGGGGCACTCGAAGAGCCCAATGGGTCCAGTGATCCCGCGAGTGGCCAGGAAGGTTGCCTGTAGAGCCCACGAAGCCGTAAGTGCCGAGGCAAGCCCTTTGAGCTGCGAATTCGGACTTGCCCGTACGACAACGAGAGCGGCCAACTGGTTTCCCGAGCACGCGATCGCATTGGCGGTTTGGGCCGGATTGAGTTTCATCGCCCGGCTCGCCCCCGCCGCTACCGATAGGGCCAGGTGGGTCGTGTGATCGAACCCTTCTTTCATTACCGGACTCGTTTCCGCCAGTCGACACTGAATCTGGTAAGCCGCCGCTAAAGCGGCCAAGAAGTCGGCCCCGCTCCCCCTCGCGTACTCGGTGGCCGCCAGCACCGCTCCGACGTTGTCGCACGGATGGCACGTCTCTTTCGCCCCCAGAAAGTTATCCATGAAGTCGAGATACCGGGTGTGGGCGGTGTTGACGAGCGCGGCTCGGTCCGGAGCGGCGGAGCCACCCCCTATCAAAGTGCACCGTCCGCCCGTGCCGAACTCATTGGCCATTCCCCGAACCGCTTCCACCGGTCCAGCGCCTTGAGCTCCGATGGCGCATATCAGAGTGTCGAAGAGATGCAGCTTGAGCCGCTCCTTTGCCTCCTCCGAGATCTCCTCATACGAAGTTCCCAACGCGAACTTCGCCATCGCCTCCAACTTGTCCATCTTCTTACCTCCCGAGAGAGTTGGGCGGACCTCCGGCCAAATCGGTTTCCAGTTGCTATCGATATCCCCCAAATCTGCTTTCGCCACGTGGCACGGGCGGCTCGCCCGAGTGAGCCCAAGAGCCGAACGAGCCCATCAAGACACCGCTATCCCCGCGCCGAGACGCTCCAGGGGGAACGGAGGCTTCGATAACGGCCGAACCGCCAGCGACAGAAGCAGCGCGTCGTTGTCGTCCGCCGCGATCCGATTGGAGGAGAGATGACCGCAGTCGCGGCAGCGGTGAACGATCGCCCACTCTCCGCCTTTCCGCACCCACACCGCGATCGGCTCCATCACTCCGCCGCAGCACGCCAACCGATCCCCCGGCACCGCATCGAGGTGGAGCGAGCAGAGGCATCGCGGACAGTGGTTCCGATGCTCGGTTCCTCCGCCGCCCCGAGGGATCTCCGAGCCGCATGCTTGGCATGCAAAGCTGGGTCGGCGTTCATCGGGAGGTTCGTCTTCGTCGTAGGCACTGGCCGGAACCACATCTGAAATGAGGCGGCGATAGCTCTGATATCGCACCCGGGAGATCGTGCCGGTCCGCACCGCTTCACGAACCGAACAACCCGGCTCTTCCAGATGGAGGCAGTCGCCAAACCGGCAACGGCCGGCGAGACCAAACTCTTCGAAGCATTCGGCCACTTCGGCGGGCAACCGAAATTCCACCGAGAATTCGCGGATTCCCGGAGTGTCGACGATTGTCATCTCGCCTGCCTCCACCAGCTCGGCCCGCGTCGTCGTGTGACGCCCCTTGCCGGAATACTCGGAAACCGCGCCCGCCACCGCTCCGGAATCCGGCACCAGGGCCGATAGCAACGACGATTTTCCGACGCCGCTGTGCCCGACGAACACCGAGACCTTGCCTCCCAGCGCCTCCCGTACTTCCATCAGACCTTCTCCTGTCTGGGTCGACACGGCAAACACGGGCACACCCATTTCTCGATAAGGGTCGAGCTGGGCGAGATCCTCGGCTCGCGCCTCCCCGTCTTCGTGGAGATCGATCTTGTTGACGACGATGAGGGCGTCGGCTCCGCCCTTATGAATCGCGGCGAGATACCGGTCCACGATCCGCGGGTGAAGCGGCGGCGCCACCACCGACAGCACGACTACGACGACGTCGACGTTGGCGACGATCGCCCGCTCTCGCTCCTTGAAATAGGGATCGAGCCGGGTGAGCACGGTACGCCGCTCGAGCACGCTTTGGATGCGCCAGGCGTGGCCGTGCCACTCCAGGCGCACGCGGTCGCCCGGAGCCAGAACCGACTGCTGCCGCTCCAGCACGTCGCGGCCGAGTTCGCAGGCATGGTCCTCTCCCCCGAGACGGACGAACGCCCGCGCCTTGGCTACGGAAATGACGGTGCCGATATTCTCGTTGGCCGCCGGATTCTGCTCCTCCAGTAGATGCAGGCTCCAGCGGTCCACGCACCATCGGGCACGGGGACTCTTCGGGTCGCGTTGGCCGGACGCGCGCAATTCGGCGGCGCGGCGGACCAACTCCTTCCTCTCTTTGCCCGATAGCTGGGCAGATAAACGACGAAATTCTTCTTTCTGTTGTGGGTTCAACGCTGCTCTCTGAGGAGCCGGTCACGGCCGGCATCGGGGCATGTAGGCATGCCAAGACGGCGCGAGAATGCCGCGTGAAGCTCCGCGGCTTGGGCGGACCGTCTTCGAGAGAGCGCTAGACGCGCGTCAGGAGAGGCAGCCGAAGGCGACGGAGGCGGCAACGAGGGCAACGGTATTGTTGTTCTGCATGATTGGGGACACCTCCGGTGGTAATGGCCTTTCGGACGAAAGGGAATATACCGCGATTTTCTTCTCGTGGCAAGCAGAAAGTTTTTCTACTGGGTCGGTCTGGATCTTTTGCGACCGAAATTCCCCGCCTTGCGAGGCTCGGAGTAACATCGCGGCGTGAAAGAGCGAGTCCTGACGGCGTTGGCGCTGATTCCGATCGTCCTCGTCGCGGTATTCCTCAAAGACGCATGGGCAATCGATCTGCTCGCTATCGCCATCGTCTGCATTGGTATTTCCGAAATCGGCAAAATGCTCCGAAGCGACGCCTGGATCTACGGCGGATTCCTTACGCTGGCTCTCCCATACTTGATGCCCGGCGACTATATGGGCAACGACTTGGCTGGCCAAACCCGCACGCTGATGGCCGATGCGGGCTTCGGGCGCTTTCTCCTCGGCGTTCTCTTTGCCGGCCTGATCGCATCGAAGCCGAACCTTGCCAAAACGCCGCTGGCGGCCCTCGCGGCGTGTTGGGTGCTGGGGCCGATGGAAAGCCTTATCTCGCTTCATTCCTTCGCCCCGCGAGCGGGCAGTCCCTGGTTTTTCGCGTCGCCGATTCTGCTCGCCATCGTTCCCCTCTGGGGAGGTGACACCGCGGCGATCTTCGCGGGGCGGGCTTGGGGAAAGCATAAGCTTGCCCCCTCCATATCCCCGAAGAAAACCTGGGAAGGGGCCATCGCGAACCTGCTTGCATGCGTGGCGGTAGCGATTCCGCTGGCGCTCTGGATCGGCTACCCGTGGCCGATCGGCCTCACCTGCGGTCTCGCCGCCGGCATCCTGGGCCAAGCGGGAGATCTCTTCGAGAGCTACGTCAAGCGAAAAGCCGACCTAAAAGACAGCGGCACCCTGCTCCCCGGCCACGGCGGCGTCATGGACCGAATCGACTCCATCCTCTTCACCGCCCCCGCCGTCGCCCTCATCCTAACGATGGCCTCCTAACGACGGCGTAGTGCCGGCATCCCTGCCGGCATCTTCTCCAGTGTCCCCCCGGCATCCTGCCGGGCCCCGCCCCACCGTAACGCTGCCGTTAATTTCCAGGAGTGTCAATCGGTGGCGCGTCTCCGGAGATCTTTGTTTCCACCGCTCTCGATGGATCGAAATCCAAGACTTTCTCCGGGTGGGTCAGCCGCACCGCCAAGAGCTCCTTCACCTTCGACAAAAGCGAGAATTGGTCTCCGAAACCGTTCGTTCCGGTCTGGCTCGACCAATAGCGGATCCCCCGCTCGCCGTGCGAATCGACTCCCCAGCCGAGGAACACCGTCGAGTGCCCGAGGCCGCTCTTCCAAGAGATGTTGACGAAATCGCCCGGCTGCGCCTCGCCGATCGGTATTCGCTCCCCTGCTCCCAGGTACTGCACCAAAGCGTAATGGTTACCCCAGCCGTCGGCGTTCCACCATCCCCACGCCTTCACCCGATCCTCGCGCCGCCCGCCGTTTGGCTCCTGCATTCGCAACGCCTCCAATCGGTCCGAGCTTAGATCGCCGAGACGGGGACCTAGGATCATGTCCAAACCCTCGATAAACGCCGCGTAACTGCTCCCACTGCAGTAGCTTGTGCTCCGCGGCGGCGAGATCAGGGCCTTTCCGTTCAAAGCAAGGGCGAATCCAACCGGCGACTCCGCCGGCTTTGCGTGAATGCCGATGAAGTACCCGCCCCCGTCGAGCGCGGTTGCCTGAACCCGGTCGACCCCCGCAAGAACCTCCCGGTTGTAGACGGGAACGTCCCGGCCGAAAAGCTCGACATGGCGCAGATGGTGCGACGGAACCGCCATTTGGGCCTGGTTCAGAAGCGTCAGCGAGACCAAAATGGGCAACGCCATATCAAACGATGATAGCGCGACTCCCAGGGAATGGGAGCGGATTGGCAACAATGGACGTTGAATAGTTGTCTAACGTCGATGCCGCGAGGCAATCACGGAAGTGAGAGAGTTCATGCCCGAAAATTCTTCGACTGCGGAAAAGGGCCAGCCGGCCATGCTGGATAGAAAAGCGCCGATCTTCGTGTGGATCGTCGTCGGCGTTTGCGTGGGCGTGGCCGGGACAATGGCAGTGGTCGCTTCGCGACCGGCGCCGAAGCCACAGGTCGTCTACCAAGCTCCCCCGCCCGCCGCCACCGGCGCGGCCATGCCGTTAGCCACCGGCACCCAGGTGGTAGCGAAGAAGGAGATCGATGCGCCAACAAACCCGATGGGTACGTCGACCTTTATTCTTCCTAAGACAACCACTCCCCAAACCTCCCTTTCCATTCCCAAAACGCCTCAGCCCCCCGCCCTCACCGGCATGATCATGCCGAAGAGTTTTCCGATTGCCCCGATGGCGGCGCCCGCCATCCCGGTGCCCTCGAATCTCGAGGTATTTCCCAAGCCAGGCGGGAAGTACTTGAACAAGTTGGTCGCCCAGGGCCTTCCCAAGGCGCCGGTCGCCCTAAAGGCGCAAAAACTGACAGGCCTCAAGGCAGCGCCGGTCGTCAAGCAAGGAGGGTCCTCGTTAACCACGGTGAACCAAACCGCCTCCGACCGGCAGGCCGCCTCCGATGAGCTCGTGGCTTACGTCCAAAAAGCCGGCGGTAAGGCGCAGCCGCTGACCGAGCAGGGACCGGATGGGAAGCCGGAGATCAAGGGAGTGCTGGCCACCGTGCCGGAAGCCGCCGTCGCCGAGCTGCTCAAGCATCTTGCGACAACCGGCGGGGTCGTCGACAAGCAGACCTGGACCGGAACGTCTGGCGAGCGCAACGCCAAACTTGCCGAAGACGCCTCGGCGAAGCTCGCCTCCCTGAAGAAGCTCCGAGAGGCCCTTCTGGTCACCTATCAAGAGGACGCGCAGCCGGTCAAAGATGTCGACGACGAGATCGCCAAAGCCAACAAAAGCCTTGACCAACTCCAGTCGGCCAAAGGTGGGGAAAAGATGGCAATCGTGCGAATCTCCTTCGTAAAGGCGTAACCCTTTTTCATTCACGTGGCACGGGCGGCTCGCCCGTGGGTATCTCGGGCGGCCTGCCCGAGTAAGGAGCCTCTGGTTCATCCCCACTTACTCAGTATCAGGGCTGGAATGTGTCGCTGGGAATGGAAAGAGCCGGACCTGAAAGCATCGAATCCTAAACTAAATGGCAATGCGAGCGCGCCGACGATCATCATCACTAAAGGGACCAGGTGCAGTGATGATCGTCGGGAGGGTCACTGACCCGAACCATCCCCCCACGCGTCTAAACAGTGGGACGCCATGTTAACCACCCTCCTCGCCCTGATCGTCGCCCAACAAGCCTCGCCCTTTCCTAAGAATCCCGACTTCGATTACTCCGGCATTCCGATGTTCGACGCGCTGGGGGACATGCTCCAGGTGCGATCCCACAGCGCCACGATCGATGTGGGAGAAAAGTTCGCCGACGTGGCGACGGTGACCGAGCTTCGGAACTTGGGCGGAAACCCCCTCCGCGTCCATGTGACCGTGCCGCGCTACCGGCTCGGCCCGGGAACGCCGAAGGCGCCTGACTTCAATATTTCGGCAAGCATCAATAAGCACCCGTTGAGTCTCGAGCCGCCTCAGGTTCGCGGTGGTCCTCTCATGCTGATCGGAGACGCCGTCCAGCGCCATAACGAGCTGCAGACCACGCTTCATCTCGCGCCCAACACCTCATACGGCTTCCGGACTTCGTACCGAATCCCGGTGGGGCGCGCCGGAATCGATCATAAGCTGCGGCTAGTGGGATACTCCTTGGCCCGGAGCCTCCCGATCGGAAACCTGAGCATCAGCTACCGCACCGCGGCCGCGTCGGTTTTCCACCTTCCGCGTCCAATTCCCGACCTTGGCTGGCAGATCGGCCCCCGCGGCGCTTACGCGAAGCTCTCGAACTTCACCCCCAACGGCCAGGTCACCTACGTCACCTTCTACTCCGGCGAGTTTGAAGATATCGGGAATAAACGGTAGCGCGGCTTACCGGCGGTACGAGAATCGGCGAAGGATCACCTCGAAGGTCTGATCCTTCGTCGGCGCCTTTCCTTCATACAGCCACAGGTTGATATGCACCGTCTCATCTCCCGGAACCGGGTTGGATGTGCCGGCATAGCTCCAGCTCTTTGAGAAATTGCCGCTCTTCGACAGGAAATCGATCTTGTCCCGTCGCCAAACGAACGAGTGGGTGCTGGACGGATTGTCGGCCGGCAGAGTGAACCGAACCATGTTCCCGGCGACTTCGTAAGGCTGCACGACGAACTGGGCGTTATCGTTGGTCGGATCCGACCAACGCGACAGCTCCACATCGATCTCGCGGTGACTGAAATCTTCCTTCTCGCCGTAGGTGAACAGCCCGAGCACAAGGTTAGAATCGATCGCACTCTCCGGCGAATCGACCTCGAAAGTGTAAGAGCCGTACCCAAGCGGCTTGGCTAGATAAACTTCCGCGCAAGTCCAACCGGCGGCGGTTTTCCGTACCTTGAGGTGGAGGCGCCCCTTGCGGTCCACGAAGACCGAATCGGGAGAGTCTGAAAAGAGGTTGGGGCCGGGACCCACCTTCTCCTGACTTCCTTTCACCTCCCAGCGAAAGCCCGAGAACTGGATTGTTCTCGGGCTGAAGTGAGTCAATAAAGCTCCGGCGATGAAGGCGGTGGCAAGCATCAGCGAACCGTAGTATCCTCCACGTCGCCGTAGGCATGCCAATTCCAAATCTTCATCGTGCTCCGCCGCCCGTATTTGGAGCGGCCGTCCGAATACGCGAAGTTGGCGCCGCCGGTGTGCCGGTAACGGGCCGGGAAACGAGCCCAGCTAGGTCGAGGTTTACAGCTTCGCGGTAGAGAACCGCATGCGGAGGAGAGTCCTGATCTGTATCAAGGTGAAGCCGATGAGGATGCTCCCCATGACCCAAGCCGCGGCGGTGGCGTATCCGAACTTTAGGAACATGAACGCGTTTTGCCAGATCTCGAGGCCGATCGTGCGGGTCGCATTCAGGGGTCCCCCCTGGGTGAGGAGGAACACGTTTTCCATCGCCTTAAACCCGGCGATGAAGACGCCGAGCAGGTTGATCAGGATCAGCGGCTTCAAGCCGGGCAGGGTGATGTAGCGGATCTTCTGCCACCAGCTCGCCCCGTCGAGATCGGCCGCTTCGTACCGGTCGCTGGAGATGTTCTTCAGCGCCGCCAGATACAAAATCGAGCCCGCCCCCGCGCCCGCCCAAATCCCCGGCAGAACCACTGAGAACATGGCGAGAGCGGGGCTGCCGAGCCAGTCGTTCGCCGTCGGCACCGGAGGATGACCTAGCTTCGTCCAAACCGGGTTCACCACGTGGGTGATGACCGGGGCGAGCAGCGAGTTCAGCAGCCCCTGATCCGTCTTGTCGTAGAACTGCCGCCATACGAGCGAGACCACCACGCTCGAGGTCATCGCCGGTAGGTAGAACACCGTCCGGAAGAACGTGCGTCCCCTTGGGATCTCGTTCAACGCCAGTGCCAGAAACACCGGCAGAAAGAACCCGATCGCGAGGCTTAGGCCGACGTAGAGGAACGCGTTGAAGATCGACCGGTAGAAAACCGGCTGCGAGAACACGCCGATGAAGTTATCGAGCCCGACCCACCGAGACCCGCCCATGATCCGGTAATCCTGGAACGCCATCAGCAACCCCTTGGCGAGCGGGTAGTAGCTCCAGGTGGCGATGCTGAGCACCGCGGGGGCGAGGCAGACGCCGAGGAATAGCCAAAGCCGCCGCCGACTGATCCCGGCAGGCAGGCGCTCTACAAATAGGCTGCGCTCTCGACGCGCTTTTTGCCATCCTCGGTATCCGAAGCCGAGCGCCAGACCCACAAAACAGACAGCGATCCCCAGTGCCCAACCGCGTTCCCGCTGCAGATCCTCCGGCGGGATGTAGCCGAGCAGCTTCTGGTCCATCTCCTTTGCCGCGCGGCGGAGAATATCCATTGCCGGCGTCTCCGGCTCCAGCCGCGCCCGGTCCAGCGCATCGTCCATCACCGTGTAGATCTGCTGGCAGTTCTTGCCGTAGGGCTCCGGATGCCCGGTCTGGAAGAGGCTCTCGTTCGCTTTGACGTACCCTTGGTCAACCTGCCCGAGCAGGTCGTCGTAGCCAAACTTCTTGAGCCAGATCGGGTTCACCTGAGGCCCCAGCCCCATCTCCACGCTTTTCTGCGTGTTCGCCCGCGCCGCTTCGTCCCCCGCGAAGAACTTGATGAACCTCCAACAGGCGTCAAGCTTCTTCGGATCGGTCACGCGGGAGGAGATCGCCCACATCCCTGCGTTCACTTCGTTTCGAGCTCCGGCCGGCCCAGCCGGTAACGCCGCGATTCCGACCAGCGAAGGCGGCAGTTCGCTGCTCTGCATCACCACGTCGTTCGTGTAGCTGAACCACATGGCCGTTTTGCCTTTATTGATGTCGCTGGTGAGATCGGTCGCGGTGGCGGCGACGGGCGGCACTCCGTTTTGCGGAAGGACGAGCCGCCGGTAGAAGTCGATCGCTTTCGCCGCACCCTCGTTCGCGAAGAGCGATTTCCACCTACCGTTTTCGGCTGGACCGACGATCTCACCGCCCGCCTGATAGACGAAGTTCTGCCACTGGTACCCAGGCGGCATCGAGAGCTCGAAGCCGAATCGCCCCGCCTTGGTCAGCTTCTTCGCGTACTCGTAGAACTCGTCCCAGTTGCGCGGGGGCCGGGCCGGATCCAGGCCCGCTTCTCGGAAGAAATCTTTCCGGTAGTACAGCGCCACCGCGACCTGGAAAAACGGAATCGCGTAGATCCGCCCATCGTAGCTGGTGAGTACTTGGCGGACGGTCGGATTGATCCGCTCCGTCACCGCCGGGTCCGTCTTGATCAGGTCGTCCAGCGGTCGGCAGAATCCCTGTTCGAGGAACGTGTAATACTGCCTGAAATTGACGTAAAAGATGTCCGGCGCCCGGTCGCCGGCCATGCTCATCAGGAACATGTTGTCGGCTTGCTGGCCTTCTAGCGAGAGCCCGCCGGCGTTCACCACCCGCACATCCGGGTTCGCCTTGTGAAACGCCTCGAAAACGGATCGCCGGATCACCGCGTTGGTGTTCGTCGTCTCTTTGGGCGGAATGCCGAACCCAAGTCCCGCCATCATGCGGATCTCGGTGGGCGCTTGAGCGCCGGCGAGGGCCGAGGCGAGGAGGAGCAGAAGGACGAAGAGACGGCGCATGGCCCAGCCCATTGTACAAGTAGCGGGTTGGACGCGGTCCGAGTACGGTAAACCTCTCACTGTGCCGGAAGCGCTCATTGCTCTTGGGTCAAACGTCGGCGACCGGCTCGCGTTCCTACGCAAAGCGGTCGGTGTGCTTGCGGAAATCGTATGCGTTCGAGCCCTGAGCGCCATCTACGAAACCGCGCCCATGTATGTGACCGATCAGCCTCCGTATCTCAATGCCGCCATCCGGATCGATACGAACCTTTCCCCGATGGCTCTTCTTACCAAACTCAAGGAGATTGAAAGGCTTGTAGGGCGTCACGACGGCCGTCGCTACGGACCGCGCGAGATCGACCTCGACCTCGTCGGATACGGCGCCCTCGCGTACCGCTATTCGGATGCTAAGAAGCTCTGGCTGCAGGTTCCGCATCCCCGGACGCCCGAGCGACGTTTTGTACTGGAGCCCCTCGCCGACATCGCGCCGGAATATGTGCTTCCCGGCCTTGACCGGGTAGATAGGTTGTTGCGGCAAACGGAAGGGGATGCCGAGACCGTCAGAAGGATCGACGATGCGCTTTTTCCAATATAAGGCGACGGATGCCGCCGGCCGGGCCGCGGAAGGGACGATCCGGGCCGCTTCCGCGGAGGCGGCGAAGGCGGCGCTGACGCAGGCCGGCTACCGAGTCGGCTCCGTGGGAGAAGCGGCGGTGGCAACGGCGGCAAGGCCGGCCCAGCGCCCCCTCACCCAGCCGATTTCAGCTCCCGTCACCCCGGCGCCGGTCAAGGTAACGGTTCAGTCTGCGCTACCGCCGGCCGCGATCAAAACGAAGTTCGGCAAGGACCGCGACCTCTTCTTCCTCTTTGCCCAGTTGGCTCAGTACTTCAAGAGCGGCGTTTCGCCCCAGCTTGGTCTGCACGAGCTCGCGAACCGATCGAAGCCGCGATATCAAGAATCGCTTCGCGCCGCGGAAGGCGCGGTGGCCGAGGGGAAGCGGGTTAGCGACGTTTTCGAGCGATACCCTTACCTCTATCCCCCGGATGTCATCGGCGCCCTTCGCGCCGGCGAGATGTCCGGCTACGTTGCCGAGGCGTGCGAGAAGATCGCGGATCAGATGGAGTCGTCACACCGCTTGAAACGGCGGCTGGGCTATTTCATGATCATCCTCGTCGCGCTCGTGGTCGTCTTCCCTATCGTCTATGCGATCGCGACCGGCGCGGTGAAGTCCATGGGCGAGCAAGATAAGGCGAACGGCGCCCTACCGATTGGTAGCACGCTCATCAGAGCCATTGGGAGCGACATGGTGCACATCCTGCCGATCGCACTCCCGTGCGTCGCCGGGTTCATCGCTCTTCTGTTTTTCTGGCACTCTATGAAGATGCGGGAGTTTCGGCACAAAGTGGTGCTGAACTTCCCGGTGCTCGGCGGCAGGGTCAAAGCCGAAGCGATGGCGCGTGTAACATGGGCGATGGGGATGGTAAGCCGGGGCGGACTTTCGGGTCAGAACACGTTCCAACTTGCCGCGGAAAGCGTCCCGAACTTGATCCTGCGGAAACGCCTGGTCGATGCCGCGAAGAGCATGCACGAGGCGGAGCGCCTCTCCGTCGCCCTAAAACGGTCGCAAGCGCTCCCACTTGAATACTCGCATATCGTGGAGACCGGCGAAACGACCGGCGACGTCGCCCGAGCGCTCTCCGATATCTCCCGCGCCACCGACGCCGACTTCCGCGCCCGCGATGCCACCGCCGTCACCATGACAAGCTTCATTCTCTACGTCGGCCTTGGCATCGTCACCCTATTCATGGTCGCCTTCCTCTACAAGGTCTTTTACGGCGGCATGATCACGACGCTGACGAACGGCGACTAGTCAACTCTCCTGAGTAGCGAAATGCCGTTTTTATTGCCGCTCCTGATCCTTTCTCCGTCCCATCCCCGGCCTGTGGATGACCTAGCCCTGCCGATACAGGCGTTGGCAAGCGCTCGGCACTCGAAGAACCGTGTCGGATCGGTCTGGACGACCGGCCTTTACGATGTCGACTTCGTTTTCCACCTCCATGGAACGGTGCCCCAGGCCGCAACCCTACTCAAAAAGGAATTCCCCGATGGCGTCCTGAACAACATCGGCTATCCCAATCCATCGTTCGACGCCGTGCGTATCAGGGATGGCATCGAACAAAGAGTCAACGTCAGCCAAACCTCAGGCAAAGGCGCCGGATCGAAAGAAGTAAAACTCTCTCGCCGAAATGAATTGGAGATCACGGTCTCAGAACGGGTCCAGCCGCTTCAAATGCCCAGCCGTTGGTACGTGGGAGCGATTTCGAACAAGCCTCCGGTTCCCATGATCGATGTGCCGTTCTTACCCGGAGTGAAATGTCAGTCGGTAGAGGTCACAAGCCTTGAATGGCTTCTGGCGAATCTTCCAAATGCGAATAGGCAGAGCAGGGACGCCGCTATCTATCACGCTTTCGTCAGACGCTCCTATCACCAAGTCCATGCGGCTATGTCTAGATGGGCCAAAGCCCATGGATACACTCTCAAGCGAGGCGATCGTTTCTTTCGTCCGAGAACGAAGCTATTCCAGATGGAGTGCTCTGCCGGCCCCCTCGGAAAGAAGCCTGAGTACTGCGAGATCTACCTTTATACGAGCGACAAGAAGGTGGACACGCCAACCTTCATTGTTTGGAACCCGTAGCGGGAACGGTCGGACAAGGAGAATGGACCGGGATCACTTCTAGAAGCCGATTCCATCGATCAGATCCGACCGCAGCAACAACAACTGGATCGCTTCCGGCCGGGAGGTGAGGAAGCGCTTGACGGCTTCGCCGGTCTCGGCATCGTACGCTCGCCAGAACCACTGGCCGAACCGCTCTTCACGGCCCACCCGGCCAAGTAGACGGTCCTGGAACCAAACCTCGCCCGTGGGCGTGAGACGCACTTCGATTCCGGAGATTCGGAACGTTTCGTCCATGCACTAAAGTTACCGGCTCCACGTGGTCGCCACCGCCAGCACGAGGAAGAGCTCCTCCACCGCCGGTGGCTGATCCAGACCCGGCGGAACGACCTTCCACGACCGGACGAGCGCCTCGACCGCGCCGACCTCGTCCCCCGAGGAAAATCGCGTCAGCGCGCTCCGTATTTTAGGCCGCCGCTTCATCTCCGGCCCAAGGATTTGGAGCAACGCCGCATCGCGCGCCATCCCGTCGAGCAGCATCAGCCGGTACGCCTCGCGCTCGACCCCCAGCAAGCGAGCCACGCCGAGTAGGCACCGCCGGCGTGTGATCATCGAAACGCTCCTGGCCGCCTCGTCCAAAATCAGCGGGATGTCGCCGCTATCTCCGACCACGCCAAGCGCATACGCGGCTTCGCTCGACGCCTCGTCCCGATACTTCTCCATCGAGGCCCGTAGCGCCGGCGCGGCGTCACTGAGGTCCAGCTCGGCGATCGCCTCGGCGGCCGCGATTCGAACGCTGGGGTGAGGGTCGCCAATCGCGTTACGAATGACCGGCTCCGCCTCCCGAACCTCCAAGCGTCGCAACGACTGGAGCGCCGTCCGCCGAAGATCCACGTCGTCGGGGTCTTCCGCCGCCCGAATCAAAGCGCCGATCGTCACCTCATCCCCCTCGCCTACCCGCCCCAAAGCCCTTGCCGCGGCTCGGCGGAGGAGGGAACGGGGGCTCTGTAACGTTTGAATCAGCACCGGTACGGCTCGGGCGTCCCCCACCCGGCCGAGTGCCTCGATCGTCTCCTCCTCGAGGAGGTCCGGGTGCTCCTCCACCTGGTGGATCAGCTCCTGGGTTGCCCGTGGGTGGTTCAGTCTCGCGATCGCCTCCGCTGCCTGGCGGCGGATCTTGGGCTGAGGATCGTGGAGCGCCTTGATCACCTCGTCGGCCGCCAGAGTCGCGCCGGTGGCGCCGACGCTATGGATCGCCTCCGCCCTTGCCTCCACGTCCGAGCTCTTGGCGAGGCTTCGCATCGCCTTCATTCCTCGCGGAGTGACTCGTCGCAACGCCCCGAGGGCGGTCCGAAGGTTCGTAGACCCCTGCTCGTTGATCGGGATGAGGAACAACACGGCCGCAAACCTTAGGAGAATCGAGACCAAAAAGACGAGCTTGTAGGCCACAACGGCGGGAAACCCGAACCGCAGCCCCGCCATCATGAACGCGCCCAGAAGTGGCGATATCCCTCCGAGTAGCGCCGTAATGGTCATCCCCGCGCCGATGTAGCTTGCCCGCTCCGCCGGCTTGGCGGTGGCGAGCATGATGTTGAATTGGCAGAGGTTGATCCCGCACCAGGTCATCCCCATGAGCACGTGCGTGCTCAGCAGAAGCACCGCGTTATAGGTGCCCTGGCCCGGGATCGTGGCCAGCCACGCAATCGGATTGAGCGCGAGTAGGGTGGCGACGATTGCCAGGACAGGCTTGTTTCCGTATTTGTCCGACAGAAATCCCCAAAACCGGGCCGAAAGGACATTGCCGATCGCCATTGAAACGGCGGTGCCTTGCACGACTTTGAAGTCGAGCTTCAGGGATTCGAGGGCGTAGGCGTTAAACAAGTTGCCCGCGAACGCCTGTCCGAGCACGGCGACGCCAAGGAAGATCAAGACGCGACGGTAATTCCGGTCGCCGAATGGCTGCCCGATCGTCCGCAATCCCTCGGCCAGACCCTGCCGAACCGGCGCCTCCCGCGGCAGATCCTGCATCCGCGTGAAGAAGTACATGCTGACGAACGCGCACACGATGCCCAGTCCGTAAACGACGGTGAAGCCGGTCTTATCCTCGTGATGTCCGCGGAACGCGTCCAGCAGCAGGGCTCCGAAAATGCCCACTACCGCTCCCACTGCGGTGGCGATGGCGTTCCGGCGGGCGAAGAAGGTGCCGCGTGAGTTATCCGGCACCATCTCGGCGATCCACTCGTTGTACACCGGGTTGACCAGGGTTCCTCCTACCGATGCGAGCAAAACGCAGGTGAGAAGCAGGGTCAGCTTAAGCGCCGGTGGCGCGGGCAGGAACGGAAGGACGACGAGCGGAACGTAGCCCAGCCGCCAGAACAGGCCCCCCGGAAGGACGAATCGCTTGTAGGAAGAAAACCGCCGCCCCCAGATCGCCCCTGGTATCTGGAGCAGCCCGATTAGGCTGGGAATGCCGGAAAGGAACCCGATCCAAACATCCGATCCGCCGAGGCTCTGAATGAATCCGACGAGAAACAGCCCACTAACAAGCGTCCCAAACGCGGTGGCGAACGCCACATCCAAATTGGAAGCGCGAAGCGAGCGGAGGTTTGCAAGTCGGTTGATCGGAGGCAAATGGATTTAGGCGTCTGGCAGGTGGAGAAAGTCAACTTGAAAAGTAAGCGGAAAGAAAAGCTTTAGGGTCCATGATGACGACCTCGGGATGCTCCGACATAAACCGCTTTCCCTCGGTTCGTTCCCCATCGGCCAAGTTCTTGATGTGTTTATCCCAGCTCACTAGGTACACCGCACCTGCGGCGATGGCCAAATCGATATACGGCTCGTCTTTTGGATCGGCTGGATAGTCAAATACGTGGGGCACCGGATCAAGAAACAGGGCGAACTCACGAAGCCAGGCAATTAATGCTTCCACCCGTGCGTCGTCCAGCATCGGAAAGTAGTTACGAACGATGGGTCGGGCCAGAACCTCCCTGATCTCCTCGAGTATGGCCGCGCTCATACAAAGGGCAACCTTGCCGTCCATCGCGAGTTGAAGGCAGCGGAATGCATGATTACCGCCTTTACCGACGGCTTGTACGAACAAATTGCAATCGAAGACGACGAGAGGAACTGATCTTTCCTCAACGGCGCATTCAGCGATGCCTTCAAATGCCACGTCGAAAAGGCTACTACTTTGGAGGAACTATGGTCTCGGCCTGCCTTTTTTGTTGGCTGCGACTTCATCTCGCGCTTTCACGATAATATCCGCCAGTTGTTCGTCGGTGTAGCCCTGCGCCTCCGAGTGAGCATGCAACGGGGCCAAAATAGACTCCAACCGGCTCCTTCGTTCAGAAGACGCCCTCGCCATATCTTCACGAATGAGGTTTCGCAGATATTCCGCTTGCCCCTTGAAGTGCAGTTCTCGCGACCGTTCGGAGACAAACCGAACGATTCCCTCATCAACCCCAGTTATCTTTAGCGTAGCCATGCCGTTTCATTGTATTACAAGTTAAGGCCCACTTAAGGCCCATTCAGGGCCTTAGTTAGCCGAAAACGCCCAGCGCCCAGCGCCCAACGCCCAACGCCTAGCGCCCTGCCGCCGGTATCCTCTAACCCATGAGTCGCGTCCTTGTGATCGACGACGAAGAGTCGGTGTTGCGGGCGGTGAAGCGCCGGTTGGAACGTGGAGGGTACGCGGTCGAAACTGCGGGCAGCGCCGCGGACGGAGTCGGCATGATCCACGACGCCGAGCCGGCGTTCGACGTGATCGTCACCGACATGAGCATGGACACCGCCGACTCCGGCCTCCAAGTTCTACACGCCGCTACCGCTCGAGACATGTTTTCGGAGGTGATCGTAATGACCGCCTACGGCAACGTCGCCAACGCCGTCGAATGCATGCGACGCGGCGCGTTCGATTACATCGAGAAGAACTCGCCGGACGTTGACGTCTACGAGGTGATCGCCGAAAAAGTCGACTCCGCCCTCATGCGCCGTCGCCGCGACATCCGAACCGTCGATCTCTGGGAAGCGTTGAAAGGCCAAGCCAACCCTTAGGCGGAGCCGCAAGGGTCTCCCGTTGCTCCAACTATAGGCCGTCCAAAAAACAACCGCGCAAAAACCACGCCTCGACTACCGTGGCGGCATGTTCGTAACGAGAAACCTCTCCAACAATTCGTAAAGGTGCCGCGTCGTCCCCGGACCTTCCGAGATCGCGTGGGTCCGGTTCGGATAGACCATGAGCTGGAACGGCTTATCCAATTCTACGAGCTTGTTCACCAACCGCTCCGTCCCCTGGTAGTGCACATTATCGTCACCCGAGCCATGGACGATTAGCAGCGATCCGCGAAGGTTTTTGGCGAACGTAATGGGCGAGCTTTGGTCGTACGCCGACGCATTATCCGAGGGAAGCCCCATATACCGCTCCTGGTAAATCGTGTCGTACAAGTGAACATCCGGAACCGGCGCCACCGCCATGCCGAGCCGGTAGAGCTCCGGATGGCGGAACATCAAATTCAGCGTCATCGATCCGCCTCCGCTCCATCCCCAAACTCCGATTCGGGACCCGTCGACGTACGAGAGGCGAGAGAGCTGCCGGGCCGCCGCGGCTTGGTCATCCGAAGCGATGACTCCTATCTTTTTGTAAATCACCTTGCGCCACGCCCGCCCCTTCGGCGATGGCGTCCCTCGATTGTCGACGCTCGCCACGATGTATCCGCGCTGGGCCAGCATCTGGTGAAACAGGTAGCTTTCCGCGCCCCAAGAGTCGGTTGCCGTCGCGCCCCACGGCTCGCCGTAGATGTTAAAGAAGAGCGGATATCGGTGGCGCGGATCGAAATTGGGCGGCAAAATCAGCGTCGCGTCCATCGGTTGCCCGTCCGCGGTCTTTAGCACCACCATCTTGGTTGGGCCAAGATTTACCGATCGCAGCTTCGCCTTCAAAGCTTCGTTGTCGCCCGTCCCCCGCACCTGCCGGTGGGAAGGTAGCTGAACCAACTCGTGGTCCGGAGGGACGCCAAACTGGGAATGCGAGTGGATCGCCAGGTCGCCAGTCGGCGAAACGTCGTACCCGTTGGTCCCGCCGACGCCGGCCGGAGTCACGCGCTGAGGATCCGGTTGACCCGAGAGGTTCGCGCGATACAGGAATCGAGCTGTCGGAGCCGTGGGCGAGGCGTTGAAGTAAACGATGCCGTTCTTCTCGTCCACCCCCGCGACACCTTCCACGTCGAAGCTTCCCGGCGTCAGCAGGCGCGATGCGCCGTCCCGCGCGACGGCATACAGGTGGCGCCAACCGTCCCGCTCGCTGAGAACCAGGAACTCGCGGGACCCTTCGGTCCAACGCACTCCGTTCGGGTCGGTATCGTTCGCCAGCAGTTCGACGAACGCCGGATCGGAGTCCACAAAGATCGATCGGCTCACTCCCGTCTTTGCATTGGCGAGCCGGAAATCGGTTTGGTTCTGCAGCCGGTTTTGCTTCTGAATCAGGAGCTCACCCGAGTTCCCCGCCCAATCCATGCGGGAGAGATATCCGGAGTCCGAATCCGCCTTGACGTCGGTCCAAGTCGTCTCGCCCCCTTCCATGGAAACCACGCCGATCCGAGCGTCCGCGTTCGTCTCTCCGGTTTTGGGATACGGAAATCGGAGTGGAGTTGGATAGCGCGAGTCCGTGTAGTTTAGGAGGGTGTAAGTCGGCTCGCGACGGGTATCGAGCTGCCAATAAGCAATGCTTTTCCCATCGGGGCTCCAGCGCCAGCCGTCGCGAATCCCAAGCTCCTCTTCGTACACCCAGTCGACCGTGCCATTGATCGTCGTGTCGTTGCCGTCGGTGGTAAGGGGAGTGATTTTTTCGGTGTCGAGATCCTCGACATAAAGATTGTTCTTGCAGACAAACCCCGCCCGTCGCCCGTCCGGCGACAGCTTAGCGAACATCAGCGTCGATTCGGCGGCATCCCCGCCCAACTTGGTCAGCTTGCCGCTCGGGATGTCGACCACCCAGTAGTCGCCCCGCGTGTTCTGGCGCCACACTTTCCGCGAGTTCGTAAAGATCAGAAGGCGTTTACCGTCAGAGGAGAGCGCAAACTCCTCAATCGGGAGCGGCTTCTTGGTACCGCTCGGAGTGAGCTTCGACGCTGGGACCAGCACTTCGCTCTTGCCCGTAACGGCATCGACCCGCACGATCTCGGATGCCTTTTCCGTCACGAGGTGATGGCCGTCCGGCAGCCATGTCCCATGAAGGGAGCTTCCCTGGGTCGAGAATTCGGAACCAAAAACCCGGGCCACCGTCAGCTCGCCTTTCGCAGGGTGGGGAACCAAGGCGATAGCGGCCGCTAGGAGGAAAGGTTGCACGCCCAAATTATAGAGATTCGTTACGAATCAAGGCCGAAAAGACGCGGAATCGTCCCAAAGGGTCGGGATCGGAACTGAGTTACCCTGTAGTTAGAACCTATGCTCCCCTTTCTGATCGCCATCATGGCCTCTTCCTCCGACCTTTCCGTCCGCGTCGTCGACCGCCCCGACCTCGGACCCAATCGCTACTACATCGGCAATCGCCCGCCCCTAACTCCCAGCGCGTTCCGAAAGCTCCCGATCGGCGCGATCAAGCCGAAAGGCTGGGTCAAAAAGCAGCTTCAACTCCAAGCCGACGGCTTCATCGGCCATCTCACCGAAATCAGCGGCTTCTTGGATAAGAAAGACAACGCGTGGCTAACCCCGAATGGCGAAGGGAAAAACGGATGGGAAGAGGTGCCGTACTGGCTCAAGGGTTTCGGAGACCTGGGCTACGTTCTCGACGATCCTCGAATCCAGAAAGAAGCGAAGATCTGGATCGACGGCGTGATCGCCGGCCAGCGTGAGGATGGCTACTTCGGCCCTCGAGCAAACCTGAAGAGCAACGACGGCAAGCCGGATGTATGGCCGAACATGGTCATGTTGAACGCGCTCCAGAGCTACCACGAGCGGACCGGCGACCCTCGCGTCATCAACCTGATGCGCCGTTATTTCCGCTGGCAGCTCAATCAGCCGGACAACGCTTTCCTCCTTAGCTACTGGGAGAAGCACCGGGGTGGCGACAACATGGCGAGCGTCTTCTGGCTTTACAACCGGACTGGCGACGAGTGGCTCCTGGATCTAGCCCACAAACTCCATCGGCGTAACGCCGACTGGACCGCCGGAATGCCCGACGGCCATGGCGTCAACTTCGCCCAGGCGTTCCGTGAGCCGGCGACCTACGCGGCGTTAACGCACAATCCCGTCCACCTCACCGCCACCGAGCGAGACTACGAGATCATGCGCGATTCCTACGGGCAGGTTCCGGGCGGGATGTACGGGGCCGATGAGAACGTTCGCCCGGGCAAGGTAGATCCCCGGCAAGCCGCCGAGACCTGCGCGATGGTGGAGATGATGCTCTCCGACGAGCTGCTCCTGGCCCAAACCGGAGATCCCGTATGGGCGGAACGGTGCGAAGATGTGACGTTCAATTCGTTGCCCGCCTCGATGACGGCGGACCTGAAGGCGCTGCACTACCTGACCTCGCCGAACAT
Organism: Fimbriimonas ginsengisoli Gsoil 348; assembly: GCF_000724625.1. Lineage (GTDB taxonomy): Bacteria > Armatimonadota > Fimbriimonadia > Fimbriimonadales > Fimbriimonadaceae > Fimbriimonas > Fimbriimonas ginsengisoli. Next base: position 1,875,886 of record NZ_CP007139.1, on the reverse strand, counting down.
GCCGCTCATCGACCAGCGCAGCAAGGCGCCCGGCCTTCAAAACAGCGGGCCGATGCAGCTATTCGATCCTAACGACCATCGATGCTGCCAGCACAACGTCTCGCACGGTTGGCCGTATTACGCCGAGCACCTCTGGCTCGCCACTGCCGGAAATGGCCTAGGGGTAGCGCTGTACGCACCTTCGAAGGTAACGGCAAAGGTCGGCGACGGCACCCCCGTCACGATCGAGGAAGAGACGACCTATCCGTTCGAGCAGACGGTGCGGTTCACCGTGCGATCGCCGAAGGCGGTCCGCTTTCCCCTTACTCTTCGCCTGCCAACCTGGTGCGATGCCCCATCCTTGAGGCTCAACGGAAACGCGGTGCGCCTGCCCCACCTCGGCGCGTACGCGATTCTGGAGCGAGAATGGCACGACGGCGACCGGCTGGAGCTGCGTCTGCCGATGCACATCAGCGTTCGCAAATGGAGCGACAACAAAGATTCGATTTCGGTCGATCGCGGCCCGCTCACTTACTCGCTAAAGATCGGAGAAAAATACCAGCGGCAGGGCGGCACTGATGCGTGGCCCGCGTTCGAAGTGCTCCCCACCACGCCGTGGAATTACGGGCTGGTCGAAGGAGCCGACATGAAAGTCGTGGAACGACCTTTCCCCCACGACGACCAACCTTTCCGCGCCGATGCGGCGCCGATCGAAATTCATGTGCCGGCCCGCCGAATCCCGCAGTGGAACCTGGATCAGCGCGGATTGGTCGACCCGCTCCAGCCGAGTCCGGCGCGAACCGACCAATCGGTCGAGACGGTCACTCTGATCCCGATGGGAGCGGCGCGCCTCCGGATCTCCTCCTTCCCCACGGTTTCCCCGCAGGGCCACCCCTGGGAGACTCCCGTCGTGCCCAAGCCGGCGTATCCCGCCGCCAGCTCGCACACCTACGAAGGCGACTCCACCGACGCCCTCAGCGACGGCGTTCTACCGCAAAGCTCGGGGGATTTGTCGATTCCCCGGTTCACCTGGTGGGACCACAAGGGCAGCACCGAATGGGTGGAATACCATTTCCCCTACGCCCGTTCGCTGTCGCAATCCGAGGTCTACTGGTTCGACGACCGTCCCGACGGCGGTTGCCGCATCCCCGCCAGTTGGCGGCTGCTCGCCTGGATCGACGGCGCCTGGCAAGAGGTGAATCATTCCGGTTTCTATGGAGTCGAACGCGATCGTTTCAACTCGGTTAGTTTCAACACGGTCAAAACGACCAAGATCCGCCTTGAGGCAAAACTCCAACCCGACGCCTCGTCCGGAATCCTGGAGTGGCGGGTGAAGTAGCTCGGCGGCGCTCAGATCCCAAATGCGTTGAGTCCGACGAAAGCGGCCTCCAAGAGCTCCGCCGTATGGAGCACGCCGATGGACTCCCCGTGCTCGCGGGCCGCTTGGGCGATCCAGGCGTGGCAGCCGGGGTTCCCCATCGCGACGATCCTCGCGCCGGTCGATGCGATGTTGTCGTACTTCCGCTCCACCAGGGTTCGGGCCATTTGGGGCTGGGTTACGTTGTAGATCCCCGCGCTTCCGCAGCACATCTCCGCCTCGGGCAACTCGATGTACTCGATGCCAGGGATCGCCTGCACGAGCTGGCGCGGGGCCGCCGTGATCTGCTGGGAGTGCGAGAGGTGGCAAGCGTCGTGGTAGGTCACCCGCTCATGCACGCCGGGGGCTTTCGCCAGTGCCTCCAGTAAGCCGTTCGCGAACAAGAATTCGCTGGCGTCCTTCACGCGTGCCGCGAACGCCCCTGCCGCTGGGTCTCCCTCTCGCACGAAGCCGTACTCCTTCATGGTGGACCCGCAACCGGCCGAGTCGACCACCACTGGCAGGTCGTCGGGCATCGACTTCATAAGCTCGGCGGCATACTCGCGAGCCTTATCGAGATAGCCGTTGTGGGCGTGAAACGACCCGCAGCACCCTTGCTCAACCTCCCGAACGACGAAGCCGATCCGGCGAAGCAACCGCCGGGTCGCCTGGTGAACGCGTGGAAACAGCACTCGCATGGCGCACCCTTCCAGCAAATACACCTCCCCCCGTACGGGCGGCAGCGCTCCCTCGTCCAGCGGCGGAAAGTCCGCCGTGGCCTGAGGTGCTGGACGATCCGCTTCGGGCGCTTCCCCTCCGCTGAACCAACGGCCAATCGGCCCCGGAATCCGGCGTCCCGGCAGCAGGTGGCCCAGCGCAAGCTGGGTCTTCAAAATCGTTGGACTGGACGTGCTGGCCAGCAGCGCTTTCTTACTCAGCTCCGGCTTCTCCTGCTCGATCAAGTCTCGGGCCAGCTCCAAAATCGCCCCGTACTCGACGCCGCTCGGGCAAGCCGTCTCGCAATTGCGGCATCCAAGGCAGAGGTCGAGGTGCTCCCGCACATCCTCCTGCCATCGCAGTTTTCCTTCGAGGGCGCTTCGCACCAAGTAAATGCGGCCGCGCGGCGACTCCACCTCGTTGCCGGTCACAACAAAAGTTGGACACGACTCCAGGCAGAAGCCGCACCGGATGCAGTGAGTGGTGAGCTCGGAAAGGTCGTGCATTTAGAAGATCCCCATCTCGCCCGGATTGAGCTTGTGCGTGGGGTCGAAAAGCTCCTTCGCACGGCGCATAAACTTAGTTTGGATCGGGTCCGTGATTTGTAGGTTCTTCTCGCCGCACCCTGACCGAAGCACCCAATCGTGCGCGAATCGCGGCAGCTCGCGCTCCGGCGGCACCGCGCACCAGAGGGTGGAAGAAGCCCGATCGGCAAGGATCAGGTCGTCGCCGGCGGTCCGTATCGCCTCCGAAAAATCGGTGCGCAGGACGCGCTGAATCCAGAGGAACTTGAGCGACTTCGCGGCCCCTTGTACCAGTTCAGGCGTCGGCAACGCCTTGATCGGGTACGTACGCAGAATCACTTCCGCCACGGTGCCAAGCGTGCCACGTGCCCCGATGAACAGCTTCTGCACGTCGTACCCGGCCACGTTTTTCACGGCCTGGCTCCCACCCTTCGCAATCGTGCCGTCCGCTTGTACCACCGTCATTCCCAGAACCCAGTCCCGCCAAGAACCACACTGGGCTTCCAAAACATGCGGCAGATTAAAGCCGATTAGGGCGTTCAGGCTCGCAAAGCCGAGCTGCCCCCCCAAAGGAAACTCTTCACTGAAGGGAGGAACGGGGATGCATTGGCCGGTGATCTGCAATTCACGTTGCAGCCGTTTGAGAGAGGTGCCGCCACGTACGACGACGACCTGATCCTCCACGTGGTGCTCCACGATCCCTCTAAGCCTCCTGACGGAGATTCTTACCGTTCGGGGGACTGGCGGCCGATATCCCGGATCGCCTTCGATCTGTTCCATCCCCTCCCGAAGCGCGCCGACGATCCTTTCTCGTTCGATGGGATCGATCATGTGTTGGAAGTACTCGATCGAGTTGCGTGCGTCCGCAACTTGGCAAGCTTTTCGAAGTGGGGTAGGCAAGGCAAAGTTCCTAAGCCACGTCCCGTCTACCAACGCAGCCGTGGAATCCCGCTGAATCTGCGCCAAATCGGAAGCATCTGCGGGCCGCATAAGGCTCTGGAGGCCGGTTGTCTCTGCGTCAATCATCGGTGACCTCAAGAGTCGCTTCCTTCGACTCGCCAACGTCTACAGTCTATACGTCCTCGCCCTCTCCGCCTAGCTGGCTGAGAAGTTCATGAGCTCGCCGAAGAACCTCGGGTTTTAGATACAGCGACGACGATTGGAAGGCATCGAGTAACTCGCCGGCTCTGTTCCTGGCAATTAATCCCTTCTCGAAAGCACGGAGTACAACTCCCAGCGAACCCACCGGAGTTACGCCAACCGACTTGGCTGCCTCCCGAGCCGCCGCATCGTCCGTTAGAAGATGCTCAATGCGCGAAGAAAGCGCCAACGATATTGCCTGCGCCTCTGCCGGATGAATCACATCCGCGGCAAGATACGGCTCCAGTTGCCATGGAACCGGGTACTTATTCGGATCGATCTCGATAAGCCCAACATGCCGACCAAGGTTGACTTGGTAGAGCTCACATTCTTTCGCAACCAAAACAGGTACCCAAACCTTTTCAAAGCATGTTAAGAGAGAAAACTGCTCGATTTCGTCCAAATGCAAGAGCGGGCCGTTATCGGCGACAACGATCAAGAGGCGTTGCGGAGCCGTTCTTCGGCGGCAGCAAGGTCTTCAAGCTGATGTTCGGCCAACCGATCTAGCATCGGCCGTCGCACGAAATTCATCACAGAGATCCTGACCAGATCATCCATGCTGGCGAAGTAACCGTCCCGAATCGCCTGCTCGGCCAGCTCGAACAGCCTATCCGGAAGTTGTACGGTGACGGATTTCATCGAATCATTCTACGGCGAATCGCTACCAAGCCGTACCCCGCCAGCGCTTTTGGTGTTCGACGCACGACTTTTGATTCGGCAGCACCTTGCATGGGTTGCAAAGTCCGTTTTCATTGAAGATCCGCTTCGCCAAGGCCTGCATCGCAAGGTCGTCCTCGCTGAACATGAGCGGCATCATATCCACTTTCTCGACCCCGATCCCGTGCTCTCCCGTGACGCTACCCCCGAGTTCCACACAGCGCCGGGTGATCTCCTCGCCGGCCTCGATCACCTTCCGGACCTGCTCCGGATCGCGATCGTCGAAGTAGAAGCAAGGATGCAGGTTGCCGTCGCCAGCGTGGAAGATGTTAGCGACGCCGACCCCGTGCTTTGTCGCTACCGCGTAGACGAAGTCCAACATCTCCGGCAATTTGCTTCGAGGAATGACGCCGTCGTGGGTCACGATGCTTGGAGCGAGACGCCCCATCGCGCCGATCCCTTTCTTCCGGATGTGCCAAAGTTTAGTCCGCTCGGCCTCGTCGGCCGCGACGCGGATTTCGGTGGCGTTGTTCTGTTGGCAAACCCCGATCACCGCCTGCATCTCCCGTTCGACGGTGCCTTCGGGATCCTCCACCGGCCCGCAATCGCATTCGACCAGCAGGAGCGCCGCCGTCCCCTCGGGAAATTGGAGGCCGAACGCCGCGTGCAGGGCGGTCAACACATAGCGGTCCATAATCTCAAGCGCCGCCGGAATGGTGCCGGTGGCGATGATCGAGGCCACCGATTCCGTGGCGTCGCGAACGGTGGCGAACGCCATCGTTGCCGTCCGTATCCCCACCGGCACCGGAGTCAGCTTCACCCAAGCCTCCGTAACCACCCCGAGCGTCCCCTCGCCTCCCACGATCAGGCCGACAAGGTCGTATCCGGGAGATCCGGACACGCGCCCCCCGAGCTCCACGATCTCTCCCTCCGGCGTCACCATCGTCATTCCAAGGACGTGTTGAGTGGTCACCCCGTATTTCAGGGTGTGTGGCCCGCCTGAGTTTTCCGCGATGTTGCCGCCGAGAGTCGAGACCGATTGCGACGAGGGATCGGGCGCGAAATGGAGCCCGTTCGGCCTTACCGCATCCGATAAACGCTTGTTCGGAATCCCCGCCTGCGCTTTCATCAGACGGTTCTCTAGGTCGATCTCCAAGATGCGCGTCATCCGTTTGGTGCTGATGACAACGCCGCCGAGAGCCGGCAGAACCCCCCCGCTGATCCCCGTCCCCGCGCCGCGTGCCGTAAATGGAACCGAGTTCTCGTTGCACCACCGCACAACCTTCGCTACGTCTTCGGTGCAATCCGGCAGCACCACCGCTGCGGGTTTGCTCCGGTCGACCGTGTACGTATCGCAGTCGTAGGCCCGCTCCGCCGCCGGCCCGCGCAGCACCTTGCTGTCCCCTAGTAGCCGGGCAAGGTTATCGGCGAGATTGGCGACCATCGGGTCCATTGTAACGCCTCTGGCCGAACGCCTTTTTGCGGATTCTGGCGGCGGCCCGAAGCAGGGCGGCTCGATTTTTTGACTCGTGCATCCACTTCGGCAACCGGGTTCGGAAGCTGCGACCAGGTTCGGCGAGTGCCCACCTGCCGCGGCCGCCGCGCCACTCGCCGGCAAGAAAGAATTCGAGGTCTTCTAGGTGTCTCCAGTTGTACGCCCAGAACACCTCGCTGCCAACCGGCTCTCGCAGCCACAGCTTCAATCCGAAGGCCGGGTCAAGGCCATCAACGGCCGCCTTTAGGCCTCGCTCGCCCTTATTCGGCTTGTAGTCCGTGTATCCGCACTTCGTGCAAACGATACGAGGGCTCCAGGCACGGTACTCGGTTCCGAAAACGGTGGCACAGCCTCCGCAGCGAGGACACTCGACGAGTATTTCCCGACGAAAAACGTATGGATGCAGTGGTAGTCGAGGCTGGATCGCTACACCTCCGAAGTACAGAATTTACAGCGGCTGGCCTTGATCGGAATGTCCGACAGACAGTAAGGACACTGCTTGGTTACCGGCTCGCCCGGCGCGGCGGGCGGCTCGATAAGCGTCCTTGCCTTGTTGATCGCCTTCACCATCAGGAACACCACAAAAGCGATAATCAGGAACTGAACGACATTGCTTAGGAACTGACCGTAGTTCACCGTTGCAATCGCTGCCGCCTTATAATCGGCCGCCGTCTTGAGTTCCTTGGGAGGGTGCGCTAGCCGGAGCATGTCGATCTTCGCCTGCTGCCCGGGAACGACCCACAGAAGGTCGGCGAAAGGCACGCTCCCCAATAGCAAGCTTATCGGCGGCATCACGATATCCTCGACGATGCTGGTCACGATCTTGCCGAACGCCCCGCCGATGATAACGCCGACCGCGAGGTCGATTACATTTCCCTTGACCGCGAACTCCCGAAACTCCTTCAACATCCCCATCGCTTCACCTCCCAAATAAGAACATCAGAATCGCATCCATCCGGCCCGCCCAAGCGATTTCGTTGTGATGGGCGCCGAAGTCCTTGAAGAAGGCAAGATCTTTTCCTTGCCGCCACCCCTTCGATACCAAATGATCACGCAGGGCGATCGCGTCCGTTACCGGTCGATCGGCCGTCGCCTCGCTCCCTTCCCGGGTTCCGATATCGATCCAGATCCGCTGGTTTGTCTTCCTGGGAATCTTGTCGACCTCCTTGAGCAGCTCCCGGTCGTCCCACCAGACGGAAGGGGAGAGGACGGCGAGCTTTCCAAACACGTTCGGATATTTGATCCCCAGGTACATCGTGATGACACCTCCGAAGCTCGATCCAGCCAGGCCGGTATCGCTCGCCTTGGTCTTGGTCCGGTAGGTGCGGTCGATAAACGGTTTCAGCTCTTCCACCAGCATTCGTCCGTACAGGTCCGCCTTTCCACCCGTATCCCGAACGCGCGTCGGGAGATACTCGTTGCCGCGCTCCATGCCGCCGTTGTTAACCCCCACCACGATTGCCGGCTCGATCAAACCTCCCTCGATCAGCGAGGTGGCGATTTCGTCCACCCTCCACTCTTGGTCCGGAAGGTAGCTCGTCTCCAGGTTGAACAGGTTTTGCCCGTCGTGCATATAAAGCACCGCGTACCGCCGCTTCGGCTCGTTTTCGTAGTTCGGCGGAAGCCAGATCGCGATGTCTCGATCGTTGTTGAGAAAGTTGGAGTGGAACTTGGAAACGATGCGGAGATCGCCCGTTACCGTCCTCGAACGTTGGGGCGCCGGAGCGCCGTTCGTTTGCGCAAAAGTCGCGCCCGCAAAGAGCATCGTTGCCCAAAAGATCGTGGTTCGTAGGTATCGCATCGGTTTGCCGCGTGTGCCGCTCGGCACATCTGCTTATAGAGTCGCACGAAATATCCTTCCGATGCCCGGCAATTGCAGATAGAATGTTCTCTGTGGAACCTCGCGGCAGATCCTCTCATGGTCTGGTTGGCGCTGCTCTCCTCGTGGGAGTTGCGCTCGGGTTCGCGCTTTTCCACCGTTCCGAACCCTCATACGGCTTCGTTCTCGGCGCCACTCCCATCCGCGTCGCCGATTTCCAGAACGGCTCCACGCGCGGCACCCTCCGCGTCTACAACGTCAGGCAAGACTGGCGAGACGTCTTAGGGCTCGTGCAGCGCGAAACCGGCCGCTCGATTTCAAAGGAAGGAACGTTCCACGGGTTGCAGGCGCAGACGGTCGTCGTCCCGCAGGAAGAATCTGGTCGAGCAAGCCTTTTCGATATTCCCGTCCGGGAGATCACGGTCGTGAAGGGCCGCTTTGTTCGAGATAAGTCGGGAACCGAGGTCGCCGTGGCCGACGACAACCACTGGTCCGGTGTCCGGGTCCTCGAATACCGCATGCCGCGCCTTCTAGACGAAGCCACCGACTGGTTGCGCGACAAGATCCGAACCTAAGCTTTCCCGCTTATAAAAAAGCGCCGGCCGCCGAATGGCGGCCGGCGCTTTTGATTGCGCTTACGGGTTGATAACCGCCTTGATCGTCGTCGTGTAAGGCTGCTTAAGGCCGTAGAAGTCGCTCACCGTAAGGGTGATCGTATACGTGCCCGGCTTGCGGAACTTTCGCTTGACCGTCTGACCTTCGGCATCCACCTGGATCCCGTCGGAATCGTCGAAGTCCCACGTGTAGCGAAGGATGCTGGAGCCGCCGAAGCCGTACCCCGTCAGCGTCGCCTCCTCCCCTGCACCGAGATTCAAGTTTCCTTGATTGATCTCGCCCCGGATCGGAGTCGAGTCGTTCACGATCCGCATGTCGCCGACGTAGAACGTGGTCGTCGCATCGCCCGCCAGCGCGATCGCGGTGATCTGCTTGTTTGTTCGATCGAGGCCGCTGATCGCCTGGAGGGGTACCGCCACTGTAAGCCAGCCACGCTCGCCCGTCGCATTGACGTTGACGGGAGCATAGACTTCGCTCTTCTTGCCATCGCTGGTGGTGATCACGAAGCGAAGTGTCTTGAGAACGGAGGCTGACGTTGTGCCGCCGGAAAGTCCGCCCGCTCCTCCGAATCCGCCGAAACCACCCTTACCCTGACCGGGCGCGCCCGGGAAGCCGCCCGGAGCTCCGCCCTGGCCGCCACCGCCGAATCCTCCCGGAGCGCCGCCGCCTCCACCCTTTCCGCCCCCGAATCCACCTGGACCGCCGGGGAAGCCACCCGGGAAGCCACCTGGAGGGCCGCCGGGAGCGCCACCGCCGCGGATGCCTCCCTTACCGCCGCCGCCCGCGCCGGCCGGTGCGCCCACGCCCCCACCTGAAGAGGTGGTGCCACCCTCGGCGACCTTGAACGTCAGCTTCAGCAGATTCGCCTTGTTGGCGAAGTCGTTCGAAAGGTTGACTGGGTTCGAGAACGTCATGACGCCGCCCTGGAAGAAGTTGCGCGTGCTCACCCGGATCGAGTGGGTCCCTTCATAGGCCGTCTCGTCCGTTTCGCTGATGACGCCGCTGCCCCAGTACTTGACCCCGATTCCCTGATCCTTCATGTCGCGAGCAGGCGTGTACAAAACCGTCGGCGCTTGAGCCGCGGCCACGCCGGTGATCGCCGACGCAAGTGTTGCCAACAGAACTTTATTCATTCCCAATTCTCCGGGCGCGAGTCGTCACGCCTCTTCTCCGAACCGAATTCTTTGGATGCTCGTGGCGCACCCCGTCTCTCTTTCGACGCCGATAACTACCCCACAGATTACACCAGGGTTGTTAGAGACCTCAAAACGTTGCGGAAGCGTCGTCTTGAACCGCTTCAAGATGATCTCGCGATCCATTCCCAACACGCTGCCGACCGGTCCGCACATCCCCACATCGGTGATATACGCGGTACCACCCGGCAAGACTTTCTCGTCGGCCGTGGTGACGTGGGTGTGAGTTCCCACCACCGCCGTCGCCCGCCCTTCCGCGTGAAAACCCATGGCGATCTTCTCGCTCGTGGCCTCCGCGTGAAAGTCGAGAAACAGGTGGTCCGTTTTCAACTCCGCCACCAGCCGGTCGAATTCCGCAAACGGATCCCCGTAGCTGTCCATGTACACGCGGCCGCAGAGGTTCATCACCGCAAGGCGAATCCCTTCTTTCTCCACGATGCACATGCCTCTACCTGGAACGCCTTGCGGCATATTCGATGGACGGACGATCGGCTTGTTCGTTTCGAGATAAGGGTAGATGTCCCGTTTGTTGAACGCGTGGTTGCCGAGGGTGATCGCGTCGGCCCCCGCTTGGTAAATCTCTTCGGCGATCTCGGGGGTGATCCCCACCCCTCCGGCCGAGTTCTCTCCGTTGACGATGCTGAATAGCGGCTTATGCGTGTCGATCAGGCTAGGCAATCCCTCGCGAACCGCCGCCCGCCCCGATTTCCCCACAACATCGCCCAAGAACAGGATGGTGTAACTAGACATCCGGCACTAAGGGTAGCCGATTGGCCGACCACCCTCGAGCCGGCGAACGGCACAATCCGCCCGCCTGCGACGCCTTTGGCTTACCGCTACCTACGGCCCTTAAAGGTTTGCCGTAACGAAGACGAGCTCTTCCGAGGCTGCTTCTCGGGAACCTGTCGTCTTGGACGTGGCGGCGCTGATCACTTTGGTCATTCCCATCGGCACCGTGACGCGGGTCTTCAGATGTTGGGAGCCTTGCGTGTCTGACCGGACATCGACATCGAGCGTCACCTCGGATTCGCCCTGCAGAATCGGCGTTACGGTTACCGTTCGCATTCCCTTGGCGGCGCCCATCGGCCTCGAGATGTTCGCCACTTGCCCGCTGTCCACCGTGATCGTCAGGCTATCGACCGATTTAGGCGCGGCCTGAACCCACTCAAACTTGATATTGACCGGGCGGGCGGCCTCAACCTTCGACGATCTCAAAGTTTGAGGACTTGCGAAAGCGAACCCGATAAGTACGGCGGTGGCAAAGCTGGCCGCTGTGGCGGCGAAAAACGGCTTGATCATCCGAGACCTCCATTGCCGCACGTAGCGACACTCCGATAGAACGTCCCAGGTGCATTAAAAGTTCATCGTTTTCATTTGAGCGGAAAGGCAACTCGGAGCTCGTTTTTAGGATCCGCCTTGTCTTCCCAGTTGTGGCTCGCGTCGTCGTACATCTCGATCCAGCCGCGGGCGCCGTCGAATTCCAGGCCGCTTTCCTGAAGCGCCTTGAAGATCCCCGGATAGAACCCCGCGAACTCGGGGGCCAGGAACGAGCCTCGATAGGTAAACACCGCGTACCGGGAGGCCGGCAGATCGTGACGCTTCAACCCCTTCGGCTCCGGCGTCTCCGGCGATACTTCGACGGAAATATACGTGGCGATCCGCCCAAGCGGCAAGATATGGTCGTTCGGCAACAAAAAACCGATCTGCCTCGACGAGTCCTTCACCCCTTCGATCTGCGAAAGGCGCGACTGCAGATCGCGCCATCCCTTAGGAACCAACTTCCCCAAATCCTTCGGCTTCCCGGCAACGCGCAGCCCCAAAAGGTGTAACTCGGGCAATTCAAGAATCTCGGGTTCAAACATGGGACGTTTGGTAAGCAGGATGACCGATAATCGATCTGACGAGTCCGAATACCGGTGCGACAGAAACCCTTCGCACAAGGGCCAATCTTCAGCTGCGCTGGCCTCGGCGATGGTCCCCCCAGCCTGTATTCGAACAAGGTGATCGTTTCTCTGAAACGCTACAATCGGACGTAGCGTCCAGAAAACTGAGCTGGAGCCAGGATCAATGACCATTCCCAGAGAACTGCAAAACATTCTCAGCAGCGACCCAGATGTCATGGGTGGGGCAATTTGTTTCACCGACACCCGAATCCCGGTTGATATCCTTCTGGACAACGTGGCCGCTGGAACAGACTGGGACGAGTTTTACGATGCCTATCCCGACCTGACGCCGGAAATGGTCAAGCCCGTTTTGCAATGGGAGAATCGGCAAGCCCGCCGTGCGATGGGCTTGGAACTCGTCCATTGAAAATTCTGCTGGACAACTGCGTACCACGTCCTTTTGAACGGCTCTTTCAAAACCACGAAATCATTCACTGTAGCCGCTTAGGGTGGGGGAAGCTCGGAAACGGCAGGTTGCTTTCCGCCGCTGAGGACGCCGGTTTTCCTGTGATGGTCACCGTGGACAGAAGCATGGAGTTTCAACAAAACATGGGTGGAAGGAGCATTGCGGTGATCTATCTTCGCGCTCTATCAAACGACCTTGAGACCCTCAAACCCATGGTCGAGATGGTTTTAGCTGCGGTGGAGAATTTGCAGCCTGGCACCATTCACACCATCCAGCATCCGGATTGGCCGTGACCGGCTTCGCGACGTCGCCCTTCTCGTGCGCTCCACGACCGACTACTTTTGGGATACGAAAGTCGGCGTCAGCGTCAACGGGAACGAGACCTTCCCGTCGGTAACCTCAGTCGCCACCTTCTTCCCAAGCGCATCCACGCCGCTCGCGCTCTTCCCCGTCCAAGCGAAGGCGAACGGAGATTGGGCCTCCTCATCTTTGAACGGATCTCCCTTTCTCCACGCCACGTAAACCGGGCCGCGTCGTCCGCAGTCGGCTTCGAATAGGTAGATCGCCGGAGACTCCTCCACCGGGATGCGGCGGACCGAGCGAACTCCACGCAACGCCCGAGTCATCCGGGCGAACGCATCCGCCATCGGATACCGCTTCGTAAAGCGGCCGTTCTCGAAGTCGAACATCTTGAGCTTGCCGTACATCAACGTCATCACGTCGTCGCGTTTGCTGGTGTCGTGAGAGAGGTCCCAGAACATCGTGCGCCGCACACCCGCCGAAAGCGCCAACAAATTTCGTTGGACCAGGTCGCGGCATTGCATCCTCCGCAGCTTTTCATCGAGCGCAGGCGGGGCGTTCATCAGGAACATCTGCGTTTGAGGACTCAGGTCCGTCCGATTGTAGAGGCCGGCAACCCCCTCGCCGCCCCCCACCGCCTTCGCCTGGTTGGCGATCGAGGCCGACCAGGCCATGACAAGCGGGATGAACGGGCGATTTTCCGCCATGTCGAAGAAGCCGGGCCCGTTGTACTCCGTGCAGACGATCGGCTTGTCGTAGCCAAGATCGGTCATCTTCTTCCGCATGTACTCCACCCGGTCTGGGATGGTGTAGGCGTTGGCATAGAGCCGCAGGTCGAAGATGTCGAAGCTATCTTTGGCGTTTCGCAGAACCTCGTCGAAGAATGTCAATCCTCTCTGTTGCCCGGGAAACGGAGTGCCGGTCGGATTGAAGAGCCCGTCGTATCCACCCAGAACCACCTGGGCCTTTGGATCGGACTCCTTAACCGCCCGATAGAAAACCTTCGTCTCATCCACGAACTCCGAGGCCGTTCCCGACCAGTAGATCGGATTGCTCGCCTCGCTGTCGTTCTGCCAATAGCGCACCCGCCCCCGGCAATGCTTTACAAGCTCGCGGATGAACCGATCATAGTCCGCCGGCTTCTTCGCCGGCGAAGGCGGCAGAATCGCCGCCGAGGCGCGAGTCGCCCAAGTGGAGGCGGAAAAGACGGAGATCAGCCCTTCCTCTGGCGACCGCAACTGTTTCACGAACGTGTCGATCGACTTCCAGTCGTACTTTCCCGGCGAGGGCTCGATCTGGTTCCAGATCACGTAGATCTTCGACCAGCTCCCGCCGAGCTTGCGCAGCTCCGGCATATACACCGGAGCCGGTACCCCGGAGTAACCGTAGAGAAACCCCCACGCCACTCCAAATGGATCGTGAAGCGGCTGCGCGGTCAAGGTCGAAGCTAATAAGAGAGAAGTAAGAATCACTGAACGTACTCCAACGCGAGCGCCATCCGGGCCAGCTCGTCCTTAAGGTCACGGGTGAAATAGAGGGCGAGGCTTCCCGCAAACGGTCCTCGCGCAAAGCAAAGAGCCGCCTCGGCGCATCCGAGCAGCTCTTCTGGCAGAGCGAGCGCTCCCTCGGAATCGATCTCGGAAATCCAAATCACGCGTTCAGCTCCCGGCGCTGCAATTGGGTCAGCGCTGCTTCCAGGCTGAGGTCGAATGACGTCGAGGTCTCGCGCAAACCCGCCAGCTCCTCGCGAAGCGAACGAACTTCCGCGCGAAGTGCCTCCAATTCGGCCTGGGTTGCCATCGGTTCGGCGTGACCGCCGCGGGCTCGGGCCATCTTCCACTCGGCGTCGTGCTTTAGGAACACATAGCCGAGCCAGAAGCCACCCGGCGACAAAATCAGCACCGCGAAATAGAGCATTTGGATAGGATTCATCGGTCGTCTCCCGACACGAGTCGAAGTTGGGGCATTGCCACCCAAGAGAGCGCGCCGCTCTCGATATCCTCGATCACCTTGAGAACCCAGTCGAGCTCGGCTTGTTTAAGCACCCGCGCATGCTCCACCTCCAGCAGATAGAGGCGAGGCAGAAACGAGCCGACGTGGCGAAGCGTCGCTTCCGCCGGGCTAACCTGCCCCTCCAACAAGGCGACCCGAACCTTAAGCGCGTGGATCGCTTCGTCCGGAGAGAGGTAGGGCAGAAGCGAGATCGCGACATTGAAGAGCGAAGGCTCATCGGGCGCTCCCGCGAGTAGCCCGGTCAGCCACGCCTGGAATTCCTTGCGCCCCTCTTCCGTCACCCGGTAAATCGTTCTCTCGGGCCGGCCGCCTTCCCGCTGGGTATCGATCGCTTCGATCAGCTCCGCTTCCTGCAATCGGTCCACCGCGCGGTAGAGACTGCGTGGCAGCCCGGTTACAAAGTCTTTCCCCCGCTGCCGGATCAGCCGGTGCATTTCGTAAGGGTGGGTCGCTTTCTCGCTGAGCAGAGCAAGCACCGCAAGGGCTACGACATCGTTCTGGGCAGGGACTCGGTTCTTCATGCTGTTCGCACTATTGTCGTGTGACACTATACGACACGCGCATTGGAAGGTTTCAAATTTGCGTAAGCCGTGAACCCATGCGGACCGCAGAGTTCCAGCTCTGCCCTCCCTACGGCGAAGCCGTCGGGAGGCGGCTGCCGAGCACGGCCTCACGTTCAGCGTTACCATGTTCGCTTTTGTCGGGCGCAAGCAAGATGAACGCTTGATATAGCGATTACAACCGCCGTCGTTGGGGTCGGAACCCCATGCCACCAGATACAATTCGGTTCATGAACCTTCTCGCCGCCGCGCTGACGCTGGCGACCCCCGGCGCCCAGCCCGATCTCGATCCGGCGATGAATCTTTGGTTCACCCAGCCCGCCGCGGCATTCACCGAATCCGCCCCTCTGGGTAACGGCCGTCTCGGGGCGATGGTCTTCGGCGGTGTGGGCCACGAGCGGGTGGTACTGAACGAGTCGACCATGTGGTCCGGCTCCCCCCAAGATGCCGATCAAGAAGACGCGGTCAAGGTACTTCCCGAAATCCGCCGGCTTCTCCTCGCCGGAGAGAACCGCAAGGCCCAAGAGCTCCTTCAGGCGAATTTCGTCTGCAAAGGCCCGGGTTCCGGCTCGGGCGCCGGGAAGGACGGCCCGTACGGCTGCTACCAGATCTTCGCGAATCTGGAGATCGACACCCCTCATTCGAACCCATCCAACTACCGTCGAGCCCTCGACCTAAGCCAAGCCCTCGCTACCGTCGACTACTCCGCGGACGGAACGACCTACCACCGCGAGGCGTTCGCCTCCGCACCCGCCGGCGTGGTGGCGTACCGCTTCACCGCCGATGCCAAGAAGCGCATCTCCTTCGTCGCCCGTCTCTCCCGCCCGGAGCGGGCGACGGTTCGCGCCGAAGGTTCCGACCTGATTCTATCCGGCCAGCTCGCGAGCGGCAACCCCGCG
The DNA here is from genome assembly GCF_000724625.1 of Fimbriimonas ginsengisoli Gsoil 348. Taxonomy (GTDB): domain Bacteria; phylum Armatimonadota; class Fimbriimonadia; order Fimbriimonadales; family Fimbriimonadaceae; genus Fimbriimonas; species Fimbriimonas ginsengisoli. Next base: position 1,860,269 of record NZ_CP007139.1, on the reverse strand, counting down.
ATTCCTGGCGTTCGGTTTGAAGGACGCCTGCGGGTGATCACGAAAGGCGGACGCCAGTTCACCGATGCCGCCGGAGTCCACGTCGAGAACTCTGACGAGGCGACCATCCTTTTCTCGGCCGGAACCGACTTGGCGGACAAAGAATTCGCGGCTCACGCCTCGGCCCACGTCAAGAAGGCGGCCAGAAAGGGGTACGCGAAACTGCTCGCCGAGCACGTCAAAGAGCACCAATCGTTCTTCAACCGGGTTCACCTTGATCTCCCGGCGGGGCGTATCGCGCGGAGGCCGACCCCGGAGCGACTGGACGCCGTCAAGAACGGCGAAGAAGATCCGTCGCTCGCTGCGCTCTACTTCAACTACGGCCGCTACCTCCTCATCGGAAGCTCCCGCCCCGATAGTCCGCTTCCCGCGAACCTACAAGGCATCTGGGCTGAGGAGCTGCAGACCCCCTGGAACGGCGATTTTCATCTTGACATCAACGTCCAGATGAACTACTGGCTCGCCGAGGTAGGCAATCTTGCCGATTGCCACATGCCCCTTATCCGCTTTGTGAGGACGCTGGTGCCGAACGGCCAAAAAACCGCCAAGGCGTACTACGGAGCTCACGGGTGGGTCGCTCACGTCATTACCAATCCGTGGCACTACACCTCTCCCGGCGAAGGAGCCCAGTGGGGTTCGACCTGCACTGGCGGCGCTTGGCTCTGCGAGCACCTATGGGAGCACTACGCCTTTAACCCGGACCTCAACTATCTCAAACAGATTTATCCCATCATTCGCAGCTCGGCTGAGTTCTTCCTGGACATGCTGATCGAAGAGCCCGAGCACCATTGGCTGGTCACCGCGCCCTCGAATTCGCCGGAAAACGCCTACATCGATCCAAAAGACGGCCCCCTCAACACCTGCATGGGACCGACCATGGACAGCCAGATCCTGGACGAGCTCTTTGGCAACGTCGCTGAAGCGGCGGAGACTTTGCACGTCGACATGCCGCTCCGAGCCCGATTGATGCAGGCTCGAAGCCGGCTCGCTCCGACTCGTATCGGCAAATACGGCCAGATCATGGAGTGGCTGCAAGACTACGAAGAGGCCGAGCCGCACCACCGCCATACCTCTCACCTCTATGCCCTCTATCCCTCCAACGGGATCTCTCCGGATAGAACGCCGGAGCTCGCCGCCGCGGCGCGCAAGACGCTGGAGCGTCGCGGCGACGAGAGCACCGGCTGGTCGCTCGCCTGGAGAGTCTGCTTCTGGGCGCGGCTACGGGACGGCGAGCACGCCGGACTCCTCCTAAAGCGCCTCCTCCGCCCGGCTGGACGAGGCAGTGGCAGCTATCCCAATCTATTCGATGCCCACCCGCCGTTCCAAATCGATGGCAATTTCGGCGGCGCCGCCGGCATCGCCGAGATGCTTTTGCAGAGCCAGGATGGCGTCATCCGCCTCCTCCCGGCGATCCCCAAGGAATGGGGCGCCAAAGGCTCTGTCCGCGGCCTCCGCGCCAGAAACGGTCTGACCGTGAACTTCTCCTGGGCCAACGGAAAGATCACTACCCACCAAATCCTCGGCCCCGGCGCCGGCGACGCGGTAATTCAAATGCCGTAGTGCCGGCATCCCTGCCGGCATCTCCTCCAGTGTCCCCCGGCTTCCAGCCGGGCTGATTTTTCTAGAAATGCCGACACCCGCCCGCTCGAACTCGTAGAGTCTTGAAAGATTCTGGGACGTTTGGTATCGCGATCGACGAAAGCATAACGCCGTATTTGCTTTTTGTAACTAGAATGAAGACTCGTATCGGGAGCGGATATGGAGAGCAGATTCGAATTCGTCGAGATTCGGGGGGATCACCCTCCGCTGACATTAGATCGAGCGGTCCGCGAAGGCTTGTCGGCCCAGCCGAAGAGCCTGGCCACCCAGTTCCTCTATGACCGCCGCGGCTCCGAGCTCTTTGAGCGAATCACCGAGCTGCCGGAGTACTACCCAACCCGCACCGAGCGCGCGATCATCGAAGCTCGCGCGGGCGAGATTATCGAAGCCGCCGGCGAAGGGGCCGCGATCATCGAGTTCGGCAGCGGCAGCTCGACCAAAACCCGACTGCTAATCGAAGCCGCCCTCGCCCGCCGGCCCGAACTTCGATACATGCCGATCGACATCTCCTTCGAGTTCCTAAAGAGCTCGAGCGCGAATCTCCTCGAAGATTATCCCGGACTCCAAATCACCGCTCTCGGCGCCGAATACTTCGATGCCGCCGACGCCCTTCCCTCCCACGATGGTCCGCGCCTGATCCTCTTTCTCGGGAGCAACATCGGCAACTTGACCCGTGAAGAGGCGGTCGACTTTCTCACCCGCATCCGGCGCGGCATGGAGCCGCGAGACCGCATGCTCGTCGGCATCGATCTTGTCAAGGATCGAGGCATCCTCGAGGCCGCCTACAACGACCGGCAAGGGATCACGGCCGCGTTCAACCTAAACCTCTTGCGCCGGGTGAACCACGAGCTTGGCGGACACTTTGCCGAAGGCTGCTTCCGGCACGACGCGCCGTATGACGACGTCGAGCACCGAATCGAGATGCGCCTCTACAGCCGCCGCGATCAAAGGGTGAGGGTCGACGCGCTCGACCAGACCTTCGAATTCGCCGACGGCGAATTCATCCACACCGAGTGGTCGTACAAGTACACCCGCGAAACGTTCGCGGAGCTCTGCTCCCACGCCGGTCTCGCCATCGAGCACCTCTGGCACGACGACCGAAACTGGTTCGGTCTCGCCCTCCTCCGGGTGACCGGCTAGTGGGCCGCAAGGCCGATCTGCGCGATCGGCTAACCACGGTGCGCGAGCGAACGCGCTGGCTGCTGGATCGGGTTCCCGACGAGTTCCTCCGTCGCCGTGTCCACGACTTCTATTCCCCCATCGGCTGGCACTTCGGTCACGTGGGCCGGACCGAAGAGTATTGGGTCGTGGGCGAAGCTCTGAAGCGCCCTCTGCTCGACGACGAACTGAGCTTCCTCTTCGCCGACCTGGTCGAAAACCCCAAGGACAACCGGGTGAACATCCCCGACCGCGCCGGGATTATCGAATATCTGGAACGAACCCGCCGCCGTGTCCTGGACGCGCTGGACGAGTGCGAGTTGGAGTGCGAAGACCCGTACCTAGCCGATGGATACGCCTGGGAATTTGCCATCCAGCACGAGTGCCAGCACCAGGAAACCATCGCCGAGATGCTGCAGTTGATCCATAAGCAGCTACCGTCGGCGGTGATCGAAGCGGTCCCCTGGCAAACCGACCTCCGCTCCGAGATGGTCGACATCCCGGGTGGAACCTTCTGCATGGGAACCGACGACCGGCACGTCTACGACAACGAAAAGGAGCCGCACGAGGTCTCCGTGGCATCGTTCCGAATCGGCCGCACCCCGGTCACCGCTTTCGAATGGACCCAATTCATGGACGACGGCGGTTACCGCCGCCCGGAGCTCTGGAGCGAAGCCGGATGGGCCTGGCGAGATGCGGAGCAGGCGGAGGCGCCGGAATACTGGGTTCGTCAAGGCGACGCCTGGGCCTACATCGGCCCGTTCGGAGCCCGGTCCATCCACCCCGACGAGCCCGCGAGCAGCCTAAGCTGGTTCGAAGCGGAAGCGTATGCCCGCTGGGCCGGTAAGCGATTGCCGACCGAGGAAGAGTGGGAGTACGTCGCTTCGCACGGCCAAATCGACCCCGCCGAAGCCTGTCATGGCCTCGCTTCCTGGGGACCGACGCCGGTCGGCCGCCGCCGCCCGAACCCGCTCGGCCTTCACGATCTCTCGGGAAATGTGTGGGAGTGGACCTCCACCCCGTTCCTCACCTATCCCGGTTTCGCCGCGTTTCCGTATGATGGCTACAGCAAGGACCACATGAAGGGAGCGCACCGGGTATGCCGAGGCGGATCGTGGGCAACCGCCGCCCCGATTCTTCGCCGCACGTTCCGAAATTGGTACGTGCCAACCTATCGACAGGGCTTTCTTGGAGTGCGGCTCGCGGAGTAGCCGGAAGAGATGATTTCACTAAAAGGCGTGAGCAAACGGTACGGCGTCGCCGAGGCGCTGAAAGAGACCTCCTTGGAGATCCCGTCCGGCCAGGTGACCGCCCTCATCGGCCCGAGCGGCTGCGGAAAGTCGACCCTCCTCCGATTAATCCTCGGCCTGATCGTCCCCTCATCGGGTCAGGTATCGATCGACGACCAGGTCGTCACCCCGGCCACCGTTCAGGAAATCCGTCGCAAGGTCGGTTACGTCATCCAAGATGGCGGCCTCTTCCCGCATCTCACCGCCCGGGAGAACATCACCCTCATGGGTCGGCACCTCTCCCGTCCCGTCGACATCCCCGCCCTCGCCCGCCTGGTCCGCTTCCCCGAAGACGGCTTGGACCGCTACCCCCTCGAGCTGAGCGGCGGCCAACGTCAACGGGTCGGCCTCATGCGCGCCCTCGCTCTCGATCCCCAAACCCTCTTGCTCGACGAGCCGCTCGGTGCGCTCGACCCATTGGTCCGCTCCGGCCTCCAGACCGATCTTAGAGAAATCTTCCGCGAGCTAAGGAAAACCGTCGTCTTCGTAACCCACGACATGGGCGAAGCCGCCTACCTCGCCGACCGCATCGTCCTCCTCCGCGACGGAGAAATTGTCCAAGAAGGAACCCTAGAAGACTTCCAAAAACACCCCGCCACCCCCTTCGTCACCGAGTTCCTAAACGCCCAACGCGCCCTGGTAGCCCTATGAAGCAACCCATCTCCGGAGCCCCCTCTCCCTCCTCGGGATGCATGTGCCCGAGGAGGGAGAGGGGGTTGGGGGTGAGGGAGTCCGGTCCGGTCCGGACCGCCGGTCTCCAGACCGGCTTCCGGATTTGCCTAGCCTTCCTAACCCTCCTCGCCGCCACCCTCTCCCCCGCTCAAACCATCACCGTCGGCTCGAAAAAATTCACCGAGTCGTACGTCCTCGGCGAGATCGCCAAGAAGGTTCTCACCGACGCCGGGTTCCAAGTGGAGCACAAGCAAGGGATGGGCGCGACCGCCATCGTCTGGAACGCCCTCAAAGGTGGCTCGATCCAGACATACCCCGAATACACCGGAACCGTAGGCGAGGAACTCCTAGGCAAACCCCATCTGACCGTGCCGGAGATGAAATCGGAGCTGGCCAAAGTCGGCATCGGCATGACCGACGAGCTCGGGTTCAACAACACCTACGGTCTCGTCATGCGCCGCAAAGACGCCGATGCCCTCAAGATCGACAAGATCAGCGATCTGAAGACCCATCCCGAGCTAAAGTGCGGCATCACCCACGAGCTGCTCGGCCGAAAGGACGGGTGGAAGCCGTTGCTGGCCAAGTACGGCGAGAAGTTCGACGACGTCAAAGGAATCGACCACGCCCTCGGCTACGCCGCGCTCTACGCCGGCCAAATCGACCTCAAGGATTGCTACACCACCGACGCCGAGATCAAGCGGTACGACCTCAAAGTCTTGAAGGACGACCTCGACTTCTTTCCGCTCTACCGGGCCGTCTTCCTTTACCGCTTGGAGATGCCCGCCAAAGCCGTCGCCGCACTCCAAACGCTCGCCGGCAAGATCGACGAGCCGAAAATGATCGCCCTGAACGAAGAAGCGGGCCGAAGCAAGGACTACGCCGAAGCCGCCGCCACCTTCTTCGCCAAGCCGGGCGCCTCGGCGCCGGTCCCTGCCGAATCTAGCAGCGTCTCGTCCAAGATCGCTCGCCTAACCGGGCAGCACCTCCTGTTGGTCGGCGTCTCGCTCCTCATTGCCGTCCTCGTCGGCATCCCACTCGGCATCGTCGCTTCGCGCCCCGGCCCGCTCGGCGGCTTCATCCTCGGAACCGTGGGAGTGATCCAGACAATCCCCTCGCTCGCGCTGCTCGCCCTGTTGGTCGCGATCCCGACCCTCGGGATCTCCTTCACCACCGCCGTCATCGCGCTTTTCCTCTATTCGCTGCTGCCGATCGTCCGCAACACCGCCGCCGGACTCGCCGGGATCGCCCCTCCCATCCGCGAATCCGCCGCCGCCCTCGGTCTGGAGCCGTCGGCGCAGCTCCGTAAAATCTTTCTCCCCTTGGCGTTCCCGATGATCCTCGCCGGAATCAAGACCAGCGCCGTGATCAACGTCGGCACCGCCACCCTCGCCGCCCTCATCGGCAGCGGAGGCCTCGGCGAGCCGATCGTAAGCGGCCTCGCCCTCAACGACTCCGGCACCATCCTCCAAGGCGCAATTCCGGCGGCGGTCCTCGCCGTCGTCGTCCAGCTGCTGTTCGACCTCCTAGAAAAAGCCCTCGTCCCCCGCGGCCTCCGAACCCAATAAGTAAGCTTCCGGAGCCCCCTCTCCCTCCTCGGGATGTCCGTGCCCGACGAGGGAGAGGGGGTTGGGGGTGAGGGAGTCCGGAAGGACCGCCGCTCTCCAGACCGGCCTCCCCTACGGCGAAGCCGTGTAGCCGCAGGTTGGCTCGTACCTGCGCGACAACGCCCCAACGAGTCCTAAGCTTCGTCAGAAAACGAAACACCCCCGCGCAGGTACGAACCAACCTGCGGCTACAACGCTCCGCGTTAACCTAAACGAGCCTGCATCCCCATCCGAACCCGATCCCGAAAGGCGGTCGCAGAACGTATGCCGACGATCATCACTGCATCTGGTCCCTTAAGTGATGATGATCGTCAGGGAGCACCGCTTATGCCCTGATACGGGAAGCCTCTCGAGAGGAGGAATGTCCGATGGAAATCTCAGTCCAGCCTTGAAGGTCCTTCGATCCGGTCCCGCGGAGGGCCGCAAATCTTGCCCGAGCACCGTTCGCACCGCGACTGGCCAAAGCTTCGCTCCTCCGGCAACCCTTGAAGCCGTGTGGGCAAGGGTTCATCGTTGCAACCAGGATTCACTCAGCCGTGTTGCTCACTCGAGCCATGGTGACCTCCTAGTCCTCCGACGGCTGTCGTAACGCCACCAAAACACCCCTCTCGAACTCGGGATATTCGTCGCAGTTGCATGATTATGCCTTCGTGGCCACCCGCCCTGAGCCTGCGTTATACTGGTAGACATATGACGTGGAGACAACTTTTGTTAACGCTTCAGGGGGAAGCGGAGACATTGCCCGCAAGTCCGGTTCGCATAGCTCCACTCATAATGAGCCAGGACCCGGAAACGTTGATTGAAAGACGCGGGAGAGCCTACACTAGGTTGCAATCAGAGAAGATGTCCGCCGAAGTCTGGCGCGTTCAAACCCTGAAGGAGATTCCGGGAACGGTAGCGCGTGAGAGCAGGCACGTGGAGTCCACGTTCTTGCTAGTTCAAGCAGGCGATGGTGAGGTCGAGCTGATCTCCAGAGCGGACCGAGACACATACAACCACGGAGCTCGGGTGCTTGAGAATGTCTCTTTTCCTCTGGCACAGCATCCATACTTACCTGTTCGTGCGGCTCTGGATGTAACCGTTCGCTTCATGGACCAGTTCGGATTGCCCGTCCAGGTAATGCAGCACCGCTCATCAGTGCAAATGAAGAAAAGAACAACCCTCACTCATGGGCCTATGCTCTTGAACGAATTAGATGATAGCTTGAAGCTGAATGGGGCCAAGCTTGAGGGAGTTCGGATCAGAGCAATTAATCCACTAGACGGAGAGGAATGCAGGCTGCGGCTCGACGACCAATGCAGGCTACTGATCGAGCGGTGGCGATTAGCAGAAGCGTCTCCGATGGATCTCAATAGATTGCTCGTTAAGGAATCACTTGCATCCGCTGAGGCGGTTCCGATCCTCGATGACTCGCAATCGGAGCAAGCTCGATTTCTCCTTTTTCGAACGGCCTCGGGTCCTGCGGAAACTCTTGTTCGTACGCTCATGAACAAATTCGCACAGCTACCTGGAGTGCTCGTCTTTCCGTTGGACCCCGGACAGTCCGAAGCATTCAAACTTATCGACTTTATCGCTGGGGTTGATTGCCAGATCGAGCCTTTCGGTGAAGGTACCATCGCTGCGACTTTCAACTCGAGGGTCGGGCCCTCCTTTCTTTACAGAATGAGGACACTACTTAGACAGATCAGCTTCGACTCTTATCTTGTGGGCAACTAATGAGCGTTACACAACAGAAGCAGTATCTGACACGTGAGGAGTTCGAGCGCCTGCGCGAAGGAGAGGAAAGAAGACTCCAACGAGTAGTCGCAGATTACCACGACGATGTACTGGTGATTTCTTCTTTTGATTCGCACTTAAACTACCACTTCCAGCTGTCTGATGCGCCGACGCGAATCGAGGTGAGGAACCGTTTCTATGACAGCGGCGGTCTGTCTCCTGACTTCATCGTTGATTTTACTAATGGATATAGGCTCGTAGTTGAGCGCAAGCGGAGTTGGAGCGATTACCCTTCTAAGTCATTGCAACAGCTCTCTAGATACAAAGCACTGGCTTCTAGAGGCTCCGTCATCGCCTCAGCAACCATCGGGAGTGGGTCGAAGGATTCTGACGTACAGACCCAACTTGGAGATGTTGTTCTTCTCATCGGTCACGGAGACGACGAGCAAGCGGCTGAATCTATCGCTAACGCCCCTGAGCTTGGTCCAAAAAGCATTGTAGTCTTTGACTCGCAGCAAGAAGCGTTCAAGGTTAATAACGCCACGGTCAAGTTCACTTGCCGAAAGCTAGGTGGCTGGAACGGCCTCTTTGTAAGCGAGAATGTTGCTTCACCCGATAGCGAATACAACCTAAATAACCTTCTTATTGGCCCAAAGAGGGGCTTTGTTGCTCGGTGCGACAAAGAGGCGCTCGTTCAAGCCGGCGAGTGTCCATTTATTAACGATGCCCCGCCACCTTATTACACGATCTGTCATTTATTTCTTCCCGCAATAAACGAGTTGCTTGCTGAAGCTGACAGAGATGATCTGGCTAGCGAAGCCGAGAGTATTCATGCATTTGCGTACGATTCCATTGTCGGTGTAGCGCGCCGTCGTTTCACTAGATTGCCCGAAGGCAAAATCCAGACCTGGCTCAGAGGAGCTGTTAAGCTCCTGATCGATCTTGGGATTGTAACGACTTCTTACATCGAAGGAATTGAAACGCTGAACCTCAAGCTTGGACCAAAAAATGATCGTCTGCAAAGCCAGAAGATGATTGAGAAGATAGCTCGAATCAGCGTGCGTCGGGCGGCAGTAATTTACAGCGAGGATCCGAAGACCCGACAATTGCAGTTAGAATTTGATTAACACCCCCTCCGTTCTCGCTGGCCGAGTTAGATACGACCCATCAGAGTCATGTGAGGAAATGCCGACTCTTATCAGTTGCCGAGGTAGTTTTTAAGTGAAGCAGTGGTTAGAAAACGAGAACGTTAAAGACCTTCTTGATATCAGAGATTGGATACTCGGACTTTCTGACGAAGAATGTAAGGTGCAACACGAAGTCCTCCGGGCTATAGCGGAGGGCAGATTGTTGCAGATCTTTGCTGGTCATCCCGAAAGGGACTTACTCATAAAAAGTTTTAGTGCGATTGAATATGATCCCGTTGTTCATTGGGATTACGATGTCAACGGACAGGAATTCCCTGCTCTCTTACGGTCCGACGAAATACACCCAGATTCTGTAGATCGCGTTCTTGGAAACTCATTCCGCTGGAGAGTTGCCCGGTATCTCCTCGATTGCGTCACCTCGATCGTATCTGAAACCACGGAACTACCGCAGTTCATTACTCCGACAATAGGGCTGTCGTTCCTAGCTCTTGAGGCTGACGGTAATATGCTGCAAGCGAGATGGAAAGAGGCTTTCAAATGTCAGCGGGCAGGTCTAGTGCTTGCTGGGACGGTCGTCCTCGTCAGTTTCATTGAAGGTTTGTTGGCTTCTGCCTTTGACGAAGTGTTGTCCGACGATGAAAGGGAGAGATTCGGAAAAACCAAAGACCAACATGGTAATGCAATTGTTCTTCATGTTTCGAAGTGGTCACTGGAAATGCTGTTAGTAGCCGCCCAGAAAGTTCTCGACCTTCGCAAGGAGCATTGGCCGATACTTCGGCTTGCCCAAGAATTTAGGAACGATGTCCATCCAATGAAGGCGAAGAAGAGAAAACAACCGCTAACATCGGCCGATCTCGAATTAGTTTGGATTTCTGCACAAATTCTTGTGTCTTCCGTTGGCAGACTTGTTCTTAGCCGCAAGACAAAGTCCCCTTAACGAATTGCATTGTCTCCAAGCGCGACATCCGGCGGTTGATAATGCATCGCCACAGTCCTGGTACAAAACCGCTTCGGATATTTGGCTCTTACGGACGAACTCTTCGCCCACGAGCCCGGCGATGGTGCGGCCGACGTTCAATATCCGACGAAGGCTCGGGCAGAAGGTTCGTCCGAGTCGCCACCAAACGCATGAAGTTCTGACTGTCCTGGTCGAGCACGATGAATTCGCGAATATCGCAGGGCGACATCTTGGTGCTCACCGGGTGGTTGCCCGAGTGCGCTTGCTGCCGCTCCCGCGCCCCTGTTGCCCGGTCGCGCACCGCCGCGCTTTACTCGCTCGTCGGCATGCCGATCAGCTCCTCCAAAACTCCGCGATCGAACCCAGGATCTCGTCAGCAAAGAGGACGCCGAAAAGGGGCCAGTGGCACCTCGCCAAGTTTCGGATTTTCCTCACTCGACGATGGCGGTTTAGCTCGCTGAGTAGTACAGGGATCGGAACGGGCGCTCCCAAACGAGGTTCGGGCGGTCGTCCTCTCTGGCTGTGGACTGAAAGGATACGGGCGGCCAGAACGTGCGCGGCGGAGCTCTTTCGGCGCGCCGGCGGCTGGTCCCTTAACGAGGCGACCGACAAAGGAACCAACCGGCCGCGGAATGCGCTAACGTAACTCGGTGGACATCAATCCGACAGAGATCGAAGAGCAGGCGGCGGATGCGGCTAAGAGTCGGCTGAATGCGATGGTGGCGGTGACCATTGCTTTGCTTGCCAGCTTCATGGGCGTCTGCAAGGTGAAGGACGACAACATCGTTCAGGCGATGCAGAAAGACCAGGCGGACAAAATCGACGCCTGGGGGTATTACCAGGCCAAGAACACGCAGTCGAAGGTTCTCATCGGTACGGCCGAGCAGCTTCAAATCCAAAGCATGAGCCTCACCGGCCCGGCGAAAGCAAAGGCCGACGCTCTCGCGGCCGGCCACTTGGCCAAGGCGAAAGAAGAGGATGCGAAGAAGGAAGAGTTCGGGAAAAAGGCCCAGGGTTACGAAGACGATTACAACCGCCTCAACACCCACGACGACCAGTTCGACCTATCCGACGCCCTGCTCGCCCTCACCATTACCCTGCTGGCGATCACCTCGCTGACTCAGAAGAAGTGGCTCTTTTGGCTTTCGGTCGTTCCGATGTTCTTCGGCGTCCTCATGGGTCTCGCCGGGCTGTTCGGCTGGAAGATGCATCCCGACGCCATCATGAATCTTCTGTCGTGCGTCGGCATGACCGGTTGGCAGCAGCACATCTCGACCTGACGGTCAGCTCCGATACTGAAGGGTTGTCCCCCCAACCGTCACCCGGTCGCCGTCCTTCAGCGAGACCGATCGGGTGAGCCGGTCGCCGTTCACGCTGGTACCGTTAGCGCCGCCGAGGTCCTGCAAGCTCGCGCCGTTCGGCAGCACCTCCAGCAGAGCGTGTTGCCGGCTAACCCGGCCGTCGTAGTCCAGGCGGATCTGCGCCCCCTCGCCTCTTCCCACCACCCAGCTCCCCAGCGATAGGGGGATCACTTTTCCGAACGGGTCGATCAGCCGGTGGTCGAGAGACGCCTCGGCGATCGGTTGAGGATTGTCGATGAGGACCACCTCGTGCTCGGTCGGATCGTACGACATCGTCCGCCCTTCCCGTCCAAGCACCAGCCGCAAGAAGTAAGGTCCGACTCCGACCACGTCCCCTTCGCGCAAAAGTGCTTCGCGAGCCGGATAGCCGTTCACCGTAAGTCCCTGACCGGTTAAGTCCGTGATCGCCCAGTGCCCCTGCCGAGGATCGATAATCGCGTGGATCGGAGCCGTCCCATGTTGGAACGGAAGGCGAACCTCCAACCCCTCCGCGGTTCCGATCCGGTTCGGCCCGTTATCCAGCGGATAAGTTCGCCCCTCTCCCCGTCCCAGGTCCAGCCGCAACGATGCGGTTCTCAAGAAGATGTCGCTGAGACTAAGGGCCAAGCCCATCACGATCCCCATCGTCATCCACTCGGCCAGGCGCATGATGCTCCAAGGCTGCCAAGCCGAGGCCATCGCCTCTTTGGAAATCTGAGCCATCATCGCGTCCGGGTTCTTCGGGTCGAAGTTAGACAGATCGATCTGGGAAACCTGGTTAACGGCTTCGAGGGGAGCGATCGCCTGGCGGATCATGTAACCCACTACCGCCGCTACTACCGCCGCCGCCAACGCCCGTCGAAATCGAGCCGCCGTCGGTTGGGCGGCGATCGTCACCGAGAACGCCAAGGCGAGCGAGACGGAGATATGCCAGATGACCGGCGCCAGTTGATCGCCCGGGTTCGGCAGCAGTCCGCTCCGCCCCCGCACCATCTGGATCCCAATCCAGTCGCTCAGGGCGTCTGCCCCGCAGGTCAGGGCCCCACCCACCAGCATCCCGACCGCACCCGCGGCCAGGGCTCGCCGCCAGCCGGTCCGTTGAAGAGAAATGACCAGCGCGAGCGAACCCGCGATCAAGGCGCCCAACATCATGTGGGCGAACCAGCCGTAAAACGAGCCCAGCGAAAACGAGTGGAGCCCCATGTGGGTCCCGTGCTCGCGGGCGGTATGGGTAAACGGCTCCGAGACAAGCCAGGTGGCAACCCCGGCGAACGCGCCGGTCACCGCTGGCAGCCACCCGGCACGACGTTCCATTTCGACGTACAGTTACCTTAGAATCGCCGTTGCGGTTTCGCTAAGTCTTAGAACTCCGCATGCCCGGGGGTCCGGTGGTAAGGAATCACGTCCCGGATGTTCTTCATCCCCGTGACGTACATCAGCAGCCTCTCGAATCCGAGGCCGAAGCCGGCGTGGGGTGCGGTGCCGAACCTTCGCAGGTCCAGATACCACCAGTACGGCTCCAGCGGGAGGCCCATCTCGGTAATGCGGCTTTCCAGCACGTCGAGCCGCTCCTCGCGTTGCGATCCGCCCATGATTTCGCCGATCCGGGGGGCCAGAACGTCCATTGCGCGAACCGTCTTCCCGTCCTCGTTCGCCCGCATGTAGAACGCCTTGATCTCCTTCGGATAGTCGGTGAGGATCACCGGCCGCCCGACCTTGGTCTCGGTGAGCCAGCGCTCGTGCTCGCTCTGGAGATCGGCGCCCCAGTGGACCGGAAACTCGAAGCTTTCCCCGCTCGTTTCCAACAGCTTGACCGCTTCCGTATAGGTTAAGCGCTCGAAAGGTGATGAAACGACGTGCTGCAAGGTTTCCAACAGCTCCTTCTCGATCCGCTGATTAAAGAAAGAGAGGTCGTCGCCGCACTGGTCCAGCAAGTCCGCCACCACTTCCTTGAGGAACTCCTCGGCGAGGTTCATATCCCCTTCGAGATCGCAGAACGCCATCTCCGGCTCCACCATCCAGAACTCGGCCGCATGGCGGCTGGTGCTGCTGTTCTCCGCCCGGAACGTAGGGCCGAACGTGTACACGTTCGTCATTCCCATCGCCAGCGTCTCCGCCTCTAGCTGCCCGCTGACCGTTAGATAAGATGGCTTTCCGAAAAAGTCCTCCTTCGGATTCGCGTTCCGAATGCGGTACGCGGCCTGGTGTTCCGTCCCTCCTTCGACCGCCTTCTCCACGGTCTCCACGGCAGTCGTCACCTGAAACATCGCCCCTGCCCCTTCCGCGTCGCTCGCGGTGATGATCGGGGTGTGGACGTAGTGGAAGCCGCGCGTCTGGAAGAACTTATGGATTGCGAAGGCCGCCCGGTTTCGAACCCGAAAAACCGCGCCGAACGTGTTACCTCGAGCCCGCAAGTGGGCGATCTCCCGCAGGTACTCCATCGTCGCCCCTTTCTTTTGGAGCGGATAAGTCTGCGGGTCGGCCGCGCCGAAAACCTCGACTGCTTCCGCCTGCATCTCCACCGCCTGTCCGGCGGCGGGCGACTCGACGATCTTGCCGTCGAACCGTACGCAGGCTCCCGTTGTGAGCAGCTTCAGGTCGTCGGAAGAGAGAACCCCTTCGTTGACGATAACCTGGAAGTCCTTGAAGCAAGATCCGTCGGAGATCTGAACGAACGAGATCCCCTTGCTATCTCGGCGAGTCTTGACCCAACCATAGGCCGAAGTCGCCGTCCCTGGCGGCATGTCGAAGAGATCGCGGACGTAGGTTCGGCGGTAGTCCATGGAAGGTAGCGAGTTTACCGTTCGTCAACCACCGGACCGCCGGTCTTCCAGACCGGCCCCCGAACCGATCGTCCCACAACCCGGAACCCGCCCTGGTCCGGCCGGTCAAAACAGATCAGCCGCCGACAGCGCGGCAAAGAGGGTTTATGTACGTTCGCGTCGTTGAAAAATTTTGCAAGCAATACGTCTCAAAGGAGAGCGGAGCCGAGCGCGGATTCGATCCTTCGAAGACGTACAAAGTCCATAAGATCGAGAGCTATTCGGACACGGGAGCGGGCTACGTCGTCCTCGTGAACGACGAGCAAGAGATCTGGTGGGTCGACAACCGCCACGTGCGAGTGACCTCCGAGGAAGAATTCCCAAGAGGACGCGCGGCTGAGTTGGATCTCCCGATCCGGGTTCCTCAATCCGGGCCGTATACGGCTTGACCCTGCGCCTAAATATGGTTTAGGACCAAATGCTTTTTTCTCGGGCGGGCCGCCCGAGATACCCACGGGCGAGCCGCCCGTGCCACGTCTGCGCTCTATTCCGACAGAATGTCCCGGTAGTGACGGAGGCCGTCGGCGTCGATGGTGATGAGATCGAAGCGGACCTCGCGCTCGGGTTCCTCGACGTCCGCGAGGTACTGTTGCCCGGCCAAGAAGAGCGACCGGCGCTTTGCGTCGCCTATCGATTCCTCAGGGACGTACCCGGCCTTGCGCCTCTCTTTCACTTCCACGAAGACCAGCAGGTCACCCTCCAGGGCGATCAAATCAAGCTCGCCGTGCCGCGCCTTGTAGCGGCGGGTGACGATCGTGAACCCTTCTTGGATAAGGAAATCGGCGGCCCGGTCTTCCGCCAGACGCCCTACGCTTCGAAGATTAGGCATCGTTGGTCGGCCTCGCGCACCGGAGCGAACGAGCGGCGGTGAATGGCGCACGGCCCCAAATTCCGGAGCGCCTCGAAGTGCTCGGGCGTCGGGTAGCCGAAGTGCCGCTCGAAACCGTATCCGGGATACCGGGCCGCCATCTCGGTCATGAGGCGGTCTCGGGTGGTCTTGGCCAAGATGCTTGCCGCCGCGATGCAAGCGAACCGCCCATCCCCTTTTATAACCGCTTCGGCGGGGCAAGTCAGGCCGGGGGGGAGCCGATGGCCGTCCACATACACCATCGTCGCGGGAAGCCGCGCGATCGCGCGCGACATGGCGGCTTCGCTCGCGTGGAGGATGTTGAGCCGATCGATCTCGTCCGGTTCGGAAACTTCGATCGCAAAGATTGCACCCAGCAAAATCCGTTCCGCGAGTCGCTCCCTAGTCGGCGGATCGAGCTTCTTCGAGTCGTCGAGCCCGGCGATATCGAACCCCTCGGGAAGGATTACCGCCGCCGCCACCACCGGTCCCGCCAGCGGCCCTCGCCCTGCTTCATCGGCGCCGCAAGCGCCGGGGATATGCTCCAGGGTTCGGTTCGGCTCCTTTGCGGTCTTCAACGGCAACTCCTGAGGCCGTTAGCGTACCGCGTGAACCGGCGTAGAAATAGATAGGGCGGCTTCGCCGAAGGTGGCCAAGACGCCGAACGGTACACTCTTTCCATAAACCCCTATGCTCGATAAGCTCCACGAAGTAGAACGCCGGTTCGATTCGATCGAGGCGGACTTTAACAATCCCGCCGTCGTCGTGAACCCAAAAGAACTCCAGCGCCTAGGAAAGCTGCGTTCGGAGTTGGAGCCGATCGTGACCACCTCTCGCGAGTACCGCAAAGCCGTGGGCGAGCTCGAAGAGGCCCAGGAGATGCTGGACGACCCGGAGATGCGGGAGATGGCGCAGGCCGAGATCGAGCCACTCCGCACTCGGATCGCCGAGTACGAGCAGAACCTGAAGCGGATGCTCGTCCCCAAGGATCCGCTGGACGATAAGCCGGTCATCGTGGAGATCCGTCCCGCCGCCGGCGGCGACGAAGCGGGACTTTTCGCCTCCGAGTTGCTTCGAATGTACATGCGCTACTGCGAGCGCAAGCGCTGGAAAACCGAGCTGGTGGAGCATGAAGAGAGCGGCATCGGCGGCCTTCTCCGGGTGGTCTTCAACATCGACGCCCAGGGCGCCTACTCTCAGCTCAAGTTCGAAAGCGGCGTCCACCGGGTGCAGCGAGTGCCGGCCACCGAGAGCCAAGGCCGAATTCATACCTCCACCGTTACTGTCGCCGTACTCCCAGAGGCGGAAGAAGTGGACCTCCACATCGACCCGAAGGAGCTCGAAATCTCCACCTTCTGCTCCTCCTCGGCCGGCGGCCAGCACATGCAGAAGAACGAGACGGCCATCCGGATCATCCACAAGCCGACCGGCCTCGTCAGCACCTGTCAGGACGAGCGAAGCCAGGCTCAGAACAAGATCAAGGCGATGGACGTGCTCCGCGCGAAGCTGCTCCAGATGAAACAAGACGAAGCCGACGCAGAGCGGTCGGGCATTCGAAAGGGGCAAATCGGCAGCGGCGACCGTAGCGAAAAGATCCGCACCTACAACTTCCCGGAAAGCCGAGTCACCGACCACCGGATCAAGGTCACCATCCACAACCTCTCCGCCTTCCTAGACGGAGACATCCAGGGAATGATCGACGCCCTCATCCAAGACGAGCAAACCCGAAAGCTAGCCGAGGACGATCCTCAGTAACCGTAAAACCCGTTTATGTCCGACCCACTGCCAGATCCCAATATCGACCGGAACGACCCGATGGTGCCGGAGTATTGGCAGTTGGGGGAGGATGCTCAGGATCGGATCGTCAAAGCCGGGTACCAGTCGGCGGTGGTCGATGGGATCGCCGTCGACATCCATGACCTGCTGCAAGCGGCGGACCGGATCCGGGATGAGCTGACGCCGGCCGTGGTTTCGGTTCAGGCAGGGGATCTCGCCGCGGCGCTCCAAGCCCTGTCTACCGAGTTGGAGCACGTCCGTTGGCACTGCGACGCGGCGATAAAGTATCTCGCCGAAGCCTGCGAAGCCGTTTAGCTCTTGTCTCGAACCATCTTCACCGAAGATAACGAGGCTGGCAGAATTCCGCTCTTGGGGAGGTTCAAGGTCAGGGTGTTGCCATCCTCGCTGAGCTGGCCGGTCATCTGTGGTTTAGCGCGCGCCTGCGCCGGAAGATCTTGACCCGCGAGCTTCGTGGTGGTAATCGCCACGTTAGTCCCATCGACCGTATAGGTCCCCTCCGACATCGAACCCTTAAATGTCTTGTCGTCTTTGAATTCGTACGTGAACGTCGAGGCGAAGCCGGTCATAAAATCTGGCTTCACCCCGGCGGGAGGCGAACTGACGAGTTGGGGATCGACCTTCCACTTGCCGACTACGGTCGCCTTCTTGGCGCAGCCAACGGCGAGGATAAGGAACGGTAAGGCGAGGAGCGTCGCACGTCTAGAAATCATGCGTCGATGATACATTAGGTTCGGCACGGAGGCCGAACCTATACCGGGGTCATGTCGTTCCAATCGGGGCCGATTTTGGCGTCGACTTCGATCGGGACGGTTAGCGGAAGGGCCATCTCCATCGCCGTCCGCAGCTTCGGAATCACCGCCTCGTCTCCTTCGCGAATCTCGAAGACGAGTTCGTCGTGGACGTTCAGCAGCATCCGGGTCGGTCCGCCGTCCAAGATATCGCGGCAGCGGAGCATCGCGATCTTCAGCATATCGGCGGCGGTTCCCTGGATCGGGGCGTTCATCGCTTGCCGTTCGGCCGCCTTGCGCTCGTTCATCTTCGGCGCATGGATGTCCGGATGGTAGCGGCGCCGCCCATAGAGAGTGGTCGTAAACCCTTTGCTCTTCGCTTCCGCCACGATGCTCTTGGTGAATTCTCGCACGCTGGGGAACCGCTCGTTGTACTGCTTGATCAGCTCTCGCGCCTCCGCTACGGAAAATCCGCCGCCGAGCTGCTGCGCCAGGCCGAATTCGCTCACGCCGTAAAGCACCGCGTAGTTCAGCATCTTGGCCAGCCGCCGCTGTTCCTTCGTCGCCTTTCCCTCTCCAAGGCCGAACATCTCCTGCGCGGTCACGGTGTGAACGTCCACCCGCTCTCGGAACGCATCGACGAGGGCGGCCTCGCCGCACATGTGGGCGAGGATGCGAAGCTCGATCTGCGAGTAGTCGAGCGAGGCCATGCAATATCCTTTGTCGGCGACGAACGCCTTGCGGATGCCGCGGCCAAGCTCGGTTCGGATCGGGATGTTCTGGAGGTTCGGATCGTTGGACGAAAGCCGGCCGGTGGCGGCGACGGTCTGGCTGTACGTGGTGTGGATCCGTCCGTCCGCCTGAACCAGCTTCTCGAGCGAGTCGGCATACGTACTCTTCAGCTTCGTCAGCTCCCGCCAAGAGAGCACTTCGGCCGCGATCTCGTGGGTCCCCGCCATTTCGCCGAGGATTTCGACTCCGGTCGCATAGCCGGTCTTCGTTTTGGTCGCGCCGGGCAGCTTCAGCTTATCGAAGAGGACCTCGCCGAGCTGCTTCGGAGACCCGATCGTGAATCGCTCGCCAGCGAGCTCGTAGATGTGCTGCGTGATCCGCTCGATCGCGATCTCGAGCTCTTTACTAAATTCCCGAAGCTGATCGCGTCGGGTACAGACGCCTAAGTTCTCCATTTCCGCGAGCACGGGGATCAGCGGGAGCTCGACCTCGCGATACACCCGATCCTGGTCTTCTTTGATAAGGCGCTCGGCCAGAGGCTTCTCAAGCAGATATAGCGCCGCCGCCATCTCTTGCGGCGTGTTCGGTGGCGCGGTATCGAGCTGGCCTTGAACCAGGTCCCGAAGCGGGTAGCTGCTTCGCTCGGATCGAAGCACGTAGGCGGCCAGTAACGTATCGAACCGGGGAGCGGGGCGGTAGCCGGGGAATTGGCGGTAGGCCGCCTTGGCGTCGTGAAGGACGGCCAGTCCGGGAATATCTCCAATGAGCTTCAGGGCGTCCGCCTCGCTCGTCTCGCAGACATCGGCGCCGACCGCGACGTACGCCTTTCGCTCGCTTTCGCCGAACAGGTCACGGCGCGCGGTGAGCGGTTGGGCGAAGTAGACGGCGTAGATCCGGTCGTCCACGAACTTGACGAGGTCGCCGTAGCTTGCGGCTTCGCAATTGCGCACCTCGATCGCCTCGTCCTCGATTTCGGCCGCCGGTCCGCCGACCCCGTCTTGGGAGGCCGGGGAGTTGCCGTCGAGGTACTGCCCCAAAACGATGGGGGCTCGGCGGACGTGCTGTCGAAACTCGAAGCTCTCCAACATCGCCACCGCGGCCGTCATCTGCGCCTCGGTCAAAACGAAGGGCTTGAAGTCGTACTTGAGCGGCACGTCTCGCACGATGGTGGCGAGGCGCTTACTCAAGAGCATCTGCTCCTGGTTCCCTTCGATCTTCTTCTGGTATTTGGCGGGAAGCTCGTCGAAGCGCCGGATCATCTCTTCGATTGTTCCGAACCCTTGGATGAGCTCGGCCGCGCCCTTGTCGCCGATGCCGGGGACGCCGGGAATGTTGTCGCTGGTATCTCCTTTCAGCGCCTTGAAGTCCGGGACGAACTCCGGGCCGAAACCGTACCGCTCCACCACCTCCGCGGGGCCGTAGGTGACGGTGTCGGTGACGCCCATCTTCATCGTGAGTACGGAGACGCATTTATCGACGAGTTGGAGCGCGTCCAGATCGCCCGTCACGATCGTTGTGTCGTAGCCGTTGGTCTCCGCGAGGTAGGAGATGGTGCCGACGACGTCGTCCGCCTCGTATCCGGTCATCTCGACGCTGGGGATCCCAAGCGATGCGATGAAATCGCGAGCCCCAACGAGCTGGACCTTGAGCTCGTCGGCCGTTTCGCGGCGCGTCCCTTTGTACGCCTCGTATTCGGCGTGCCGGAACGTTTTGCCGGGTGCGTCGAGGGCGACCACGATGGCGTGGGGCTTCACCTTCTCCAGGAGAAGAAAGAGCATCGACGTGAACCCATGAAGCGCATTGGTCGGCCGCCCGTCACTGGTGCTGAGATACCTCGTCGCAAAGAACGCGCGGTAGAGCAGCGAGTAGCCATCGATGACCACCAAGCGCTTGGAATCCATGAGGAGACGATACCTTTCTGGGCGTTGGGCGTTGGGCGTTGCGGTGTTGCGGTGTTGCGGTGTTGCGGTGTTGCGGTGTTGCGGTGTTGCGGTGTTGCGGTGTTGGCCAGGGTGCTTTACCCTTTCCTCACGCCTCAACACCTTCTTAACGCCTTAACGTGCCTAGAGCGAACCTGGTACCCCTGGATTTGGTGAGGTGTAGTAAACTGTTTTGTGCCGCACCTTGGGCGGCGTCGATCTCGGAGCCGAGGTCGAAATGGGGGGAGTGGGGCAGCAATCCTATGGTCTATCGTCCACTTCGGTACGAGCAGATGATGAGGGCCGCAGAGGCCTACGACGTACGGGCACGTCGGATGTTTGGCGGGATGGGGGTCTATACGGGCGAGAAGATGTTTGCCTTCCTTGTGGGGGAAGACATCGGACTCAAACTGGCTCCTGAGGACTATGAGCAGGCGCTCACATTGCCGGGGGCGGGACCGATGAAGCCCGACAAAGACGCGGAGCCGATGAGGGAGTACGTCAGGATGCCCAAATCCATCCTCGACGATCGGGATTCATTTATCCTTTGGGTGGAGAGAAGCGCGGGGTACGCCCGGCGCAAACTCTCCCAAACGGCTTGAGGCGAGAGGCGGCGCTCGGAGCGGAAATGCTCCGGGTGTCGTCGTTTTATGGAGTACTCCACGCTACTTCGCCCAGCTACGCTCTCGGACATTGAGCCGCTCCAAGCGCTCATGCGGAGGAGCATTCGGAGGCTCTCCGATGGTTTCTATTCGCCGATCGAGGCCGAAGCGGCGGAGCGGTTTATTGCCGTACCCGATCCGGATGTGATCGCGGATGGAACGTTCTACGTGATCGAAGCCACCGGCGAGATCGTCGCCTGCGGCGGATGGAGCGCGAGGCGCAAGCTCTTCACCGGCAGCTCGGAACAGGAGGGACTATCGGACGAGCGACTGGATCCCCGCGTCGACGCCGCCCGAATCCGAGCGTTCTTCATCGACCCGGGCCATGCCCGTCAGGGCCTTGGCACGGTGCTGTACCTCGAATGCAAGCGGTCGGCTCTCGCTGCGGGCTTCATGTCGCTCGAACTTGTGGCAACCCTCCCCGGCGTCCCGTTCTACGCCCGCCTCGGTTTCGAAGAGGTCGAGCCGGTACCGGCCAAGCTTCCCGACGGGACGGTTCTCCCCTGCATCCGCATGTGTCGCACGATCGCCAAAAAGTGAGACCTTGTAGACTGCGGTGACCTGTCACCACGGTCTTCATAGGAGGCCACTCATCTCACCAACGTAGCCACACTGTGAGGGGGTAGCTCGAACGTTCCTTCGACGGACAGCTTTAGGGGAGTCGGCGATACGTTGTCTGGGTGGGCGGCGGAGTTTTGGGCCGATGGTTCGGCGGACAGTAGCCAGGCTTCGGAGTAGGAGCCGGGCACTTGCACCACGGCGGCTTGGGTTAGGTGCCGGTTGGTGACGGTTACTCCGCCGCTGGTTGCGGTCGCGGAGATCGCGGCGCCCTGGGGAGTGGAGATCGTGGTCTCCACCTCGCAACGATATGCCTGGGCGCCGATGTGAGGGCGGTGCATCCGCAGCAGGTGGTACGTCGGCGTGACCCAGAATGCGGTCCCTTCCGTCATGATCGGCGCGTGGAGTACGTTCACGATCTGGGCAAGATTCGCCATCGAAAGTGAGGCACATTGACGGTGGAACACCTCAAAGCCGACGGCGGTCGCCAAGGCGTCTCGCATCGTACCGGCCTGGGAGTAGTCGCCGATTTCTTCGGCGACCGGTCCCGGACCCCAGGTTCGGGCTTCAGGGTGCCATACGCCCCACTCGTCGAGGGCGATGCCGATTCGCTTCTTGGGGCTGACGTCTTCGATCATCGCCCGGGTCTCGACGATGAACTCTTCCGTCCGTTCGGCTTCGGCGAGAAGCGCGTAGTAGTCGGTCTCCGAGAACTCGGTTCCGTGGCCTCCTTCGATCCAATACCGGTGGATCGAATAGTGGTCGACGAAGCCGGTATAACCGCGTAGTTTCTCGAGGCAGCGCTGGTTCCAAGTCCGGTCGTGGCCGCAGACCACCATTTCGATCGAGGGGTCGACGTGCTGCATCATCATCGAGTAGCGGCGGTATTCCAGGGCATAGCTCTCCGGGTCGTAATTACCCCCGCATCCCCAGTTCTCGTTTCCGACCCCCCAAAGCTTCACGTCGAACGGCCTTGTGTGACCGTTGGCAGCTCGCTCCTTGCCAAGGGTCGTGGGTAGCTTGGTGTTGCAGTACTCGACCCAATCGCACAGCTCCTGCACCGATCCCGAGCCCATGTTCCCCGCGAGGTACGGCTCGGCGCCGATCAACTGGCAAAAGTGAAGGAACTCGTGAGTGCCCAGCGTGTTGTCGTCGAGCACCTGCCGCCCGCAAGAGAGGCCGAGCCGCACCGCGCGCTCCGGCCCGATTCCGTCGCGCCAATGGTAGTGGTCGGCGTAGCATCCACCCGGCCACCGGAGGAGTGGAGTCGGCATCGCGCGGAGCGCCTCGACGACGTCTTTGCGAAACCCGTCGACGTGCTCGACTTCGACGTTATCGCGCCCCACCCAAAGCCCGTCGTAACAGCACCTTCCAAGGTGCTCCGCGAAGTGGCCATAAAGCCGGGGCGATACGTGCCCGTACGGCTCGTCGGGGAGGAGAGTGATAACGGCGTCCATCTAACCGCCACTTTATCCGAACGCTCAGTCGCCGTACTCGGCCCAACTGCTCGGAGTCTCCCACACGCGGACCCTCTCAAGAGAGACGGCGTTCGCATGGATAGTGTAGGGGATGCCAGTCGAGGAAGAACCGGCGAACCCGTCTCGCAAAATGCACGCGACGTGATCGTACAAGTCCTTTGCGATCACCTCCGTTGTCGGGTCCACCCCCTCGAAAACGATCGCGCTCGTCGGATGGACGCGCAAGATTTCAGGTAGCAGCGGATCCTCCGAATTGATCGCCATCGCGTGGTCGTACCTTTCGATGTAATCGGCCACGGCGAGCTTCAGCGCCTTGAAGTCGATGACCATGTCGTTCTCGTCGAGTCGCTCCGAAGACACGATCACCTCCACCTTACGGGTATGGCCGTGGGGAAAACGGCATCGGTCCGGATGCTTGCTCAGCATATGGCCGGACTCGACGGTGAACGTTTTACAGACGCGGAAGCGGGGCACCGTACAGTTTATCGCCTTCGGATGAGGGACAATGAATTCATGAGAACGGAGACAAGCGCACCGGAGAACCCAAAGCGGCCATTGCGCCGAGGAACCCCTTTGCCGCTACGGAAAGGGATCGAGCGACTGAACCGCAAGTACGCTAAGACATTGGAAAAGCTGGCGAAGTGACGGTCGAGCCTCGGTTCATCTCGTGGGACGATGCCCTCGTTATCCACGAAGACAGCTTGCTGAATTATGGCGGCCGGATCGGGCTGCCGCACCCGGGCCATCTGGAAAGCGCGCTCGACGCGCCCCGAAACCTCTACCTATACGAGTGCCACGAGGATGATGACCGTCCGGCGATCGCCTTGCTGGCGGCCGCCTACTGGGTCCACCTCGCCCTCGCCCATGCGTTTGCCGACGGCAACAAACGAGTCGGCTTCTCCTCCGCCGTGCTGTTCCTCTACACGAACGGCTATGAACTGGAAATCGACCCTGACGAGGCGTACGATCTCGGCATCGCCGTGGCCGAACGAGAGATCGACCGCGGCCGGCTGGCCAAGCGGCTGGAGCCGTCGTTGACTGCCTTAGAAGACTGACGTGGCACTGGCTTCTAGCCAGTGGGTCCCAAGGGCATCCTGCCCTTGGCCCTATTCCACGACCGGTACGGTCGCGGGGTTCATCGGCTGGGAGCCGATGCCACGTTAGCCGTTCGCTAGCTTGGCGAAGACTTCGTATTCCTTTTCGCCGAACATGGCGAAGACGACTCGGTCGAGATTCGTGGCCGTCTCGCGGACGGTGTTTAAGGCAATTGGGGCCGCGCGCTCCAGCGGGTAACTGTAGACGCCGGTGGAGATGCTGCAGAACCCGAGCGTGCGAACGCCGAGACGCTCGGCTTCCAGGGTGGCGTTCCGGTAACAATCGGCCAGGAGGGCTGGCTCTCCGTTCAAACCACCCCGCCAGATCGGGCCGGCGGTGTGGAATATGTACCGAAATCCGGTTTTGAAGCCGGGGGTGACGACGACCTTTCCGGCTTTGGCTCCGTGGGGAGCAACCCTCATCAACTCCCCGATAAGCTCCTTACCGGCAGCGCGGTGGATCGCGCCATCGATCCCGCTACCACCTCGCATCGCGGTGTTGGCGGCATTGACGATCGCCTCGACGTCTTGCTCGAGCAAGCTTCCCCGCACGACTTCGATTGGCACCATGTTCCTAACTACTGCTCGCCGAACTCGAGATATCGCAGCTCTTCCGGGGAAAGTTTCAGCTTCGTGACTTCGACGTTCTGCTTGACGTTATCCACGGTTCGGAGACCGCACAGAGCGAAGATGTTCCCCGGCTGGCTCAGAGTCCAAGCAAGCGCCATCTGGACCGTGGACATCCCATATTTCTTGCCGAGCTCCTCGCAGCGCGCGCGGCGGGCTCGATTCGTCTCGCTGTCGTATGCTCGCAAAACCTCCGGGTCGTCGACGCCGGCAAAGTAGCCGCGAGCGGTAGAGGACCAGGCAAACAGCGGGAAGTTCGTCTCGGCATGCCAGCGGCGTCCCTCCTCGCCGATCGTCAGACAGCCGTCCCACAGCGGACGCACGTTTTCCGCGAGGGTCAGGTTCGGATTGTTTAGCGAGAACCCTTGCTTGCCCGCCTTCTGCGCGTACTCGTTGGCGGCGGCGATGCGCGTGTGCTCCCAGTTCGAGCCGCCGAACACGCCGATCAGCCCTTCCTCTTTGAATTCGTTTAGCCAGTCGACGATCTCTCCCACCGGGACTTCGGGGTCGTCGCGGTGGAGGACGAAGAAATCGGTGTATCCGCGCTCGAGCCGTCGATGGTTGTCGAGGATGTCGCTTCGCATATCCTCTCGCGTCACCCGCTTTCGGCCGTAGGGGTGGCATCCCTTGTCGAAGTAGATCACCTCATCGCGAACGCCCCGGCTGCCCGTCCACGCCGCGAAGATATTCGAATTGGCGCCGTAGCAGTGGGCCGAGTCGAATGTGCGTCCGCCGGCTTCCCAGTAGGCATCCAGGGCGGCAAACGTGTTATTTGGGGCAGCGCCCATGAGGAAGTCGGTGCCGCAAACGATGCGGGAAACGGGCTTGTCGAGATAGGGAACGGTTCCGGTGGTCATCGGGTGGGGAGCGTCCAGGGCGCTCCCCAGGAGGATACTTGACAGAGCGGGAGGTTATTCCAAACTACGCCAAGCTGGAGGCCCTTCTATCCTCCGGCAGATCGAGATCGTGGTTGGTCTCGATCATCGACGAGGCTTCCGGCTGCCAGTTTTGGAGCGAGTCGCCGGTGGCGTATGCCCGCGGCTCGACCCATCCATCGCGAACCATTGCCTCCAAGGTCTGGACAAAACCCTCGTGCTCTACTGGCGTGTATCGGATCCCTTTTTTGGCCATCTCGTGCGAGATCATCGCCAGCGCTTGGGAGATCCTCGGGGAATGCTGAAGTCCCATCACGAGGTACGCGGCCAAACCGGTTAGCGGGAGCAGCTTTCCATTTCGCCGGTAGGCAGGAATTGGAATGACGCGGCCGCTTTCGTAGTGGGCCAGCTCGACCTTTTCCGCGCCGGCAAGATCGAGCACAAAACCGTTGAATCCCGCGGTAGCGGGAATGGCCGGCTTATCCGAAAGCCGTCGGCTGATCTGGTGAAGCGCGTTGAAGCTCACGGTGCCGAAGCCACCCACGTTCAGGTCTTCCTCGATAAAGCCACCGGTCCCGAGCCACTGGAACGCCTTTTCGGCATCCAGCTCCAACCCGGCGTCTCTTGCGATCTCCCGCGTGTACTCCTTGAGGTCGGAGAAGTGGGCGTTAGCGGTGTACCAGTAGTCGGCGAACTTGATGTGCTGGAGCACCCGGCGGCGATTACGTCCGTCGTACTCGGCCCGCAGCCATTTCTTGCCGCTGCCACGGTCCATCTCCATGATCGTGTAGGCCGCTTCCCGGGCAGAGGCGTGGGTGAGACTCAAGCCCGCGGAGAGGATCGGGTCGGCGAAGCCGGCGGCTTCGCCCACGAGGAACCAGTTTTCTCCGGTCAAGCGCTCGGCCACGAAAGACCAGTCCTTGGTGGTCGATAGTTGCCCTTCGCGACTGCCGTTCCGCGTGAGACCGCGAATGCGC
Organism: Fimbriimonas ginsengisoli Gsoil 348; assembly: GCF_000724625.1. Taxonomy (GTDB): domain Bacteria; phylum Armatimonadota; class Fimbriimonadia; order Fimbriimonadales; family Fimbriimonadaceae; genus Fimbriimonas; species Fimbriimonas ginsengisoli. The sequence goes on along the minus strand of NZ_CP007139.1, from coordinate 1,833,630 downwards.
GGCTCGTCCTGGATCGCCTTCATGTAAAGCTCTTCGGGCCGCATGCCGCTCTTCTTGTAGTAATCGGCGGGGCAAACTAGGCCGAGGGAGGTTCGGGTGGGGCTGAGCGGGATAAACCAGAGCCAGCCGTAGCCGACGCTCATCACCTGTATCCGGGTACCGCCGACTCCGATGTTGACCGCCCACTCGGCGTTCTGCCAGTAATCCCAAATCGCGATGTTGCGAAGCGCGCTCGGCTCCTCGATTCCGATCCCCATCGCTCTTCTAAGAAAACCTGAATGGCCGGAGGCGTCGATATAGTAACGCGCTTCGACCTTTTGCCCGTCTTCCAGCACGAGTCCCTTTACGGTGTCGCCGGAGCGGAGCACTTCTCGGACTCCGGTCGCCTCGTACACGTCGCAGCCAAGCTCGCGAGCGTGATCGAGGAGGATCTTGTCGTAGATCGATCGATCTACCTGGAGCGCCGTTTCCCGGCGTTGGCCTTCAAATTTGCCGGGTCGAGGGGCATCGTCGAACTTACCGTGCGGCAAGAAATGGAAGTCCCAGAGGTCGTCGCTATTGCCCCAGCGGTAGGTGCCGCCGACCTTGATCGGGAAGTCGGCGGCTTCGACCTTATCCCACACACCCAGCTCGTGAAGAATGGCGCCGATGACCGGAAGCTGGCTCTCGCCGATGTGGTCCCGGGGAAACGTATCGCGCTCGAAAATGGCGACCTTTAGCCCCGGTTGGTACTTCTTTAGAAACCCTCCACAGGTCGAGCCTCCAGGCCCGCCTCCGATGATAGCGACGTCGACTTTCACCCGTTCAGGATACTGCGAAACGTTTCTCAGGCCAATCCGTTATAGTATTTCTCGTGACCGAAGTCGACTTGATGCTCCGTTTCTTCCTCCAGATCCTCGTGGTCTTGATGGTGTGTAAGGCAGTCGGCTGGTTCGGGCAACGCTTCCTCGGCCAAACCCAGGTGGTGATGGAGATGCTCGCGGGCGTCTTTCTCGGCCCCTCCGTCTTTGGCCTTCTCGCTCCGGGGCCTCAGGCTTGGCTCTTTCCGTTGAATTCCACCTATCTTGTCGGCGGCGCGGAAAAGTCGTTTCGTCACCCCTCGATGTTCATCCTGTACGCGGCCGCCCAGTTGGGGCTGGTGCTGTACATGTTTCTGGTGGGGACCGAGTTCAACATCAAGTTGATCCAGCATCGGGCGAAGGGCGCGATCTCGGTTTCGCTCGCCGGAATCGCCGTCCCGTTCGTCCTCGGCGCCGGCCTGGCGGTGTTTACCTACAAAGGCTGGGGGTTGTTCAAGGAGAACATCACGCTCGGAACGGCCTGCCTTTACTTCGGCGCGGCGATGTGCATCACCGCGTTCCCGATGTTGGCGAGGATCATCTACGAGCGGAAGATCGCGGGTACTACCCTGGGGACGCTGGCGCTTGGCGCGGGCGCTACGGACGATGCGGTGGCCTGGTCGCTTCTGGCCGTCGTTCTCGCCTACGCGAAGGGGAGTTGGACCTACGCGGCGTACGCGATCCTGGGCGGCCTTCTCTTCGGTTTCGTGATCCTCAAGTACGCAAGCCGATTGTTTGTAAAGCTGGCGGAGACGATGGAGCGCCAAGGGGAAATGTCGCAGGGGCTCTTCGTCACTACGATGATCCTTCTATTCGCCGGCGCGTACATCACCGACGCGATCGGCATCTACGCGGTGTTCGGCGCGTTCCTGATCGGAGCGGCGATGCCGCGGGGCGCGTTCGTCGATGAGATTCGCAAGCGGATCGAGTCGCTCACGGTTTCGGTGCTGCTTCCATTCTTCTTCGTCTATTCCGGTCTCAATACCAAGGTGAACCTTATCGACTCCCCGTCGATGGCGATGATCGCCGTCGTCGTCGTCATTGCCGCGATCCTCGGTAAGGGGCTCGCGTGCACGCTGGCCGCCAAGGCGAGCGGAGAAGGTTGGCGCGAATCGTGGGCGATCGGGACACTGATGAACGCCCGCGGGCTGATGGAACTGATCATTCTCAATATCGGCCTTCAGCAGGGCGTCATCACCCAGCGCCTCTACACGATCATGGTCATCATGGCGATCGTCACCACTCTCATGGCCTCCCCGATCTTCCAGTGGATCTACAAGCGCCACCTGGGGCATCTGCGGGACGAGACGCTGGCGGTCGCGGTTTAGCTGCGTTTAATAATCTGCGTTGGCGTGCTTAGGCTGAAGGTTCGGCCCTTGGCTTTGTAGCGCATCTCGACGAAGAGCGCCAGGTTGCCGGGGGGCGGGGCTTTTGCGCCGTTGATCTCGGCCCCGGTTTCGTTCACCGGGATCGCGTCGAGGCGTTGATACTTTGACTTTCGGAAATCGAGGGTATCGGAAGCCGCTACCCAGAGCCGAGCCTCGGTAAGCGTAGCGCCTCTCGCCCTGGTCACGCGGGCGCGCCAGTGGAGTAGGCCGGAGGCGTCGACTTTGTCGTCGATGTGCGCCTCGACCCTGGGCATGGCGAACTCGCCGGCGAGCGAGCGGGCGAACGCCCCGATGGTGGCGGCGGCCAAAACGCCGCCACCGAGGTCGTGGCCGACGTTCGGCACGCTCAACAGCCAGTGCGGCTGCCGAAGCCGGCGCCAATAGAGGCTCGTCGCATCGGCCGTCCAATACGGATCGTTCGTTCCCTTCACTACGAGGGTGGGAATTCGGATGTTGGGAAGGTACGAATACGGATCTACGATGGCGGCGAGGTGCCTTCCTTTGGGGGTTTCCAGTTTTTGCTGCAGGCCGCGTCGGGTGTAGTCCTGGATCATCTCGCTGTAAGCGCCCCAGCTCTTGATCTGGTGCTCCATCTGCGGGGCGACGTTAAGGTTGTCGTAGACCATGGGGGCGATTCCGATCACCCGCCGGTCCTTGGCCGCGCCGACCAACCAGGTGGTCCAACCGCGCTTGCTCGCCCCGGTCACCACGAAGCGCCGGATCGGGTTCGCGGTTCCCTTCGTCGCTTCCTGCACGGCGTCCATGGCGCGGAGGGCGCTCTTCGTCATCGGAAAGAGAAGGGGCCAAGTGGGGTCGTTGGTCCGGAGATACTCCTCGAAGGTGTGGGCGATGAGGTCGTCCTCGCGCATCCCCCAGATCGGCTGGTTCGGAATATCGAAGAGCATCGCGATCGGCATCCCGGTGGCCGCCGACATGAGGGAAATATCTCTGAAGTCGCCGTCGCGAGGCCCGTCGCCGGTGATGTAGAGGATGCAGGTGCCGCGAATGCTCGATTCGACCGGCTGGCGCAGGATGAGCGAGTGACGCCACTTGACGCCGTGCCAAGTCTGGCTCGTCATCCGGAGCGTTAACCCATGCTCTTCACGTGTCGCGACCGAAGATTCGAAGGAAGAATCCGGTTTGACCAGGTAATTGTACAGTTCTTGCGGAGGTTTAATATTCCCGTTGAGAGCGAGCAAAAGGGTCAACATGGCGAATTTCGCGTCCCGATAACCCTACCGCAGATTCAAATACAGACGTGAGACCGACGCCGAACGATTCATCGACCCCGACACGTCCCTCCCTTTCAGAGACCTACTCGCCTTGACATCCGGTGGCGAGCGTGGGAGAATTAGACCGGCACGCCATGTGGCGGGTTCCAAAAGGGTTGTTGGAAGGGTAGTTGGATATGTCAAAGACGAGCAAAACGATTAAGAAGATGATGGTGCTCGCGGGCTTATCGGTGGTCGCTGCATCTGCAAGCGCGCTCCCGATCGACGCGAAGATCATGATCGACCGGGCGCTGAATAGCCCCACGCTCACTGTGCGATACAACGGCGCGAACACCGCGCTGGTTGAGCTGAGGGTGAATGGCGAGAGCCTCGGAACTCGAGCGGTATCGGCCGCCAAGGCCTCGGGAGAGACCAATTTCACGCTGAACCTCAGCGACCTGCACGACGGAGATAACGAGGTCGAGATTCGACTGTTCGATCGAACCGGCAAGCTCGTCGGCAGCGACAAGACCAACATTTCTACCGACCAGAGTAATACCGGTCCGGTTTTCCTCAAGACCCCCAAGGTCGGCCAGACCGTTCGAGGATCCGTCGAGATAGCGATGGGCTTCGGCAGGGAGCTCAAGAATGTCTACGTCAGCTTCTTTGTCGACAACAACTTCAAGAAGATGACCAACTATCCGCCGTACACCTTCTCCTGGGACACCATCGGAGAGAGCAACGGCTGGCACGAGGTCGAGGCGTGGGCGATCGATGAGTCGAGCGCGACGTTCAAGACCCGCAAGACCAAGGTTTTCGTCAACAACCCGGGCGGCCCCACCAAGCGCATCGGCGTCGACACCGAGCTGAAGACCTCCGCCAACCCGAAGACCAACGGCGTAGAGGGTAGCGAAGCCGGTTTCCGGCCGATCTCCGTTAGCGCCGCCGCCAAATCGGTCGGCGCGAGCGGAACCACCCATGCGCCGAAGATCGCGGGAATCGCGAAGTCCAACGGCGTCAAGGCTATCGAAGTTGGGTCGCTGAGTGGGATGAAGTCCGCTCCGACCGCGGTTTCGTTCGCCGCCGGTCCGCGAAGCCTTCCGCCCAGCACCAAGGTTTCCTATGCGCCCACCGCCAAGGTTTTCTCTCCGAAGGTCGCGCCTAAGGTGACTTCCGCCGCAAGTGTGATCTCGATTGCGGCTCACACGTCCGGCCAGGTGCCTACCCTCGGCCATGTGGCTGCAGCGACCAATATCGTCCGGATCGTGAAGGGCTCGCGCCTTCCGAATCTCACCAGCTTCGCGGTGGTGCTCAACTCGCAGTACGTCGACTTCGACGTCAACCCTCGCGTCGACGACGGCGTTCCGATGACTCCGTTCCGCCATCTGCTCGAGAAAGCCGGCGGCACGGTGGACTGGGAGAACCTCACCAAGACGGTGAAGGCAAAGGCCGACGGCCACGACATCCGTCTGCAGATCGGCGATAAGAACGCGCTTGTCAACAAGCTCAGCGTGAGCCTCGAGGTTGCGCCTTACATCGATCGCGGACGAACGATCGTTCCGCTCAGCTTCCTTCACGAGGCGCTCAACGTGAACGTGGAGTACGACAAGGAAACCGGTCACGTGCTCATCAGCAACGCCACCCCGGGCAAGTAAGCCCAACCACTACCCCGACGGGCCAAGAGCTTCGCTCTTGGCCCGTTTTCGTGCAGGGGTGGCACTGGCATCTTGCCAGTGGGTCCCTAGGGCTTCCAGCCCTAGCCGAATTCACACGACCAGGATGGTCGTGATAGCCACGGGCTGAAAGCCCGTGCCACCTTATTGAACTCTACCGACGAGCTTTGAGATGTGAGCCCAGGCCTCTTCGACCACGGATGGCTCGGCCGAAAGGAGCGGTAGGCGGGGGGAGGGGTTCTCAAGGAGGCTGAGGCGGTGAAGCATTGCTTTGTTCGTGGCCGGTTGGGGAGACTTTCGGATCGCCTGGAGTGCAGGCATGATGGCCGCGTGTTTGGTTTCCGCCGACTCTTGGTCGGTCGGCCATTCCGACACGATAGCGCTCAACCAATTCGGGATCAGGTTTGCCGCGCCACTGATCGTTCCCGACCAGCCCGCGCGGAGAGCGTCAACGAGAAGCGTCTCGTCTCCCACCAGCATCGTCTTTCCGGTGCCGCTTAGGGCTTGCGCGTAGTCGGTGATATTCGCTTGGTTTCCACTGCTGTCTTTTAGCCCGATCAGTCGATCGTGTCGGGCGAGCCGGGCGATCAGCTCGGGAGATAGCGCGATTCCGGTCCTCTGTGGCAGGTTGTAGGCAAGGATGTCGAGAGGAGAACGGTCGAGGAGAGCTTCGAACCACTCCGCGATCCCCTCCTCCTTCGCCTCCCGGAAGTAGGCCGGCGGCATCACCAACGCGGCCGTGGCGCCAGCCGAGTGAGCCTGTTTGCAAGACCACACCGCCTCTTCCAAACTTGCGGTCGCCACCCCGAGAACGACGTGAAGCCCCTCAGCGAGCGGAACCACGTCCCGCACAAGATCGCGCTTCTCGACCGCGCTCAGGGACGGCCCCTCGCCGTTCGTCCCCGCCAGCACGATCCCCGAGCACCCGTTCGAGCGAAACCAAGCCACCAGGCGAGCAAAGCCGGGCAGATCGATTCGACCGCTGAGGTCGAACGGAGTGACGGAAGCGGGGAGGACTCCGGAGAGAGGCATGGTTGGAGTTTACGGGTTGTGGGGGCGTGTTTGGGCGTTAAGGCGTTGGGCGCTAGGCGTTGGGACAGCGGCTCGTTAGGCAGAAAGAGTTATTTCTGATCTAACGCCCAACGCCTGGCCCTTACCCCATCACCGTCGTTCGCAACTCTCCGAAACCGACCCGGTATCCGTCTCCTTGGCAATAGCCGGTGATGATGACGGTGTCGCCGTCTTCTAGGAAGGTTCGCTCTTCGCCGGTCTCGGTCATTTTGATGGGGCGTTGGCCGCGCCAGGAGAGCTCGAGGAGGGAGCCGTAGGTTCCTTCGGCGGGTCCGCTGATCGTCCCGGTGCCGTAAAGGTCGCCGGGTTCCGTGTTGGTTCCGTTCGATGTCTGGTGCGCGAGCTGTTGGACGAAGCTCCAGTAGAGGTACTTCGCGTTGGAGCGAGAGAGCACCTGGGGTTGGGTCATCTTTTCGGTCTGGATCGCCACCTCGAGGTGGATATCGTAGTGGCTCGGCTTACTCGGTTGGAGATGCGGAAGCACGTCCGGCTCCTGAGGGGCCCCTTCGACGCGGAACGGCTCGAGGGCATCGAGGGAGACGATCCACGGCGAGATCGAGGTGGCAAAGCTTTTGGCGAGGAACGGGCCGAGCGGCTGATATTCCCAGCGCTGAACGTCGCGGGCTGACCAGTCGTTCAACAAAACCACGCCCAGGATGTGGTCCTCAGCGGATCCGATCGGAATCGGTTCGCCTAAGTCGTTCCCTTCCGAGAGGAAGAAGCCAAGCTCCAGCTCGAAGTCCAGCTCCTTGGTAGGACCGAAGACCGGTACTGGGTCGTCCGCTCCCTTCGTCTGCCCCTTGGGGCGCCTCACGGGCACTTCGGACGGGATCACGCTGGAGGCGCGGCCGTTGTAGGCGACCGGAAGGTGGCGGTAGTTCGGAAGGAGAGGCGGCATGTCCGGCCTGAACATGCGTCCCACGTTGCTGGCGTGGTGGATTCCCGAGTAAAAGTCGACGAAGGCCGGAATCTCGACCGGGACGAGCATGTCGACCTGGTCGATCGGAATCAGCGCTTCCGAGCAGAGCTCCTTATCGTCGCGAAGGGTCGGGTTGTCCTCTTTCAAGAGCTCGTAGACAAGTCGCCGCAGATGGCTGATGTCCTCCCGATCAAGGTCGATTAGGCTGTGGAGAACCGGGAAATCTTCTTCCGGGAGCAACCCGCAGGCGGAAAGTTGGCAGAGATCGACGGCAAAATCGCCGATACGGACGACGACGGTTTCGTTGTCGTCCTCCCGGGCCGCGAGCCCGAACGGCAGGTTTTGAATTGGAAAATGGCTGTCCGGATCGACCGCGATCCAGCTTTTTGCGTCAGGGGGAATGACGAGACTCATGAGGACTCTCCTTAACCTTATGGACGATTGTGGGCGAAAAAGTGCGCTAGGCGGCGAGCAGCCCCAGCCCCCGTAGACCGTCCAGCGGTTCGTCCACGGAGCACGAGCCGAAGGAGACGAATCTGGCCCGCGCTTCATCGAGATCGTCGAGATTGGCAACTCGGTCGCGCCAAACCAATTGGCGCGCGTCGAATTTCCAGGCGGTCGGGTCGGCATCGAGAAGCAGTCGCTCCATGTCGCGACGCGACATATCTTCGGAGATCGAGAAGGCGGCCGCCCCTAAGACGTTCAGGAAGCCATGCATCGTGGCTCCCGTAGCAGGGTCGGGGCAGGGCAGGGGATGATGAAGGCCTGCGGTGAGCTTAAAGGGGACGTCGAGATCGACGCAGCCCCGGATAAAGCCGGCAAGATTCCACGCATCAGGAAAAGCGCTCGCTTCCTGCCCGCCGGTTCTCCCTTTGGCGCCCAGCCACTCCGTTTCGGCGATGAACGCCAGCGAGTCGTCGAGACCTTCCCCCCACGGAAGCTCGACAAAAACGTCGGCATCGCGGAAGCCGCCCAGATCGCGGGAGTAACCCGGGAGGCCGGCGTGATTAGGGATTCTGATCTCGTAAGCTTCGACCTCCGCGCGGTCTCCCATCCGCTTGTGGAAGTCGTTCATATCGGCGGCGTCTTGGGCTAATGCCTCTTCCCAACTCGCGCGATCGCGGCTTGGCCGCCCGACCGCGCTCACTGGGACGTAGTCGGCGTTACGTAATGTATCGGCGAGCTCCGAGAGGCGACTGGTGGAACAGACGAAACGGGACACGATCCATTCGTCGGGACCCGAAACGGTTTGGAGATACCGACTGACCGCGTCGGCCATCGAAAGCCGAGCGGGCGGGAATAGCCCCGCGTAATCGATGACCCCTTGCAGGAGCCGCTCCATTGAGACCTGCATCACGCGAAGGATACCTAGAAGGTAATCAGCATGCGCCCGGTGACGTAGCGGGCGCCACCTTCGTACGTGCCGGCGAACATCAGCAGAACGGCCTCGTCGCTTGGGGTGATCGTGAACTTCGCTTCCTCGGCGCCGAGGGCGGCCTCGGGCCAGTCGGAGCGGAGCTTTCTTGTTACGGCGCCTTGGCTGGAATCGAGGCCGAACCACTTCGCCGAGATCTCGATCATTCCGTCGTTATGTGGAAGGCGCCGGGTCTTCTCGATCAGAAGCTCGTCGATTCCGTCGAGTTGGGCGACGATGGCGGCCTGGATCGGCGCCACATTCTTCTCCAGCATCGGGCGGCCTGCCTTGACGATTTCCTGCCGATATTGCTCGAAGGCCGGTTTTTGAACTTGAGGCATATCTAGGTCGCGGCTCCCACGCTCGCTCGCCGAAGCACGGCGGCTCGCACCAAGCCCTCGAACAGGGGGTGCGGCCGGTTCGGCCGAGATCGGAATTCCGGGTGGGCCTGGGTGGCGATGAAGAACGGGTGCGAGGGGACCTCGATCATCTCGACCAGCCGGTAGTCCGGGGAGACGCCGGAGATCGCCATGCCGTGCTGCTGCAGCTTCTCTCGGAAGTCGTTGTTCACCTCATACCGGTGCCGGTGGCGCTCTTCGATTCGGTTGGAGCCGTAAAGCTGGGCGGCCAAGGTTCCGTTCACGAGATTGCAGGGATAGCTTCCCAGGCGCATCGACGCCCCTTTATCGGTCACGTGCTTCTGCTCGGGCAGCAGGTGGATGACCGGGTACGGAGCGTCGGCGACCATCTCCTCGGAGTTGGCCCCTTCGAGCCCACAGACGTTTCTGGCGAACTCGATGACCGCCATCTGCAGCCCGAGGCAAATTCCTAAGAACGGAAGCCCCTTCTCGCGGGCATATTCGATGGCGCGAATCTTCCCTTCGATTCCCCGGCCCCCGAATCCGGGAGCGACGACCAAAGCGTCGACCTCGGCCAGGAACTCCTCCGGCGGGCGTCCATTTTCTAGGCTGTCGCTCTCGATCCACACGATTTCGACGCGGCTGTCATTCGGTATTCCGGCGTGGGTCAGCGATTCGGCGATCGACTTGTAAGCGTCGCCGTTGCTCGTGTATTTGCCGACCACCGCAACCTTGACCGAGTTGCGCGGATCCTTTAGCGTCTCGACCAGCGCCTGCCATTCGGTGAGATTGACCGGGCGCGGCTCGAGCCGGAGGCGGTTGACCACGAAGTCTCCCAGGCCAGCGGCTTCGTACTCGATCGGCACTTCGTAGATGGTGTCCACGGTTTTCGATTCGATGACCGCTTGCGGCGGTACGCCGCAGAACAGGGAAATCTTCTCGCGAACGTCATGGGGGAGCGAGACCTCGCTCCGACAGACGAGCACATCGGGAGCAATGCCGATGGCGCGCAGCCGCTCTACGGAGTGCTGGGTCGGCTTCGTCTTGACTTCGCCCCACGGTCCGACGGTCGGAACGAGCGTCACGTGGACGTACATCGTGTTCTCGATCCCGTGATCGGTGCGCATCTGGCGGATCGCCTCGAGGAACGGCAGCGATTCGATGTCGCCCACCGTTCCGCCGATTTCGGCGATGACCACGTCCGCCTCCTGCTCCTTGGCGAGAGCCTGGATCGCGCGCTTAATTTCGTTGGTGACGTGCGGAATGACTTGGACCGTGCCGCCGAGATAGTCGCCCCGGCGCTCCGCGTCGATGACGGCGCTATACACTTTGCCGGTGGTCACCGACGAGCCGCGCGAGCAGCTTACGTCCATGAACCGCTCGTAGTGGCCCAGATCGAGGTCGGTCTCTGCCCCGTCGTCGGTTACGAACACCTCGCCGTGCTGGAACGGGTTCATGGTTCCCGCGTCGACGTTGATGTACGGGTCGAGCTTCATCGGAGCGACGGTAAAGCCACGATTTCTCAGGAGCCGCCCAAGGCTGGCGGTGGTGATTCCCTTTCCGATCGAGCTTACGACGCCTCCGGTAACGAAGATGTATTTGGTCACGGTCTCACTCACTCCTGTCACCCACAAACGACTAGGTCCGGTCAGGCAAAAACCTTTCCGGACATAAAGTGCAGGGGGTTTGGAGAAGTATACACGCCGCGCCGGCAATGGACCGATGGAAATGCATTCATGAACCGCTCGCATGCGAAGGTCGAATGTTAAAAAGCGAGCCGAGACCTTTGGCCCATCGTCGAAAACAATCCGGGTTAGAGGGGCCTCTAACTTCTTAGAGGATTCACGCCATGATTGCTACCGCCGACCGCCAGGACGCTCAGTGGCTTAACCGCCACTCCTACCCGTTCACCCCGAATTATCTTCAGGTCGAGGGCGGCCGAATGCACTATGTGGACCAGGGGCAGGGAGAGCCTATCGTGTTCGTCCACGGCACTCCGACATGGTCGTATCTGTTCCGCCATCTCATTCGCGACCTTTCGGCGGACGGGTACCGGTGCGTCGCGCCGGACCACATCGGGTTCGGCTTGTCGGAAAAACCGGCCGACTTCTCTTACTCGCCGGGGGCGCTTACCCGAAACCTCGGCAAGCTCATCGACGAATTGGACCTTCACGACATCACCCTGGTGATTCACGACTTCGGCGGTCCGATCGGCATGGGATACGCCGTCGACCACCCGGAGCGAATCAAGCGAATCGTGTTGCTGAACACCTGGGTGGGAGATGTCTCCAAGGAACCGGCGGCCGAGAAGATCGGAAAGATGGCGGTGGGGCCGCTCGGCAAGTTCCTCTACTTGAGCTCCTTGTCGGGGCCGAAGATGATCAAGCCGCTTTTCGTAGACCGGGACAAGTACACCGAGGAGATCCAGAACGCCTACTTCGGCCCGTTCCTCCGAAAAGAGGACCGCCACGGCACCTTTGCCTTGGCCAAGCACCTGATCGAATCGAGCGCCTGGTTCAACGAGATCTGGAGTTGCCGCGAGGTGTTGCTCGGGAAGCAGATGATGCTCCTCTGGGGAATGAAGGACCCGACGTTTGGGGAAAAGACGCTCAACAGGATCTGGCACGAGTTCCCCCTCGCGGAGGTTCACACCCTCAAAGACGCCGGGCACTTCGCCCTCGAGGAGAATCCGCGCCAAGTGCTGAATTTCATGCGCGACTTCCTGAAAATGACTGCCAGCGCTAGCACCGGTTATCTGTCCTAACGCACGGACCGCCCGTCCCCAGACCGGCATCAAGGCGCATCGGCTCCCGGCCGATGCGCCTTGATGCAGGCATAGACCGTCAGGGCCGGATTCTATTAGACTTGGGTGGTGCTTACGGCTCCCTCCACCCTGTTATCGGTGCTGATCGCTTCATGAAAGTCCTGGTGGAGGATGTGCGGGTGGCGGAGATGCTTTGGCGTCTCAGACGGCGGGAGCTCGCCGACTCCGTCCCGCTCGCCGCGATGGCGGAGATCATGGACGTCGACCAGATGGAGGCGGCGATTCTGTTAAAAGAGGTACGAACCGTCCTCCCGGCGGCGCTTACGACGAGCTTGAAACGGGCGAGCTTGCGGGAAGCGGAGGTGGCGATCGCCCTCCACGCGACTCTCGGCCACCGCGACGAGGCGCCGATTGCTTTGCAGGAGGCTGCGCGCCTTTCCGGAGCTCCGATTGAGGAACTGCAGGCCTTGCTCCCGCTTGCGCGGGAACGCCTCGCTTTTGCGCGCGGCATGGGTCACTACGCCAACGTCCCGCGAACGCCGATTGAGGATTTTGGAGCCGTGGTCGGGGAGAACCCTCGGTCGTGGACGATCATGTGGATCGTCCTTGCGGCAATCGCCCTCATCTTCGGAACGATCGCGGTGTTTGGACGTTAACGCGAGGCAAGTTAAACTAGAACCGTGAATCGCTTTAGCGCCCTTTTCTTTGTGGGATCTTTGGTTGCCCTGGCTCCCGGTCAGGCCGCGATTTGGAAACCGGACCCGGCCATGGTGAAGCGCCTGGCTTCGGAGGTGAAGGTGGGCGGTTACCGGATCCGACCCCCCAAGGGGTACCAGACTCGTTCTCAAGCTGGCCCGGGGGGCTCGATGGCTTACGCATGGACCGGAGCGCCCCGGCCGGACGGAACGAGCCCGATGCTCATGCTTGCCATCGCTCCGATTCCGAGCGGCACTACGTCTACGGTACTGCAAATCGCGGAACAGTTCATCGGTGGAGTTCAACGCCGCAGAACCAATTTTCACCAGAGTCGCCCCCAAACGGGGACGATCGGGGGTCTGAAGTTCGTCCGGATCGCCTGGACCGGCACCGCCTCGGAGGTTTCCCGAAAGATGGAGGGGATTCAATACGTGGCGATCGATAACGGCCACGTGGTGGAGATCTGGAGCCAAGACGTCGTACCCGAATCGCGCCAGGCGCTTAAGTTGTCGGAAGCGGCGATTTTGTCGTTTCGGAAATAGGGGCTTACTCGCAAAGAAGAGCCGGCCGGAGAAGCCCGATCCACTACACTTGTGGTCGTGCTTGCGATCGTTACCACTGCAATATCGGCGCTGATACTCTCCCAAAACGGTCCCCTTACATGGAAGGTCGAAAAGGCGGCAATGGCGAAGTTGGGACCGCCAGTGTTGCTGGATGAGTATAAGATTCGGCCACCGAAAGGTTATCTACTCAGCAAGGAAATCGGTTCGGATGGATCGACCACATATTCTTGGATGGAGCCGCACCACCGAGGTTTGGGCAGCCCAGCGCTCATGTTAATGGTCCTAAAGATGCCGGCGGGAGTTCCACACGAGTCGCGGGAGGAAATCTCCCAAGAGACCCTACAAGGTCTCTTGCGGCACCTGCGAAACGGTCACATGGGCCAGACGGAAGTCCGCGATGTAGGTGGCTTGGAATTCCTTCGGACTTACTTCAAAGGTAAAGATCGCTCCGCAAAGCCTTCCGAGGGGTATCAATACGTGGCCGTCGACGGAAACAACGCGCTCTATTTCTTCCTCACACGTACGGTCGATCGATCGACCTTGGCGAATTTCCGGATTATGGAGGCGGCGGTGCTTTCGGTTAGAAAATGATCGGATTGTGCCGTCACGTCTTCTAGCCTTTAGGGGTTCCGTTCATCGGTTGGGAGCCGACGCTACCAGTTAACTTCTGGGGTGAGAAGCGGCATACTTAGTGTTAAGCACTCCTAGGAGGGATCACGCTTGAGTCTTATTCTTCTTTCAGCGGCGATGCTGACGATTACGGGCCAGCAGCAGGCCACCGTCGACCCGCGGCTAATGCGTTTTCCATCGATTCACGGCGATACCGTCGTCTTTACTTATGCGGGCGATCTCTGGGTCGCCAAGACCGAAGGCGGGCTTGCCCGCCGCCTTACCAGTAGCCCAGGGTTGGAGACCCGGGCCCGGATCTCTCCGGACGGACAGTGGGTCGCGTTCACCGGCCAGTACGAGGGGAACTCCGACGTCTTCGCGATTCCGATCGAAGGTGGCGAGCCCAAACGGCTCACTTACGAGCCGGAGACGGACAACGTCGTCGGCTGGACGCCTGACGGCAAGATCGCCTATGTCTCTGCCGCAGGCAGCTTCACGAATCGCCAGCAGCGGCTGTGGTACGTCGATCCGCGCGGAGGGCTTCCGATCCGCACGCCGATCATCGAAGCGGCCGAAGCCTCGTTCTTCCCTGGCGGCGACCAGATCGCCTACAACCGGACGAACAGTTACAACTTCAACTGGCGCCGGTATCGGGGCGGCACTCAGGGCCGGATTTCAATTTACAACTTCAGGACCAATCTCTACTCCGAACTGGCGCAGGGCCGGGAGCAGAGCTACTTCCCGATGGTGGCGAAGAACGCGGTCTACTTCATCAGCGACCGGAACCAGGGGACTCTAAACCTGTACAAGTACGAGCTGGGAAGCAAAAAGACCACTCAGCTTACGAACTACACCGACGAGGATATCAAGTTTCCGAGCACCGACGGTCAGTCGATCGTATTCGAGCGGGATGGCTACCTTTTCACCTACGACTTGGACAACGGCGCTATCAAAAAGCTGACGCCGAAGATCGCGAGCGAGAATCTGTCCGCTCGCCCGTATCTGCGTTCGCTTGGGAACCAGATAAGTTCCTTCTCGATCTCGCCTACCGGTACTCGCGTGGCGGTGGAAGCGAGGGGCGAGCTTTTCTCGGTTCCCAAACAGGGGGACACCCGGAACATCACCAATACGTCCGGAGCGCGCGAGCGACATCCGAACTGGTCGCCGGATGGACACACTATCGCCTACATCAGCGACGCTACCGGCAACTACGAGGTGTACACCCAGCCTCAGCTTGGTGGAACGGCAACGCAGCTTACGACCAACAGCGGGCTGTCGATGAACGGCTTGACCTACTCGCCGGACAGCAAGAAGCTGCTGATCACGACGGAAGCGAACGAGCTTTGGATGGTGGATATTGCCACCAAGAAGCTGACGAAGCTGTTGAAGGCGGAGTATGGCTTTGGCGGGGCGGAGTTCTCGCCCGACAGCCGGTACGTCGCGTTGATCAATTCCGGTCCCAACCTGATGGGCGTGGTGACGATCATCGACACGACCGACGGCTCTGTGCACAAGGTGAACGAGGGGCACTACTCCGACACGGGCGTTACGTGGGACCTGAGCGGCAAGTATCTCTACTTCACTTCGGCTCGAAGCTTTAACCCCACCTACGGGCAGTACGAATTCAGTCTCAAGGTTCAGGACGCGGAGCGGGTTTACGTGCTTCCCCTCACCAAGGACCTCGGCAATCCGCTGACGGTGCCTAACGAGGAAGAACCGGAGCAGATCGCGCCGGCGGCCACCCGCCCGGCGCCGCCATCGGCGACGGCGCCCAGCGCCCCGGGCGTCCGAATCGACTGGGACGGGATCTCCGACCGGGCGCTGCCGCTGCCGATGGGCCCCGGCAACTACGGCGCGATGATCGGTGCCGGCAACGGCGTTTTCTACGCCACCGGCGGGACCCTCTTCCGGTTCGACCTTCAATCGCGCGACAGCACCCCGATCATGGCGGGCTTCCTCGGCGCATTCGACATGAATCCAACGCGCACGAAGATGGCCTACGCCGGTCTCGGCGGCGTTCTGGGCATCGTCGACGTTCGACCGGGTCTGACTCCGGGCGCGGGTCGAGTGGATACGAGCGGGATTCAAGCGGTTATCAATCCGCGCGACGAGTGGAAGCAGATCTTCTGGGAGGCTTGGCGCTTCACTCGCGACAACTACTACGATCCGAACTACCGGGGCTTGAACTGGCGGTCGGTGGGTGAGCACTACGCTCAGTACCTCCCGTTCGTCAATCACCGCAGCGATCTCAGCTACGTGCTGGGGCTGATGATCGGCGAGCTCGGAACGGGCCACTCATACGTGCAGGGCGGCGACATGGGCCCGGGTCCCACGCCAATTCCGGTTGGCAATCTCGGAGTCGACTACGAAACCTTCAACGGCAAGGTTCGGTTCAAGAAGATCTACCGGGGCGAGAACTTCGAAGAGTCGCGCCGTGGTCCGCTCGGTGAGCCGGGCGTGAATGTCAACGAGGGTGACTACCTTCTCGCGATCGACGGTAAGCCGCTCGATGCGACGATCCACCCGGATTCGCTCCTGCTCGACAAGATCGGGAAGTACGTCACGCTGACGGTTAACTCCACCCCGAACGTGGAAGGAGCTCGCAAGATTCGGGTCCGGCCGATCGCGAGCGAGGCGAACCTCCGCTACATCTCGTGGGCGGAGGAGAATCGCCGGTACGTCGACAAGATGTCCGGCGGACGTATCGGTTACATGCACATCCCGAACACTGCCACCGAAGGCGCCGTCGAGCTGATTCGCGGCTACTATTCGCAGACCGACAAGGATGCGGTGGTGGTGGATGAGCGATGGAACGGCGGCGGATTTATCCAGCCGTGGTTCGTGGACACGCTCGGCCGCAAGATGCGGGCGGGGATTCAGAACCGCAATGCGAGCGACACCGGCGACGCGGTAGCGATCGAAGGGCCGAAGGCGTTGCTGATCAACGGCTACGCCGGCTCGGGCGGCGACTTCTTCCCGTGGATGTTCCGCCAGTCGAAGCTCGGTCCGCTGATCGGCACCCGCACTTGGGGCGGCCTCATCGGAATCTCCGGCGGCGCACCGCTGGTGGACGGCGGCAGTATCACCGCTCCGGAGTTCGCGATCTACGATCGGACGACGGGGGAGATCATCGCCGAGAACACCGGCATCTCGCCGGACATCGAGGTCGACGCCCGGCCGGATCTAGTCGCCAAGGGCGAGGATCCTCAGCTCGACGCGGCGATCAAGTACCTGCAGGAGGAGCTGAAGAAGATGCCTCCGAAGAAGAAGCGAGCCACCATCCCGGTGGTCGGCAAAGAAGGCCGCGTCAACGGAAAGTGAGTTGATGAAAATTGCCCGAGCGTCCGAGCCTATGGCTCGGACGCTCGGGCAATTTTCATATGAGTGAGTTTCCGCGAGTACCACACGACGGGGCCGCTTAGGAGGGCGACGGCGGTTACAAGGAGGGTTTTTCTTCCATCCTCCCCTTGAACCTGGGCGACGATCGCCGCGACGAGGATCACCTTGGGCGCCAAGGCGAGGACGATGACGCCGGGCCAACCGCCGGGGATTCGGTACGGCCGCGGAAGCTCGGGCTCCCGGTACCGCAACACGAGGAGCGCGATCGTTTCTAGAAACAGCCCGGCGGAGTAGATGACTACGTCGACTTCGGCCAGATCGGAGAGCTTGCCGAAGCTGAAGACGGAATAGAAAACGGCGCTAACCAGGATGGCTACCCAGGGGGTGCCGTAGCGGGAGTGAACTCGAGTCAGCGCGCGAGGCAGAACGTTGTCTTCGGCGATGACGAACGGGACCCGAGACCCGGCGAGCAAGGTCGACGAGAACAGGCCGGCGGCCGAGATAATGCCTCCGAACGCCACTGCGATGGCAAGCGGAGATCCGCCGATTCGCCGGGCCACCTCCGTCCAGGCGCCCTCCGTCCATGCGGCCGGATCGCGGAGGAAGGCGAGGCCGACGAGGACCGGGATGAGGTAGGTCAGCGTCACCAAAGGAACGCCGAGAGCGAGCGCTCGCGGGAACGCCTTTTTCGGATCTTCCACTTCGCCCGCGATGGTCGACATGGAATCCCATCCCAAGTAGTTCCACATCACGAGGAACAGTCCGGCGGTGAACGCCTCGTAGGCGGACTTGCCCACGTACCGCGGAGTAATGGCGGTTTCGGGATGGGACAGGAAGGCGGGAAGGCCGAGCGCGACGAGGATGACGAATGGAATCAGCAGCAGCGCGAAGAATCCGACCGCCGTCTTGCCGACCACCTTTACGCCCCGGATGTTAAGCCAGGTGAGCGGAACGATGATTGCCATTCCGACGCCCCAGCGGAGCCATGGGCGGTCGTCGAAAGCGGCTCCGTAGCCAAAGAGGCGGAGCAAAGTTTGGACGTAGGTGGCGAACATCACCGGATAGATCGCTACGTCTACCCAGGTGTAAACCCAGGTCCACCATCCGCAAAGGAAGCCCCAGAACGGCCCCATCGCCCGCCGGACCCAGACGTAGTAACCACCCTCGGCCGGGATCGCGCTGGTCAACTCGGCGGTCATCAAGGCGGCGGGAATCGCCCACACCAGGGGCATGAGGAGGATGAGGAAGATCGCCATTCCGGGGCCGCTCTTGACGACCTCTTCCAGCCCGTACGGTCCCCCGCAGACGCAGAAGTAGATTGCCGCCACCAGGGGCCAGAACCGAAGGCCTTGCTTCACGTCGCCAATTGTGAACGGGAGCGGTAGGCTAGGTCTTCGTGGTCACGTACTCTCGCGCGGAATGGGCGGCGCTGGCATCGCACTCTTCGGCGTTAGGAGGGGAAGTAGAGCTGGCGCCTCGGGAGGAGGTGGTGGAGGTTTTCCTTCCGCTGCTGCGGATAATCGAGGAGCGGCGTCCGTTCGTGATCGGCGTCACTGGGAGTGTGGCGGTCGGCAAGACGACTTTCTGCCGGGTGATGCAGCAACTGATTTCAGAGGCGATAGGCCCGGTCGAGATCGTCTCGACGGATGGGTTTCTCTATCCCACTCGGGTGCTGGAAGCGCAGGGGATCATGCACCTGAAGGGGTTCCCTCGGAGCTACGACCGGGCGAAGATGCACCGGTTTCTCGCCGATCTGCGGGCCGGTAAAGCTGCCAACGCGCCCGTTTACTCCCACGAAACCTACGACGTTGTGGAAGGGGGCGGGCGGAGTTTGGAGAATCCGGGCATGGTGATCTTCGAAGGGGTCGCCGCCTTCTACGATCCGGCGTCGATCGACTTGGCGATCTACTTGGATGCGGACGAAGAGGTGGTCGAGCAGTGGTTCTTGGCGCGTCTCCTCGGTTTACGCGAGCGGGCGGAGCCGGATTCGTTTTACTGGCAGTTCCGCCAGATGGCGACCGACGAATTCCTCGACCGCGCCCGCGGCGTCTGGCGGGAGGTGAACCTCGTCAATCTTCGGGAAAATATAGCGCCGACCCAGGAGTACGCGGACGTGGTGCTGAGGAAAGAGTCCGACCACCACATTTCCAGGATCACGATCCGAGAAAGGTCTCAACCCCTATAGACTGCGGTGACCTGTCACCGCTTTAAGTAGCGAGCCTGCGAGCGGTGGGAGGAATCGAACTCGTAGCATCGGCTCCCAGCCGATGAACCCTGCTTTCTTTATGAGCAACGCTCGCAGGCTCGCTGAGGAAAAAGCGGTGACAGGTCACCGCAGTCTATACGGGCTGGATGGCTCTCACTACTCTTCTCACTTCCTCATCATCCAACGTCAAGTGCTCGACTAGAGTTGGGTCGGCTGGATTGTAGAAGACCGGATCGCGCTTCGGGATGAATGGGCCGAGGTGGATTTGGGCAGCGCCGGACTCGGCGACGACGGAGGACACGTTGGCGGCACGGATGCCGCCGCAGGCGAGGAGTTGGATTACCTGGGCATGCTCGGCGTACTGCCGGAGCCGAGCGGGATTGATGCTGGAAAGACCACCACGCGTTAGCACCCTAGCCACTCCGAGATCTCGAAGTCGCGATAGAGCGGCAAAGGGATCGGGGAGTAGGTCGAATGCGCGGTGGAAGGTTACCGGTTGAACACCGGCGATCTGGACGAAGCGCCGGATGCGGTCCTCGTCGATGCCGCGGTCGGCGAGGATTCCGACGACTAGGCCGTCGGCTCCTGCCGCTAAGAGAGCTTCCGCGTCGCGGAGGATCGTCTGGAACTCGGCGTCGGTGTAGACGAAGCCGCCGCCTCTCGGGCGGAGCATCGCCATGATAGGCAGGCGGCAGCGCGCCTTGGTTTCGGCGAGTGCGCCGATAGAAGGGGTGAGGCCGCCTTCGGAGATCGCGGAGACCAATTCGATCCGGTCGGCCCCCACTGCCTCCGCCCGCACCGCGTCATCGGCGGTGCAGGCGACGACCTCGACGAGGACCCTCTCCATTTACAGGCGAACCGAACCGGAGAGGGGCAGGTTTTGCGACGAGCCGCCTACGAGGATTCGATATTCGCCGTGCGGAACCACCCAATCCTTCTTCGCTACGTCCCAGTAGGCGAAGGCGCGCGAGTCGAGGGTTACCACGACGTGCTTCGATGCGCCCGGGCGGATCGCCCGCACCCGCGAGAAACCCTTGAGCTCCTTAACCGGCCGGGGGACGCTTCCTTTCGGAGCCCGCACGTACACCTGGGCGATCTCGTCGCCGGTTCGCTTGCCGGTGTTGCGGACGTCGAACTCGACCCGCACCTGAGGCTCGTGCGACCGCATCGGGGTCACGGTTAGGTTCGAATACCCGTACGTCGTGTAAGACAAGCCGAATCCGAATGGGTAGAGCGGCTTGTACTTGGAGGCGTCGTAATGGCGGTAGCCGACGAAGATCCCTTCGGCGTACTTCACCCGCTTTTCTGGATCGCCGGGATAATTGCCGTAGGCGGCCGAATACTCCCACCGGCGGTCGAAGGATATGGGCAGCTTCCCGCTCGGGTTCTCCTTGCCGAAGAGGATCGCGGCCAGCGCCCGGTTGCCGTCTTGGCCGGGATACCACGCTTGGACGAACCCGGGCACCTTATCCAGCCACCTCGTGGTGTCGACCGAGGCGCCGGCGTTCAACACGACCACCACGTTTCGGTTCACGGCGGCGACGCGCTTAATGAGGTCGTCCTGCCCCTTCGGAAGCCGGAACGTCCGGTCGTCCCCCTCTCCTTCCAAGCGGGGATTGAAGCCGACGGAGACCACGACGGCGTCCGCGTCTTTGGCGGCGTTGACCGCTTCGTCGATCGACCGCCCGGAAACCTTTCGCCAGCCGAGATGGATCTCGGCGTCACCTTCGCCTTGGTAGTACTCCATCTTCACGGAGTGAGTGGAATCGGCTGCAAAATGCAGGGTGGCCATCGCGTCGAAAGCGGCTTGGTCCCGCCACTCGTCGATCACCTTTTTGCCGTCGATCCAGACTCGGAATCCGTCATCCCCGCGGGCGACGATCTCGTAATCGCCGGTTTCGGGAACGGTGAACGTTCCGGTCCATCGCACCGAGAAATTGGTTCGCTCGATTCCCGGGGCGGGGGCATTCTCGTAATGGGCGTTCACGCGTCGATCTATTCGCGTCACCTGTGGCGTGCCTTCCAGGTTCTTGTTGTTGAAGTATTCGGCGGTTAGGCCGTTCGCCCCCGATTCTGTCTGGAAGCGAGCGGTGCCGAACGACTCGGAGGAAGAAGCGACCATTCCCGGTGCGAAGGTAACCGTCGCCCCCGGCACCGCCGCGGCGATGGCGTCGCGGACGCTGATCGCACGGAACGGGGTCGTGAACGCGCTGCCGCCGCCGCCCCAAACAGCGGGGTGGCCGTTTGGCCCGATGACGGCGATCTTCTTGACTTTTCGAGCGTCGAACGGGAGGATGTTGTGGTCGTTCTTGAGCAGAACCATTCCTTCCTTGGCTTCCTGGTAGGTGGTTTCGGCCCCTTCCGGACTCTCGGCGGGCAACTCGGGGCGCTCCTGTTTGCGGTCGAGGAATCCCATGGAAACGAAGGCGCGCAGCATCCGGCGAACTTTGTCGTCGATCGTCGCTTGGGACACGGTTCCGTCTTGCAGGGCGGGGGTGAGAGTGCGTCGGTTAAGGAACTGCGGTCCCGGCATTTCCAGGTCGAGGCCTCCGTTCGCGACCGGGATGGAGCTGTGCACCGCGCCCCAGTCGCTCATCACGAACCCCTGGAACCCCCAATCTTTCTTCAATACGTCGTCGAGAAGCCACTTATTTTCCGAGCAGTACACTCCGTTGAGGAGGTTGTAGGCGCACATGACGCTCCAAACCTTGCCCTTCTTGACGGCCGCCTCGAATGCGGGGAAATAGATTTCTCGCAGGGTGCGCTCGTCTACGTCCATGGAGTAGTTCCACCGGCCGTGCTCTTGGCTGTTCGCGGCGTAATGCTTGACGGTGGCGATCACCCCCTCGCCCTGGATTCCCTGGATCCAAGGGGCGACGAGCTGCGATGCCAGGTACGGGTCTTCGCCCAGGTACTCGAAGTTGCGGCCGTTCATCGGGACCCGGTTGATGTTGACGCCGGGAGCCAGAACGATATGGACGCCTCGCTGTCGGGCGTCGAGGCCGAACGACCGGCCGACTCGCCGCGCCAGTTCGGGATCCCAACTCGCCGCCATCGTAACGGGCGAGGTGTAGGCGGTATCGGGGCCGTAGTTCCGCACTCCGGCCGGGCCGTCTGACATCTTATAAGGGTCGAGTCCGAGGCGGGCAATCGGCTGCGTATAGAATCCCCGATAGCCGCCGATGTAGTCGATCTTTTCTTCGACCGTCATCTTGCCGAGGATCTCTTCAACCCGCCGCTCGACCGCGGCGTCGGTAGGTGGACGTTGGGACGCCGGTAAGGCGTGACTGAGCATGGCCAGGATCAAGGGGGTCAGCATGGGTTTGAGCGCACCAATTGCTAGTCTAGCCCGACCGTAGCATTACCGCCAGCCTGAAATCGTCAACTTCGGCACCTGAACCAATGGGCAGGGTGGCTCACACTAATCGCCAATGCTGACGACGTTGCTTACCCTTGCGTGCCTGCCGATGGGGCAGAACGTCCCCGACTCGCGACCGGTAGCGGCGGTGGAAGGGGAAACGCATTTGGCCAATGTGCGGCAGCTCACGTTCGGCGGGCAGAATGCGGAGGCGTATTGGAGCAAGGATGGAAAGCATCTGGTCTACCAAGCGCGGGTTCCCGGTGACAAATATCCCGACGAGCAGATCTTCTCGATGAACGCCGATGGATCGGATAAGCGGCTGATCAGCACCGGGAAAGGACGGTGTACCTGCTCTTACTTCACGCCTAATGGGAAGGAGATCTTTTTCTCCTCGACCCATGCGCGAAACGAAGGGCCGCAGAAGCCGGTCGACATGAGCAAAGGGTACGTGTGGGCGATCAATCCGGACTACGCCATGTACCGGACGCCGGCAAAAGATATCTCGCCGCGGCCGTTCACTCCGGTGGTGGTGAAGCCGGGAAGTTACGTCGCTGAGACGACCATCGCGCCGAACGGGCGGTACATGGTCTGGACCAGCGATGTCGACGGGGATCTCGAAATTTACCGGTCCGATCTGAACGGGGGCCACATCCAGCGCCTTACCCATGAGAAGGGATACGATGGAGGTCCGTTCGTTAGCTGGGATTCGAAGAAAGTCGTCTATCGCCGCGACGAGTTCTCCGACCAGAAGCAGGTCCAGGATTACGAGGAGCTTCTGCGCGAGCACTTGATCCGGCCGACCAAGCTGGAGATCTGGGTGATGGACCCGGACGGGACGAACAAGCGCCAGGTCACCCACCTCTCGTGCGCGTCTTTCGCGCCGTTTATGCATCCGGACGGAAAGCGGATCGTGTTCAGCTCGAACTACGGCGACCCGAAGGGGCGCGAGTTCGACATATTCATGATCAACGTCGATGGAACGGGTCTCCAGCGGATCACCCATTCGAAAGATTTCGACGGCTTCCCAATGTTCACCCGCGACGGAAAACGGATCGTTTTCGCCTCCAACCGGTACGGAACCGAACCACACGAGACCAACATCTTCGTCGCCGATTGGCGCGAGTGACGGAGTTCCGACGTACCATGAGGGCATGGAGCCCGCCGGAAGTCGACAGAGGCCACCCGGTTGGCCGCCTACCGCGATAGGAAGCGGAATGCACGGGGCTCAGCCTCCGATCAAGGTGCTTGTCTGCGACGACGAGCGCCACATTGTGCGCCTGATCCAGGTGAACCTGGAGCGTCAGGGGCACGTGGTAATCACTGCGTTTGACGGTAAAGAGGCTCTCGAAAAGATCCGACACGACAAACCCGACCTTTGCATATTGGATGTGATGATGCCGCACATGGACGGTTTCGAGGTCCTGAAGAACATCCGTCAGGACCCAGAAACGGAGAACCTTCCGGTGATCATGCTTACGGCAAACGCACAGGACAAGACCGTGTTCGAGGGCTATCACTATGGCGCAGACATGTACCTCACCAAACCGTTCAACCCGATGGAGCTCGTCACAATGCTTCGAAGGTGAATCTAACGTTATAGGGGTCCCGTAGGCCTTTTGCGGAATCACTTCCAAAAACCGCGTACCATGTTGTATGTGGAACCGGCCGAACAACGTGAGCGGCCGCCCGGGTCTCTGTGGCCGAAAACGGCGGCAGGGGAGGGACGTGAACGTCCTCGAAAAATCCTCGTCTGCGACGACGAGAAGCCGATCGTCCGCCTGATCCAGATCAACCTCGAACGCGAGGGTTATGAAGTCGAGACTGCTTTCGACGGGCGCGAAGGGCTCGAGAAGATCCGGACGTTCGAACCGGACGTGGTCATCATGGATGTGATGATGCCGTACATGGACGGCCTGGAAGTGCTTCGGCGGGTGCGAAAGGATCCCGGCACGAAGGATATTCCCGTGATCATTCTCACGGTGAAGGCGCAAGACCAAGACGTGTTCGACGGCTACAACAGCGGCGCCGACCTGTATCTGACGAAACCGTTCGACCCGATGGAACTTGTAAAGCTGCTCGCCTAGTCTGCCGGCTCGCTTTTCGCCGGCCAAAAGGAGCCGAACGCCGTCAGGACGGCGCATTGCGTCAATGCCAAAACGGCCAGCCGCAACGGGTGGGTCCACGCCAGGGCGGGAAGTAGGGCGTCGGAGGCGCGAAAGGCGGACCCCTCCGGGCTCGTCCATAGGACCACGGACACTCGCACGAGAAGGACGAAGACGACCGGTAACGTGATGGTAAGCGGAAAGACGAGACGCCCCGGGGCGTGCAGGTTCGGCCTTGCCAACGAGACGGCAATGAAGATGAGGGTCGCCGAAGCGATCGGGCCCAGCAAGACGGCATAATCGCGAAGCTGGCGGTACTCCCGGTGATCGGCGAGCAAGAACCCTACACTCACGGCCGTCGCGAATAGGAGACACGCGGTGCGGACGATAAGGGCGACCCGTTCTCCCCGATCGTTTGACATGAAAATCCTAGGCGGTGTCGGCCGAGGGGCCGCCTTCTGTGCCGTCTTGTATCTGTTCGTAAATCTCTTTGCGGTGAACCGAGACCGACTTGGGCGCGCGGATGCCGATTCGCACCTGCTCGCCTCGGACTTCGAGAACTACCACCTCGATTTCGTCGCCGATCACGATGCTCTGACCGATTTTTCGCGTGAGCACCAACATATGTACTAGCCCTCCGTGGCTGGCGGGTTCGGCTCTTGCCCTCCCTTGCACCGAACGTCGCCGCCGCGTCGCGACGGGTCCGCATTCCCTTCCGCCATTTGCCGGATTGATTCCGGTTGAACTTAGTATACGCGCCTATAACTTCAGCGACGCGATCTCTTTGGCGTACTTTTCCTTTACAACTTTTCGCTTGACCTTAAGAGTGGGAGTGATTTCTCCTCCTTCGATGGTGAACGGATGGTCGAGAAGGGCAAACTTCTTTACCGCTTCGAAGTTCGCTCCCGTCTTGTTGACGGCATCGATCTCGCGCTTAATGAGACCTCTCACTTCGGGGCTTTCGGACAGCTTCGTTCCTTCCGGTAAATGTAGCTCGGGTCCGACGGTCTCCGCGTTCGGAACGATGAGGGCGATACACGCCTCGAGCCCGTCTCCCAGCACCACCGCCTCCTGAATAAACCGGGAGTTGCGAAGCTTGTTCTCGATCGGTTGGGGGGCGACGTTCTTGCCGTTCCCCAATACTATCAAGTCCTTTTTCCGGTCGGTGATCTTAAGGCTCTTGCCCTCGAACTCTCCGATATCGCCGGTGTGGAACCAGCCGTCGGCGTCGATCGCCGCCGCGGTCTCCTCCGGCAAGTTGTAGTAGCCGAGCATGTTTCCAGCGCCGCGAATCAGGATCTCGCCGTCTTCCGCGATGCGGATCTCGACGTCCAGCGGTTCGCCGACGGTCCAATACTTGTTGCGATCGGGATGGTTGATGCAGGTACCGCCGGCGGTCTCGGTGAGGCCGTATCCCTGGAGGACCGTCAGCCCGGTTCCCATGTAGAACTCGGCAACTCTGGGAGCGAGGGCGGCGCCTCCGGAAACGAAGAATCGCATCCGGCCGCCGACTTTTTCTCGGAGCTTCCCCATCACGAGGTGGTCGAGCAGGCCGGCGAGAGGGGCGAATTTTCCCTTTGCTCGGGCGATTCCTTGCGCCATTGCCAGGTGAAAGAGCTTCTGCCGGACCGGCGGCATCTTAGCGATTCCTTCGAGCGCCTTCTCACGGAACGACTCGAGGAAGCGAGGGACGCACAGCATGACGGTCGGACGAACCTTGAGCATGTCGCCAGCCAAGGAAGCGAGGCTCTTAGCGTAGCCAATGCTCGCGCCGAGGCAGATCGGTAGGAACTGGCCGGCTACCCGCTCGTAGACGTGGCTCATCGGAAGGAACGTGAGGAAGGTGTCGGTCTGCCCCAGCGGCAGGGTCCGTTGCGCGCACTCGCAAACGTGGACAAACGCCCGGTGCGGCATCATGGCACCCTTCGGCAAACCGGTGGTACCGCTCGTGTAGATGATCGTGCAGAGGTCTTCCGGCTTGGTGGAGTCGATCTCGCGGTTGAATTCGTCGGGCTCAATGTCTTGGGTTTTGGCGAGGAGGTCGAGGCTATCCTCGCCTTTGAGCACGATGGACTCGACGCCTTGGATACAAGCCACCTTCGCCATTTGCTCCGCATTGCCGGCGACGATCAGCTTGGCATCGCAATCGCGCACGATGTATTCGGCTTGGTCGGCGGGCAAGGTCGGATAGATCGGAACGAGAATGATTCCGAGGCATTGACAGGCCCAATCGGTAAACGCCCACTCGGCGCAATTCTCGCTGATGAGGCAGACCTTGTCTCCTCGCCGGATGCCACGGGAACGGAGAGCGGCGGCGTAGTGCCGGGCGGTGTCGAACAACTCCCCGTATAACACCGGCCGGAATTCGCTCTTTTCGGGAACGAGCATGGCCACCTTATCGGGTAGCCGGGCGGCGGTGCTGCGGAACATGTCTCCTAGCGACGTTGCTTTCATTTCTTGCGAGCCTAGTTTGCTCCGAAATGCCCTTGTCTAGGGTCCGGTTTTATTGCGCCTCTCTATACTCTTCTCCGAACCTCGGCTATGCAGAACTTCATCTTCACCATCCACGGCTCGGTCTCGCAGCAAACGCCCGACTCCGAAGTCGCGACGGAGCGGGTGGAGGAGTTCATCCGTCGAGCGGGGGCGCTCGCGGAGGAGATGGGTTTCCACGTCTTCTACCTCCGGCAATCCCCCGACGACCCCCAGCAACCTGGGTTTACGTCGGAAAGATAGCGGACGTACGTTCGCCCCGAGGTCCGTAGAATTTAGGTCAGGCTAATCAGGGGCGGGCCGCCCCTGAGACCCACGGGCGGGGCCGCACGTGCCACGTGGAGGCGGGCTGGACCCTCCAGACGGCGCGTCTGGAGGGATCCGATGGCAGGTTATTTTTTCGCGCCGGCGTTGATCCAGGCGACGATCGTGGCCTCGGACGCGGCGGAGAGCGGAGCTCGACCCTTGGGCATGCGGCTGCCGCCGGAGGCGTGCAGTGACATGATCAGCCGGCTTCCCGCGGCGTTGCCGGGCGTAACTACCGCTTTGACGCCGTTGTAGTTGCTCAGGTCGATGCCGGCCGCCATGTTGTTCGCGCTGTGGCACGGCATGCAGTTGTCGTTCAGGATGGTTTGAACGTCGGCGTAGCTTCCGGCGGCAGCCGCTGCCGGCTCGACTTTCTTCGCACCGTCCGGAGCGGAGAAGGCGAAGCTCTCCGGCTTGGCATCGGCGGGATCCGTCTTGACCGTCAGTTCGGACGCGGCGGCAAGATACTGCTTGTCTCCCTGCTTAAGGGCGTAGCCGCGGGCGATGCCCAGCTTTTTGTCCAAGTACAGGGTGCTGACGATGCCCCCTTTCTTCATGGTCACTTCGACCTCGGTTACATCGTTCCCGGCAACGTTCCGGGTAGTCCCGGCGCGGGCCACGGCGATGTCGTTGGCGGGCTCTTTTTGGAGGAAGGCGGCCCAGGCAAAGACTTCCGGCTTCTTCGTGAACTCGGCCAGCGCCTCGTCGGTCAGCGGCGTCTCGGTGAACGAATTGCTCGACTTGGTGTAGGTGTAAAGCGTCTTGCCGTCGGACTGGACGAATCCGGTGTCGCTGGCGAGCTTGAACATTTTCGGCCGGCCGAGTGACAGCTTGTACTCGGTCGGACTCTCACCCACCACGCGGAACTTGTAGATAACACTAATATTCGACGCGGATGAGAGCTTGGCGAGGTCGTTGGCGAGAGGCGCGGGAAGGTTCGGAGTTTGAGCGGCGAAACCGAATAACACGGCCCCCCCGAGAAATAGTGCAACGGATCTCATCAATGCCCATTGTATAACGACCCGCGCCGATTACGTAGCGAACGCTACGTAATGGAACCTATTTGGCGATCATTGCGAAAGCCAGGGAGATCGCAGGTTTGTGGCGGGCTAACGCCCGCCCATGCCGTTGACCACGAGCTCGATGTTTCCCTCGGCTTGCTTGCGCATCTCCTCACGCTTCTTATCGAGGATTTTGACGTTACGCTCGCGGTCCTTTTGGAACTGGAGGAAGGCATCGAGGAGCCGGGGGCCGGTGATGCCGGTGTCCATCGAGAGCGCATTTCCGAGGCCGAGCTGTTTGGCGAACGCGGTGACCTTCGGGTCGTAGCTGACCATCAGGGGCGGGATGTTTACCATGGAGGCGAGGATGCCGGCGTGGAGGCGCATCGCCACCATCGAGTCCATGCGGCTGATCCGCTGCTGCATCTGCATCGGCGTCACGACGCGGCGCAGGTCGGGAATCTTGCCTCCCTGCTTCTTCGAGATCGCTTCGGCGAGCTCGATATCCTCGTTCCGATCCATCGTTACTAGGACCGGCATGGAGCCCGACTGGTACAGCAGCCGGCAGAAGTCGCCAAATAGGCCTACGACATCCGTTTTTTTATCCAACGGCCGCGGGGCGATTCCCACAACCTTCATTCCACCCACCGAGAAATCTTCGGGATCGACCGGGTCGGGAGGGGGAGGCATCAGGAACGAGGAGTCGGCCGTCGCGCGCGCCGCCTTCTTGTATCCGAGCTCCTTGAGCGCTTCCAGCGAAGCGGGATCGCGGACGGCGATGGCGTCGGCGTCGTTGAACGCGCCCAGCGCCATTCGGCGGCCCAGGAAAGTCTTCAACGGTCCCACGCCCTGGCCGACGAGGAACACCTTCTTTTTCGCCTTCTTGGCCATCTCGATGACCTTGGCGTAGTAGGCGACGCTCCGAACGCTCGTCACATCCTGGAAGATGCTTCCACCGGGGAAAACGACGGCGTCGCAACGCGAAATCGCCAATTCGATCTGCTTAAAGTCGCGACGGGGGTACGAGAGAAAACCGTAGTTTCGGTTCGTCTCTTCGGGCGCGCCGCTGAGGATGGCCACCTCAAAACCGGCGCGGATAATACCGTCCGAAAAGCCGAGCATGACGGCGTCGTCGCCGAGGTTGCCGCTGCCTAAGTAACCCGCAAGTAGTAGTTGACCTGGCACGCCGTTATGCTTCCTCCTGATCCCTTGGCAGTAGGCGCGAAACGATCGCCCACAGCCCCAGGCCGATGATACACCCGAGAACCACTCCAAGAGCGATTCTAGCGAGTGAGAGATATACCGGGATGTGCAAGTGAGTGAGCGTATTGACGATGCTCGTTTGCCCCATCGACCCGACCATGAGCAGTAACGCCGCCCATCCGCCCCAGGTTGCGACCTTGTTTGGGTGGCGGGTGAGGTACGACAGCAGACCGATCCCGGCGATCAGCAATGGGTGGCCGATCAGGAACTCCTTCGTCCGTGGCCGAACGAAAAGGAACCTGTCGAGTAGGTTTCGGAAGACCATCTCGCCGCCGCTCGGCCCTGCGCCGGTGTCGTTTCCGGTACGCGCGATCATCAGGCCGAGGACGGCGGCGATGGTGACGCCGAGCGCCACGGTGCTCCAGGTGATGGGCGCTTTTAGCACCGACTTCAGGTCGGCAAGCCGCTGCAGGAAAAGAAATCCGATGATGACGATCGGAAGAAAGATCGAAATCTTAACTCCGGAAAACTCGTCGGCCTTGATGTAGTACGGCAGGCCGTTCATCATTCCCGCCACGCAGAGTCCGCCGATCAGCGAAATAGCGGAAACCAAGAGGAAGCCGAGAAGGACGTTCCGGGGCCGGAGGGCGTCCAGCACGAGAAACGCCGCGACGGGGAAGACCAGGGTCGCCACGAGGGCCATGATCTGCAGCCCGGTGTGGACGGCGGTCGCCGCGCCGAGAAGTACGAGCAGACCGAGGCCGATCGCCTGAAGCCGGCGGTCGCTGAAGAACGCGGAGCCGACGAAGAAGCCGGCCGGAACGATGCTAAGGCCGATCAGGATCGGGAACCAGCGTGGGAGCGTGGGCGGCTCGAACGGCTTCGGCTTTCCGAGGGCGCCTCCCTCCTTCTCGACCTCCTTGCGAATCGATCCTATGAAGTCGCCGAAATCAGACAGCGGATGTTCCGCTCCGAAGCTCAGCGGCCGGATGAGAAGCACGCGCATGTTCCGCTCTCGCGCGGCCTTCACATATCGTTCGACGGCATCGGCGGGGGAGAGGCGGTCCAGTTCCGCGACCTGTGCGGAGTGGAGGCGGACCACGTTTTCCGGGGCCTTCTTGACAAGTTCGTCGTCGCCCCCGATCCGGGTGAACTCCGGGGTGGCATACAGCATTCCCAAGGTCTGCAGGGTCTCCTGCGTCGTCCCTAGTGCATTGCGTCGGCCCAACACCTGGTCTCCCGAGGGGAGAAAGACAGTTGCCCCCATCTCGTGGGCCCACGTCAACATGTCGCGGACGGTAGCGGAGCTCACCCCTGGCGGGTTGGAGAAGCGGGCGATGATCTGGAGCCCATGGCGTCGGGCGATCTCCGTCTGGTCCGGGCTAAGGCCGACCGAGGTGGCCCGTACGAGAGCGGGAGCGACCGGAGGTAGCGACAGCATCAGCGGCCGGGACGAGTTCATTGGTCCCGCCAGATCGTGAAACCGCGTGCGGAGGGCACGTTGCACTCGGGCCATGTCGTGCGGGTCGCTAAAGTAGAGCCCGTATTCGTTGGCGGTCTTGCCGCCGACGGTGAAACTCTGGGCTCCGAGCGTGAGCCGTCCACGGCCGATCAGCTCCGCGACGGACTCCTCGGAGAGTACGACTGCGTTCAACCCTTGCCCCTTCATCTCCTCGATCGCGCTGTCGATCGGCATCCCTTGAGCCGCGGCGAGCGCTTCGATCGTTTCGTACTCGGTGGCGAAAGCGGTCGCCCGATTGAGAGACTCGGCTTGGTTTCGCTTGTAGATGGAGTACAGGGAGAAGAGAGCCGGCAGGAGCAGGGCCATGGCCAGCCACTGCGGCAGTTTCGTACGGTTCAACGGTTGCTCCATAAGTTTCAGCCGCGCACGGCTACCCAGAAGAATACTGGCAGGAGGCCAATTACAGACGGCAGGGTGGCCGTTGTTGCGGTTCAGCCGCTACGTCTTGCCCCAGGAGTGGCGTCCAGGGGGTCGTAATCGGGCTCACGGCTTTGAAGGACCGCCTCCCTTCCGCCGAGGATGAGGACGGTGAGCATGCCGGCCAGGAATCCGCCCACATGAGCCCAGTTGGCCACCCCCTCCTGAGGAGCGAGAATCTGCCATAGGAACCAAAGGCCAAGCAACACCCAGGCGCTGACTTCGAACGACAAAAACGCCAAGATCGGGAGAAAAACCTCAATCTTGTTTCCGGGAAAGAGGAGGAAATACGAGCCGAGGATGCCGCCGATCGCACCGGAGGCGCCGACCGTGGGAACGACGGAATGGGGGTCGACATAGATCTGGGCCGCCGCCGCCGCCACTCCCCAGAAAAGATAGTAGAGCGCGAACCGCACCGACCCGATCGCTTCCTCAACGCTCGCCCCAAAGACGAACAGAAAGATCATGTTCCCCAGGATGTGCATGAACCCGCCATGGAGGAACATCGAGGTGAACAAGGTGACGAGGGCGAAGTGGTCGCCGACGCCGCGGATCGCATCGACGACTTCCGCCGGACGCATGCCTAGGTCCGCGAACACGATGCTGGGGCCAAAGAGCTGGCCGTGCCGATCCCATAGGTAGATCAGGACGTTAAGCAGCACCAGCGCCCACGTTACGATGGGCGCATTCTGCCGTACCTGATTGTCACGAAGCGGAATCACGGCGCGACCAGTCTACGCGATGCGGCTTCATCGACATTGCTTTTGAGCCTATTGCACGCCGGACAAGCCGAGTTTGTCGGCATCGGCTTGCATCGCCTTCAGGCAGTTGGCCACGTGCTCGTCTACGGAAAGGCCGATGAGCTCGGCTCCACTTTGGACGTCGTCACGGTTGACTCCGGCGGCAAAAGAGGGGGTCTTCAGCTTCTTGGTTACGCTCTTGACCTCCACTTCGTGGACGCTCTTGCTGGGCCGGACGTAGGTGACGGCGGTGATGAAACCGCTCAGCTCGTCGCAGGCGAAGAGGTAACGCTGGATCGGTGTGGTGGGATGAACGCCCGTCTTGGCGGCATAGTGAGCGGCGATGGCATCGATGACGTCTTGGGGCCATCCCTGCTCTCGCAGGAGCGCCATCCCCCAAAGCGGATGCTCGTCGGGGTGTTGCTCGTAGTCGAAGTCGTGAAGCAGTCCGGCGTTCCCCCACGCTTCCTCATCGGCGCCGAGCTCTCGCGCATACCACCGCATACAGCTCTCCACCCCGAGACAGTGGCGTCGCAGCGACTCGGAAGGGGTGTGGGCGCACAAAAGAGCCCAGGCGTCGTCTCGGTTCGGCATGGAAAGAGTTTACGGGCGACTTTCACTTATAATAGCTAGACAAACGTATGTCTCTTTCTCTGGCGGAAGTCGAGGCAAGGAATCCGGCGGGGGCACGGCGGAAGCGCTTTTTTTGTCCCCGGTGCCAAGCGAACGGGGGGCGGACGCCCGATTTATCCGTCGACCAGGAGCGTGGTTTGTACCACTGCTTCAAGTGCGGGATCAGCGGTCTGCTGCTTGAATTCCAACGCCGACCCGAGCCGAGCCGCGGACGAAAGACGAGGGGGCGATACGTGCCTCCGGAGGGACCGCCGCCGGAGATCCCCGATGAGTACGTCGCAGGTTGCCGGCGCGACTTTCCCGGATCGCCGGCCGACGACTATGAGCGTTCACGCGGCATCGACGGCGTGAAGACGGGAATGGGGTTCGATCCTTCGTACCCATTTCTGATCGGCGACGAATGGGTGAACGAGCCGGCGGTGGTGTTCTTCTTTCAGGATCTCGAGGGCCGGGTCGTAGCCAAGCAAGGGCGGATGCTGCGAGCGGCGGGATCCGAAGACACTGCCAAGATCACATTCGGCAAGATCTCTCACGGGGTGTTCAACGTTCACGTTCTCAGTGGAGAAGAGGTGATCGTGTGCGAGGGGCCGAACACGGCGGCGGCGCTGGTTGAGCGCGGCTACCCCGCGATCGCCTTGGGAGGAAAGACGACCCAAGATTGGCTTATCGAGGCGCTGGCCGAGCGGCGGGTCTGGATAGGTTTGGATAACGACGAGCCGGGCCGAAAGGCCGCCACCGAATTGCTGGAGGTTCTACGGAGTGTCGGTTGCGAGGCGGAACTTCTCCTGCCTCCGGAGGAGGGGCAAGATTGGAACGACGTGCTGCGGGAGAACCCTTCGTTCCGGGTTCCGTGGGTTTGTCCCATCCCGTACGAGCCGACACTGGAGGACGTGCGCGCGCAGTGCCGCCGCATGCTTCGTCACACAAGCGGCGAGGCGAGGGACATGCTGGCGGAGTGGGAATTCGCCCTGGAATCGGGCTTCAAGCCCGCTCGCGCCTGGTGGCGAAGATACGGCAAACGGCTTCGCACGTTGCTGTAGCATCGGCTCCCAGCCGCTTAACTATGCGCGAAGCGCCTTGGGACTGCGCGAGCTCGCTCGCGCTTTCAGCTTTGTCGGATGGGAGCCGATTCTACGGGGTGGCGATCATTCTCATCAGGTCGGACTTTCGAAAGGCGGCGATGGCCCCCTCCCGGCGCATGGCGGCGTTGGCGGCGGCGTCGGACGACATGCCGCAGATTCTTATCGGCTTGCGCAGCAACAGCTCACGGGTAAGCAAGGCGCCGTTGTAACGGGTGCTGAGGAAGTAGTGATCGAGAAACGCGACGTCGACAGTGCGGATGTCGATCATCTCGGTCCCGTCGACGGTTCTTCCAAAGGCGAGGTCTCCGTGAACTTCGTCGATGCCGGTAAGGGCCAACGTTTTGTGGCCTGCCTCTGTCCAAAAGTGAGCGAGAAGGGTGAGCCACGGAACGTGGTCCTCGACGACGAGGACGGTCTTACCGGTGGCGCCGAGGTCCAGCAGATCGGTCAGCTCGGCGCGGGTCACTCTTCAATGTAGCATCGGCGATTGCCGCCAATGCTACATTCCCTCGAACTGGGATACCGGGTTCGGATCGACTCCGCGCAGCATCATCCCCTGCCCTCGGGAGCGGTGGGTGACGATCGTGGGGGGATCGCTGGGGTCGCGCATCTGGATAAGCATCGTGGTCCGGGCTTCGTCGGAAACGTTGATCCCCGAGCCATGGATCGTGAGGTAGCTAAAGAAGATCGCGTCTCCAGCCTTGGCGGGAATCGGTACCGCATCCTCGATCGGATATCGGTCGAACGGCAGGTGCCAGGAGCCGTCGCCGTCGTGCTCGAGTATCCCGTTCTTGTGTGAGCCGGGGACTACCCGTAGACATCCCTTTTCGAGCGGAGCGTCGTCGAAGTGGACGATCACCGCCATCATCGTATGCCGGTCGTGGGGAAAGAACGGCGCGTCCTGATGCATCGGGAACGGAGACCCTTTCTCGGGCGGCTTGATGAACATCTTGGAGTGATGAAGCTGAACGTTCTCGCTTCCCATAAACGCCGCCGCGTGGTCGGTTATCCGCGGGTCGCACATGAGGCGGGTGGCCAGCGCGGAGTAGAACTGGACGTTATGGCAGTGCAGGATGCGGGTTTCCTTGGCTTCCGCCACGGCGGCGCGGGCCGATCCCCATGTCGCATCTAAGTGCTCGCGGCGGCTCAGCCGCTCGGCCAGATCGTGCATGTCTTGGCGGAGGGCGGCCGCTTCGTCTGCACTGATAAGGCTGGGAACCTGCACATATCCCATCTCTCGGTATTGATCGACATATTCGGGACGAACCATGCCGAAAGGGTAGCGGAGCGGAGAGCCGTTCTCCTTAGACCAACCCGCCGGGAGACTGGACGATTCGGACCTCGCCTTCTCCACGACGAAATGCGGCCGGGGCCACTCCGTATCGGCGAGTAAAGCACCGGGTGAAGTAGGCGGAGTCGCTGAATCCGAGGCTGTCGGCGATCTCCTTGATCGGAAGGTCGCCCCGCTGCAGCAGCGCGCTTGCACGATCCAGCCGGGCAAGCATCATGTATCGAGTGGGCGAAGTTCCGGTGAAGGCGGCGAATAATCGTCCAAGGTGACGCGGCGAAACATGGACGTAATTTGCGATTTCGTCTACCGCGAGCGGACGGTATAGGTTGTCTTCGATATAACGCACCGCCTGCTGAGCGATGCGGGCGTGTGGGTCCGGGCGCTCGGCGGGGACCGAGTCCGGCGCCAACGCTTGGGCCATCTCCAAGACCAGCGTTTGAACGAGGGCGCGAACCTGTTCCGGCAACGCGGTCGGTGCCACGGCTCGAAGCGCATCCCAGAGGGAGCGGATGCGGCCATCGTCCATCGCGACGATCGCATCGGAGGCGGCGAAGTTGCGCATCAGCCGCTCCCCGGGCGTTCGCGGCGTACCTCCATCGTCGCTCCAAGCGAAGGAGACCCAGACCAGCTCCATCAGCTCCGGGCCATCGTTCCGAATCTGGTGGACGACTCCCGGGCGGGCCAGGAAGAATGTGCCGGGGGTCAGCCGGTGATCCGTGCCCAACGCGGTAAAGGTGCCGGATCCGTGGGCGCCGACTAGGCAAGCTTCGAAGTGAGTGTGGCGATGCGGCTGGTTGTCCCGAAGGTGCTCATCGTACGCCCAATGCAACAAATCGAGCCGCCCGCCGCCAATGGCAAGGCGGCCAAGCTCCGTATTGAGTCGCGCAATCCAGTCGCGTGCCATCTCTACCAAGCCTTGATGTACCTCTTTAGGATCAGAGCCCGCCACATTAACCGGCTATCCTATAAACCATGAGTCTCGTCGGGCGGGTGGGGCGGAAGCGCCCGCGGGCGCGGGTGGCGATGGCGGGGCTGTACCTGATCCTTACGCTTGGCGCGATCACGACGATCTATCCGTTTCTGCTTATGATCAGCACCGGCCTCAAGGGGCCGACGGATCAGAACGACACCCGCCTCGTGCCGACCTATCTTCAAAAAGATGCCGAGCTCCTGGATAAATACGTCGACGACAAATACGCCGGCGACAAAAGCCTGATCGCCTCAACTCGCCAGGGCGGCTCCCCTGCGGAGGTGGAGAAGTACGACGCTTTTCTGAAAACTCTCCCGATCGATTTTTGGGAAGTTGGATTTCGGATCGCACCGGGACAGGTCACGAGCCGGCTTACCGATCTGTATCGAACGTGGCTGCGGAGCCGATATGAGAATATCGACGCTCTCAACCGGGCCTACGTGGAGGAAAACGTCGCTTTCCAAACCGTGGTCCCGCCCAGCGAGATGTTCGCGCGAAAGGTTTGGCGCCCTACTCCCGGGCGCAAGTACGAGGAGTGGAGAAGCTTTAAGGCAGGGCTGCCGACGACTTTTCGAATTCCGATTACCGAACGGTTGCTTTTCCAGAAGTGGGCGATGGGGAAGTACCAGAACCAATTCGGCGAGGTGCCGCTCGACGTGAAAGGGACTGCCACTCGCTTCGAAGAACTTCAGGTTCCGGCTTCCGGCCCGGTACTGGACGAGTTTCGTAAGCAGGAGCCCGACCGGTTCCGATCCGATGCGGGAGAGGCTAAGTGGGCCGCTTTCGGCGGAATCGGTCCGATGCCGGTCGCCCCTCACGAAGCGGCTTACGTCGCCGCTCACGCGAGCGAACTCCGGAACGAATTTGCCGGGCGCAATTACCGGTACGTGTTGGATTACATCCTGATCAACGGCCGCGCGGTGGCGAATACGGTGCTCTTCTGTGTGTTGGCGATCCTGACTCAGCTCACGGTGAATCCGCTCGCCGCCTACGCTCTCAGCCGGTACCCGGTCCGGCAGTCGGGGGCGATCCTCATCTTTCTGCTCGCTACGATGGCGTTTCCGGCCGAGGTCGCGATGATCCCGGCGTTCTTGCTGTTGAAGGACCTCGGGCTTCTGAACACGTTCGCCGCGCTAGTGCTCCCGTCGGCGGCGAGCGGATACATGATCTTCCTCTTGAAGGGGTTCTTCGATTCACTGCCTCAAGAGCTGTTCGAGGCAGGTTCGCTCGATGGGGCGAAGGAGTCTACGATGATGTTCCGGATCGCCCTCCCGCTTAGCCGTCCTGTCCTCGGCTACCTGGCTCTGGTGGCGTTCATGGGCGCATACGGCGCCTTTATTTACGCGTTTCTGGTGGCGCAGGATCAGAGGATTTGGACCCTGATGGTCTGGATCTATCAGCTTCAAAACAACGCGCCGAAGTCGGTGATGATGGCTGCTCTCACGCTCGCGGCTTTGCCTACGCTGATCGTATTCCTCCTCGCTCAAAGGGTGATCATGAGGGGGATCGTTTTGCCGGGGGAGCGGTAGGGCTCGTTTAACTAAGAAGTTAAGGATATATCTAATACATTTAAGTAAATATGCATCGCCAGCATATTTACTTGTTTTGGCGACGGCAAAGGATGCACTTGAGCCTGCAGGGGCTAAAGCCCTAAAAACGGGTCTTTGAATAAGAGCAAACCTTTTGTAAGATTAAGCGGATGCAACCTACCCAGGCCGTCGTGGTCTCTGCATTGATAATCTTCGCAATTCTAGGCGTTGGGACGATCGCATTGATCGCTTACCTCGGCGCTCGAAATTCGTCGGACGATCTTACAATGGCGCCGGAGACTTCACCACTCGATGCAGTTGAGAAAGCGCTTATGGTGCATCGCGAGCATATTTTCTTGCAGCGCCACCCAGAATGGTCGGGACGCGATTTCCGCTCCGACAAATCCAGTCCGTGGCACACGGAGTTCGAGGAAGAGGACGCCCGCATGGGACGGTCCAGCACCTATCAAGCTCGATAGGCGTCGCTCTCCCTTCGGTGATCCCAACGCCCATAGGGTTGTTGGGATCTTTTCGTTTATGAGATCGCGCTCTTGTTCCACGGGAACGGGAAACGCTTCTTGGTCCCGAATAGATCCGGAAGAAGTCCCTTCGTAATCACGACCTCGACGCCGCGGAGCGTCGGCTCTGCTTTCAACATCTTTACGGTCTCGTCGGTTGACGGTTTTTCAAGATCATTGCCGAGCACGATTACATCGGGACGGCTGATACGCCCGAGCATCAGGACCTCGTTTCCGTTCTTTGCCACCGTAACCTCCACCCCGTGCTTTTCGGCGTTGATCCGGGCCATGTGCAGAACGGCCTTGTTTCGATGGCAAACGAGCACCTTCATAGATGCAACGACGCAAGGATGGACCTTCTGGTTGCGGTTCGTCGTCAAATGACCACTATGACAAGGATGGGAAAGAAAATCACCGAACGAGCGACCGGTCAAATCTGGACGGTCATGGGCGATACCGAAGGGCATAACATCTTGCGGGACGACAATCCTCCGACGGCGCGTCCCAAGAGTTACCGCATTAAAAACGAAGCGACGGGTGAAGAGCGGCTGATCGGTTCCGACATCTCGGCCCGCTTCGAAGGGAACTTCTAGCCAAGTAGCCGATAGAGCTCCATCGAATGATGTCCAGAGGGATCTGCGAACGCCTCCGGGATCGGTTCGAACCGGTCTCTATTCCCCGGGTGGGAAAACCCGGGGCGAAGTTCTGGTCCCCTTCCAGGGCGGATTCCCGGAGGGGAGAATCCTGGAATTGATGCGTGTCGATCTACCCGTTGAGAGGTTTGAAAGAGGCGTGCAATGGGAGCGCGGACTTCAGTTCGCTTGTTCCGTCGGGCTTCAGCCCGCGCTTCGGAAAGGCGTCGACTGAAGTCGACGCCGCATGCGAGCTGAAGCTCGCGCTCCCTTTCTAATCCACTTGGCGCGTTGGTTTCTCAGACGGGGCCGAATGCGGCTCCCGAAGAGCCGTAAGCCTCGCAACCGTGGCGCAACGCGGCGCGGCAGCGGCTGTACGCCTCGTACGTCCACCCTTGCTCGTCGGCAAGTTCCCGCGCTCGGTCGCGAGTGCCGGCCGCGAAGGCGCGGTCCCCCGAATGGAAGTAGCCGGACGTTACGGCATCGACTCCCATTCGGGTCAGCCGCTTGCCGAACGCTTCCGGATCGTGCATTGGAAGCATCGGGCAGACGCACACCGCCACGCGGACCCCCGCCGCTTTGATCCGCTCAACCGCCTCCAACCTCCTCTCGATGCTGGCGCAGCCCGGCTCGAACTGCTTGCGCACCGAATCGTCGTCGGTCGTTACCGACATATTCACGCGGAGAAACTGAAATCTCTTGAACAGGTCGACGTCGCGCGCGGCGAGCGGGCTTCGCGTTTGAACCACTAAACGCGCTTGAGCGTCGCCCAATATCGCCACGATCTCGCGGGTCAGTTCGAGCTTGGCTTCGAGCGGTTGGTACGGGTCGGTCGCGGAGCTCATGAAGATCCGCTTGCCGCGCAGATTCCGATGCCGCAGCGCTTCGGCGGCTCGCACCTTCACCTCCACCCACTTGCCCCACTCGGCTCGCTGAAGATCGTCCGCCACGAAGAACGCGGCGAAACAGTACGAGCACCCGAACGAGCAGCCTCGATAGGGATTAAGGGTGAAGTCGTAGTCGGAAATTCTTCCTTTGCCGGGAGTTAGCAGGTGGGTTGTTTCGATGGCCCGCACGGCCGCCGGTCCGACGGATGCCGGCAGGGTGACGGGTTCCGGCTCGAACAACGAGGCCTGAGATTCTGCAGACATACGTCTACTATATCTTCAATCCGGTCGTGTCTGTTCCCCCGGTTGCTCCGGTAGTCGAACCGGCGGTGTCTCCACCGGTAGCTCCGCCCGTCGTGGCGCCGGCGTCGGTCCCGGTCGTCCCGTCTCCCCCGGTCGTTGCCGCGCCGCCGCTTCCGCCGCCGTCGACGGGTGGTTCGGTGGCTGGTGGTGCGGGGACTTCGGTTTTTGGGGGCTCTGCCGGTTTTGGATCGGGCTTCTTCTTTCTCTTGTGATGGTGGGGGCGGTAAGGAGTCTGGGAAATGCTGACTTCCGGACCTCGCGTGGCCACCGCAGGACCTCGCTCGATGGTGACCTCGGGGTTAGCGATCGCGTGGCCCGAGGTTTCCGCGGCATTGGGAATCGAAGTTGGGGCAGCGGTAGCTGGAGGAGGCTGATGCCGGATCGCCGGCGCAATTACAAAATAGCCGAGGGCAGCGACTAGGACCGGCACGATCAGCCATTTGCCGATCACCCCAATGGAAGACGTTCCGGTCGCCATGTTCCTCATTTTAGCTTAGGTACCCTGAACGTCCGCCCCGACGTTATGCCAACCGAGATATTCGAAGATGGGCTCGATATCCACATCGGGCTATTGGAAGCCGAACCGGTCGCGGTTGGCTCGGCGTATCCGCTGCCTCGGTTACATACGACGGGCGAAGCGGAAACGCGCACGTTTCGAACGGTTCTGCTCGAAAACCCTTACTTGCGCGTTACCCTCGTTCCCGCGCTCGGGGGGCGGATCCTTGGTCTGCTCGACAAGCGAACCGGCATCGAGATCCTTCCCAAATGGAATTCGATCATGCCGGTGCCGGGAGGTCCACGCGGGGTGAGGCTGCGGGAGGGGATCCAGCTCCGCCTAAGCGGCGAGGACCGCCCGAACTCGCTCGGCAATGTGGCGATCCAGATCGAAGACCCGGAGGACGAAGCGTCGCCGGGGGGAGTCTGGCTCGCGGAGTCGGCGTTTGCTCCCGGTTTGAGCTTTCACCTATTCGTCTCGCTCCTTCCTGACCGGGCCGAGTTGCGGTTTGAGGCCAGGATTCTTAATCGGACCTTGGCGCCGCTGCGATATGACGGGGAGTTGTCCTTCGGCCTTGGAGAAGGAACATGGAATGGATCGGCATTTTATTGCCCGGAGCGCGACGCGGGGTTTGGACTCTTCTCCGAGGAGTCGTCGTTCGACGGCGCTCGCTACGAGGATGGTGAAGTCCGCTTTGCCCGCTTCGGCCGGAACCGCTTGCTGGCGCCTCGACAGGTGGACTCGTGGTCGGTTACCCTCACGCCGTACTCTGGACTGGCGGGTCTGAGCGGAGGGTCGACGGAAGTCGGCGCCTGGCTCGACGGCGGCTCGGTTAGGGTGCAGACGGCGTCACCGCGGCCCGGGCATAAGCTTCTGTTGTTAACCTCCGACGGGCAGACCCTCGAAGCCCCGGCGGACCTCTACCCGGAACATGTGCTCGAGATCGACCTTGGAGAACTTCCGGCCGCCCCAGAGGCGCTCGTCCTCGTCGACGAGCGCCGGGAGGAGATTCTACGGGTTCCTGCGCGTCCGATCGACCCGGCCGCCTATCCTCAACCACCTGAGGTCGTCGAGGCGGATCGGCCGGACCTTCGAAGTGTGGACGAACCGAGCCTGCGGCGAGCGACCTTCGATACTGGCCGGCGGCACGAGGCGCTGACGATATTGGGCCAGCGCGCCATGGCCCGCAAGGATCTTTCGGAAGCGGATGCCAAGCTGGAGCAGGCGCTTCTGTATAACGCCGACGACCCTCTGCTGTGGTGGGCGAAGGCGCTGGGGCAGCGTCTGCAAGGTTCGGAAGCAGAACCGGCGGAACTGCTGAACGCCCACTTTCTTGCGCCCTTGGAACCGGCCCTTCGGGCGGAAGGGTTCCTGGCGCAGCCGATGACGATGGGGAAGGAGCCGAGCCCCTTGCTTGCCACGTTAGAGGAGAATCCGGAGGAGTTTGTGGAGGTCGCATGCGTCCTTATCGAGCACGGCCAGCTCGACCAAGCGAGCCGCTGGATCGACGAAGCGCTCCGTCATCGCGACCTCGCGATGCTGCGCCTTCTGATGGCTTACTGCCTCCTCCAAGGACCCCGGATGGACGCCGAAGCGGCCGAGCACGTTGCCGCTGCGGGGCGGGTGGCGGGAGCT
Source organism: Fimbriimonas ginsengisoli Gsoil 348 (assembly GCF_000724625.1). Classification (GTDB taxonomy): domain Bacteria; phylum Armatimonadota; class Fimbriimonadia; order Fimbriimonadales; family Fimbriimonadaceae; genus Fimbriimonas; species Fimbriimonas ginsengisoli. Next base: position 1,791,461 of record NZ_CP007139.1, on the reverse strand, counting down.
CCTTATCCTTGGAGGAGCGTTGAGATCGAAGCGTTGAGAGTTCTCCACGCCCGATTTCCCCACGATGCGCATGTCAAGGCGTTGGGAGAACTGGCCGGCTTGTGACGACCGCCTATGTAGCCTCCCTCCCGCGCGCGGCCTGACCTACTATTTGACGATTTGTAGCCCCACCCACAGTGCGGGGCTTCTGCATCGCTGAAACCCGCGACGCAAAAGAATGGTCAATCCAAGCGCACAAATGTCTACTATAATGTGGTCGTGAAATTCGAGCCGTTTATCGCTTCGGCGCTCTTTTCGCAGCCGCGAGGGAGGATTCGCTTTAATGTGCCGGTCCAGCTCAGCCTGCTTCCCGAATGCCAGCTTCCCATGAGCTTTGCCCTCCGGCTCCACCACGCCACGACTCGTCACTTCGATCTGAGGCTTAGGGTTCTCCAGACGCTTTTCTCCCTCGTTTTGCTCGGCGACCCTTCCCTCGATCCGGCGAAGCCGGTGCGCGCCAAGCTGATGGGTGATCACGACCCACGATATATCGACTCCGAGCGCAAAATTCCGGAGGGTCAGCCCGGAGCGGGTCCCACGATGCCGGTGGACCTTGGTGGCTTCGCCCCAATCCTCCGAACGTACTCGACCTATGAGTTGGAGACACTCGACCAGATCAGCCGGGGCGATTTCCAGTTCACCCTAACCGGAAGGCATCTCAAGGGTGGCTGGCAACTTCAACGGGGGCAGGGCGACTACTGGGATTTCCAAAAAATGGACGATGAACACGCCTCAACCTCTCGAGTCCTGGTACTGGACAGGTCGTTCAAGACCGGGAAGACATTGGAAGAGATTTGATCGAGCTAGGCCAGGTTCGGTTGTGACAACTCCACCGGCAGAACCCCGGTTACGGAGTTGGCAAAGTAGATCGCTTTAGCTTCTTTCAAATCGCCGACCCGAATCTCGGCGTATTCGGCTTGGCCGTTGTCGACCAATGTGCGGACGGTTATTCCTGGCAGACATCCGCAATCGGGATGGGGCGTGAGAAGGTGATCGCCGAGTTGGATCAAGACGTTCCCGCCACAGAACTCGGAGACGAGTCCGTCTTCGTTGTAGAGGAGCACTTCGTCGGCCTCCGGGTGCGCGTCGAGGTGCTTTTCCAGCATGGCGCGAGATGTCGTCTTGACCCTGAAATTCGGATCGGACGAAGCGACGGGATGGCTGGCTAACGCGGCCCGGATTCGATCGCCGGCGATGGCGCTGGGGCCTTGAGTGATTTCGAAGCGGCCGTCGTACCGAACCGTCGTCCGAACCTTGGTTCTTCCGGGCGATACCTTTATGGCTAGAAGGGCCTTTCGAATCGCCTCGGTATCGATGGGGATGCCATGCTTTGCGGCCGTTTCGGCAAGGCGAGCCAAATGCCGAGCAACCTCGTCCTGATCCTGGATCTGATGCCCGCCGATCGCGTCTAGGATCTGCCACTGGGGCGCTGGGTTGAGGAGCAACTCGCGTTTGTCGAGGCATTCTCGATACTCGGCCTCTACTTCCGAGTCCCATACGACGCCGCTGCCGACGCCGAACTCACCAACGCCATTGCGAACCAGCGCAGTTCGAATGGCGACGTTGAATCGCTGCCAAGTCGGCGTCATCACCCCGATCGTTCCGCAATAGATGTGCCGAGGGGAGCCCTCCAGTTCACGGATCAGGCGCATGGTCGCCACCTTGGGAGCCCCCGTAATCGAAGCCGCGGGAAAGAGCGAACTCAATAGGTCGGAGGTGCGGCGAGCGCACCGGCCGGTGACGGTGGAGGTCATTTGCAACAGCCCCCGGTGGCGCTCGACGTTCAGCAACTGGGGCACTTCCACGGTCCCAACCTCGCAGACCGCGCCGAGGTCGTTCCGCACCATGTCGACGATCATGATGTTCTCGGCGATCGACTTCGGATCTTTGGCCAGCGCGGCGGCGACGGCCGCCGTGTCCGAGCGCTGGACTCCGACGCGGGCCGTCCCCTTCATCGGCCGCGTGGTGACCCGATCTCCGTGTCGCTCGAAGAGGAGTTCGGGGGAGAACGAGGCGATTTGCCAATCACCGCCGTCGATGTACGCGGCGTACAGGGGAGGCTGAACGCCGCAACGGCTGGCGAAAAACTTGGCGGCGTCTTCGGAGAGTGTGAATCTGCACCGAAAGGTGAGATTCACCTGATACGTTTCGCCGTCGGCGAGCGCCTGTTTAACCCGATCGAACGCTACCTTGTACCGCTCGAGATCCCAGTCGGCGTCTAGGTCCTGCGGCTCTACCGGGTCGTAAACGGGAAGAAGCTCTCGGTAATGGGCAGGGGCTTCGGCATACAAGGCGAACCATGCAAGGAGCGGCCATTCGGTCTCAATCGCTTCCATCTCCGGCCGTAGAGTCGCTCCGGCCTCGTACGTGAGAAAGCCGACCGACCATCCTCCGTGTTCCGAGAAATCGCTCGCCGCCTTAAGGCAGGCCGCGACCTCCTCCGGGCGATGGGCGGCGAGTATCTGGCTTGGATTTTGGAAATAAAGCCACCCCGATCCAAGCACCGGATCGTCGTACCGAAGGACGGCATCGCCGGGCTTGATGGCGGCTAGATCAAGAAAGTAACCGCCGCGCCGAACGGCCGAATCCTCGGATGCCATTACGAGCATGATGCCGGATTCGGAGGGTCACGCAAAGGCGCGAAGACGCAAAGAAATGCCCGAGCAAATCGGCGCCCTCTGCGCATTCCCCTTTGCGACTTAGCGCCTTTGCGTGACATATCCCCGGCAAATCTAGGGCATTCCATTAGCGATTCGGTGAATACCATTCTTGATCAGATTTTCACCGAAGTTGACCAGGAGTCCGAGTCGGTATCCACCCAAGCGAAGGTAGGTAAGAACCTGTTTATAGTGAACGGGTGCCAGATCCTCGACGGACTTGATTTCTATTACGACGCGGTTCTCCACGATCAGATCGGCGCGAAATCCGGCCTCGAGCTTGTTGCCTCGGTAGATGACTGGAAGCGGAGCTGTCTAACGAAGGACAAGCCAGGTTGGGCTAGCTCCCAGCAAAGGATTTCTTCATAGGCAGACTCAAGCAAGCCAGGACCCGTCTCGACGTGAATCTGGTAGCAGGCATCGACGATCTCTCTTGCAATGGTATTTTCGGTAAGCATGATCTAGTTTGGTCGCTTGTAAACGCTTCGCAAGGGAGGGGACATGTCACGCAAAGGCGCGAAGACGCAAAGAAGTCCTTGGCGTGACACAAAAAGCCGGTCTCCGCTAGACTCAACCTCAAGCATGCGTACCGTCCTCGTTTGGAGTTTGCTCGGCCTTCAGCTTATCGCCCTTTCCCAAGCCCCGGCTAAGGTGGATCCACTGGCGCAGGAGGGTTACATACTTCCGCCGGACGCGATCAAGGAGGCAGTGCTTGCGCCCTGGTGGCGGAACGTGACCCCCGGAAACTACTCGCCTGACGGCGCTTACTATGTGGTGCTCGAGCGGGATGGACTTCCGCCCCTCGCTTCCCTCGGAAAGCCGCATCTCAATCTTGCCGGGCTCGACATCGATACCGGGGCCAAGCGCGCTCGATCGATGACGACCCGCAACGCTAAAGGACTGAAGGTCGTCGCTATTGCGGGAGGAACCGCGCAGGACATCCCCGCACCTGAGGGCGCCCGCGTCACCGATCCTAGCTGGTCCCCCGACAGTAGGGAAGTCGCCTTTCTGGCCCTCTTTCCGAACCGCACCGAAGCTTGGGTTTTCCGCCTGGGCGACAAAGCCGCCCATCGGGTAACCGCGGAGCCTCTCCTGGCGACCGCGTCGACCGGCATCGACTGGGTGGATGGCCACCGGCTCGCCCTCGTGCTCGCCCCCAATATCCCGGCGCCTCTCCTTCCCGGCATCGCCACCTCGCCGCGAGTAGCCGTCAGCGATCCGAAGAAAGCTCAGCTTCGCACCTATGCGAGCCTGCTGGGCAATCCGACCGACGCAAACCTTTTGGACTACTACACCACTGGCCAGCTTGCCCTCGTCGACGTTACGACCGGGAAGTCCCAGAGCGTGGGGAAGCCCGCGATGATCACCGCCGTCGACCCGAGTCCGGACGGGAAATACTTCCGGGTCACACTGATGGAGCGGCCCTTCAGCTACCTCTATCCCCTCAACAGCTTCCCGCAACGCGAGGTGCTTTGGGACGACAAGGGGGAGCAGAAGGTCGAGCTTCGAAAACGCGGCCTATTGACAAGCGAGGACGAACGTCCAAAGCCGACCGACCGCCGGGCGGTGGCGTGGCGTCCCGACGGGCGAGGACTCGCCTATCTGCAGCTCGAATCGTCCGATCCGAAGGATGCGTCCAAGAAGCCGCGGGATCAAGTGATGCTGTGGCGGCCGCCATTTGGTCCGAACGACACGCAAGTCGTCTGGTCGAGCAGCGACCGGATCGCCTCCGCCCAGTACTCGTCGGACGCAAGCCTGCTCTTCCTTCGCCAAACGATCGACGGCAAGAACCGGCTCTCGCTGGTCCGTCCCCTCACGGCCGATCGGCCGGTGGCGTTGGTCGAAGCGAAGCCGGACGACGAGGCGGTCAACCTCCTTACCAAGCCTGCCAGGGCCGGCACTGCGGTTCGGGTCTCACCCGATGGAACTTCGGTTTTCGTTGCGGGCACGACGTACGCCAAGGACCCGATGCAGCAAGCGCCGCGACCGTTCATCGACCGGATGTCGCTCGTCGACGGAAAGAGAACGAGGATTTTCGAAAGCCAAGCGAACGTCTACGAATCGGCCACCGCCCTGGACGACGCGGTCGACACGTTGGTCGTCACGCGTCAGTCCCCCTCGATGGTCCCGAACAGCTACTTGGTGTCGTTAGGCAACAAGAGCGAGCGAAAAATTACCGACAACCAAGACTACTCACCGGACCTGACCCAGGCGCGGCGAGAGTGGGTGTCCATCACCCGCGCCGACGGCATCAAGTTCTGGGCGAAGGTGACCGTCCCCAAAGATTACAAAGAAGGAACCCGGCTTCCGGCCTTCTTCTGGTTCTACCCGTCGGAATTCACCGGGCAAGACGCTTATGACCGCGGACGCAAGACGTTCAACAAGAATCTGTTCAACGGTATGAGCCCGGCGAACAAAACGGCGCTCATCCGCCTGGGTTATGCGCTCGTCGAGCCGGATTCTCCCATCATCGGCCCGAACGAACGGAAGAACGACACCTACGTTAGTGACCTGCGCAACGACCTCTCGGCGATCATCGACGAGCTCGATCGACGCGGGTTTATCGATCGCCAACGCCTCGCGATCGGCGGCCACTCGTACGGCGCATTCTCGACCGCGAACGCGATGGTCGGAACTCCGTTCTTCAAAGCCGGAATCGCCGGCGACGGGAACTACAACCGCTCCCTGACGCCATTCGGGTTTCAGACCGAGTCGCGCCAGCTATGGGAGGGACGGGAGATGTACCTCAGCATGTCGCCGATCCTGTACGTCGACCAGATCACGGGCGCGCTGCTGATGTACCACGGGCTGGAGGACCAGAACGTGGGTACGACGCCGATCAATTCCGAGCGAATGTTCGCCGCTTTACAGGCGAATGGGAAGCCGGCCGCTCTGTACATGTATCCGTACGAAGACCATGGCCAAATCGCCCAAGAGACAATCTTGGACCAATGGGCACGATGGGTGGCTTGGCTCGATAAGTGGCTAAAGAAGTAGCTGGCGTCGCTCAGGGGAGGGACCTCATCGCCTCCCCCTTTGCGTCTCCGCGCCTTTGCGTGACGTATCCTCGCGCCTACTCGTACCCAGGTCGAGAAGCCACCTCGAAATCATAAATCGCCGCGATCTGGTCGGCCGACATCGTCCCCAGGCTTCCGAGGCGCTCAATCAGCGCGTGCACGTCACCTCCGTCCGGAACTCCGAGGGAACCGTGCATGGCGAATTTCTTACCGAGGATCGCCTTTAGATCGGCGGTCGTATTCCGAGCATGCCCGCCGGGGTACATGACCAGGCCGCTGTCGAGCGTCCGACCGTCGTCGGTGGTAATCACTACCGAGGTCGGAATGCCGTCGGGATAGCGGGCATCGTACTCAGGACCGCCGTGCTCGAATTCGATTCGCGCCATGATGGCTCGCGTGGCGGGATTCTGAATGGCTTCCTGGCCGTAGTCGTAGGGCGAGAGCATCAGCGTCTGCCAGAGCTCATCCGAGCCCGCCGCTTTGATCGAGTCGTTTGCCTCCGTCGCCTTTCGCAGCAGGGTGGCCACGATGTACACCATCGAGTGGTCGGCCGACTGCCTCGTGTGCGGATCGCGCTTGGCGGGATCGCCGATGATGCCAAACGCCGGTTCGTACGCCCGGATCAGCACCCGGGCAATCCGGCCGGGCTCGGCCAACTCCGGGTTTGCGGCGAGGAGATCGATGCACCCTTGCAGCGCCCCTGCCGACTGGTGCTCGTACAGCCCGAGCTTGAAGTGCATTCCCATCACAGCGAAGTCGTCACCGGAGTGGCTGAGGACTAGGTCGAAGGGGGAATCGCCGCTCGTCTTGACGAACTGGCGAAACATTGATTCCGGATTGCGGAAGATATCCTTCGGCCCCACGAAGCCGGCAAGCGCCCGCTTGGCGCAAAGCACCGCCGCCTCGGTCGAGATCGCGGCGGAGGCTCCCTTGGAGTCGCTGAGCTGCTTGCCGGCTCGGATCGCCCGCCAAGGAATGTAGTGGGCCACGAACATGCCGATCGCGCTCTCGATCTGCTCCGCGCTTCCTCCAAGTAGCGCCGCGTAGACGGCGGCGGAGGCGATCGCCCCGTGCACGACGTGGTCGATCTTGTAAGTCTTGAGGCTGAACACCTCCGCGAGCCGCCCACGGATCTCATCGAGCAACACCATTGCCCGAAGCGCCGTCGCTCCATCCAGGCCTCGCTGCTGACAGGCGGCGATCACAACCGGATAGAAATCGTTGTGCCCGAACTCGCCCGCGGTATGGCCAAGTCCCGGGTTGTAGCCGAAGTTCGTTCCGTTCGAGTCCCACTCCCGTACTGCGGAGGAGTTCGCGACGATCGCCTTCTCAGCCTTCACTTTGGCGGTCCCGCCGATGACGGCGGCTCCGTGCGGGTCCGGATACTCCAACGCCTCGGTGCGAAGCAGAGTCGGTGCGTTCGTTCGGAGCGCTAAGGCGGAGACGCCGCAAAGCACCGCGTCGGTGTGAAAAAGCTGGTTGCGCTCCAGCACCGCCTCCGACGGTCCAGGTCCGAAGGAACCGGCGAGAAAGTCGATGGCGAATTGTCCGATGCCAAGCGCTTGGTTCGTGTTTCGGGCGAGGGTGACCTGGTTGCTCATGCCGCTCGGATTGTAGCCGGTGAGCCAGGACGTGGGGGTGTCGCGTCCGAGAAGCGGCCATGGGAGCAGGAGCCGGCCACGGAGCTGGTTTTTCCCATATCCGTCGAGTAGCGGTCTGCTATTTGATGAACGTCACCTTCCAATCGGCGGTACTTGCGCCGCTCGGGAACGTGAGCTTCAAAACTTGCGGTGAAGGATTGGAGGCAGCGGCCCCGTCGACCAGAGCGGTGCGCCATCCGGCGGGAACATACAAGTAGAGGCTCCATACACGGCCTAGGCCCCGCCGCATTCGCCCGGAAAGAGCTTGTCCATCCCAGTGCACTCGATCCAGCTCGTAGGCTCCCTGGCCGATGTGGCGGTTGGTGCCCAACACCTGCGGGTGGTCGGCTAGAGGCCGGAACGAGATCACCTGGCATCCACCGTTTTCTAGGGGATCGTATGCCGCCTCGCCCGATACGATGCCGAGGAAGCGCTCCTTCCAAAAGTCGAACGCAAGATAACGGCGGCTCGGATCCAGCCCGAGGGTGGCGAGGTCTACCCGGCGGGCGGGTTGATCACCCCACCCGAAGCGCGCCGCGACCAGCCACCGCTCGTCCCCTTTGGCGCCGTTCAGCGTCATAAACTCGGGATCCGGGCCATGGGAGACGACGCTTGCCGGCTTCACGATCAGAGGCGGGCCGACGCGCCGCAGTACGTCCACCCGCGCCGGATCGTACTCTTTGATGGGGTCGCTCACCATCACGTGCCCGCCCGCTAAAGCGGTGAGAGTCGCCCAGGATTGGGCCTGGGGGACCGGGACTCGCAGGCACATGTAGTCCGGATCGTTGCGCCACACGACATTGTTCAAGTAGCCGAACTGAGCGATGTACTTGGCGCTACGGCGCATGCTGTCCACGTCCGGGCCCACGTCCTCGCCGATGCGGGCGCCGTCGGGGATACCGGCGAGCTCCGGGAGGGTGCCCCAGCAGGCGAGCAGGTAGCTGCCTGGGCCGGCGGCTCGCTTCGTTTCGGCGAGGAGCGTCCGGTAGGCCGTTTCCATGCTCTCTCTACGGGACTTCCAGTAGCCGGGGACCTGCCGGAAGTTGTCGTAGAGGACGTGGCGGAGGGTGTCGATCTTGAAGTAGCGCCATCCCTGAGCGCGAAGCTCACGGACCGTCTCGGTGTACGCCTCCTCGCGGGCGGCAGGTATCAACGGGTTCATCGCGTAGTTGACCCAGGGGCCTTTGTGCGGCTTCCCGTCGGCGTCGGTCACATATCCATCGCGGTTCTTTAGCCCGAGCGGCGTGTAGTAGCCGACCCAGATTCCGGGGGTGAGCCCGAGACGGGTGATTTCTTGCGCGAGCGGTTGTAGTCCGTTGGGGAACTTCTCGTTTGGAATCGTCCAGTAGTGGGCAAACGGTTCCTTCACCTTCTCATTTCCTTGCGGGAACTGCCGGACCCGTTGGTAGCCGTCGTCGATCTGGATGACCGAGTAGCCGTACCCTTTCAGGTTCTTGGAGAAGAAGCGGGCGGCATCGAGAACGTTGGCGGCGGTCACGTCCTGGAGGTGAGCCATCCAACTGCACCAGCCCGCTACCGGTTGCTTCCACAGCGATTGTGTGTTGTCCCACAGGAAGTAGCCCAGGTGGTTTCGGTAGTAGTCGGGCCGCAACCGAAGCTTAACCGGACCGGAGCCGACCCGAAGGCGGTAGCGCCCGGTTCCTTCGGGAGTCAGGGTGACGCCGGTTCCCTGGGCGGTTAGGAGCCAATCTCCTTTTCGGTCGTAGACGCCGTTGTCAAGGCGGTTACCGCCGGATCCGAAGGAGACGGAAAGCGGCGCGTCCGAGCGGTCGTTGCACAAAAAAGAATCCGCGGACGCGGTGATGAGGGCGTCCAGCGGACCGGTCAGGTCGACATTGAAGGTACGACGCGTAGCGCCTTGGGGGACGAACTCGGCGGTTTTGGGACCGTGCGGGTAGCCCAAATAGAGCGATTCGGCGGGGGTGATCTCGAGATGCTCTTTACATTCGCCATGCGAAACGCCTCGGAGGAGAGCGGGGCGGCCAAGGCGAATAACGACGGATTCCGGTTTGGACCGGTCGAGCGAGGGTTCGAGGGGGGCGTAGATCTGTCCGAGAAGGGCGGCGACGACGATCATGATGTGGCGTGAGAATAGCCGATCGGAAACACAGCAGGGACGGCCGAGGTATCGCGTTTAAACGGCCTATCTACCAAGTCGTGGATTTAGGCCCGTAAAAATAACCCCATCCAGTTCTTGTCACTTACCCCGCAAACGGGTATGCGTAGTTCGGTTCCGGAGTCAAAAATCACTGCACTCCACAGGATTTTATGCTGTCGAACGATTCGCCAACCGTGTTGGTCGCCGACGATAACGAAGACGACCGGGCAATCACGATCCGCTTTATCAGAAAGGCGGCTCCGAATGCTCACATCATCACGTGTAAGGATGGCGAAGAGGCGTTACGGTGCCTTCTCGAATATGTCGATCGCGATCGGGACGAGATGCCCCACCTCGCGCTCGTGGACATGAAGATGCCCAAGCTGAATGGAGACGAGGTCGCGGCGCAATTGCAAAACGAGCCCAACCTTTCGCGGATTCCGCTCGTCCTGTTCTCTTCGTCGGCACTTGCCGACGACGTCGACCGCTGTATTCGCGCCGGGGTGCGAAGCTACGTTCGCAAACCGACCGATTTCTACGAATACGAGACCGTCGTCCGGCGTCTATGCGAGTATTGGTTGGAAGTTAATTTGGACCTCCGGGTCGCTTTGACTCCGTAGCCGTTCGCTCTATGACGGGTCTTACCAGGTACCTTTCACATCCCATGAGGCTGTTCGCGGTCATCGCTATGGTGCTGGGCGTGGCCGCCGCGCGTGCGGAACGGATTCTCTTAGTCCCACTGGATAGCCGTCCCGCGGCGGGCCAGTTCGCGCAAATGATCTCGCACATTGCGGGCCAGGACCTGCGCATGCCGCCGTACGAGACGCTTGGCCGTTTTACCAATCCGGGCGATCCCGATGCGATTCTTCGATGGATCGCGACGCAGGACCTTTCGGACGTCGACACCATCATCGTGAGCGCCGACATGATTTGCTACGGGGGCCTCGTCGCCTCTCGAGTGAACAACACACCGGCGGAAGTAGCGGTTCAGCGCTTGCGAACGCTCGCCGATATCCGCCGCCGATCGCCGAAAACCAAGCTATACGTTTTTAGTTCGACGATGCGGCTTGCGCCGACCGCAACCCGTGCCGCCGGCCCTTGGCGGATGAAGTTGGCCCAGTTCGAGGAGTTGCAGGACCGGGTTCAGCGGTTACGGATTGATCGTCTGAAGCCAGAGCTCGAAGCGCTACGGCCTCAGATTCCCCCGGGAGAAATCGCACGTTACGAGGCGACCCGGGTGAGGAACCATTCCGTCCAGCGCGAGATGGTCCGGATGGCGGCGGCGCGCCAGATCGACTATCTGGTGATCGGCCAGGACGATGCCAAGCCGTACGGCCCCCACGTTCCGGAGTCGGAAGCCCTTCGAGCGGAGGTTCGCCGCTCGGGCGCCGACTCGCGCGTCTACTTCTGCGAAGGGATCGATCAGCACGCGAGCGTGTTAGTGAGCCGGGCGCTTCTCCAGCAAGCCGGGTGGAGGCCTCGGGTGAGGGTGGTCTATTCCGATCCCGCCGGCAAGTACAAATTCGCCAGCTATGAATCAAAGCCGATCGAGCAGAGCCTCCGGGACCAGCTAGTTGCCAGCGGCGCTCGTCTGGCCGATCCAAACGGCGAATACGACTATTCGCTGTATGTCAACACGCCGAAGAGAAGAGAGGCTCCGTTCAAGAATTGGCTTGCGGAGCTGACCGCAGAGCTCGACCAAGGGATGCCGGTAGCAGTCGCGGACATCAATCTCGCCAACGACGGTACCGCCGACTCGGACCTTTTCGACACTCTCGCCGACCAAACGCGAGTCATGAAGCTCCTCGCCTTTGCCGGATGGAACACGGCGGGAAACACAATGGGGACGGCGATTCCGGCGGCCAACGTATATCTCCTGGCCAAAAAGCTTAACGTTTCACCACTGATGCGCGAGGTATCGCAACGAGAATTCCTGCTTCACCGCTTCGTCGACGATTACGCGTTCCACAAGTACACCCGTCCGGTGGCGTATAGCATGATCCTCTCGCCCAACCACGACGAGGTGTATGGGATCGACTTCTCAGACCTGACCGACTTCGTCCAGCGAGACGTGGAGAAGCACGTCGACCGGCTGTTCCAAAACGGTTTTATGAACCAGCGGTTTTACGTTGGCAACGAGCCGTACGTCTTCACCGGCGTCCGCGACGTAAAAGTCTGGCTCCCCTGGCCCCGGGCCTACGAGATGCGATTGGAGCTCCACTTGGAAGCGAAACCGGAAGTCGCCGCTGGTCCTGGCGGGTGAATTCGTGGCATGGGCATCTTGCCCATGTGTATCACGACCTTCCAGGTCGTGTGAACGTAGCATCGGCTCCCAGCCGATGAACCCCACGACCGTACCGCTCGTGGGGAAGGCTAGGGGCAAGATGCCCCTGGGACCCACTGGCTGGAAGCCAGTGCCACGGCTACATCAGGTTGTAGGGGTCGACGTCGACTACGATTTGCACGCCCTTTGGCGTGTAGCCGAGCAGCGCTTCACCGACCGGGGCTACGGAGGCGTTGGGGGGGAGTTTGAGCAGGATGTGGCGGCGCCAGCGATTTTGGAGGCGCTCGACCGCGCAATCGGCGGGACCGAGCAGCTCGAGAGTGACGTCTTGCAGGCGGCGGCGAACCTCTTCCGCGACGGTGAAGACGGTGGAACGCGCCTCACCGCTGATCGTGACGTTCACCAGCCGACGGAACGGCGGGTAGCCGGCTTCGCGCCGCTCGACGAGCAGTGCCTCGTAGAACGCAAGGAAGTCGTGCGCCTGGGCGGTGCGGACAGCCGGGTGCTCAGGATTAAAGGTCTGGATCACTACCTGTCCGTGCGCCTTGCCGCGGCCGGCGCGGCCCGCGACCTGGGACAGAAGCTGAAAAGTGCGCTCCGAGGAGCGGAAGTCGGGGATGTTGAGCGAGACGTCCGCTGCGATCGCACCGACGAGAGTGACGTTGGGAAAGTCGAGACCTTTCGCCACCATCTGCGTCCCCACCAAGATCCCGATTTCGCCGGAGCGGAACGATGCCAAGGTCTCCTCTAGCGCCCCCTTTCGCCGCGCGATGTCTCGGTCGAGCCGGGCCACCTTGGCGGTGGGAAAAAGCGCCGCTACCGCCTCCTCCACCTTTTCGGTCCCGACCCCGAAAGGGGCGAGGCGCAGCCCCGAGCACTTGGGGCAGGTATCCGGGGGAGTGGCGGCGTAGCCGCAGTGGTGGCATCGCAATTTGCGGTCGTGGCGGTGGTAGCTCAAGGAGATCGCGCAGTTCGGGCACTCCATCCTTTGCCCACAGTCGCGGCAGATGACGAACGGCGCGTAAGCGCGGCGGTTCAGGAAGAGGATGACTTGCTGGCCAAGCGCCAGTACCTGCTCGATGCGTTGGTGCAAGTCGTCGCACAGCAGCGCCGGCTTTCCAAATCGGTATCCCTCCGTGAGGTCTTCGATCAGCACCTCCGGAAGCTGGGCACTCGCCGCTCGATGAGGCAGGGAAAGCAGGGTGAGGGAGGAGGGGTGAGGGGTGGAGGTTGAGGCTTGTTCCGAGGTGTCGGCTTCGAAGAAGGTTTCGACGCTGGGAGTGGCGGAGCCGAGGATCACGGGGCAGCGGTGGCGTTGCGAGAGATATCGGGCGAGCGCCTTCGCGTGGTAGCGCGGAGAGGTCTCCTGCTTATAGCTTGCCTCGTGCTCCTCGTCCATCACGACCAGACCGAGATTGGAGAGCGGCGCGAACAGCGCCGAGCGCGCCCCCAGTACGACACTTGCCTGGCCGTCGCGGATACGAAACCAGTTTTTGAGCCGTTCCGCGGGCGGGAGGTCGGAGTGAAGGACCGCCACCCCGCGGCCGAATCGCTCCCGAAGTCGAGCGATCGCCTGGGTGGCCAGCGCGATCTCCGGCACTAGAAAAAGCACCTGTCGCCCTTGCCGAAGCGCCTCCGCCGCCGCTCGCAGGTAGACCTCGGTCTTGCCGCTTCCGGTCACCCCGTACAAGAGGAACGCCTGCGGTTCGCGGGCGTTGACCGCCTCCACCACCGCGTCGATGGCGATCTGCTGGGCCGGATTAGGGATCGGCGGTCGCACCACCCCGGCCGAATCCTCGTCAACCGCTTCCAGCATTCCGGCTTCGAGGAGCGCTTTGATCGTCGTTTCCGTGACCCCGGCGAGCGCGCGCAGCTCGGGCGAGGTCAGTTGCGCACTCTCCGCTTCCTGCAGGCGCATCAGCGTGAGCGCTTGAGCCGGTCGCCGTCGCCCCTCCTTTTTGAGAAAGGCGTCCACTCGGTCGGAGTCGGCGGTCAGCCGGAGCATGGCGACCTTGGCTCGACGCTCGGCGTACGGCTCGACCCGGAGAACCTGGCGGACGAGTCCCTTATTTCTTAGCAGCCGTAGGGCGCGTATAGTCGCCGCGGGGAGCTTCTTTCCCTTGGCTTCGATCAAACCGTCGTTCTCTTGGACCACCCGCAGGACTTCCTCCTGCATCGGGGTCAATTTGTGCTCCGTCGGCGAATCCACCGGCGCCCAGACGCTCACCAGCCGGTCGCGGACGCCGGGAGGCGAGGCGCTGGACAGGGCGACGGGGAGCGAGCAGAGTGTCTCCTCCGCCACGAAACGGCAAAGGTCGATCAGAGCGGCGGGCAAGCCCAACCCCTCTACCTCGCCAAGAATCGACTTCAGGCTCGCGAAGGGAAATCCAAGATCTTGTTCGGTCGCGTCGTAGACGCTGGTGACAAAGCCGAGCACGCTCCGGGTGCCGAGGGGGACGAAGACGGCGTCGCCGGGGGTGAGATTCCCCTCGGCTCGGTACGTGTAGAGCGCCTCCGCGCCGCCGGAGCGGGGATCGAGCGCAACATCGGCGACCCGCACGGTGGACACGCTACGAGAATACCTTTCGCATGTACTACCGGCTGGGAGCCGATACTACGACCGGAGCGTGCCGCCGGGTGAAGCAGGTGGGAATAAAGCGGTAGGGTCGCAACGACGAAAGGGCAAAGTGGCGGGCGGCGCCGATTCGGTACTGGGTCGGCGAGCAGCCGACGATGCGTTGGAAGCGGGTGCTGAAGGTGCCGAGGCTCTCGTAACCGAGCGAAAAACAGATCTCCGTCACCGTCAAATCCCCTTCCGCGAGCAGACGCTTGGCTTGGTCGATCCGGCGGGCAGTTAGGAATGCATGCGGCGTTTGCCCGTACGTTCGAACGAAGAGGCGGTGGAAGTGGAACGGAGATAGGCAAGCCTCTCGAGCCGCCTCGGCCAGACTCACGGGCTCGTCTAAGCGGGCGACGATGAGGTCGCGCGCCCGCTCCAAGTGGATCTGAGTCCCGTGATGGATCCGTTCCTTCATGACGTAACGATACACCGCCGTGCGGATTTCGGTCGATGATGGTTCCCCGTTGCCGGGAGACCTGTTCATCAATAAAATAGATTGACAATCCAGGTTCATCCGTAGCCCGGGGGATTTATCCCCGGTAGAACCTTGAACCGCGGCTAAAAGCCCCGGGTTACGGGTGAAATTAGACAAGGGAAATGTGAACCTAATTTCTGAATGACGAATACGGGTCATCGGCTGGGAGCCGATGCTACGGTTAGTTCAGGAGCATCAGGACGCGGGCGACGACTTTCATGGGGTCGTGGCGGACCACGTCGGTTTCGCTCATGAAGTTGCCTTGCAAGACTTTCAGGCCCATTTGCCGGAGACGGTCGATGTCCGCCTCCACGGTGTGCGAGCCGGAAGCGCGGTACTTATCCAACGCCGATTCGCTCGGTATGCCGGTGTTGACCAGCACCATGTCGAACAGACCCGGCCCGGCGTTATCGACGATCGCTTTTACGTGCTCGCTCGCCGTGAAATCGTCGCTTTCCCCTTTCTGCGTCATGACGTTACAGATATAGATCTTCGGAACGCGGGCTTGGCGGAGCGCTTCGGCGATGCCGGGAACCAGGAGGTTCGGAATGATGCTGGTGTAGACGCTGCCGGGCCCGATGCAGATGATATCGGCGGTCTTGATCGCGTCGACGGCGGAAGGATGGGCGATGCTCCCAACCGGATCAAGGTGAAGCTGCCGGATTCGACGGCCGGCGGCGACGATTCTCGTTTCACCGCATACCTCCGTTCCGTCTTCGAGCACCGCTCGCAGCCGGACATGGTCCAGGGTGGCGGGAAGAACGCGGCCTCGAATTGCGAGAACGTCCGAAGCGATCTGCACCGCTTTTTCAAAATCTCCGTTCGCCTGGTCGACCAATGCGGCGATGAGCAGGTTGCCGATAGCGTGCCCGCTCAGCGAGCCGCTGTCGCCTCGGAAGCGGTGCTGGAAAAGGTCGGTCATCGCTTTTTCCGCGTCGGATAGGGCGACCAGGCAGTTCCGGATGTCGCCCGGAGGGATCATCCCCTTGTCCTGGATCAACCGTCCGGATGAGCCGCCGTCGTCGGTGACGGTCACCACGGCCGTGATGTTAGAGGAGTGGTGCTTGAATCCGCGGAGGAGAGTGCTGAGGCCGGTGCCGCCTCCCATGCTCACGATCCGGGGGCCGTTCGCAAGTTGCTGCCGCCGGAAATAGACATCCATCTTGCCGGGCGGCAGATTCGGGTTGATGATGTCGAAGACGTGGTTAAAGGCCGACCGGACCCCTCGGTAGGTTAGGTACGACCCCATCACGAGGAATGCGCCCCCGAGCAGCCACTCGGCGGTATCCACCTGATCCGCCGCCACCAACCTGGCCATTCCTTCGTGAATTCGGACGGAGAAGGAGTGAATTAGAGGTTGCAGGATCTGCCGGAAGCTGAGGCCGATACCGAGCAGCAGGGCAAAAAATCCCAGCGCAAACATACCGACCGCCTTCTGAAGTCCGGCGGTCGGCGCGAGCAGTTTTCGGAGACGGTATCTCCTGATCATCTGCAGGCCCCGCTACTCATCTTTGTCGTCTGGCAGGAACACTCCAAGAACGCCGCTGATGAACGAAATCATAATGCTTGCCACGAAGGCGGCAATGAAGGCATTGAATCCGCTTCCTTCGATTCGAAAGCCAAGATTAAACGACGCGGCGATCATAAGAACGACTGCGTTGACGACGAGAGAGAAGAGCCCGAGCGTGATACAGCTCAGCGGCAGCGTGAGCAGCCGCAGGATCCGGCCGAGCGTGGCGTTCAAGAACGAGAGCACCGCGACGCCGATCAACAGC
Organism: Fimbriimonas ginsengisoli Gsoil 348; assembly: GCF_000724625.1. Lineage (GTDB taxonomy): Bacteria > Armatimonadota > Fimbriimonadia > Fimbriimonadales > Fimbriimonadaceae > Fimbriimonas > Fimbriimonas ginsengisoli. Next base: position 1,774,835 of record NZ_CP007139.1, on the reverse strand, counting down.
TTGAAGCCGCCTTCTACCGAAGAGACATCCGCCCGAAAGCCGAGGTGAAGGGCTTGGGCAACGAGAGATGCGGCATATACCGAGACCGCTAAAAGCACCCAACGCAGAAAGAGCTTGCTCATCTCACCCCTTTACGGAGATTCATTATGGAGGGATCAAGGTTCCCTGAACAGTCTGGGCCCAAATTGTGTTTTTTTGTCAAATACGCCACCGACCTAATACTGAGAGCCGATTCCCTCCGCCGACATCGCCATGAGATTCCACACCACGCGGTGCGCTTCCTGATACGTGGGGTAGGTCCCTTCCAACGTATAGCCGTTCGTCCGCGTGGGTACCGACAGGAGCTTCGCGCCCATATCGGCTTCTTCGGCCCGGTTGAACTCCACTCGGATGTGGGCCGGCTCGCTCCAAATCTTCGGGGCGATCTCTTTGCGCCTCGCCACTCCGCGCTTGGCCGCTGCCTCGATAAGCATGCCGGTGTCGTCCGGGGAGAGCATATTTGCCATGTACCGGCCGATTCCGGTCTTGGTCACCGCCGTCTCGACGCCTAGCAGAAGACGGCTTGCTTCATCGCAGCCGGCGGTATCGGAAGAGACCATCACGATCGGCACTCCATACCGCCCGGCAACCCCCGCGCTAAGTCCCATCTCCCCACACTCGTACCCGTTCACCCAGAGCCGGTGCACCCCGCCGGTGATCGTGTGTTCCATGACCCCGCCCAATGTTCCGGCCATGGCGTGGTAGCCGACCAAAAAGGCGCAGTCGAACGTCTCGTCGATCCCTTGCATCATCCCATCGGTGCCTGAACCATGCCCACTAATGAGGCGAACTCCCGGCTCGAGCTGATCCAGAAGCAGGTTCTTACTGTTGCCGTGAGAGTCCTTGAGGAGGATCTCCGTCGCGCCACCGGCCCGTGCCCCTCGGATCGCCGCGTTGACGTCGTGGGTCATCATCCGCCGCGCAAACGCGTAGTCGAACGACTTGCCATCGGGCCGGCTGCACTGTGACCAGCTCACCAAGCCAGTGATCCCTTCGATATCGGCGGAGATGTAGACGCGCATGGGGAGAGGGTACTTGGGGCTAGGCGTTGGGCGCTAGGCGTTGGGAAACGGCGCTTTGCGTGCCGCGCCCGTCCGACTGACAGAGGTATGCCTTTTCGAACGTGCCCAACGCCCAACGCCTAGCGCCCAACGCCCGAACGCCTAGTGTCTAGCGCCCAACGCCTAGCCCCAAGTACTCTCTCCCTCATGCGTTCCGTCGTTTTGCTGTCCGGGGGGCTGGATTCGGCTACTTGTTTGGCTATCGCTCGCGGCGACGGGACGGAGCCGTATGCGCTGACGGTTCTTTACGGGCAGCGACACCTTGAAGAGGTGGAGGCATCGAAGCGGGTAGCGGCACAACTCGGTGCGGTGGAGCATAAGTTCGTTCGGGTGGAGCTCGATGCGATCGGCGGGTCGGCGCTGACGGACGCGATCGAGGTGCCCAAGGACCGCGACGAGTCGAAGATGACCGATATTCCGGTCACGTACGTTCCGGCTCGGAACACGGTGATGCTCTCGCTGGCGCTCGGATATGCGGAAGTCGTTGGGGCGGAGGCAATTTACGCGGGGGTAAACGCGGTCGACTACTCGGGATATCCGGACTGCCGGCCGGAATACATCGCGGCCTTCCAAACCCTCGCCCGGCTGGCCACAAAAGCCGGGGTCGAAGGAAGACCGATCGAGATTCGAACCCCGTTGATTCAGCTCACGAAGCCCCAGATCATTCAGAGAGGTTTGGAGCTAGGCGTCGACTATGCCCTGACCCACTCTTGCTACGATCCCGCGGACGGGCGTCCGTGCGGACATTGCGACGCTTGTCTGATTCGGCTCAAGGCGTTTGAGAGCCTTGGGATGAAGGATCCGGCGCTTTAGCGGTTCGGCCGGAATTACTCGGGGGTCGGTTTTCGCTTCTTCCAGAAGGCAGGCTTGGCCTTCTTAGGCTCGGACACGAGGTGAATGACCGAGTGGGCGAAGTCGGTCACTTTTGCCGGTCGAGCCGGAGCGGCCTCTTTCTCCACATACACTCCGAACAGATCCTCCTTGGTTTTGGCTGGTGTTTCCGGCATCTTGTTGTTTTCGGCGCATTTACGCACGAGCGCGAGAGGGTCCAGTTTACTGTGTCTTGCAGGTTCTTGGCGTCTGAAATCCGTTGATGCAGGGGCCGTGGCGGGTCGAGTCACGCGAACGCTCGGTTTTCTCGGGATGCTTTAGTATATTCGAAATATCGAATATACTAAAGGACAGATGCCGAAGCGCTCACAGGAATCATTGTCGGAAGTAGCGATGCCGGAGGCGCTTCGGCGTTTCAAAGCGGATGTTTTCTCCGTTCTGGCTCACCCGACTCGGATTCACATCATCGAGAGCCTTCGCGACGGCGAACTCTCCGTGGGCGCGATCATCGAGCGAATCGGAGTGGAGCCCGCGAATGCCTCCCAGCATCTGTCGATCCTGCGAAGCAAGCGTCTGGTCGTCAACCGAAAAGACGGCAACCAGGTTTTTTACTCGCTCCGAGACCCGCTCCTGACGGAGGTGCTGGACAGTATGCGCCGCTACTTCCAAGCTCACCTGGAGGAGGCGCTCGACATCCTTCAGGAGATGGAGGCCTCGTGAAGCCGGCCCGCACCGAGTTGCCGAGGCTCGTAACCTGCCTTCAGGATTACAATCTTTCCAAGTTCTTGGCGGACCTGGTGGCCGGCCTGACTGTCGGTCTCGTCGCCCTGCCGCTGGCGATGGCGTTCGCCATTTCGTCCGGCGTATTGCCCCAAGCAGGGATCTACACCGCAATCATCGCCGGATTCATCGGTTCGGCGCTCGGCGGATCGCGCTACCAAATCACCGGCCCCACCGGCGCCTTCGTGGTGGTGGTGGCGGGGATCGTGACGAAGTACGGCTTGGACGGCCTGTTCGTGTGCACCCTAATGGCGGGGGTGTTCCTTATGGTTCTGGGCCTCACCGGCCTTGGAACGGCGGTGAAGTACATCCCGCGGCCGGTAGTGATCGGTTTCACCAACGGTATCGCGGTGCTCATCGCGAGCACGCAGATCAAAGATTTCTTTGGCTTGAGGGTGGAAAAGGTCCCTGGCGACTTTCTGGGGCGAATGTCGGCACTGATCCGCGGATTCCCGACCCTGTCACCCACCGCGACCGTTACCGCCGCCACCGCCTTGCTTCTGATCGTTCTCATGATGCGCTACGCCAAGCGAATCCCCGGAGCGATCGTCGCCTTGTTCTTGGGCACCGCGATCGCTTGGGGACTCCGCCTACCGTTGGAGACGATCGAGACCCGCTTCGGCGGCATTCCCGCCGGGCTTCCCAAGCTGGTGCTGCCGACGTTTCGGCCCGACCTCGCGTTGACGCTTCTCTCGCCCGCCATCACCGTCACCGTTCTCGGGGCGGTCGAATCGCTTCTTTCCGCGGTAGTCGCCGATCGCATGTCGGGCGACCGGCACAATTCCAACACCGAGCTCTTTGCCCAGGGAGTGGCTAACTTTTTCTCTCCGCTTTTCGGCGGGTTACCGGCGACTGGGGCCATCGCTCGGACGGCGACGAATATTCGGTCCGGAGCTCAAACGCCGGTCGCCGGTATCGTTCACGCCGCCGTTTTGCTGGTCGTCCTGCTCGTCGCGGCTCCGCTGGCAAAGCACATCCCTCTCTGCGTCCTGGCCGCAATCTTGTTCGTGGTTGCCTACAACATGGGCGAGTGGCGCGAGATCCCGGACATTCTCAAGCTGGGAAGAGCGGACGTGGCGGTCTGGCTCATCACGTTCGCGCTGACCGTATTTGCCGATCTCTCGGTCGCGGTCGAAGCGGGAATCTTGCTTGCGGCACTGCTCTACATCGGCCGGGTGACGGCCACGACCACTGTCGCGGAGGTGACTCCCGAGTATGTTCACGATGGGATCGAGCATAGCCTTCAATCGAATCCGCTCCCTCCCGGCGTTGCGGCTTTTCGAATCCATGGTCCATTTCTCTTTGGAGCCACGGACAAGCTGTCGGTGATCGAAGCCCAGATCGACACGCTCCCTACGGTGGTGCTTTTGCGCGTCCGGAACATGACCGCGATCGACGGCACCGGACTCCACGCGCTGGAAAGCTTGGCCGACCGTTTGCACGCAACCGGCCGAACTCTCGTTCTGTGCGGAATGCGCGATCAACCGGAGAAGCTGATGAGGCGGGCCGAGTTCGACCAACACCTGGGTCACGCCAACATCTGCCCTTCGCTCCGCGCCGGCATCGAGCGGGCGCGAGCGCTTCTGAAGGAAGAGGAAGCGGTTTCTTAGCTGCCACCCGGTCGGGTGCCCCCCTTTCGGAGGACTGTTTTGTCGTGACCAAAGATTGGACACTACGCGTGGAATGAACGTAATGGTTGAAGGCACCGTGAAGCGTCGAACCCGCCGGTGGTTCTTCCTGTCGGAGTGGAAGAGAACGCAAATGTTCTCGGATCGGGTTTCCACGAGTATTCGAGGCGGCCTCTACATCCTGCCCGGCGACTTAGTTCTTACTCTGAATCCCCAAAGCGACGGCGTACACGCCATCATCAAGCGTGGGAGGCAGCCAGTCCTCGGAACCATTCTCGGCGGGAAAGTTCAGGGAATCCCGTTCCGGCTCTATCCGAATGCCGACACCGTCTTGGAAGGTTCCATTTACCTTTCGTAGCGGACTTACCTGGCAATTGTGCGTAACCGCGCTCGTAATGTTTGCGGCTTACCTGAACGGCGGGTGAATTCTTGCCTATTCTGCTACTGATCGCCCCAGCCGTCTCCGAAGATCTAAGGAGATGGAGTCTTCGGCAACACCGACGTTAGCAGAGATCCTCGATGCATTGAGCCGGGCTCTCGACCTTACCGAAGGCCAACCGCGAGGTCATTCCGCGCGAACGGCAATGGTCGCGCTTCGTATCGGGCAGGAGCTTCGGCTTACCGATCATCAGCTTGAGACGCTGTATTACGCGGCGTTGATCAAAGACTCCGGTTGCTCGGCCAACTCCCGACGGATCCAATCATCGTTCGGTGGAGACGAGCTTCTGACCAAGCAAGCGATCAAATTCGTCGACTGGTCGAATCCGACCAACGCGATCGGATTCGCGGTTAGATTTACTGAACCAGATGCGCCTCCGTTGGCCCGTCTTCAAAAGCTCTTGCAGATGGCAGGCCCTCCGAGCCGGGCAATGGATGCGGCGACGAGTGAGCGATGCGAGAGGGGAGCCGAAATCGCGCGACGGCTTGGCTTCGACGATGACGTCGCCCTTGCGATACTCGATCTCGATGAGCACTGGGACGGCCATGGAGCGCCTCGGCATCTCTCCGGATTCCAAATCTCTATCGTCGGCCGAATCCTCTGCCTCGCCCAAACGCTGGAGCTTTTCGTCGCCGAACGAGGGCGAGCCCAGGGATACACGATGCTCGCGGAACGCTCGGGGCGATGGTTCGACCCGGACGTCGTCAGTGCGGCGCGTGCCTTCGAGCAGGATGAGCGGTTCTGGGCGAGCCATGCCGACCATCGAGCCGGGCGGCCGCGCCCGGTAAGCCATCCTGGAAGCGCCCTCGTCCCGACGGCGAAGGCGATCGACGACGTCTGCGGGGCATTTGCCGACGTTGTGGACGCGAAGAGCGGATATACCGCCGAACACTCGTCTCGTGTCACTGAATATGCGGTGGCGATCGCCCAGCGAATGGGCATTGGCCCCCAGCGCATAAGCGAATTGCGAAGAGCCGCTTTGCTGCACGATATCGGGAAACTCGGGGTCTCTAACGCCATCCTCGACAAGCCGGGACGCCTTGACGCTCAGGAGTTTGAGAGCGTCAAACGCCACCCGCGTTACACGTACGAGATCCTTTCTCCGATCCGCGGATTCGGGCGGATAACGGAAATCGCCGCTGCCCACCACGAGCGGCTGGATGGTCGCGGCTACTGGCGAGGACTCACTGCCGTCGATCTTGACGAGGAGATGCGAATCCTTGCCGTGGCGGACATCTACGATGCACTTACCGCGAAACGCCCTTACCGCGATGCAATGACCCCCGACGATGCGATAGCGCTCATGTGGCGAGAGGCCGGGCAAAGTATCTGCCCGGACTGTCTGGCTGCACTGGAGGAGTTGAAGAGCCTACGGCCCGACCGCCAAGAGCTGCCTAGCATTCAATATCCCGTGCCACTCGTCGCCATTGGTGGCCAATAGCTTCGGAACCGTGAAGATGTTGAACTCGTCCGGGTGGACTTGGTCCAGCATTTCCCAGGCAATCGGCATCGAGACGCGTCCGCCTGGAACCGGGCGAGGGGAATAGGCGGAGGCTAGAGTCTTTCCTCGGCCGTTCATGTTGGCGTCGAAGAAGACCAGATTCGGACGCTTGTTCAGCCGAATCTCCATCGTGATCTTTCCCGGCATCCGTTCCATGAGGTGTTGCCCCAGAGTCCGGGCCACTTCGCGGACTTGAGTGGAGTCGTAATGGCGCTCCAGCGGGAGGTAGACGTGGAGTCCGGTCTTGCCTGTCGTCTTCACGAACGACTTGAGGCGAAGCGAGTCGAGCATCTCCTTGAGGCCGAACGCCACTTCGACGGTGCGCCGCCAGCCTGCCTCGTTCAGCTCAGGCTCGGCCCCTTCCTTCTCCAGGCCGGAACGGATGTTAGGGTCGAGGTCGCAGACCAGGTAGTCGGGATATTCGAGGACTGACTCCTCCAGGTTTTCCAGGGTGTCGAACTGCGCGCCCAATCCCACCGCATCGGGAGATGTCGTAACCCGAGAGTGCCACGGATGAAGCTCGATGGCGGCGACCTGCCCGAACCACAGTAACGAGGCTAGGTTGTTGCACAGCACGAAGTCGAGCGCTTTTCCGTTGTTCTGCGAGAAAATCTTTGCCGTCTCCACGAACTCCGGCAGGCGGTGCTCCCAATGGCGCTGGAAAAAGCCTTCTCCGCCGATGCCGTCCGGATATCGGACGAACGTGACCGGACGGTCGCGCAGGTGGGCCAAGTAGATATCGGAGACGCTGGCCAGGTAGCGCACGAAATCACGCTTGGTAATGCCCGGCCATAGCTCCTTACTTAGACTGGTGAACCGGATCGGGTTCCCGTCGATGGTCAGTTGCAGCTCTTCCCCGGGCTCGAGCAGCGCTTCGAGAACGGCATCCGATTCGCTCGCTCCGGTGGTCGCCAGCTCCGGCTTGGGTGCCGGCTCGGCAGTTCCAAGCTGTAAATCGGGGCGAAGCCGCTTAAAGATTGGGAAGCGAAGGCGTCGATCCTTGGTCCAGGACATGAACCGGACCTCGGCCAGCAGCTCAGGGCGAACGAAGGTTGGGACGCCCCGAGTCGAAATCGGCTCGTCGAACGGCGAATTCTTCACCTTCAGCGGTTCTAGCAATCGCTTAAGCTCGATGAGCTGCGCCTCCGACAGTCCACCCCCGACGCTGCCGCAGAACCGTAACTTTCCACTCTCGTCGCGGCGGCCGAGCAGAAGCGCCCCGAAAGTGTGCTCGCGGGATCCGAATCCCATGGTGAAGCCACAGATCAGGAATTCCTCGGTGTGGTATCCCTTGATCTTCACCCAGTCGTCGCTCGGGGCGCCCTCGCGGTACTTGCTGTCGAGCCGCTTGCCGACGATCCCCTCGAACCCGAGGCGCATCGCCTCGTCGTACAGCATCTCACCGTCGGTATCCACGGTCTCCAGCAGGCGCAGGGAACGGGTCAAGGGAACCCGCTCCAGTTGCGCCCTACGGTCGGAGAGAGAGACCCGCCGTAAATCGTATCCATCGAGGTAGATCAAATCGAAAGCGTAATAGTGAAGCGCGTCGGCTGGTGCTTGCCCTCGGTGGTACGCCTCCATGAGCGACTGGAACGACGGCCGCCCGTTCTGATCCAACAGCACCAACTCGCCGTCCAGCACAAAGGAGGCATGAGGCAAGGCCCGCAGGTCCGACACCACGCCGGGGAAGCGGGAGGACACCTCGTTTCCGTTTCGGCTGATAATGCGGACCTGCGGGCCGTCTTTGATGGCGAGCGCCCGGATCCCGTCGAGCTTTGGCTCAAACGTCCAAAGCTCGCTGGTAAACGGCTTGGGCAGCTCTTTGGGAACCATGACCCCCAACCGAGGCGGGATCGGGGCGAGGATCGCGCCGGGGATTCGGACCATCTGTTGGCCGCGTTTGCCTGCTCGAAGATCTTCCGCCGTTCGGCCCGTGCGTACGGAGGAGACGATCTTGGTCGGGTCTTCCGTGCTCGCGAACTCGTCCCTTCTCTTGATCAGCAGCCAGTTTTCCGATTCCCCTTTTCGGATCAGGGTGAAGGCGCCTTGAAGGCGGGATCCGTAGAGAGTGAATGAGAGCTTGCCCTCAGAAAGCCCCCGCTTCACGAGCTCTTCGTCCCGCCTCCGGTCGCCGGTCGCTCCCTCCGGTTCGTAGGTCCCCTCGTCCCAGAGGATTACCTCTCCGCCTCCGTATTGCCCTTTGGGGATCCGACCTTCGAAGTCGGCATAGTCAAGCGGATGGTCCTCCACCATAATCGCTGCCCGTTTGACAGTCGGGTCGAGCGAGGGACCCTTTGGAACCGCCCAGCTCTTGAGCGCGCCATCGCACTCGAGTCGAAAGTCGAAATGGAGGTGCGATGCCTCATGACGTTGAATCACGAACGTCAGCGGCCCTCCCTTATCGTCGACTTGCGTCGCGAAGGTCGGTTCGGGGGTGACGGCGAAATTCCGCTTGTCGGCGTAGGTCCGCTTCATTAGCTCGCCTTCCTTCGCTTTTCAGCCGGCTTGGCGGTCTGCCCTTTCGCCGTCTCGAGGCTTCGCTTCAGCGCCTCGAACAGGTCGATGACTTGAGCCTGCGGCGCTTCCGGCTGCTCGCGGATATTTTCTCCGTGCGACTTCGCTTCGATCCGCGCCATTAACGCTTCGCGGTAATCGTCCTTGTATTTTCCGGGTTCGAACGGCTCGGTCAGCAGGTCGACCAGGCTCTCGGCCATCTTCAGCTCGCGCTCGTCGACCTGTATGTTGCCTCCGACATGCGCCATCTCCCGGATCTCGTCGGGATAGTGAAGCGTTTCCAAGACGAGCCGCCCCTCAGCGGCGCGAAGGAGGGTGAGGCTTTCCTTTTGCCTCATCGCGATCTTGGCGACGGCAGCCATTCCTTTCGACTCGAGCGCCTTCAGGAGGAGTGCGTATGGCTTCTTGCCCGTCTCTTCCGGCTCGACGTAGTACGGCTGATCGAAGTAGATCGGATCGATCTGCCCGGCGTCTACGAACGAGCCGACGGTGATGGTGTGCTTGGTTGGAACCGGGAGCGCCTCCAGGTCTTCGTCGTCGATCAACACGTAACGACCTTTGCTGATCTCGTAGCCGCGGGCGATCTCGTCCGCCGACACGACTTCCTCATCGACCGGGCACCACTTCTGCTGTTTGATCCGGGAGCCACATTTCTTGTGAATCTGGTGAAACCGGATATCGTGCTCCTGCACCGCCGGATAAAGCGCCACGGGAATGCTCACCATTCCGAAGCTCACCACTCCTCTCCATATCGGCCTTGCCGCCATCTTCGTTCTCCTCTTTGCCGTCGGCGGTAAATTCGCGCTGGCAAGCAGAAGACCGCAGAGGTTATTTGTGTGTTTCGATCCGAAATGATCTAGTTTTAGCGAACATTCTTGGCTATTTCGTTTCGCGTGTGCAAGTATCGAGGCGCGGAGTTAGACAGAAAAATCTGCAAAATCCGGCATCTTTTCCACCGTCCGTCCCGTCCGTGGGCACGGTGATAGCGGATGACGTGGGTTCTTGATAGCGTAGTAGCGTCGGCGCCCTCGCCGATGATCCGGACCGGACTCCCTCACCCCCAACCCCTCTTCGGGCACGAACATCTCGAGGAGCGAGAGGGGCTCCGGACGGGGGTTACGTGCCACCCTATAGGGGTGACGGTTCGGACGCCGATGCTTCAGCAGTATTTCGCCGCGAAGGCGGAGCACCCGGGGGTGCTGCTGGCGATGCGGGTGGGGGACTTTTACGAGTTCTATGGGGAGGACGCCGAGACCGCGGCGGCGGCGCTGGAGATCACCCTTACCGGGCGGGAGGACGCGGCGAATGGGCGGATCCCGATGGCCGGAGTGCCGTTCCACTCGGTTGAGAAGTACCTCGCCCGGCTTCTGCAGAAAGGGCTCAAGGTGGCGCTGTGCGACCAGCTCGAAGATCCTAAAACCGCTAAGGGACTGATCAAGCGAGGAGTTACGCGGGTCATGACCCCTGGAACCTTGGTCGAGGACTCGATGCTCAGCGCGGGGCAGAACAATTTCCTCGCCGCGATCTGCGTGCAGGACGGCCGAGCCGGACTCGCTTTGCTCGATCCATCGACGGGAGAGTTCATCGTGACCGAGGTTCTTGGGGAGGCAGCCCAAGACCTTCTCGTACAAGAGCTGGCGCGAGTACGGCCGACGGAGCTGCTGGTGGGACCGAATGCCGAAGCGTACGGCGAGCTCGCGCAGGGAGCGCTGGGGACGTCGGTCACGGAGCAGGCTGCCCTCGGATTCGATCGAGCTTGCCGAAAGCTTATCGAGCAGTTTAGGGTGGCAAACCTGAACGGATTTGGATGCGAGGATAAGCCAAGCGCGGTCGTGGCCGCTTCGATGATCCTCGCGTACGCGGAGAAGAACCACCTCGCTCTCGGACACGTGGACTCCCTCGCCACCTATTCGGTGGAAGGATTCATGCGCCTCGATCCGGCGACGCGTCGAAGTTTGGAGCTAACGCAGAATATGGCCGACGGAGGCCGGCGGTTCACCCTGCTCGGCGTTCTGGACGAGACGGTCACCGCAATGGGGGCCCGGCTATTACGGCGCTGGATCGAGCAGCCTCTCTTGGACACCGGTGCCATCCGCGGCCGCCAAGAGGCGGTCGAGCGATTCCAAACCCAGGCGATGGTGCGGGGCGATTTACGAGACGGCCTCCGGCGGTTATCGGACCTGGAGCGTCTCGTTTCTCGCGCCGCCGCGGGGCTGGCGGGACCACGCGACTTGGCCGCGCTCCGGAACACCCTTCTCGCAATGCCCGCACTTGCCGAGCCGCTTCGGAAAGTCGGACTGGGACGGATTCAGGAGTTGCGCGAGCAGATCGCCGACCACCACGAGCTCGCGGCGGTGCTCGATCGGGCGCTGGTACCGGACCCGCCCCACAACCTGCGAGAAGGGGGCGTCATCCGCGAGGGGCACGACTTGGAGCTGGACAAGCTGCGGGATCTCTCTCGAAACGGGAAGGGGTACATCGCCAGTCTGGAGCGATCCGAGCGGGAGAGGACCGGTCTTAACACTCTCAAGGTGGGTTATAACTCGGTTTTTGGATATTACTTGGAGTTATCGAAGGCTTACAGCGATCGAGTGCCCCCCGAGTACATCCGAAAGCAGACCACCGCCAATGCGGAGCGTTACATTACCGCCGAGCTTAAGGAGCACGAATCTCTGGTGCTCGGCGCCGAGGAGAAGGCGGTGGCGCTCGAATCGGACCTCTTCAACCGGCTTCGCCATCGAGTTTCGGAGCACGCTAGCTCGCTTTTGCAAACCGCCCGCGCATTGGCGGAGATCGACGTTTTGGCTACCCTCTCCGAGGTTGCGGCCAGGCGGGGCTACGTTCGGCCCGAGATCGTCGAGGAAGATCTTCTGGCGGTCGAATCTGGTCGTCATCCGGTGGTAGAGGCATCGACGAACGGGTTCGTACCGAACGAAACCGCGCTGGGTAACCGATCCAACGAAGATGCCCGGTGCTTGATCCTCACCGGTCCGAACATGGCGGGCAAGTCGACGTACCTTCGCCAGAACGCCCTCATCGTCCTTCTCGCCCAGATCGGGTCGTTCGTTCCGGCCGCTAGCTGTAGGTTGGGGTTATGCGACCGCATCTTTGCCCGCATCGGAGCCAAAGACGAGCTTGCCCTTGGCCAGAGCACCTTTATGGTGGAGATGGTAGAGTCGGCCAACATCCTGAACCACGCCACCGAGCGGTCGCTCGTGATCCTCGACGAAGTAGGGCGAGGGACGAGCACGTACGACGGTCTCGCCATCGCATGGGCGATGATCGAACACCTTGTCGATATTGGAGCGAAGACGCTCTTTGCCACCCACTACCACCAGCTCAACGCGTTGGCCGACCAGATGCCGACCGTGGCGAACTACCGGGTCGCGGTTGAAGAGTTCGGCGACGACATCGTGTGGACCCACCGGGTTCTCCCCGGCGGAACGGACCGAAGTTACGGAATCCACGTGGCCCGCATGGCGGGCGTACCCGCAGCGGTACTCAAGAGGTCGGCGGAGATCCTGGCCGAGCTTGAAGACAAATCGGAAGCGCCGCGGGCGATTCCCGCCACCACCCAAAGGCTGCAGCTTTCGCTTTTCGAGTTCGAGGAGCCGCCGGTGATGAAGGCGCTTCAGAAGCTGGACGTGAATCAGCTCACGCCGATCGAGGCGCTACGGCTCCTGGATGAATGGAAACGGAAGTTTGGGCGCTAGCATTTCCACTAGGTGTTTGAGCGAACCGGCGCCCTTAACCCGTCCATGCCTTAAGGATGACCAAAGGCAAAAAGGTTGGACTGGCTATCTCCCTGGGCCTGCCGGCCGTATGCGCAGTCGGCGGGTTTTTGGTCGTGCAGTCGATCTTCGGCCGAACCGCCTCGGAACGCGATATCGAGTTGGCAGCGGCCCGCGCCGACGGGATTCCGGTCGAGCCGGCCGAGCTTGCCCCCATGACCTTCGTGGCGGATAAGGATAACGCGGCCCCGTATTACGCAAAGGTTTCTTCGTTGATGAAGACGGGAGCGTTTCGAGCGGATTTCGATACGCTCGGGACGAGTTGGAGTACCAGAACAAAGACGACCGATCGGTCAAAGTTCCCGGCGGCCTTGGCCCATCTTCGTCCCCTTTTAGCACTCGTCGAGGCGGCGGGCGACAAGCCGGGTTGCGACTTTCGCCGGAATTGGAGCCTCGGCCCCAACCTCTTATTTCCCGAGTACGCCGACATCAAGCTCTGGTTGAAGGCATTATGCGTTCAGGCGGAGCAGCAAAGCGCCGGTGGCGACTGGCGAGCCGCGCTTAAATCAATCGAGCGCGCCGAGACGATCTCGCACCACTGCGGTGCCGATCCGATCGTCATCGGCCATCTGGTGCAGATCGCCACCGAGAAGATCGTCGATAGATCGTTCGAAAAGATCATCGGCCAGCATGTCGGTAATGCGCGGTTCGTGGTGGCGGCTCAGCAAACCATCGCTAAATACGGTCCGCTGCCAGACTATCGCCGGAGCCTGATGGGCGAGGTAGCGATGGGGCGCGTCGCAATCCCCATGATCGACAGCTTCGGGGTTTTTGGCGGCGGGTCGCCCGGGCACTCGAACGCGCTCGAGCGCACCTTGCTGCAGTCGCACACCGTTCAGAACGCGTTCGATACCAAGTTCCTGCGCGCCTACCGCACTTTCATCGAGCGAGTCCCGAAGGACCCAAGGCAGTGGGAGAAGGCGACCTTGGCGGCGAGAGAAATGCAAAGGGAGATCGACGCCGATAACTCTCTACCCAATAAGATCAACCAATTCCTGTTTCCTACTTTCGACGCGGCGGCGATGGCGACTGGCGGCATCGTAACTCACCGACAGTTGATCGGCACGACCCTAAAGCTGATCGACGTTCGGCACCAGACCGGCCGCTACCCGAGGTTATTGCCCGATTATGGGAAGCTCAGCATCGATCCGTACAGCGGCAAACCGTTCCGATATCGACGGGAAGGAACCGGCTTTCTTCTCTACAGTATCGGCGCCGATAAAACCGACGACGGCGGCGCTCCCAGAGATCCCACGGACAGCCACGCCACTTTTGACGAATCAGTGAGAATTAAGTAGTCCTATGACCACCAGCAAAAAGATCGGAATCGGGTGCGCCTGCGCGCTTGTGTGCTGCTGCGGAGGAAGTTACTCCCTTCTGCAGGGGCTCTTCGGGTCGGCCGCATCCAAACGCGACGCCGAGGTTGCGGCCGCCCGTAAAGCAGGCATTCCCGTCGATCCGGCGGGGTTAAGTGCGATGTTGAACGTCCCGGACGACCGAAACGCCGCTCCGATTTATCGACAGGCGATGAAGTTAGAAGAGGGAGACGAGCACTACGATAAAGACCTAAAGACGATTCGCGACGGTCTCGCGAAAAAGGCGACCGTAGCCCAGCGCCAAGCGATGGCGGAGGCTCTCGGACGTGTCGGCCCTTTGCAGAAGATGGTCGAGAAGGCCGGCGATATGCCCAGCTGTGATTTTCACCATGACTGGTCCTTGGGGGCGAAATTACTCTTTCCAGAATTCGCCCACATGAAATCCTGGGGGCGGCTCCTTTGCGCCGACGCCGAACTGCGTAGCGAGCGCGGCGACTGGCGGGGGGCGCTAAAGCAGATTGAGCGAAGCGAGCGGATCGCGCACCACTCCGGTCAAGATCCGATTCTGATCGGAATGCTCGTCGGAGTGGCGACGGAGGCGATTACGGTGGCGGCCCTGCAGCGGGTCATCGAAGATCATCGGGATAACCCGGCGTTCGTTTCGGAAGCGCTTAAGACCGTCAAGCAATTCGGTTCCCTACCCGACTTCCGGAGGGCGATGATGGGAGAGCTCGTACTGGGTCGCGCGTCTATTCGGGGTCTGAACGGAAGCGCGGATCTACAGATGACCGGTGAGCCTCACGCCGAGCCGAATCGATGGGAGAAGGCGTTCTTCCAGTCGCCACAGGTGCAAGGGGCATTCGACGCGAAGCTCGTCGAGGCGTATCGGAAGATGATCGAAGCGCTTCCGAAGGACCCGTCTCAGTGGGAAAAGAGCTACCAGGTGGCGGTGGAGCGGGGCCGGGCGGTAGAAGCCGATCACTCGATCGCGAACACGCTCAATCAGATCATCATGCCGGTTTTCGAACAAGCCGCCCAATCGGTTGGCCAGGCGCTCATGCGGCGCCGGCTCGCGATCACTACCTTGAAACTGCTCGACGAGAAAGCCCACAAGCGAGCCTTTCCCCGACTGCTGCCGAACTTCGGAGACGACCGAATCGACCCGTTCTCGGGCAAGCCGCTCCATTATCTCCGCGAGGATTCCGGCTTCCTTCTGTATAGCGTGGGCAAAGATCGGGTGGACGATGGCGGGGCGGGGCGAGACCCGAAAGATTCCTCGAAGACGTTCGACGAGTCTATACATATTAAGTAGGAGCCAAACGGAAAGCTATGCCGCACCTCGTCCTAGAGACCACCGCCGACCTTCCGGAGAACGCAAACGTTCCGGATATCCTGGAGGCGCTTACCGAGGAGCTGGCGACCTATGAAACCGTCGCGAGCGCTTCGATCAAGGCGTACCACACGCTTCGGTCGGTGTGGCACATGGGCGCCGGGGCTCCTCCCGGTTTCGCACATCTCACCGTGCTGGTCCTCACGGGCCGCCCGTTAGAGCTTCGGAAGCGGATGGTGGCGGGAATGATGCGCGTTCTTCGCGACCATCTCTCCGAGTCGCTTCAAGCGAACGAGGTAGCGGTTTCGGTGGAGCTTCGCGAGATGGATCGAGACACCTATCTGCCGTAGCGTTCCGCCAAAAGTCCCAGCGGCCGGCCCAATTGAGCTAGTAGAAATCCCAGTTTCTTGCCTCCACCCGTTAAGCCATTGCGTTAGGATGAACCGCCTGCGCATTAGTGCAGTCACGGCCCATATGGAGAGCAAGAATCGGCGAGGGGACGACCGTCGAATAGCCGCGCAAGCGCTTCGCCGGGCTCAGATGTGCTTGCGAGATGGCGACAACGCGGCGGCGATCGTTCTCACCGAGAAGCTGTTAGGTGACGATCCCAGCCATCTTGGAGCTTTGGAGATCCAAGCGAAAGCCCAGTGGAAGGGGGGGCAATACGAACCGCTCCTTTTGACGTTGCAGGATCTGATCCGGGTGAACCCTTACGAATCGGGCTACCACGCCCTTCGCGGAGCCGCCCTCCAGTGCCTGGGCCGTTACGGCGAGGCGACGAAGGCGATGGAGCGGGTCGAAGATTCCCCCGAAGCCGCCGCGAGAATTCGGGACCTTCAAGGCTGGCAGTCCGACCTGGTCATAGAGATGTCGCGAACCGACCCGGTCCTCCGAGCTCACTTGCGCCAGAATGCCGCGGCGGCGTGCGCCGCGCGGGGGTTCAAGATTCCGGCCGTCCGCCCGCTCCGGGCAGTCGCGCGAGTTGCGGAGCCTACGTCCGTTCAGCAGAGACCCAGCTAATCTACATGCCGTAGCCGCGAAGCTCGATGAACTTCTTGATCACCTTGATCACGTAGTGCTGCGTCTCGCGGTAGGGCGGGATCCCCTTGTAGCGGCGGACAGCCCCTTCGCCGGCGTTGTAGGCGGCCAAGGTTAATACCAGCGATTGAAAATCCTCGCCGGTTTGGCGGTGGTACTGATCCAGGTGGGTTCGGATCAGTTTGATCATGCCGTACAGATTGTCGACGCTGTCGAATGCGTTTCGGACCCCCATCCACCGGGCCGTTCCCGGCATGAGCTGCCCGAGACCTACGGCGCCGCTGTGGCTGACCGAGTTTGGATCGAAGCCGCTCTCGGCCAAGATTATCGCGACGACTAATCGCGGGTCGACCCGATACTGGTCGCTGAACCCCACGAGCGCCTGAGCCATGCGAACCGCTTCGGCGTCGCTGAGCTTGCGATTCTCGCGCTTGATGAATGCGGCGTACTCCGGAATTGCCCGCTCCAGCGAAACCACCCGGTCGCCGGGTTGCCTCACGAGCCGCGAACCGCTCCGGCTGATCGGTCCAAACAATGCCGACCGGGAGTTGCGGAGACCTTCTGAAGCGACCGTTCGCGGGGCCGGGGGACCGGCTTTCTTTTTGGCCGGCTTTATCTCGATCGAGCGGATCTCTTCCTCGTGCGCCGCACCGAGCATCAGCACCCGCAGCGGAGCCACCTCATCGGGGTGAATGATTTTGACGAGCAACCGAGCCGGGCTCTCGGTACCGACCATCCAGTCGGGCACGACGTCGGTCTCTACCTCCAGCGAACCGCCCTCCGGGCGCTCCACGACCAGCGTCGTCTTATTCCCGATTCGGAACGAACCCTTAACGGTTCCTTGGATCTCCAAAACTTTGGTGCCGACGACCGACTGAACGAGGTTCGTGGCGGAAGCTTGAGCGATGTGATGCTCTTTGCGAAGCCGCAGGTAATTCGACAAGCTTTGCGCCGGCGCGAGAGCCGCGGCGGCGACGAGAACAACGATGGGGAAAAGCCGGTTCATCGAGACCAACCGCTATCGCAAAAACTGGCGGAGAGATCGGGATTCGAACCCGAGAGAAGTTTTTCAACCTCTACCCACTTAGCAGGCGGGCGCTTTCGTCCACTCAGCCATCTCTCCGCGTCATCGACCATTATATCCATGATTGGGTAAGCCTGCTTGCCCCGGTAGGGTCCGTGAGCACGAATATGCCGCTGGAAACGCACAGTAGCCCGCTGCCGATCTCGGTCTTTCGCGAGACGAGCGTGGTCGCGCGGCGGTGCGACGGGCGCCTCATTCCTCGCCTTGGGATGCATGCCGGAAACATCGTGACGGTCACCGAGGACACGCTTTCGATCGTACCGACCCGGCTTGGCCGGTTCTTTGGACTCGACCAACAAATTCCGCTCCTGAAGATCCACTTGATGGAAAGGTTGGCCGGCCCGAAGGCGAACATTCGGCTGGAATACACCGGCGAAGACGGCTGGTGCCGCTGCCTGGAGATGCGGCTGCGCAATCCCGGAGCTTTCGTCGATGCGGTCCGCGAGGGGCAGTGGGAAGCGATCACCTAGCCCTCTCCCGCTGGACTTGGGGATATCTTGGCCTCGTCGCATTTTCATTGCTCGGTTCCCTCTTCTCGCATCTCACTCACCTGGACCCCGGCGTCATCGCTCCCGTGACCGCGATCCTCACCCTGCTTGTAGGCTTGGTCGCTGCGTTTGGGACCGATCGGACCGCATTCCGCGGAGTTCTCGCCATTGTGTTATTGGGGACGGTCGTTGAGCTGGTCGGCGTTCGAACCGGTTTCCCCTTCGGCACTTACGCATATACGAGCCGATGGTGGCCGGTAATTTATCTCCCTGGATTTGGGTGGTTTCCGCTGCTTGTCCCGCTCGCTTGGGCGCTGATCGCGGGAGCGTCGTCGCTCGTTGCCGCCCGGCTCGTGTCCTCGCCGGCTCCACGTGTTTTGCTGGGCGGCCTGCTCGCGGCGGTTTTAGACTTGGTCATGGAGCCGGTGATGACGGGCACCCTCGGCTATTGGGTTTGGCAGGGAAAGGGCCCCTTGCCTGGGGGTGCTCCGGTTGCCAACTTTTTTGGCTGGTTCGGAACGTCGGTTCTCGCCGGTCTCGTTCTCACGGCCACCGGTCAACCTTCTCGGCGCCCAAACGATCCGCTCGCCGTCCTCCTCGGTCATCTGGGGCTCGTCGTCGGCCTCGGGCTAATCGGTTAGTGGTGGCACTGGCATCTTGCCAGTGGGTCCCAAGGGCATCCTGCCCTTGGCCTCATCCACACGACCAGGATGGTCGTGATACACATGGGCTGAAAGCCCATGCCACGGTTCATCTGAGGTGTAATGAACTCTATGAGTACGACGCAGGAAATCGCGCCACCGAAGGTTCGATGGGACCTTTCCGCTCTCTTCTCGGGGTTGGACGATCCGAAGATCGAAGAGACCTGGACAACGGCGATGGAGCGCGCGGACGCGTTCGCCGCGAAGTACCGTGGCAAGATCGAGTCCGCCGACCTCGACGCCCCCACTCTGGCGGCGGCGATTCGCGACATCGAAGCTTTGTACAACGAGGTCGCCAAGCCGATGGGCTACGCCAATCTCGTCTTCTCCACCGATAGCGGCGATCCCAAGGTCGGCGCGTTCATGCAGAAGCAGCGCGAAAGAGGAACCGAGCTCAGCGTGAAGACCCTGTTCTTCGAGCTCGAGCTCCAAGCGGCGGACGGCGAGCTGATCGACCGGTTGCTCGCTTCGGACGAGCTAGCCAACTACCGCCATTACGTGCAATCGACCCGGGTTTACAGTCCTTACCGCCTGAGCGAAAAAGAAGAGATCATCCTGGAAGAGACCGCGAACACCGGCTCGCGCGCTTGGATCCGGCTGTTCGAGGAGCTAACCGCCAATCACGTCTTCAAGATCCAAATGCCGGGGGAGGATGCGAAGGACGCCACCGAGCAAGAGGTGTTGGCTCTCCTTAGGCACGAAAACCGCGAGGTGCGGCAGATGGCCGCCGATAGCCTCACCAAGGGGCTGCAGGAGATGCAGCGGGTGCTCGTCTACAACTTCAACAACCTCCTGCAGGACAAGTCGGTGGAGGACCGCCTCCGCAAGTTCGAATACCCCGAGCAGAGCCGCCACCTTTCGAACGAGCTCGACCGCGAGACGGTGGACCTCGTCGTCAGCAAATGCAAAGAGAACTACGGCCTCGTCTCACGCTTCTACAACGTCAAGCGAGAGATTCTCGGGCTTCCCGAGCTCACCCACATCGATCGCTACGCCCCCCTTTTCCCAAGCGAGGGGCAGGTCGGGTGGGACCGGGCGAAGGAGATCGTCCTCACCTCGTTCGCCACGTTCAGTCCGACGCTGGAGCAGCGAGCGGCCGAGTTCTTCGACAAGAATTGGATCGATGCCGAGCCGCGGAAAGGGAAGCAGGGCGGGGCCTTCTGCGCCTATAACACGCCCGACACCCACCCGGTCGTCTTCCAGACCTATCTGAACAAGATGGACGACGTGATGACGCTCGCCCACGAGTTAGGCCACGGCGTTCACGCTTCGCTCAGCCGCGCCCAGAGCTACCTGAATTTCCACGGCACGCTCCCCCTCGCCGAATTGGCGAGCACTTTTGGCGAGATGCTGGTGTTCGAGAAGTTGGTCGCGGATGCGAGTCCCAAGGACAAGATCGCCCTCTACGCAGACAAAATCGAGGGGATCTTCGCCACGGTGTTCCGCCAAGCCGCGATGTTCTCCTTCGAGCAGCGGTCTCACAAGGCTCGCCGCGAAGGGGGCGAGCAGACCGCCGAGCAGATCGGCGAGGTCTGGCAGCAAGAGATCCAGGCGATGTTCGGCGACTCGGTGAAAATCGGCGACCAACACCGAATCTGGTGGAGCTACGTAGGGCACTTCATCTACGCCCCGTTCTACGTGTACGCCTACTCGTTCGGCGAGCTATTGGTGCTGTCGCTGTATCAGATGGCAAAGGCCGAGGGACCAGGATTCGCGGACAAGTACATCGAGGTGCTCCGCCTCGGAGGATCACTGACTCCGCAGGAGCTGATGTCGATCGTAGGCGTCGACCTCAAGAGCCCCGCCTTCTGGGATGGCGGCTTCGCCGCCATGGAGAAGCTGGTCACCGAGTTCGAGCGGCTCTGGGGCGAATACAAGTAACGTGGCACTGGCTTCTAGCCAGTGGGTCCCAAGGGCATCCTGCCCTTGGCCGTTTTCTCAAGACCATCCTGGTCGTGAAGGTTCATCGGCTGGGACCGATGCTACGTTTTCACGACCAGGATGGTCGTGATACACACGGGCTAGAAACCAGTGCCACGTCTAGCTACTTCGCCCTGAGCTTCCGCAGCGCCTCGTCGGCGGTTCGGCGGAAGAAGACGAGCTCGGCTTTCTCGAACGGCTCGAGGAGTGGGATGGCGGCTTTGTCGCCGTAACTGCCGAGCGCGGAGATCGCGTTGTTGCGGGCTCCGAACGATGTCTCCTTTAGGACCGACGCGAGCGCGTCGTACACCCGGTGCTCGCCGGGTTTATCTTTGAGCTGGCCGAGGATGCTCACCGCCAACTGTCGCGTCGGCTCCGGATATCCCTTTTCCAGAGCTTCGAGCGCCTTCTCCCGCGCGGTGGCCTGGTTCACCTGACGCCACCAATTCAGCGCGATCTGACGGTACTGGTCCCGGAATCCGTCCATCGCCCAAGCCCGGTCCGCCATCGAGGCGTCCTTGGTCATTCTCAGAAGAACGTTGAACGCATTCTGCCGTAGCGATTCGTTTGGGTCGGAATCGGCGATTTCGTGTAACCGGGCGATCACCGCTGGGGAAGACGGTAATGCGCCGAGATGGTCGACCGCCGTATCCGCCACGCTTCGATCGGGACCGCGGCTGAGGTCGAGGAGGAACGTCTGTGAACCATCCTTCAGCAATCCGATAAATCGTCGAAGTACCTGTGGAGTTCGGATCGTCTTGGCCAGCGCGAGTAACTGATCGTTGGTCAGCGAGCCAAGCATGGTATCCATGATCCGCGCCTGCTCCCCCGCGTTGGGGGCCGCCTTAAAGACCGCCGCGATGTCATCGGAGGTCATCGGCAGCTTGCTCGTGATGTTCGCCATTAGCCAACACTCGGGATCTACCAATGCCGGACGACCCGCCTGCGCGCCGAGATCTAAATAGGAGCGTTCGCCCGATAGCGACATCTTCTTTTTCGTCCACTCGTTCCCTTCCAGCACCCACACCGCGACGTCGGCTGTGAAGTACGGCTTCGTTTGCGTCACCACAAGATCCGTTCCTTCCATCGATACGGTCAGATTCGGAGCTCCTGCGGTGTAGAACCACTGGCGCATAAATGGCCGGAGATCCCGCTTGAGGTTGGCGGAATAGGTGTCGAAGAAGGCGGGCGTGTCGAACGAGGTGTACTTTCTCTGCTCCAGGTACGCCTGCGTCGCCTTCCAGAACGCCGGCTCCCCAACCTCGTGCATTAGCATGAACATGCGCGACGCCCCACCCGGATAGATGAAGTTGTCGAACATGTCCAAAGCGTCCTTGTATCCCTTCCAAACCACGGGACGATTCGGCGCCGACCGGTGGGCAGCGAGCCCGCCTTGAAAGATGTCGTAGCGGTTAAGGTCGAATTCCTCCATCCCCCGCTTTTCGCGGTTGTAGAACGGCGGCAAGAAGGTGGCCCACCCCTCGTTGATCCAAGCGTCGCTCCAGCCACTGCAGGTGACGGTGTCGCCGAACCACTGGTGGGCAAGCTCGTGCGCTACGAGGCCGAGCGTGTCCTGGATCGGCTCCGTCGACTTCGGATGGAGCGCATTGATCGTCTGCGTGGTGCAGGTGACGTTCTCCATGCCGCCGAACATGAAGTCCGGCACCGCGGACTGCGTGTACTTGGCGTACGGATAGCGGAACCCGGTGAGCTTGGAGTAGAAGCGGACTATATCGGGGGTGAAACCGAACGCCGCCTCTCCCTGATCCTTCAACCCCTGCGGAACGTAGTAGTTGATCGGGATGCCGTCCCAGCTTCCCGCACCCTCGTCGTACGGACCCGCCGAGAAGGAGATCAGATACGTCGCGTGCGGCTTATCCATCTTCCAATGGAACTCGGTCCGCCCGTTTTTGGTGGTTTTCGAGACGAGTTTGCCGTTGCTTAGCGCGAACCAACCCTCGGGGACGTCGATCGTCCCTTCGCTCGTCGCCTTGTCGTCCGGATAATCGTAGGTCGGGATCCAGAATCGGTTGTCGACCATCTCACCCTGCGTATAAACCACCGGCGTATGAGCGGGGAAAGCGCGGGAAGCGGGGACGAAGTAAGCGCCCGATTGCGGCTGGCCGTGGTAGCGGACCCGAATCGCCATCGCCTTATCGCCATCCGTGGCTTTTGGCAGGGTAATCGTGAGCAGCGGCGCGGTGTGGTCGAACGTGGCGGCGACGCCGTCCACGGTCACGCTGTCGACCTCGAGCCGGCCGAAGTCGAGCTGGATGGACGCCGCTCCCGCGGTCGGCCGAAGCGTGTTGGTCACGTCGCCGACGAGTGAGGAAGTCGGTTCATCGAGCGAGACCGACCACCGCACGTCGAGCAGGTCGAAGTTGTGAGGCCGAGTCTGACCGTAGGCACACGTAACGGCAGCCAAAGCGGCAAGGGCAATCCGCAAACGAAACATTGGGTTCATGATAGCGCTATGTAGCCTCCTAGCCGGTGGCCGAGCGCGCTCCGCGCGGGGGGGAAAGCGCGAAGGGCTTCGCGCACTCCCAAAGAACCTGACCCTACGCCGGGGGAGGTACTTCGACGAGGTCGTTTTCGGTGGACAACTGGTCTTCCGAGAGCCGACCTTCGGCTTCCATTTTTTCGACCAATGCGCGGTGGCGCTTACCGTGCATCGATCCATGGATCCAACCGATGAACCCCATTCCAAAATAAATCCAGCCTGCCAAGCCGATCATTCGGTACGGCAGAAATTCCACGATGGAGATGGAGAGGAGGGGAATAAGCAGATAAGCCAGTTGCTCACGCGTCCACCAGCGAGTATCGAGAATCTCGATCTCGTCTAGCTTGAGCTTGTCTCGTTGCTGGTAAGCGTGCCCATAGAGAGCGCTGAAGACCAGTTGTATCGCGGCAACTCCCACCCCATAGACAATGAAAAGGTTTCCCAAATTTGCATTGATGTCGTTCCCCACGGCGGGAGTCCACCCCACGTTCTTGATCCCGAGCACCCCGGTTACGAACACCAAGGTTAGAAAGCGAAGTGGGTACAGATAAGCCAAAACAACGAAGAGCATCACGACGGTCAAGAACCTCACCGGTGCGTCTTCCAGACCGTAACGGCGGCAGTAGGTGTAGTGTCGAGACCAAACGCCGTAAAAGACGGCGAAGCACAGACCGAACGCAACCAAGCCGCGCATCGCGATCATCAGGTGGGCGAAGTCTTTCGGCGTGTCGATGTTGACGACCAGCAGGGTGATGCCGAAACCGAAAACGCAGTCGGCGAATGCTTCCAACCGCGACACTTCGGTGCCCCGCATGCGAAACCCCTCGATTACCTCGGGAGCCTTCTCGACCAGTGCTCGGCGAACCATCAGAGGCATGATACGCGCAACGATGGCCGGGGGTGACGCGTCCTCAATTTGCCATGAAACCGAATTACGGCATCGACGCGCCCGTGGTTGTGCGGAACCTCGCGGCGATTGGCGGGGTGCTGATCGTACTCGCTATCTTCCTAGGATCGCGGAGCGGTTTCTTCGCGCCGTTTCTCTGGGCCGGCATTTCGATGGCGGGTACGGCGGCGGTGATGTGGTCAGGAAGCAGGTTCGGCAAGATCGCGATGCGCGACCGGCTCGTGGAGAGCTTAGGACTGACCGGCAGCGAGCGGGTGCTCGACATCGGTTGCGGCCGCGGGCTGCTTCTCATCGGGGTGGCGAAGAAGCTGAAAAGCGGTCGCGCAGTCGGGGTGGACCTGTGGCGTAAGGTCGACCAGTCGGGAAATGATCGCAAAGAGACGCTGTACAACGCCCGCGCCGAGCGGGTGGAAGAACGGGTCGAGCTCCACACCGGCAACATGCTCGAGCTGCCGTTCGAACCGGACAGCTTCGACTGCGTGGTATCGAGTTGGGCCATCCACAATCTGCCCCAGAAGGAACAGCGCAGGCAGGCGCTGCTCGAAGCGGTGCGAGTTCTCAAGCCCGGGGGCAAAGTGCTCATCGTCGACATCGGTTCCGTTGGCTTCTACGCAGACGTTCTGCGGGAAGCCCGGATGCAAGACGTGCAGCTTTCGGGGCCGAACTTTCTGTTCGTCACCCCCTCACGCCAAGTCTCCGCGCGCAAGTAGTCGGCCTGTGCCAATGGAACGAGGATTTTCGATACGGTGTTGATTCGATGTGAGGGATCAAACTTAGGCGTAGTAACCTCCTAGAAACGAAGTCCATGGCACGTCCCCTCTCACCCAATCTCCGGCTCGCCCGAAACCTGATCTTGCTCGCGGGGCTGATCGCCGTAACCCCGGCCACCGTCCGGTATATGCGCGAGTTTGCCGGATCGGACCCGCTCGGATCGCTCAAGAACCAAGATTTCGTGGAGTCGGGCACGATGATGCGGATGCAGGGGGTGCAGATCAAGCACTTCGACAAAAACGGGCTCGTCACTTACGCCAAATGCGACCACGTGGATCTCGCCGCGGACCGGCATACGTTCGAGCTTTCTGGAATCCGGGACGCGGTGTACCGCGGCAAAGAAGGGACCTTTCAATACACCGCCCACCACGCCAAATTCATCGACGTCCTCAAGCAGCTAAAGGCGGATGGCGGCGTGCGCGTCCGCAACAAAGAGCTCGACCTTTCTTCAAACGCGTTCGAATACAACGGATTGGTCAGCTCCCTGCTCGTGCGGGGCGACGTGAGCGGAAAACTCAAGGGTGGCGCGATCCGGGCAAAGAATATCGACTACCGTATCGATTCCGAGGCGTTCACGGCGGGGCCGGTGTATTGGAAAGGCGCGCTGGCGTTGGACCTCCAAGGGCAGGAGGACCAGAGCAAGCCGAGGACATGGGAGATTCAAGGTCAGACGATTTCCTATTCCGGCAAGAACCAGCAAATCGCTACCTACACCAATGCGATCGCGGCCGACGACGAGGTGATCCTGATCGCTCCGAAAGTCGTCCACGACCGCAAGACCGACGTGCTGACCGCTACCGGCAGAGTCCAATATTTCTCGGCCAAAGCGGACTTGGTTGCCGACCAATGCGTGGTCTACCGGAAAGAGAAGCGGATCGAAATGATCGGCAACGTGTTGATGTACGTCAAGCCGAAGAAGGATCAAGACGGCAAACCGAAGGTCGAGCCGCTTCCCGCCTTCCAGCCGCTCAACCCGGATCAGGTGAAGCCCGAACCACCCAAGAAGAAGCCGACCGAGGCCGAGAAGAAGCAGATCGAGCAGGTTAGAGATACCAAGACGATTCGCGACTTCCCCACCGTCATGGTCTCGGCAAAGATCGAGTATTGGTACGGCAAGGGCGCCCGCCGCGCCGTCATCACCGGCTCGCCGCAGGGTCGGCAAGAGCTGCCGGAAGGGCGCTGGCGTCACCTCTGGACGAACGTGGCCTACTACGACGGAGAGAAAGAGCTCCTCAAGATGGTGAGCACCAAGGCGCTGAAAGATACTCGCATGAAGGACTCCGTGGGTGACAACGTCTCCTCCGACTGGATGGAGGTCTCCACCGTCGAAGACGACGATTCGTTCACTGGCTCCGGGTTCGTCGGCACCTTCACCACCTTCGACGACGAGACCAAGGATGGCGGCACGACTCCGCCGCCGACCGATCCGCCCAAGAAAGTCGACCCGCCCAAAACCGGGGGCGGCGACCCGAAGAAGACCGGCGGCGGCAAAGTCCGATAACTTGCATGTTCAGCCAAGGCATCGCCGAAATCGTCCTCATCGTCGACGATGTGACGAAAGCCGCGGCATTCTATAGAGACGTGGTCGGCCTGACCCCGATGTCGCCAGCAAGCGAAGATTGGGCATGGTTTTGGTCCGGCCCTCCCGAAGCGTCCCCGCGGGTTGCCTTGCGGCGGGGCAAACTGCTCTTCGAGGAGCACTCGCCGCTACCGGAAGGCGGGCGCTTTGGCCGGCTCCATTACGCCTTCGAAGTCACCCGGGACCGGTTAGAGGAGGCGGTCGCCCACGTGCGGGAGAGGGGCGTGACGGTATACGGCCCTACTTATTTCGAGTGGATGTCCGCCAAGTCGTACTACTTCTATGACCCGGACGGCAATTTGCTCGAATGGTGGTCGCCCGATCCTGCCTAGGTAACGACTCGGTACTGGGGTTTGAGAGGGGCCCGGGGGACTCGCTCGCGTCCCTTCACGTAGAGAATGACTTCTTCGGTTGCCTCGATCTCCAAGTCGAATCGGGCCACCCCGGCGGTATCGGTCCACTGATCCGGAATCCCGCCCGTCGCGGCGATATGGGTCGCGAAAATAGAGACCCGCTCATTATTGACAGGTTGCCCATGTCGGTCGAGCACCTGCACCTCGATGTGTTGTGCCATCGAGTCCATGATAACAAACCGCAATTGCTATCCCAAGGCAAATTCTTGCTGAGATTCGGATGAGCGCTTCGTAACCGGCGATCAAGGATCTGCAAAAATGGGTTCGATGGCGGAGGTGAGAAAGTATCCAGAAGTGTCGAATATTGCCGGTCTCGGAGTGCTGCCCACTTTCTACGGCGTGATCTTCCATCGAGTAAAGAAGCGTGGAGCGAGCAGCCAGTGACCTTCAATGCTTATGGAATTTGCGAGTCGGTATGGCCCTCGATTCGTCGGACATTAGAATCGTTCCAACCTTGAGCGATCAGCGTGTGATGGTCGCCTAATCAATCTCGCCCATCGCGCGCAACACTCTAAGTGGATCGTAGTATTCGCGAATGCCGGCGATTCGACCGCTCTCCACTCGGATGACCGAGATGTAGTCCTGCGAGTACGGGCGGCCGGTGGACTTGAACACCGCGTCGCCATGGTATTCCGCGATGCAGCCGTCGGCGGTGGGGTGGATCGCCGGGTCTCCGAGGCGGAACCCTTCGGCGAACTTCCCAATGTTCTCGAGGAACTGAGCGATCGCTGCCGGTCCTTCTAGCCTTCGCGTGTGATCCTCCGGCGCGTACGGGAATTCCGCCACGACGTCGGCGGCATAGATCTCCAACTCCTCCGCGGTAGCGGCCCGTCCCACGAGCGAAAGGTGGCGGAGAAGCAGTTCGGCAGCATCCATGAAGGCAGTTTAGCCGTCCGTAGCGGCGACTTGTTGGCCCGCGGAGACTGCTACCGTAGCGCAAGCGGAACCACGGTGGACGCTCTAGGCTTTGCATCCCGCGTGAGCGAAGGCGGCCGGTGCACGGCGTCGGTCAGAATGTTCGTATCAAGATTCAGCATCCCACTTCTCGCCCGTGCTAAGGATGTCGCCTCCTACGTAAATTCCCGGCGCCGATCCGCAAAGATCCATGATGCCGTTGTTCTCAGGGTAGATCCGCGCCACGGGTTTGCCGCGCTTGGTCACCTTGATTCCCTCCTGAGGAACGTGATCCAAGATCTCCAGGCACTTCGCTTTGAATTCGGTTGCCGTGATCGTTCTCATACCAGTCAGTATGACCGGTCATATGTTACAGCCCCTGACGAATAGTCATGTAAAATGACCATATGAAGACGATTTCAGTGACGGAGTTCAAGGCGCACTGCCTCCGGCTTCTGGAGGAGTCAAAAAAAACTGGTGAACCGATAGAGCTCACAAAGCGGGGAAAGCCGTTCGCAACAGTCACACCGGCGGCTAGTGAGGCTTCTTACAAACCGGGACAGTTCCGGGATCAATTTCAAATCGTAGGGGACATCGTGGAACCGCTTCTCAGTCCTGAGGAATGGGGCGTGGAGAAGGAGTGGTTCTAGATACCCACATGTGGATTTGGTTCCATAAAGGAGACTCTCGTTTGCCTCCCGAATTGGCGAGAGAGATTGAAAGGCTCAAGGGGACCGTTGCCCTTTCGTCCGTCAGTATATGGGAAGCGTTGCTAGCGATTCAACGTGGGCGGATCGTTTCCTCTCTCTCGCCCGAAGTAACCGTGCGGTCCTGGCTGAGCCAGGTTCCAATGCGTGTCATCCCCCTGGATTTAGAAATCGCGCTGCTCTCCCGGACTCTCCCCTTCGCTCACGAAGATCCCGCAGACCGGTTCATCGCGGCAACTGCTTATCACTTGCGGGTTCCGCTTGCAACGGCGGACTCCAAGCTCCGTGCGCTCCCTTGGCTGACCACGCTCGGTTGATCCCGGCATAGAAACGGCTGCGGAGCGTAAACTGGCGAATACGATATGGCAGCGCAGCGTACGGTCGTCGTCGTCGGGGGTGGTCTTGCCGGGCTGATGGCCACTATGAAGTTGGCGGAAGCCGGGCACAAGGTCAAGCTCTTTAGCCTGGTGCCGGTAAAGCGGTCGCACTCGGTGTGCGCCCAAGGCGGCATCAACGGCGCGGTGAACCTGCGCGGCGAGGGCGACTCTCCCTACCTCCACTTCGAAGACACGATCACAGGA
Source organism: Fimbriimonas ginsengisoli Gsoil 348 (assembly GCF_000724625.1). Classification (GTDB taxonomy): domain Bacteria; phylum Armatimonadota; class Fimbriimonadia; order Fimbriimonadales; family Fimbriimonadaceae; genus Fimbriimonas; species Fimbriimonas ginsengisoli. The sequence continues at coordinate 1,746,022 of NZ_CP007139.1, read as the reverse complement.
GGCGACTTCCTTAACCACCAGCCCCCGGTCATGCGGATGGCCGAGCGGGCGCCCGCGATCATTTACCTTCTCGACCGGATGGGCGTGCCGTTCAACCGCACGTCGGAAGGGCTCCTCTCGTTCCGCCGGTTCGGCGGCACCCTCAAGCACCGCACCGCCTACGCGGGCGCGACGACCGGCCAGCAGCTTCTTTACGCGCTCGATGAGCAGGTCCGCCGCTGGGAATCCACCGGCCAGGTGGAGAAGTACGAGGGATGGGAGTTCCTCGGCATCGTGAAGGACTCCAACGGCGCCTGCCGCGGCATCACCGCGCAGAATCTGCGGACGATGTCGATCGAGGCGTTCGCATGCGACGCGGCCGTCATCGCGACCGGCGGCAACGGCCTGATCTTCGGCCGCAGCACCAACTCGATCATCAACACCGGCGCGCCGGTTTCGATCTGTTATCAGCAGGGGGTGCATTACGGCAACCCCGAGATGGTGCAAATCCACCCGACCGCGATTCCCGGCGAAGACAAGTGCCGGCTCATCTCGGAGTCGGTCCGCGGCGAAGGGGGCCGGGTCTGGGTGCCGCGCAACCCGATGGACACGAGGAACGCCGCCGACATCCCGGAACCGGACCGCTGGTACGTGTGCGAGGAGATGGACCCCAAGTACGGCAATCTCCTCTCCCGTGACATCGTCAGCTTCATCATCTACTGCGTCTGCCGTATGGGCAAGGGGGTCCGGGGCCAGCAGCAGGCGTACCTCGACATCACCCAACTCCACGAGAGCCGCGGCGGTCCCTACACTCGCGAGCAGATCAACGACAAGTTGGAAGGGGTTCTCGAGATCTACGAGAAGTTCATGCGCGAGGACCCGATCGCGAACCCGATGCGGATCTACCCCGCCGTCCACTACACCATGGGCGGCCTTTGGGTCGACTACGAAATGAACGGCGACGGCTCGTGGGACGTCGACTCCGCTCGGAACCAGATGACCAACGTGCCCGGTCTGTACGCGGCGGGCGAGTGCGAGTATCAGTACCACGGCGCCAACCGCCTCGGTGCGAACGCCCTCTTGAGCTGCCTCGTCGGCGGGGAAATCGCCGCCCAGGGAATCCAGGCGTACATGCAGAACCTCCCGCTTCAGGGGGCTTCCGAGGACGCCTCGGGATCGATGCTGGAAGATGCGCGCAAGCAGCGCCAGGCCGAGTACGACCACCTCAAGTCGAGCAACGGAAGCGAGAACCCTTACCGGCTCCATGCCGAACTGGCCGAGGTGATGTGGAACAACTGCGGCATCTGGCGCGTGCAGAAAGACCTTATTTCGGCCCAAGCGAAGCTCGACGAGCTGGCGGCTCGCGCTCACCAGTGCGACATGATCGACGACTCGGGCTGGAACAACCAAGCCGTTCCGTTCGCCCGCGCGGTGGTCAACATGATTGAGCAGTCGAAGGCGATCGTGGGCGGCGCCATCGCCCGCGACGAGTCGCGCGGCGCCCACTTCAAGATGGACACCCCGGCTCGGGACGACACCAACTGGCTCCGAACCACCCTCGCCGACTGGACGGCCGGCGGTCCCAAGTTCAGCTACGAACCGATCGACACCCGCTACATCCCGCCGCGAGCCCGCAAGTACGCGGTCAACCAGCTCTCGATCGTGAAGAAGCTAATGGGCGACGACTTCCTCAGCGGCTTCGAAGCCGCGACCGGCACGAAGTAATGTGAACGTTTGGACCCGCATGGAAGACGCCGTCCTCAAGGTCCGCCAGCGACTTGAGCGGGCTTCCTCCGCTCTGCAGGCGGCCGGAATCCCCTTTGCCATCGTGGGCGGCAATGCGGTCGCGGCCTGGGTTGCAACGGTCGACGAGGGCGCGGTACGAAACACCCGCAACTTGGACGTGATGGTGCGGCGAGGCGACTTGGATCGCATGCGGGAGGTGCTCGAATCCGTGGGGTTTGTTTACCGGCACGTCGCCCAGATGGACATTTTCCTTGACGACGAAAACGCGCGGGCTAGTGACGCGGTGCATCTCGTGTTTGCAAACGAGTTTGTGCGGCCGGACAACATGGCGCCCAATCCCGACCTGGGAGAGGTCGTCCTACTAAACGGCACTCCCGTCATCGGCCTGTTGCCCTTGGTCGAGATTAAGCTTACAGCTTGGCGAGACAAGGACCGTACGCACTTAAGAGACATGCTGCAAGTCGGCTTGATCGACGAGTCTTGGCTGGACCGTCTGCCGGCTTCCCTTGCCGGTCGGCTCAAGCAGTTGATCGACGATCCCAACGGCTAGGCTCCTGCTACGCGAAGGCTTGTAACAGTAAAGGTTTTCTCTCGCGGGCAACTCAACTTTATGCCGCGGACGTTTTGGACAGAAGCGATTACCGTGGCAATTCAACTGGCAATGCGAGAGGGGTCCCGCCAAACCTCTAACTCTTGCCTGCTGGAGTTCCACTCTATCGCCAGTTCGAGCGAGAATCGTCGCTCTACATCATGGATACAAGGGCTCTCATTCCTCCTATACTTCAATACGATCCTAATGAACAGGCAAGATATCCAGCGCGAACTCGCAGAGATAAAGGAAGAAAACGCAACACTCGGGGCTCCTGAGAATGAATCAAACACCTGCGACCATGTCATTCTTCCGCTCCTCAAAAGTATGGGGTACTCGCGTCGCGACATCTGTTCGCGCTCGCCTGACGCCGCGGGTAAGTTTCCCGACTACACCCTCCTTCCAGAATCCGCGCACACATGGTTCTTGGAAGCCAAAAGTTGGAAGGAACGGTTGCACCCCCGTGATGTTGACCAAGCCATCAATTACGCTCACCGACAGGGTAAGCGCTGGGTCGTCCTAACCAACGGTCGCGAATGGCGTCTTTACGACGACCAGATTCCCAATGTATCCAACGAGGATCGTCTGGTGGCTGAAGCTTCGATCAAAGACGAAAGCGAATTCACAGACCTTCTTGAAGCCCTATCAAAAGCAAACGTTCTAAGTGGAGCCATTGAGCGGAGCGTTGTCGCGACTCAACTTAGAAGTGTGCTGGAGGGCCAACTTACCCAGAAAGACAGCGAAGTCGTAAAGGCAGTGACGCGAGCCGTACAAAAGATGCCGGGGATGCAATCCGTTAAATCTTCCGACATTGCCGCTTACTTTGGGCAACGAGCCCTCGCGCCAATCAAGCAAACGAAAGATAGAGAACCAGCGGAGGCACCGGAGCCGAAACTCGTCGAGGCAACAACGCAGATCCGGCCAACGAAGGTGGTCGGGCTCACCGCAACTCACCGGGGTACCAAGCCTGTCCGCCTGATTTTTAGTCCCGGAGACGAACTTGAGGTCACCACCTGGAAAGCAGTCGCCCGTGAGATCATCAGCCGACTCGTTAACGCCGGCAGTCCTCCGCCGATCCCCTACCGAATCGGCCGAAGTAAAGGCTTCTTCCTCGCCGAAGAAGGGTCTACGATGCGGGAGCCGATGAAGTTCGGTGAACTGGCCATGGAAAGCCACTTCAGCGCTGACGACCTTATGCGTAACACGATCGCTGTCTGCGACTCAGTGCAGTTCGACTGGAGCGCCATACGGATAGAGGTTGTCCAGCCATAAACATCTTGGGCTCCGACCCTACGCCAAAGGCGTTCCGAATAGTAGCGAAGGGTTGGCGCGGCGCGCCTACCCTGGTCAGAGGTGGGGTCGGTTCTACCCCGAAGGGGTTGTGGATACAGGTCAATCCCAGACATATCTCTCGTCCCACTCGAGGCCGTGTCCCTGTAACAACTCTCGGTACTCGTCCTGGAATGACACGGCCCGATGATGCTCCTCTTGGGTTTCGATGTAGCGGCGCGCGGGGGGAATTCCTTCGGTCCCCAAGGAGAAGACCACATACCGGGATTCGGGAACAAACGCTTCGCTCGGTGGAACCCTCTCCCTCGCACCTGAGGGGGAGGGCAGGGTGGGGGAGCACTCAACACGTCCGAAGTCCTTTGAATGGTCAGTTGCGGGTAGTTAAAGGGCTTCTATTTAATGGACTTGTGACAGGAATGGTCCACCCCCTCCCTGCCCTCCCCCGCCTTGGCGAGGGAGGGTTCCCCCTGACGAAGCTTCGTCCCGGCTCCGGGCGTGTGCCGAAGATGTGGGTAAGGACAAGCGCCTACGGGGTAGGCAAGGTTGGCCGGCCTTTACCAGGGTAGCCCTCGCTACGCGGGGCAACCCTTCGCTTCTGTTCGAAACGCCTTCGGCGTATGGGATTACGCCAGCCGGCCGGCGCCTCGCCAGTTTTTAGGGAACGAAGACCCAGGCAAATGTCCCAGGCGGAAAAGTGGGTCTCTAGGTTCAAATGGGGGCTCCAATGATTTCGGACATGGCCTCGCGTATCTACCCCGCTGAACAACCTGGTTGTCGCTATGAATTCGAAACGAAACCGACCGGCAGACCCGGCGTTATGACGATGAAGATCGGGCGGTTGCGGGGCGAGCCGGTACTCAATGCGAGCCTCGACTCGACCACGCTAAAGCGGATTCGAATGTCGGGCCAGGCGCTCCCCATCGCGGAGGGTGCCCATGTGCATTACCGGATCGTCAGCAACGGCGTCGCCACCCGCATCGGCTACCTATTCGAGTTCCAAGATGGACCGGAGCCGCGTTCCGTGCTCGTCGGCACCGATGCCCTCGAGTGGCTGATGGGCGACCCTGACTGCGACGAACCGTACGCCACCCTTCGATAAGCTGAAACGGAACGCTGAGACCAGCGTAAGCTTCAGTAACACACATGAAGCATTTGGCGATCCTATTGGCCACCGCGATGGCGGTCGTCGCTTGCAATTCGCAGGACGCGAACGACCTGAAGCGCGACGTCGGCAAGGTCGCGGAGACCGGTGGCCGGGCGCTGGGCAATGCCCAACTCGTCGCCCGAATCAATGCCGCCCTTCTCCAGCGCAAAGGGGTCGATGTGAGCGGCCTTCACATCGAAGCCAGAAACGGCGTTGTGACCCTCGGCGGGCACGTCCACGACGCGGCCGAGAAGAAGCGAGTCGAAGAAGCGGTTAAGGAGATCCGAGGCGTCGACTCGGTGGTCAACAACCTCCGAATCTCCAAGTCTTCTTAAGTTCCTTCCTTCAGTACCGGCATGAAGAATGCCAGGAGGATGATCGGAATGAACAGCAGGCCCGATAGGTAGATCGCCTGGTGCGGGCTCACCGCCCCCGCGGTGGACATCGCCAGGTACAGGGTTCCGGCGGCGGCAACGATTCGGCCGAAGTTATAGCCGAACCCGGCCCCGGTGGTTCGCAACAGGGTCGGAAAGAGCGGTGGCAGGTACAGCGGGAACAACGCGAAGAGACCGAGCCCGAAGACCGCGGACAGGTTCATCCAGATCTTGAATTCGTCGAGCGGGCGCGGATGCGCGAATCCGACCACATAGGCGACCAAGCCGCCCGCCGCCATGACGATAAACGCGCGACGGTATCCGATGTAGCGGGCCATCGCCGCGGCGAGGAAGTTGCCCACGATATTCCAGATCGAGTACGCGATCGTCACGCTACGGACAAGATCGTCCACCGCGGGTTTGGCCATCGCCTTTACCTCGGGCAGGCCGCGCAGCACCTGGGTGGAGAAGTAGATAAGGGTCCACGAGCAAGTGAGGGCGAGGCTGGCAACGGCGAGCGTAAACAACGTCGCCTTCCGAACTTCCGGCCCGAACAAGTCGGAAATCTTCGGCATCTTCCGGGCGGTCCGCTCGCCTGCCCACTCCTCCGGCTCCGGGACCGAGCGCCGAATCCAGATCGTGACGACCGCCGGGAGAACGCCGACGAGGAACACGTAACGATAAGAATGGAAGCCGGCAAACGATCCGACGGTGAGCGCGGCCAAGATGATGCCGATCATGTAGCCGGTCTGCAGCATCGCGCTCCCCCAGGGGCGGTAGCGCGCGGGCAGTGTCTCGGAGACCAGCGCCGACCCCGCCGCCCACTCTCCGCCGATTCCGAGGGCGGCCAAGAAGCGAAACACCGCCAAATGCCACCACTCGTGGGCGAAGAAGGAAAGTCCGGTGAACGCGGCGTAAGTCACGATCGTGAGCGTCAACGTTCGCGAGCGGCCAAGCGCATCTCCGATCCGGCCGAATACGAGCCCGCCGATCGCCCAGCCAACGAGAAAAATCGCCTGAATCAGACCCGCTTTCGCCGCCGCCTGCGGAACGGTCGCTCCCGGCCCCAGGAGCTCCATCACGAACGGAACCGCGACCAAGGGATACAGCATCCCATCCAGTCCGTCGAACGCCCACCCTAACCACGCGGCGATAAAACCGCTCCGATGCCCCGATTGCTTCTCCGCTGAAACCGCTGCCGCCATTGCTGAGGGCATCATAACAGCTACGATGCCAAATCTAACACCTGCCGAACGGCTCGCCGCCCTGGAAGCCGGAGAGAACCCCCTGGAGATCGCCCGAATGAAGAGCGGCTACGCCGTCATGGGCGACTCGCAATTCCTGCCCGGTTACTGCCTTCTCCTCGCGTTTCCGCTTGTCGAGAAGCTGAACGACCTACAAGGCGAGCATCGCACGGCGTTCCTCGACGACATGGCGAAGTTGGGCGACGCGGTCCTCGCCTCCACCGACGCCGTCCGGATTAACTACTCGATCTACGGCAACCTCGACCCGTTCCTCCACGCCCACATCTTCCCCCGCTACGCGACCGAAGACCCGGCCTACGCCACCATCCCTCCGATGTCGATTCCCGCCGACGTCCGCGGCTCGGTCCCCTACGACCCCTCCGTGCACGACGCCCTCCGCCGAGTCATCGCTTCCCACCTTCAGCCGTACGAACCCGTTTAGGAGTAGAGATTGAGTTTTGGCGCTCAACAACAGGGTCATCAAGAATAGTTTTGTTTCACCCGTAGCCCGGGGATTTATCCCCGGGCTACGGGTGAAACAAGACAAAGGAATTGTAAACATAATTTGTCAATGACCTTCATCCCCGGGCTACGGTGAAATCAGACAAGGGACGTAGAAACCCAGCTTGTCGGCGCCCATATTGTTGGGGGAGCGCACCGGATTGCCTCTCTCCAGTCATGGTCGTGACAAAGCCCTCTTGAGGCTGCCGGGGTAAACCCCACGGACATGGCTGGATCGCTTTGGATGGTTGCGCTCGGGTTATCGGTGGGTACGGTGGCTCGGCTAGAGAATTCCGAATTGCGAGTGGAAGTCGATCCCTCGAGCGGAGAGATGGCGGTGCTCGATAAGGGGACGGGGCAGGTTTGGCGTCAGGCGAAAGGGGCACGGATTCCGCTCACCGGACCAGTTTCTCAGAGCGGCGGCAACTTACGTTTTAAGTCTGCCGGCCTCAAGGCTCAGGTGGAGTTCACGCTTCCGCCACGGTCTCGAAATTTGACCGTTTCCATCCAGGCAGACGATCCTCAGGCGAAGATCGAACCGTTCGACTTCTTCGCCCCCTTTCAGCCCGAACCGGGGAGCTTTCTCACCGTTGCCGACTACAACGACGGTCACCTCTATCCAACCGATCTGGACAAGTGGCCGCTTTACAACCTTGATCACATCCACGTGAACGCCCTCGATATGCCATGGGTGGGGGTCGTCGATCTCCGGAGTGGCCGCGGATACTCCCTCATGGTCGATACCCCGTTCGATGCGACTCTCAAGTGTCTGAAAACGGACGGCCAAAGAGCGCCGTGGGTGAGGTGGGAGGCGGAAAAAGGATCGCTCGGCTACGCTCGGGCCGTCACATACCACTTCACGGCCAAGGGGGGTTATGTCGATATGGCGAAGGCGTTTCGCGCCCGCACCGAGCTCGGGAAGTTATCTACCAAGGCGCGAAGCAACAAGAACATCCCGAAGCTGTACGGCGCGCCCGGGCTTTGGGATTTCAATCAGCTCGTTTCGGATCGGGAAATGAAGGCGCTTGGAGTGGACCGATGCGTACACCACGTCCAAGACTGGAGCGCGCACGGCGACGCCGTGAAGGCGGCCAACGCGCTTGGATACATCACCGAGGATTACGATTACTACCTCTCCTCACACCCGGTGAGCCCCGATCATCCGTACCTCTCAGGGACGAGCGGGCGCGGGTATTACGACACGCTCGAACACGTGGCGGTAGCGGCCGACGGCAAGCCGCGCGGCGAGGGAGATTGGTGGATTCAGTGCCCAAGCTTCTACAAAACCGTGGGGAAAGAGATCATTCCCAAGAGGCTGGCGAAGACGCCGACGACGGCGATCTACTTCGACCAGATCACCGCCGACTACCTGGGAGTGGACGACGGACCGCTCGGCGGCGGCTCGCTGGAGGAATGCTACGATCCGAAGCACCCGCTCGGGCGGAGGGAGTGGAGCGGGGCGGTCCGCGACTTTCTGAAGTACGTGACCGATCTGGAGGTGATTCCCGCCGCGGAGCACGGGAAGTGGTGGGAGGTCCCGTATACGAGCATCTTCTACGGGATCGTCAGTGCGCAATGGCCCTGGCCGGACGTCACCTTTCCAACCTCGGAAGGGGATAACGAGCAGTGGCGGTACTACCGCACCTGGGGAAGCGTCGGGCACACCTACCGGGTTCCGCTATGGCAGCTCGTCTACCACGATAGCGCGATCACCATGTGGTACCCGTGGGACGTGAACGACGTGACGGTCGGGATTCCCAATGACTGGATCCAGGAGAAAAAAGACGCGGCGAGCGTGCTTTACGGAGTCGCGGCGGGCTTCATGGTAAGCGACCCAGGGACCGGATCGTGGTTCAAAGACCGCGGCAAATTCATGACGAGCTATCGCAATACGGCGAAGATCCATGAGGCATTGGCGGATAAGGAAATGGTTTCCCACCGCTTTCTAACCCCGGACCGCGACGTACAGGAGACCCGGTGGTCCGATGGGACTCGGGTGGTGGTCAACTTCGGATCGACGAAGTTCTTAGAGGGAAGCTACACGATCCCCCGCTTCGGCTGGATCGCAAAGGGGCCGTGGGGACAAGCCGAGAAGGTGTGGGACGACGACGCCAAACGAGTGGTGACCACGATCGTCAAAGGTGGTTACCGGTTTACGGATCGGTCGACGTGGCACGGCCGCGCGGTTGCTCAGGCGGAGTCCACCACTGGAGGAGTGCTGAGGGTGAACGTAGACCCGATCGAAGGGGAGCGATTGCCGGTACACCTTTCGGTGCGGCCGTCCACCGGTCTGCGGGTTTATGTCTGCGACGCGAAGACCGGCGAGCGAACCCGCCGGGCGACTTGGTCGCCGGCGGCGGAGGGGGGAATCAACGTAGAGCCGTTAACTGGATGGATCGTGCTGGACGTGGAGCAGGCGTCCCGTCTGCGAAGATGAATCGGCCGCCTCAGCTACTTCTTCTTTAGCTTGTCTTGGAACCAGGCGATGAGGCGAGGGAAGCCGCCGGCGAAGGTTACCATGTCGTGCTTGCCGCCTTTGACGGGGACGAGGTCGGTTTCCACGCCCTGCTTCTTAAGGGCGTCGCGGAACGATTCGGACTGCTGGATCGGGACGAGGGGGTCGGCGTCGCCGTGGATCAGAAGGGTCGGCGGGAATTTGGCGGTCACGTAAGTGATCGGCGAAACCGTTTTCGCGATCTCAGCGATATCCTCGTCGGTGGCGTTCGGCTTGAAACCGAAGGCGGGACGGAACGGCGCAAACGTGATGCCGCTCATCAGCTCCTTGGTGCTCAGGGTGCCGTAGTGGAGGAAGTCGGTGGGAGGCATGAACGCCACGACGGCGGCGACCGTGCTGGGGGCTTGCTCCACCGGGTCTTTCGCGTCGGGGTTACCGGCGTCTCCGGTGCCGGCGGTTAACAGCGAGAGGTGCCCGCCGGCGCTCATCCCGGAGAGGCCGATGCGGTTCGTGTCGACGCCATAGGTGGCGGAATTGACATGGACGAACCGAACCGCGCGCTTGATCTGCACCGCGATTTCGGGGATCGTGTACTTCGGCTGGGCTCCGTGAACCACCTCGAAAACGGTGAAGCCCGACGCTGTCATCGCATCCGCCAGCTGCGAGTTGATCCCCTCGTGGTTCGAATACCAACCGCCGCTGACGAGCCAGATGATCGCGGCCCCGTTCGGCGTCTTCGGCTTGAAAACGTCCATCGTGAACGCGGCACCGTTCGACTTGAGGTAGATCACGTCCCGAACCCGTTCCTGGGCGTTGGCAAGGGCCGCGAGGGCAAAGGCGGAGACGAGCAAGAATCGGCGGAGCATGGATCAAATATAGCCGGTTGGCATTGCCTTAAAGCCCTCCGACCTCCCTCAATCGTTTCGCCGCCATCTCCGCAGTTAAGTCTCGCTGGCTCTCAGCAAGCATCTCAAAGCCGACCATGAATTTTCGCACCGTCGCCGACCGCAGAAGAGGCGGATAGAAGTGGGCGTGCAGTTGCCAGTGGGCATGCTCCTGTCCATCGGTCGGAGCGCCGTGCCAACCCATCGAGTAGGGGAAGCTCACGTCGAAAAGGGCGTCGTAGCGTCGCAGTCCCTCTTTCAAGATCTTCGCGAGGTCGGTTCGTTCTTCGGACGAGAGCTCGGGCAGGCGGCGCACGTGGCGGCGCGGGATCAAGAGGTACTCGAATGGCCAAACCGCCCAGAACGGGACCAGGAGCAGCCAGTGCTCGGACTGGGCGACGACCCGATCACCCCGCTTGATCTCTTCCTCAGCGACGTCCAGCAATAGCGGACGGCGGTTTGCTTCGAAATACTCTCGCTGGCACGCGTCCTCGCGGGCGGCAAGGGTGGGCAGGAAGTCGCAGGCCCAGAGCTGGCCGTGGGGATGGGGATTGGAGGCGCCCATCGCCTCTCCTTTATTTTCGAAGAGTTGCACCCATTTGTATCGCGAACCGAGCTCGGTGATCTGGTCCGCCCAGGTATCGACGACGCGAGCGATGTCCGGAACCTCCATTTTCGCGAGGGTCAGATCATGGCGCGGCGAGAAGCAGATGACCCGGCACTCGCCGCGCGCCCCTTCCGCTTTCAGGAGGGGGCTAGGGGAGGCGTCGCCTAAGGGAGCGTCGGGCAACAGCGCGGAGAAGTCGTTGGTGAAAACGAAGGTCGACTTGTAATCCGGGTTGTGGACGCCGCCCGCTCGTTCGTTACGCGGGCATAAATAGCACTTCGGATCGTGCTGGGGGCGATTTTCTTCGGCTGGCTTCTCCTGCTGTCCCTGCCACGGCCGCTTCGTTCGGTGAGGAGAAACGAGAATCCATTCTCCGGTGAGCGGGTTGAATCTTCGATGCGGATCGTTATCAAACTCGATCTTTGCCATGCGTACCACCGTTTACCCCACTGGTATTGACTACGATGCTTGAGGGTCGCTTCCTTCCGGGTACCAAACCGCTTCGCGCAAACGGGATAGGATGCGAGTTACGATGGGAACGATGGTGGATTCCTCGCACATCGAGGCGTACCGGCGAGACGGATTTGTTCGAGTGAAAGGGCTGATCTCCCGCGACGAAGCGTTTCACTTCCGGGAGGCGGCGTTAAGCGCGGCCGAACGGATTCGAGACCTCAGCGCGGGTAGCCCGATCTTCGCCCAGTTCGTGAACGTGTGGACTCAGGACGAAGAGATGGCTCGCCTGACGCTCCATCCGAACATCGGAGCCGCGGCGAAGGAATTGGCCGGCGTCCCCTTGCGCCTCTGGCACGACCAGATCCTGATCAAGGCGCCGGGTACCAGCAAAGCGACGGAGTTTCACCAGGACCAACCCTACTGGCCGCACGCGAACAGCCCAAATCCGATCTCCTGCTGGATCGCCTTGGGTGACGTGCCGGTGGAGGCGGGATGCATGACGTTTATCCCCGGACAGCAACGCCGGACCGACCTTCAAGCCCAGAACTTGGCCGACGCCCGAAGTCTCTTCGAAGTCGCCCCGGAGATGCGCTGGGAACCCCGCGTGACCCTGCCGCTGCGGGCGGGCGACGTCACTTTTCACCACGGCCGATGCCCTCACATGGCTACTCCGAATTTGAGTTCGGAACCGCGAGTGGCTCACGTCGCCATTTTCATGGATGCCGATACGACCTTTACCGGAGCCTCCCACGTCGTGACCGACCCCTTGTGTTTTGCTGCAGGGGCGTTGCTGGATCATCAGCGGTTTCCCCTCGTGTAACTTAATGTACGGCCGTTATTACCATACACGTATGGTAGAACGATATGTATGAAGAAGACTCTGAACATCGACCCGATCCTCCTTTCTGAGGCTCGCCGAGCTTCGCGAGCGGCAAGCGATACAGAGGCGGTGCGGCTTGGCCTTGAAGCGTTGGTGCGTCACGAGGCGTACCAACGACTGAGATCTCTTCGTGGCTCGGAACCTCAGGCGAAAGACGTGCCACGCCGGCGTGAGGCTCCTGCCGGCGAATGACCGTATTAGTTGACACCAGCGTTTGGATTAGGTTCTTGTCAAACAAGCCTCCCTACGCCGACGAATTGGACCATCTCTTGGCGGAGGGACTTGTCGTCGGTCACGACTTCGTCTTTGGTGAACTGCTCATTGGTGATGTCGGTGGCCGGCTCAAGCTGTTAGACGATTACGAGAAGATTGGCCGAGCTTCGATGGTCTCTCACGACGCCATCGTGCGATTTGTTCGCGAACGGAAGCTACACGGTAGAGGAGTGGGTTGGATAGACATTCATCTCCTCGCTTCTGCGAAGGTAGATGGATTGCTGCTCTGGACTGCCGATCCTCGATTTGACCAAATGGCGCGGGAATTTGGAATTGCTTACTATATGCGCGACTAGTCACCTTCGGGCTCAAGGGTTAGATATCGCAAATCAGCCCTGGCGTTCACCGGCATAAAGGAAATCTCCGAGGCAGACGCAAAAACTTGCACTAACCTGCCGATGATCTCTATATAGGCGTGGGTGGCATGGAGATTGGCGAGCGAGACGGGAGGTATCAGTGAAGCCGCGTGTCGCGATGGTCGGTGCGACATACCCTCCGATTGGCGCCAGCGCCGCCGAGGCATTGTGCCACCAAGCCGCGCGGTGCTTGGCCGACCGAGGGTGGACGGTCCGGGCTCTCTCTAGCAATGACCGGTTGGAAGACGGCGATCCACCCGCGACCAAGGTCGATGGGATTTGCGTTGACCGGGTCCTTAGTCTCTCCGCCCCGCCGCCGAAGTTTAGTTACAGGGAAAGAGCGAGGATTACCGAGGCCAACGAGCACCGAACCGCGGCGTGGCTGACCGAATTTCGTCCCGATATCGTCTGCTTTTGGGGAATGGCTCGACTTACCGTCGGCCCCATCCGCGCTGCGGACGAGGCCGGATATCCCTATGCCTTCGTCCTGTGCGACGACAGTCTCGCGTCCTACGCGCCGGCCCCCTGGTCTCGGCCTTGGCGCGCCCTGCCCGATCACCTCCTCCATCGGCGCGCGACCCTCTCGGAGCTGCGCGTAAGCCCGGCGACCTCGCTCACCGAGGCGATCGTGGACGAGCTGCGACGCACCTTTACCGACGAGTTCGATCCCCTTCTCATCCATCCCGGCGTACCGATTGCAGAATGGACGCCAAAGCTCTGCCCCGGGGAAGCCCACGATCCGTTCCGCCTCTTATGCGTCGACCGCTCGTCCTTCGAAATAGCGGCCCAGGTGGCGGAAGCCCTTGGCCGTCGGGTGGCGCTGCGAACCGTGGTGGGACCCTGGGCGAAAGATCTCCTCGCCGAATACCACGAAGCAGATGCGCTCATCCTCTCGGGAGGCCCGCCAATCTTGGAAGCGATGGCGTGCGGTACGCCCGTGATCGGAGCCGAAGACGCCCCCTTAAGCGAGGTCCTCTCCCACCACCGCAACGCCCTCGTCGTTCCCCAGGGCGACCTCGAAGCGCTTTCCGCCGCCATAACCCGGTTGATCGAAGACGACGACCTACGAGAAGCCCTCGCCACTGAGGGAATCCGGATGGTCCGCTCCCGCTTCACCTTCGATCGCTACGTCGACGACTTAGAACGCTGGCTCCTAAAGGATGTCCTGCACTCCTAGCCGTGGCACGGGCAGCTTGCCCGTGTGTCTCACGACCATCCTGGTCGTGTAACCGTAGCATCGGCTCTCAGCAGATGAACCCACATGACCGTGCCGGTCATGTGAGAAAGCCAAGGGCTGGATGCTCATTGACAAATTAGGCTTACATTTCCCATGTCTGATTTCACCCGTAGCCCGTGGATTTAGCCGCGGTTCAAGGTCTCTCCGGGGATAAATCCCCGGGCTACGGGTTGAACCTGTATTGTCAATCTATTTGGTTGATAACCATGATGGCCTTGGGACCCACTGGCAAGATGCCGGTGCCATGGGTGGCTACGGAAACTTGTAGGTTAGGTTGCCTTCACGGATTTGCTCCGTGTCCGCGCGGAGGAGCCGGCCGTAGTTGTCGAATAGGATGAGGCGAGAGTTGCCCGTGTCTGGGCTTAGCCTGGTTTTACCGAGGCCGATCACACAATGTTTTCCGTTCGGCAAGTCCACCACGGCGAGCGCGCCGGCGTGTCGGAGATCGATGGTCGTTCCCTTGTATGTAAGGTTATCGCCGGCGACGGTGAATCCAGCCGCCTGGCAGAGAGGCGCCATCGCAGGCACGTTATCCGGAGTTCCAATGATCACTGCGCCGCTCAAATCGTCGGGCAGCTTCTCAAGCTTCTTGCCAAAGCGAGCCCAAGCGAGGGTGTCCGGGTGCGCCGGATCCAGATAATACGGATGACCGTACAAGAATCGCGTCAGCTTCGTTCGCGGGTCGGACTCGGCGTTGGATCGTGGAATGAAACCGTTCGGGTCAACGGTGATCGCAGCCGGGCGTTGCTCGCATGCGGTTGAAAAGATCCCATCGTCCCCCGCCTCCACGCTGACGGTTTTCGAAACCCCGTCAGAAAATTCGATGCGAAGCTCCGAGTGGATTCGGTACCGATCTCCGGTAAAGGCCAATCGACCGGAGAGCCGACCCGCCTCCCACTTGACGTCGGCCAAATTGAAGTTCGGCAGCCCTTTACGGCGCACCCATTGATCGAAGAACCACGAGAGATTTTTGCCCGTAACCCGATTCACGACCCGCTCGAAATCTTCCCAACTGCCGACGTGTCGAGGAGGATTGGTGCGCAGCCATTCGTGCATGGCTCGGGTGATCATGTCCGAGCCGATCTCGTTCTCAAGGAGTTGCAGCACCATCGCGCCCTTGCCGTACCCGAGCGACGGCGCGGCCGGGCCGATTCCGACCCCCGAACGGGAAAGTGGGGCATCTTCGATCCCGGGCAGCGGAACGGCGGGAAAGACATGCGCAGCCATTCGCTCCGCATCGTTACCGACCGGACGATGACGGGCGAAGAACGACATCGAGTAGTTGGCGAAGCTCTCGTTCCAAAGCGACGTGAGGTAATCGTTGTTAATGAGGCCGCCCCACCAGGTGTGGGCCGGCTCGTGAGCGTCCTGGCCGGGCAGGCCGCCGCCATAGGTGGCGAAGGAGTAAGCCTCGAGCGCGCCGACGCCGTTCGCGAATTGCCAACTGTCGTCGGCCGTCCAGCGTCGGAACGGGTACGGCGCGAATCTCTTCGAGTAGAACTCCACGACCTCCGCATTCAGCTCGTTCTGGACGCGCATGTCGTCCGGGGTCATCGTCTGGCTCATCGTCGCGTATTCGCGCCCACCGATCTTAGAGACGACCGTGCGATAAGGCCCCGCGGAGGCTCCGAACCAGACGACCGGAACCTTCATCCGGAACCGCATCACATGGTTACTTCCCGACGGCGTGTCGGACACTTGCTCGCCTTGAGCCAAGGCCGTCCAAGATTTCGGAATCTCCAGGCCGATGTCGTAGGTCGAGGGTTGGCGCCCAATCATCGGGTACCAGACCGATGCCGAAAGTGTCGCTTCGCGAGGGGAAATTTCGCGCTGGAACCCGGGTTTATGGACCGTGCCCGAGTAGTCGATGAGGAAGTCGAGCGGTGCACCTGGGCGGGGCTCCAACAACACGATGCCCCCACCTTGCGCAAACGGGATCTCTCCACCCCCTATGCCGGTGATCGCTCGCACCTTAAACGTCGGCGACAACCTAAAGAAGAACTCACGATTCGCCTTTCCATCCCAATGCGCTCGAAGATGGTCGTGAAGTTCGGCCTCGCCCTTGGCCGGATTAAAGCGAACGAAGAAGGAGTGTTTGTCCAGACGCACTCCCAAGGCGTCACTCTCGGGAATGTATTGGAGCTTGCCACTGGGCGCCACTTGGAACAGCAGCTCGCCGGCATCCTCGGAAATGATCGGTGTGGAAATAACGACGTAACGGTTTCGGCCGCTTGGCGAAACGATTTCTTTCGTAGACCATCCGAGCGAGCCGGCCGCATACGCGCCGCCGGTCTTAAGCAGAGAGAACGGGTTTTCTCCGGTCTGCTTCACGAGCAACTGCTGCAGAGCGGCCACGTCGCGTTGCTTGACAAGCGCATCGATCTGCGAGATGGAAACGGGAGGTGGTGTTTGGCCGAGAAGCAGCAATCCGAAAAACATAGAAAGTCCTGGTGGGTCGGGCGACAGACCTGAGTATGCCCGGCAGTTGAAGCGAGACGGGTAATCCCTTACACTCCCTTCGTGCAACAAGTTGCGCCGTGCCGCGTTCTTTGGACGACGCTACTGTTTTTGTCAGCGGTGGCCCAAACCTGGGCTCAGCGGACGCCGGGATGGCTAGGGCCTAACGACCGCATTTTTCGCGGCGTCACCGTACGAAACCTTCAGCAAGCGGAAACATCTGGGCGAATCGAGATAAGAGCGGAGATCCCGATCGCGGCGAACCAGTTATTAGCGGAACACCTCAAAGTCTCGCGGATCGACGATCCGGCTCGGTGGTCCGTTTTAGTCATTCGCAAGGGCCGCTACGTCGGGCTGCTCGGCGTTCGGGCCGTGGAAGCTCAACCAACCCCCGGGCCGTATCGCCAGGTAACGCTCCAAGCCGCCGTTCCGGTCGAGTATTCCTCCAAGGATACAAAGTTCTACTTTGCCGTCCTTGGACGAGACACCGAGCTCGACTACGACCTCCGAATCGTCTTCGGCGACGCATCGTTGACCGCCACGCACACCCCTCGCACGTTGAGAAGCGTCTCCATCCAGCCCGCCTTGGCGAATGTCGAAGGAGCAGATAAACAGTGGGTGTTGGAATTGCCGGTGCGCATCGGATTCCCTCGGCCGTTCGGGGGCGACCCGCTGCATCCGATCCACGCGTCTTTCGCCGCCACGCTTTCTACCCAGCTCAACGACACCAACGCGGGATTCACCGGCACCGTGAGCCAGGAAACTACCGACGTCTACCGCAGGAGCATCCTCCTCCCGTTTATGCGCCGCGAATGGGGCGTCCGCTACCGAAGCAACGAGAGCCTGACGAACCGGAAAACGGGTGTGTATTACTCCTTCGAGGTTCCGGTCACCGGCCGTCCGATCGATACCGGCGGTCGATATCGAACGCAATCCCCCGCCCTCCTCAAGCTCGGATTGCTTAGCGCGGAATACCGGGAGCGGATCGATACCGGTATCAACCCGCACCACACCGCGACTTTCCTGGCTAATCCGTGGCTGCAACTCACCATGCCGCCCCTCTACTTCAGTGGCGGCGACCGGCCCAGCCCCTACCGCGACCCGTACCTGACGCTCTCGACCAAGGCGTGGTATTTCCCCTGGGAAGAAGCGAAGGGCGGTTTCGCGGTGCGGCGGTTCGAGAGCCGGTTCGACGCGGAGCTGACTTGGCCGTTCCGCGGACTCCTGGGCCAAGCGCTCGTCCTCGGCTTCCACACCGGCGCCAACGAGAACGATAACTACGCCCGGCAATCCTCGTTCACCCTCGAATTCCGCCTGTTCGGCCGAAAGACGTCGCTCTATCGAACCGGGCAGTAGCTTCCTGAACGGCTACGCCCCAACCGGACGCAACAACTCTCCGAGGTCGGAAAACCCTCGCTCCTCGGCCAAGTCGGCGGGGGACTTGCCTTCGCGGGTTAAGACCTCCCGTTTAGCGTGGTGATCCAGCAAGTACTTAGCGGTCTCGATGTCGCCGTTGTGGGCAGCGTAGTGGAGAGGGGTCCACCCTTCGGCGGAGGCTGCGTTCACGTCCGTTCCCCGGTCGATGAGAAGGCGGGCCACCTCTTTGTGACCGCTCGACAGGGCGGAGTGGAGCGGGAGTACCCCCATCGGGTTCTGCGAGGGGACCGAGGGATCGGCTCCGGCGTCGAGGAGCGCGCGGAGCACCTCGTAGTGGCCGAAATAGGCTGCGTATCCCAGCGGGGTGAAGCCGTCCGAGCTGACTTGTGCGTGTGCGGAGGGATCTTGGGCGAGGATTGCATCGAGGGCATGCCGGTCACCCATCGCCGATGCCTCGAAGATCGTGAGCTTCGGACGATATTGGCGAATCGCGTCGGCGACGCCGGCCTGCCCGTAATAGAGCGCCAACAACAGCCACGATGGAGCCTCGGCGCTCTCCGACTCGAGAACCTCTGGGTTCTTGTCGAGCATCCGGCGCACCCCTTCGGCATCTCCGGCTTTGATCAATTCAGAGAGAGTTTGCATGTCTAAGTTTTCTCCGCAGGTGAGGAATCGCCAACCATTCGTTCACGGATGCTGTTTCACGATACTCAGAGCTTCGCGGAACCGCGGATGTTCGGCAGTGCCGAGCCATTCGTAGGCGACGGCTTCCGTGTGGGCCGGCACGACGCCGGCATCGCGGATCCGTTCCATGCCGAGCTTATGGCGCTCCAGCGACCGCGCCGAGACCCCATCCGGGCAGACGACCACCTCATAGCCGGCATCGAGCAGCCCCTGCGCGGTCTGAGATACGCAAATGTGAGTTTCCACCCCGACCAACACAACCTGGCCCCGCCCGCTCGCCTTGAGGGCATCCATGAAGGGAGCGCAGCCGCCGCCGCTGAACGCCATTTTGGAAAATGGAGCCGGATCGGCGACTAGCTCGCAGATCGCATCCACCGTCGATCCCATCCGCGACGGGTTCTGCTCGGTGGCAAAAACCGGCACTTCCAACAACCTGGCGATCCTCGCCAGGAAACGAATTCGCTCGGTCAGAACGTCCCCTTGGTGGATCGACGGCATCAGCACCGGCTGAACATCGATCACGATTAGCGCACTCTGAGTCGGTTTCAGCGTGATTCTTGGCATTTCCTGCATTATGTCCATCCACAAGTGAGTAGACATCTGCTTTGGTTAGAGCTAAAATGGGGGCGCTCAAGGAACGAGCTTCCGCTCGGTCCCTTCCGGGAGGTTTTGCAGTCATGAGGAAGATTTACACCGTAGCGGCAACGATTGCCGCAATTGGAATTGCAGGTGTCGCCGCCGCACAGTCGCCGACCCAGCCCGACCTGACTCCGGTCAACATCACGGTTCGCGCCGGCATCGCTTTGCCGCTCGACTCCGCGTTGACCAACGTAGGGAATACGCTTCTCGACCTCGGTGTCGAGTACATGATCCCGACTTCGCTAGTCAAGGGGAGCGAGACCTTCATTTCGCTCGACTACTGGACGAAGGGGTTTAACGGTAACGGAAACGTTATCCCGCTGATGGTGAATCAGCGCTGGTACCAGGGTGGGGCCGACGTTCTGAAGCGCCGCTACTTCTTCCTGGGCGCGGGCGTCGCATTCGTCGACGTCAACCGATCCAACACCGCGATCGGGATCCGAGGCGGCATCGGCCAAGAGCTCGGCGAGCATATCGTCGCGGAGATTGCCGGCTATCTGAGCGACCGCGCCGGCGGCGCGCGCGCCAACGCGATCACCTTCTCACTCGGCTACCGGTTCTAGTCCGTAGCGCACCACGTGGCGCCGTCTTTATTAGACGGCGCCACGTCTTTGTTGATATGTATCGGCTCAGCGGCTCCGAGAGCCCATGGCTCCGCCGCCTGGATCACCTTATCTGCGAGGTGCCGGATATCGAGGAGGCGATGGAGCTCTTCACCGAGCGCCTTGGCTTTCCGGTCGCTTGGCCCATTGGCCGGTTTTGGCCCCAAGGGCGTACCTCCGGTGTGGCCCTCGGCGGATTCAACCTTGAATTTCTTCAGCTCGACGAGGGCGCGCCTTCGGCCGCGACGATTCGCACGCTCGTCTTCGAGCCGATCGATTTAGCGGTCGCGACCCGCCGGTATGAGGAGATGGGGATCCCGATGTCGCTTCGCGAGAAGTGGGAGCCTGACCCCGAACTCCTGCGGCTTAGAGGCTTCGACGAGGACGAGGCACGCACACCGCAGTTGATTTGCCGGAACCTTTATCCCTCTCGACCGGCGCCGTTCGATTTCTTTCTTTGCGACTACGCGCCGAAGCTTAAGGAAAGGTTATCCCCGAGCGCTCTGCCTTCGGTGCCGGCGGTCACGCAACTCGTGCTGGCCGTTCCGGCGCCGGCCTCTGACGGGCCGCAGATCGACCGTCTCTTCGGGACGGCGCCGAACCTTCGCCCCGAGATCGTTCTAAGTGAAAAGCCCGGCGACTTGGCCGAGGTGATCGAAATCCGGTCCGAGCGCGGCCCACTCGACCTACCTGGCAGGGCGAGCCGATTTCGCTTTGCCTGACTCGAGTGGCTACGGCGTCACACGGTCTCGCTTGACGTATGCGTAGGCGTTGTGATCGTGGATCGACTCGTGGTTCTCGACCTCGATCTCATAGCTCGTGATCAGCGGGTGGGCGTCGAACGCTACGGAAACTTCACGGACCATGTCCTCCACGAAGCGGGGATTCTCATACGCCTGCTCCGTCACGAACTTTTCGTCCGGACGCTTGAGCACCGGATAGAGCGGAGCCGACCCGGCGGCCTCCACAAGGTCGACGATCTCTTCGATCCACACCAGCCCACTCGTCCGTATCCGGGCCGTTACGTAACCGCGTTGGTTATGGGCGCCGAACGAAGAGATCTCCTTGCTGCACGGGCACAGGGTCGTGACCGGCACGATCACTTCCAAAACCGAATCGTTTACTTCGCCGCCCGAGGCGAGGAAAGCGCACTCGTAACCCATCATTCCGACCTTGCCGGTAACCGGAGCCGCCTTCTCGCGGAAGTAGATAAACCGCACCTCCAGATGCGCGGTCACCGCGTTCAACCGGTCCCGAAGCCCTTCGAGGATGTCCGGAATCGTCTCCGCCGACACGTCGTGGTTATGCTCGGCCAGAACTTCCAGGAACCGGCTCATGTGCGTTCCTTTGAAGTGGCGAGGCAAACCAACCATCAGGCTGAACTCCCCGACCGTTTGCTGGAGCCCGTTATCGCGCTCGCGAATGAACACCGGATATTTCACTTTGCGAACCCCGACCTTGTCGATCGGGATATTCCGGACATCCTTCGTGTTCTGTACATCGACCAAGGGTCGGATCGTTTCACTCATGCTGTTCTATCGGTTTCTACGAGCTTAACGCCCTTGTCGGTACCACGGCGGGCTTGGCTAAGGCCGAACCCTACTTGCGCAGCCGGATGTTCCCGATTCCCCGCTGCCGCATCAGCGCTTCGATATCCCGAACCTTCCTGGGAGCGCCCGCGGAGAGGTTGACGGGGCCGTTGGCGGTTACCAGGATGTCGTCTTCGATGCGCACGCCGATATTCCACCACTTCTTGTCGCACGGGCTGCCGGCTTTGATGTAGATTCCCGGCTCGACGGTCAGCTCGGCTCCTTCGCGCAACGTATTGTCGCCGTGCGCATCGTGGACGTCCAGGCCCACATAGTGGCTCGTGCCATGCATGAAGTACCGTCCAAGCTGGTTCCGGTCGGTAATGACTCCCAACTTGAGGAGCCCGTCACCCAAAATCTTAGCGGCGGCCACGTGGGCGGAACTGAACGGAGCCCCCGCTTTGCAGGCTGCGATTCCCGCGTCTTGAGCGGCGAGAACGATTTCGTAAATCGCCTTCTGTTCGGGAGAAAATTTCCCACTGACCGGGAAACTTCTTGTCACATCCGCGGCATATCCATGGTACTCGCCCGCGACGTCCATACAAACGATATCCCCCTTCTCCATAAGGCGCCGATCGGCTTCGTAGTGAAGGATCGTCGAGTTCGGACCTGAGCCGACGATCGAATTGTAAGCCACCGATTCGCACCCGTTTCGAGCGAACACATACTCCACCAACGCCTGAATCTCGTATTCGCGCATCCCCGGCTGCACGCTTCGCATCGCCTCCAAGTGCCCCATTACCGACGCCTCCGCCGCCTTGCGGAGCAGCACGATTTCCTCGGGAGATTTGATGACCCGCATCTTCGCGAGCGCGGAATTAACGTTCAGGTCGTTACTTGCGAGCCCCTTGCGCCACTCGTTCACGCTGTTCGACATCGTCGCGACCAAACCGGACGGATCGGGCGGAACGAGGGGCCGGGCCAGTTTCAGCCCCGGCGTTTTCCCCAGCGCCTCCAGCACGTCGCCCAAGCGGCGATTCGGGAGCGCAAGCTCGACCCCGAGGAGGCTCATGACCCCCTGCGATCCCATGCGGTATCCCAGCCAAGTCTCCGAAGTCGGATTGCTTTCGTTGACGAGTAGCACTTCCCTCACGCGACGGCCATCGATATCGATGCCGCCCGGCGCAAGAACCAGAACCGCGTCCGGCTCCTCGAACCCCGTCAGATAGAGGAAATTAGAGTCAGCTCGAAACCGAAAGTCGGTGTCGTTGGTGCGATTCCGCTCCGGATTCGTGAAGAGGATCGCCGCCCCGCTCGCTCCGAGCTGCGACTCGATCGCTTCGCGCCGCTGCTTGTAAAGCGAGATCGGGAGCTTGTCGTTTTCGAAAACCGGGTAGGTCGGCGCTTGCTGAGCTTGAGCAAGGAGCGGAATAAGAAAGCCAATGAGGGCAGCCACGCGACGCATGGCTACCACTATATCGCTACGAAACCCGCCATAGCCGGGAGTCGTGGTCGAGCCGCCAATCCCCAAGGGACAATTCTAAAAACGAAGCGGTGGTCTCGATCCGCAAACCGGGAATGGGGGCAAGCCCAAGCTCCTCTTCACGCGAAGACCAGTGCCCGTGGTGGCCGCGAAACAGACGTTGCGCCTCGTAAACTTCGAACAGCGTCGCCGGCTCGCGTGGGGGCTCCGATGCCGACGAGGAAAAGTGAACCCACCCCCACCGCTCCGGCCGGTGCATGTCGACCACCCCCTGCGGTGACCAGACCCAATTATCTTCCGGCCGCCCCGGCACTTTGCGGTACTTGCCGTCGACGATCTCGTGCTCCCACTGCACCCGGGAGAAGTTGATCCGCAGAAAGTCCCCTGCTTTTGGCGGTAGGTTTCGGTGGGCGATCTCGGAAAGGCTGGCCCACGGGATGGCGATTTCGACGCTCCAGCCGCGGTCGGTATCCGTTGGATCATTCAACGTGCCGTCCACGTGCACCGCCGTGCGCAGCCCCTTGATCTCCCAGCCATTGATGGCGGGCCCCCCGGCCCGGTACGGCTTCACGAGCAGCAGGTCCCAGGTCGTATTAAGCGCGTTGATCTCCAGCTCGCCGTACAGTTGGCAATCTCCGTCAGGGTCCACGAAAACCTCGAAATCGTTATCGTGAAAGATCACCGAATCGTGTTCGGTTAGGGTGGCCCAAACGTGCGGCTCCTCTAATTCGGCTCCGATGTAGAGGTGCTCGTCGTCCCACATCATTTTCATGCGGGTCCTAAAACGGGGCTTCGGAGCGTGCGAACCAAGGATGTCGACGAACTCATCCGACCAACCCGCGCCACCCCATTGAGGATCGTCCAATCGGCCGGACAGGGCAACCGGGCGATCCGCCCGAGCGGCTACGTAGTGCCGCTGCAGGGCAAGCTTGGCTGCCGGTTCTATCGCGGGCATCCTCGCAGGGTACCCGCCATAAATCGGCTTGGACGCCTAAGCGTCCAAGCCGTTCGAGCGACTAGCCACCGGTGGTGGAACCGTTCATGTCGGACTGGTTCGAGCCGCCGTTATTGGTGCTCGTATCGGGCGTGGTGTTGGTGTGGTCGTCATTGTTCGTCGGTCGCTCGGGTGGGGGCGACGAGGAACCGGGAACGATGACCGTGTGCTGGGGCGGAGTCACCACGACCGGCGGCGGGGTCACTACCGGCGGCGGGGTTTGGATCACCGCGGGCGGGTTAACGATCACCGTATTCGGCTTGGGCGCGGGGTTTTGCAGACGCTCGGCCCGGCCGCTTTCGACCGGCTGCGTCGCAACCGGTTGCTCGTACGCGTTCTGATTCGGCAAATACCAAGACAGATACGCGATCGCGCCGATTGCCAACAGAGTCGCGATCCCCAGTCCCGCAAGGAGCCCGGTATTTCGCTCCGGTCGGACGACCGTTATATTCGTTTCCGGTTGCGGTTCTTCTTGAACGACGGTCCTTTTGATTAACATTTTCAGCCTCCGTGGCAGGCGTCGGCGATGTTGCCGACGCATGGTCCTTTAGCAATGGGACTCGGCAAGGGGTCGGACCGGTTCCGCAGAGGAGACGTTAGTCGGAGGCAAGAAGCTTCGATGCGAACCCCCTTCTTCAATGGCGCTCTCGGTTCTCATAACTTCACTGTGCGGGCGGGACCTGCTATCGTGTTATCCGCCCTATGAGACTTCAACGTAGTGTCGGACTTCTAGCCTTTGCCCTCGTCGCGCCCGCGGCGTTTGGCCAGAGCTCTATCCCCTCCGAAAACCGCGTGCAGGCGATCGTGGGCGCTCGGATCGAGATCGGAGACGGGCGAGTGATCGAGAAGGGAAACCTGGTCATCAGAGACGGCCTGATCGTCGCCGTAGGGCCGGACGCAAGCGTGCCGCCGGGCGCCGAGGTGCTCGACGGAAAGGGCCTAACGCTCTTCCCCGGACTCATCAATTCCTTCACGAATAGCGGGGTCAAGCCTCCAGCGGCGGATCCTAACCAGGACGCGTCACCCCCCACCAGCGACTACGCGCCCGCATTCATGCGGGAGGCGAATCGAAAGGGAGTCCGTCCCGAGCTGCAGGCCCGCCAATACTTGACCCTTACCGACGACGTTGCCCGGCCCTACCGAAACGTTGGGTTCACCACGCTGATGATCGCGCCCGGCGGTGGCTATCTGAACGGTATCGGAACTCTCGCCAATCTCTCCGGCCGCCCCGCCCGCGACGCCGTCGTCTCGCCTCGGACGATGCTCGCCATGACCTTCGGTGGAGGGTTCGGGTTCGGCGGCGGCTACCCGGCCAGCCTGCTGGGAAGGATCTCCCACGTTCGACAGGCGTTCGTCGACGCTCAGGGGTATCGCGCGACGACGCAAGCTTTCCAGGCCGGCGGCGCTCAACGGCCGCCGTCCGATATGACTCTGGAGGCGCTTCTTCCCGCCCTCGATCGAAGCTTGCCGACCGGCATCGAGGCCGATACCACCTCTCAGATCGACCGAGCGCTTAATTTCGCCGCCGAACTCCACCTCCGCCCGATCCTCGTCGGCGGCTTACAGGCATACCGGAGGATCGACCAGATCAAGGCAAGCGGAGCGCCGGTTCTGCTGAGCCTCAACTTTGGCCCCGAGCCGGTCGCCCCCAAGCCGCCCGACCCAAAAACACCCCCGAAGACGGCGGACGATCCCGGCGACGCACCCGTACCTGAGCTCCCCGAGCGGATCGCCGAGCGGTCCCGGCTCTATCAGGAGACGGTGAAGAATGCCGACGCCCTCCGCCAAGCCGGTATCCCGTTCGCGCTCACCGACCGCGGGTGCAAAGATCCCAAAGAGTTCATCGGGTTCCTTCGGGCCGCGGTTAAGAACGGCCTGCCGCGCGACGTCGCGCTCCGCGCGCTCACTCTGGACGCCGCCAAGATCTTCGGGGTCGAGCGCCAGCTCGGCACCCTGGAGGTAGGCAAGACCGCCAACGTCGTCGCCATGACCGCCGATTTCCTGGACGAAAAGACAAAAGTGAAGATGCTTTACATCGACGGCCACAAGATCGATCCGGAAGCGAAGCCGGTCGGAACGACCCCGCGCAACCGCTTCGGTGGGGAGGTGGGGCGATGATCCGGACCTCGCTTATCGCCGCCCTCGCGTCCCTGGCGACGATCGGCTTTGCCCAAACCTATCCGAGCGAGTTCGAGGCCCAGCGAAAGCCGACCTTCACCACTGGCGGAAACGTCCTCATCAGGAATGGCCGCGTGCTCACCATCACGCGTGGGTTCCTCGATGGCGCCGATGTCCTCATCCAAAACGGCCACATCGTCGCCGTCGGTAAGAACCTCAGCGCGCCCGCCGGAATAAAGGTCGTCGACGCGACCGGCAAGTTCGTCACCCCCGGATTGGTCGACGCGCACTCCCACCGAGGCGCGGACGACATCAACGAATCCGACTCCATTTCCGCCGAAGTCCGGATGGCCGACGTGCTGAACGCGGACCAGCCGAGCCTTTACTTCGCGCTTGCCAGCGGCATCACCACTGGAATGCTTCTCCACGGCAGCGCCAACCCGATCGGCGGCCAAAGCATCGTCATCAAACACAAATGGCGGCATCCGACCGCCGACCTCCCGTTCCCCGGCGCGCCCCGAATGATCAAGTTCGCGCTCGGCGAGAACGTCAAGGAGTCCGGCGGGCAAGACACCGACCCGCGCTTCCCGGCAACTCGAATGGGTGTCGAAGCGGTTTACCGCCGCGCCTTCGCGGATGCCAAGGATTACATCGCCCGATGGGACAACTATCGGCAACACCGCAGCGACCCGCGCATCGCCCCTCCTCGCCGCGACTTGCGGCTGGAGGCCCTTGCCGAGATCCTTCAGGGGAAGATCCGCGTCCAGTGCCACTCGTACCGGCAGGACGAGATGCTGATGATGGTTCGGCTCAGCCAGGAATACCACTTCAACCTCACGATGCAGCACGCCCTGGAGGGTTACAAGATCGCTCCCGAGCTTGCCGCCGCCCACGTTCCGGTCTCGATCTTCGGCGACGGCTTCGCCTATAAGCTGGAGGTCATCGACTCCGCGCCGGTCGCGTCGACCATCCTCGACAAGGCCGGGGTCCTCGTCTCGATCAACACCGATACGGAAGGCGGAAACGTCCCGCTCACCCAAGACGCCGCCAAGGCGATTCGCTACGGAACTTCTCCCGAGCGGGCTCTGCGGATGATCACCATCAATCCCGCGATTCAGCTCGGAGTCGACGGGAAGGTCGGCTCGATCGAGGTCGGCAAGGATGGCGACATGGCCATCTGGGACGGCCATCCGATGAGCAACTACACGAAGTGCGTAATGACCTTCATCGAAGGCGAGCCGTACTTCGAGCGGCGTGACGCGTTCGGCGTCAACCACCGCTCCCTCTCCACGCAAACTCTCGAGTTCAAGCCGTTTTCCGTCGATACCCCGCTCCCGCCAGCCGGCAAGAGCTATCTGATCTCGGGCGCGACCGTGCACCCGATCTCGGGACCGGTCCAGCTCAACTCGACCGTCCTGATCGAGAACGGCAAGATCGCCGCCGTTGGCGCGAAGGTCGAAGTCACTGCCGGAACGGTGCGCGTCGACGGGCGCGGCCTGCATGTGTATCCCGGAATGATCGACGCAGGCTCGCAGCTCGGACTGATCGAGATCGGCCAGGTCCCGTCGGCGACCGACGAGCGGGAGAATGGCGACTACGCCCCCGACCTACGAGGGGCAAACGCCGTGAATCCGGAAAGCATTCACTTCCCCAAGGTCCGATACAACGGAATCACGTCCGCTGTGGTGTATCCGTCGGCGGGGATCGTCTCCGGCCAATCCGGACTCGTCAGCACCCTCGGAACGACCGTCGAGGGGATGCGGATCGAAGGCTCCGTCGGGCTCGACGTGAACGTTCCCGCCGGCTTGCCCGCCCGCTTCCGCTCCTTCTTCCCACCCGACGAAATCGAGAAGCGAGAGTCCGGAATCAAGGAGCGCCGCCAGCAGCTCAAGAGCTATTTCGAAGCCGCCAAGCGGTACGACGAAGCGAAATCGGCAAACGAGCCGATTGCAACCGACGTGAAGCTGGAGGCGCTTCGCCCGTTCGTCCAAGGGAAGCGGCCGGTGATGTTCCACGCCGGAACCGAAGACACGATCCGCTGGGCCGTGGCCACCGCGAAAGCGCTCAAGCTGAAGGCGGTGATCGTGGGCGGAGAAGAGGCTTGGAAGCTCTCGAAGACGCTGCGCGATAGCGATATTCCGGTAATCGCGGTCCCGCCCGCGGGCGAGTGCCCCGAGTCGGATGAGCCGTCGAATGAATTCGATCCGTACGACACGCCGATGGCTTTCGCGTCCGTCCTCGCCGATACGGGCGTGCGGTTCGCCTTCGCCTCCCAAGGCTGGGAGACCGCCATGAACCTCCCGTACCGGGTCGGCCGAATGTGCGCGTT
This sequence comes from Fimbriimonas ginsengisoli Gsoil 348, assembly GCF_000724625.1. GTDB lineage: Bacteria > Armatimonadota > Fimbriimonadia > Fimbriimonadales > Fimbriimonadaceae > Fimbriimonas > Fimbriimonas ginsengisoli. The sequence continues at coordinate 1,717,798 of NZ_CP007139.1, read as the reverse complement.
CGGACTCTCCCACGACGCCGCGATGCGCGCCCTCACTCTCGACGCCGCCAAGATCCTCGGGGTGGACGATCGATACGGCTCGCTGCAGCCCGGCAAAGTGGCGAACGTCATCGTCACCGACGGCGACCCCCTGGAGGTGACCACCCACCTTCGCTACCTATTCATCGACGGCAAGCCGGTCGCGCTGGAGAGCCACTACACCGACCTGTATCGGAAGTACATGTCCCGAGTCCGCTAGGTGGTCAAAGTGAGCAATCTCCCCAACGGCGTAGCCGTGTGCCCGGACATCGAGCCCTCACCAAGGAGGGATTTGCGCCCCCGGGCGCCTTCCTTAGGACGCAAAGAGGTCAGGGGTGGAAGTTGATGGTCATTGACAAATTAGGTTTCATTTCCCTGATGTGATTTCAACCGTGGCCCGTGGCTTTAGCCGCGGTTCAAGGTCTCTCCGGGGATAAATCCCCGGGCTACGGGTGAATACGGATTGTCAATCTATTTTGTTGGTGACCATTAACACGGGGATTAGGGTAAGTTGCGCGGCGCTTGCATAGCGTCACGATATGGACGTCCAGCCCAGAGGCTCTACATCGAAGCACCCCTGGTGCACGGAAGTGAGGTGGCCGGATGAGATCGACAAGGAGGGGTAGTGGCTATGGAGCGAATGGTCGTAACGTCCGAGGCTGGCGACCGGTGGAATGCTCTCTCATCCAAACCGAAAGAGCGAATTTGCTAGCTCTTCTTAATCGAATGCACGGCCGTTGTGACCACTTCCCGCCGGTGAACCTAATTTCGACCTGGTACCGCGCGGCGCTACTTCATCATCTCTGACTTCACGTAGTAATTTCGGTCGACCGTGAACGAACGAATCGGCTCGACAAACTTGAGGGTTGAGAGGGTTTCCCTCGGACTTATCTCTCTCGCCTTGCCGTTGATGCTGACCCGGACTGGCATGTCGAATCCCGGCACGACTCGGTCCCAGCGGAATGAAAGCTGGCGCCCCTCTATCTTGTACTGCAGCATCGGCACCTTGGTGGTGCGCAGGTATTGATCGAAGACCTTGCTCAGGTCGACTCCCGCGTGGGCGGAGATGTAGTTCTCGACTTGCCGGGACGTAACCGTCTGGTGCCAGAAGTCGCGTTGGAGACCCTGCAGGATCGAGCGCCACTTCTCGTCGTTGCCGACGATCTGCCGGATGGTGTGCAGCATGTTTCCACCCTTGGGGTACATGTCGCCTGACCCTTCCCGATTGGCTCCGTAGATGCCGATGATCGGCTTGTCGTTCAGGATCATGCTGCGGGTGCCGATCACGTAATCCTGACCGGCCTTCTTACCCCAGTAGTACTCCACGAACAGGCTCTCGGCGTAGTTGGCGAAGCTCTCGTGGATCCACATGTCGGCCGCGTCTCGCATGGAGAAGTTGTTCCCCCACCACTCGTGCGCGGATTCGTGAACGATGATGAAGTCGAATTTCTTGCCGTAGCGGCTGCCGGGGCTGGGGTCGCTCTCGCGGTAGCCGTTGCGGAAGTAATTGCCGTAGGTCACCGAGCTCTGGTGCTCCATACCGGGGTACAGCACCGTGACGAGTTTGTATCCGTCGGCATACCAGGGGTACTTGCCGAACCAGTGCTCGAATGCCTTGAGCATCCGGCGCACTTCCTTAAAGGTCTTCATCGCCGCCGCCTTCTGGTGCGGCAGCACCCAGTAGCCGAGGTCTAACGTGCCCCCGAGGCCCTGGTAACGGTCGGTCCAGCTCACGTACTTGCCGATGTTGGCGTTCACGCCGTAGTTGTTGATCGGCGACTTGACAAGCCAGTGGTAGGTCTTCGTCTTTGCCTTGGGGTCATGATCGACTCCCTTGAGACGACCGTTCGATACATCGACGAGGTCCTCCGGCACGGTCATGTTGATGTTCATCCCGCGATCCGGTTCGTCGTAGCCGATGTCCTTGTTGGGCCACCAGGCACTGGCGCCAAGCCCTTCGCAGGTTGTGTTGATGAACCAGTCTCCGAGATCGTCTCGTCCCCAAGTGATCCCGCCGTCCCAAGGCGGATTTGTGGCAACTTTCGGTCGACCTCCGTAGTGCACCTCGATCTTCCTTTCCGACCCGGCCGGAAGGTCTCGTTCGAACTCGACCCAGTAGACGTTCCCCTCGCGCTCAAACGTGAGCGGCCGCCCGTCCTGCAGCACCTTCGAAATGGAGAGGGGCGCCTGCAGGTCGATCTGCATCTTATGTCCGGGCTTGAGGACTTTGAATGTGATCAAATTCACTCCACGAATGGAGCGCGTGCGCGGGGAGAACGCAATCGAAAGATCGTAATGCAGAACATCCCACTACGCACGCTCCGGAGTGATGCTGCCGCGCAGTGTTTCCTGCCTCGTGATGGGCGCATTCTGAGCTTGCCGCGGCGCAAGGACCGGTGGGCCAGCTAGGAGGATCAGGGGAAGAGGAGTGAACATGGTGGACGGTTCTAAGCGAGACCACATTACCTGCCGAAACTCGTAAGCCTTGGCGACAAGTGCAAGGCTCAAGTTCACTCCCTTCGCACGTGTTGGAGGCGAGGGCAATTTACCGTCCCGACCTGCGCGATTTTTCTTGGAATCGAATGGAACTAGTGCATTCTTGTCTACTTTTTACATCGACCAGGCGCTGCAGCCGATAGCAGGTTCACCCGACGTTCGAACCGGCCCCCTTCCTGGTAACGTCCTCGTCAGGCATGTTGCAGGTGCAGAATCTCTCGAAGCGGTTTGGAGGATCGACCGCGGTCGAGGATCTCTCGTTTACGGTGAATGCTGGGGAGATCGTCGGCCTCCTCGGCCCCAACGGGGCCGGGAAGACGACGAGTATCCGCTGTATCGCATCACTCCTTCAACCCACCTCGGGACGCATTCTGCTGAATGGCCACGATGTCGCCGAGAACCCGGTTGCCGCCAAGCGAGCCCTCGCATTCGTCCCTGAGGTTCCCAATCCGTACGAGATGCTCACCGTGATGGAGCACCTTAGGTTCGTCGCCGCCGCGTACCGAATGGAGGATGAGCTCAAGAACGCGGAGGAGATTCTCACTCGGCTTGACCTTTGGGAGAAGCGAAACGAGCTCGGAGCGTCGCTCTCAAAAGGGATGCGGCAGAAGCTCGCCTGCGCATGCGCTTTTATCCACCAAGCCCAGGTGTTTTTGTTCGACGAGCCGCTGATCGGACTCGACCCCAAGGGGATGCGCGAGCTGAAGAGCATGATCATGGAGCGGCGCTCGCAAGGCAACGCGATCCTAATCTCCACCCATATGCTCGACACGGCGGAACGGCTCTGCGACCGGGTGGTTATTCTAAACCGAGGCCGTCTGATCGCCGAGGGGACCGTCGAGGAGCTTCACCAAAAGCTGAGCTCTGGAGCGGATGTGACTCTCGAAGACATGTTCCTGCAGCTCACCGAGGAAGTGCCGGCGTAATGCGCGCGATCGCGCTCCTGAGCTTCTTCAAATTACGGAACTCGCTCCGAACGGCTTTCACCGATCCCCGGAAGCTGATTCCCCTGATCATTCTCGTCGGATTTTTCGGACTGAGCATTTTTGTCGGCTCGTTCGGAGGGGGAGGCGCTCCCCCATCTCAAAACGCCGCCACGCTGAACCCGACGGCCTTGCGGGTGGTCGCGACGCTGACGATCATTCTGTTGGCGCTCGCAACCGTCGACAGCGGTTTGGGCGACGCGCTTCTGGCCCTTAGCCGAGCGGATGTCGATTATCTATTCCCGTCCCCGGTTTCCCGACGGGTGGTGCTGGCATACCGGCTTCCGTCCCTCTTGTTCAGTGCGCTCTTCCAAGGTTTCTTCCTGCTCTTCGCATTTAAGATGGCGACGAACATGGTGACCCCTAGCGCCCGCGACATGGGGCCCGAGGTTTCGCCCGGGTGGGTGCCGACGGCGGCGCTCGCCCTTTGCGTTGGGACCTATCTCAACCTGGCGCTTTTCGTGGCGATGGCGGCGCCGAGCCGGCAGGTGATTCGCAAATATCATACGGCCGGAATCATTGGGTTCGCCCTGATCATGGCGGCGATCGGTTGGCAAAAAGGTTGGGCGGGGATGTCCGCGGCGGTCGACTCCGCCTTTATCCGGATCTTGTTTTTCCCCGTGACCCTGGCCTCCGATGCGTTGGTGAGCTTCGCTTTCCACCGGCCGACCGGCGCCTCGATCGGCTGGCTCTTGCTCGCGTATCTAGGCTCTTTTATTCCTATGTTCGCGACCAATGCCAATTGGTACGAGCAGTCGATCGTCAGCACCGACCGGATCGCTTCGTTCCGAAAGGCCGCCCAAGGGGGCTACGCCTCGATGATGGCTGCGAAGGCGCAAACCCACCAGCACCGGGCGCGAAGGGAATACACCATTCGGCCATTTGGCGAGGGTGCAGTGGCGCTATTTTGGGCTCACCTTTGCGCAGCGGGGAAGCGCCCGACGGCAAACTTCATTACTCCCCTCCTAATCGGGGTCGGAATCGGGCTTTTTGCCGCGGCCACCCAGGCGCAGGACGCGGCGATGGCTTACGTAGTTCTAGGGGTCATGTGCCTCTATGGCAGCATGCTTTTCCTCGGGGCCGCCCGCACCGCTTCCGAAGCGGCGGTGCGCCGGCGCGAACTGGTGGCTCCGTTGCCGATCCGCGGCTGGGAGAGCGTGTCCGCCGACCTTGCCGTTCCGATGGTCTCGCTATTATTGTTTTCCTTCGGAACCTCGGCGGTCCTACTCGTCGCTCGAGTGGCTTACATGCCGCTGGTGGTCTTCGGTCTTCTCGTCCTTTTCCCCTTGCGAACGGCGGCCCGGATGGCCCTGCAATACACGCTCGTGCTTGGCTATCCCGACTTTTCCGACAAGCTCCAACAGTTGCTCGGACAGTTCGCCTATTGGCTCTTTGCCGCGCCCCTCATCGCCGGAGAAATCGTTCTTTGCCTGCCGGCGATTTTCCTCAAGTCGCTGTGGTTAGGCGCGGTGACGTTGGCGGCGTTTGAAGGGGGCCTCGTCTTCCTCCTCGTCGCCCTCGCCGGAAAGGCGTCCGAACGCGCCGTCGCCACCGGCGAGCCGGTCCGAATCTTCTCCATCGTGGGGATCCGCCGGAAAAAGAGGCCGGAGGTAAGGGCGTGACCACGGCGCAACGTTAGCCGAACTGGAAGTCCGGGGTGGCGAAGATCAGACGGGAGACCAAAGCCGCGACCTGATTGGCGTTTTCCGGCGTCAGTTGCCCTCCGGATACCTTCGTCGCCGCCGCGATAAGCGCGGCGCGCTTGTCGGCCTTTATCGGCGCGTCGAAGATCGACAGCAACTTATCCACAACCGCATTCGGCGTTGTATCGTCTTTGAGGAGTCCGTAGGCGGGGTACCGAAGCTCGAGCTTCGCAGTTTTCCCTTGGCCAAAGATCTTGTCGGACCACTCGATCCGCTCCACCACCGTGGCCGAGGTAATCCAAGATTCACCTGTGTTCCATCCGGCCACGTCCGGCGGATACATGAGCCACATCCCCATCCCCTTCATAGATAGCTGCGCAACGTGAGCGGGAGCAAGGACGCCGCGAGGAACCGTTTCCCCGGCTGCGACCGCGCCCAGCCGGCGGGAAACCTGCTCCCCCACCCCGAGCTGACGCAAGGTGGCGACGCAGAAGTCGACCGGATTTTTAATCACCGTCCGTTCGGCGCGAGACGAGTAAAACTCACTCGACTTCATGATGTCTTTGATGAGCGACTTGATGTCCAAGCCGCTCTCGCGGAATCGCTTCGCAAACGGAGCGATCGTCGCCGCATCCGGTTGCGGCCACACAAACCAGTTCCAAATCTTGGTGGTGAGGTACTCCGATGTTCGCGGTTGGTCGCAGAGGATGTTCAGAACGTCGTCGCCGTTGAAGTTTGAGCTGTTCCCCAAGAACGTCTTGATCCCATCGTCGTGGACGAGCGGACGGAACAAAAACTCGGCGGGAAACCGCTTGCCCAGCTTCTGTCCCTGGCCGCGAAGCGACCAGCCGGTGAACGCCCGCGCTCCCTCCTGAACGTCTTTCTCGGTGTAGTTGCCGATCCCCAAAGTGAAAAGCTCCATCACTTCGCGGGCGAAATTCTCGTTTGGGTGTCCCTTCACGTTCTGCTGGTTGTCGAGCCAGTAGATCATGGCGGGGTCCTTGCTGACCTCCGTGAGAAGGGTCCGGAACGAACCCAGCGCGTTCTTGCGCATCAGTTCGTTCTGCTGGAGCATCATCATCGTGTTCGCAACCTTGCTGGCGCTCGTCGCGAAGTGGTCGTGCCAGAACAGAGTCATCTTCTCCCGGAGCGGCCGCCGGGTCATGATCATCCGGGTGATCCAGAGGTCGATGACTACCGGGGTCGGGAGAATCCCGTTGTTGTTCAAAAACTGCTGGGGATCCAAGTCGACCCCGTCGGGGATCGAGTCGTCGAGGAGGCGGTCGATGGCGCCCGACATCCCATCCTGGAGATAAAAATCGATCTCTGCCTCGCTGGCGCCGAGGCCGAACCGGCGGAGTAGGTGCGCGCATTTGTCGCGGTCGGTGACGAGAGCCATGCCCGCGTTGACGACCGCGCTTCCATCCGGTTCACTCGCCGCTTTTGTTTGCCGGCGAGGGGTTAAAAAAGAAGCGGGTCTAGGTCGGAAGACCTAGACCCGGTGAGTTTTTTTGAAAAAACTTATTCGACTTCTTTTGCGTTTGACGAGGTATAGGTGGCCTCGTTCACAAATTTGTAAAGCGGCGTGCCTTCGTAGGTTGCGGTGAGCGCATAACGAGTCTGTTCACCCGTCTTGGTTTTGCGGGTCATTTTCTTTTTCCGGACGTCCGATTCCGGGATTTCAACGTGGGACCGGGTCTTCAGGTTGTAAAACTGCATTTCTCCTCCTCATTGGAAGCATGTGCTCCCTCGGTTCGGCTTGGATGTTATCACAAACGCAGGTTCAAGGGAACCTAGGCAAGATTATACGAAGATCGGAACAATAACGATGCAAGTGAGTCGGACACACAACGAGCATCGTCACCAGATGAAAAAAGCAGGCAAGGTGGAGTCAACAGTCCAAACAAGGCGTAAGCACATAATATCACCATGAGAGAAAGACGTTCCCGCGAACCCCAGGTCGCCTCTAACCAGACCATGATCGACGACGCAAAGGTATACGAAGAGCATTCGCTGAAAGAGCTGCGTGCTGCCGGATACCGCATCACGATGCCGCGTGTTCAGGTTATTCGCGCTTTGGCCGACACCAAGAAGGCGCTCAGCGCCTACGCCATCCACGAGAAGATCATCTCGGGCGGCGGCAAGATCGACGTCGTGTCCGTTTATCGGATCCTCTCTACGCTGCAGGAAGTCGGGCTGATCCACCACATTGGCGTGGTCGATGGCTACTTCCCGTGCCGTCAAGAGAATTGCCATGGCAAGCGCTCCGAAGTAATGGTTTGCGACGAGACCGGCGACGTGATGGAGCTCAAGCTTCCTCAGTCGGTCGTCGACGCCATTGAAGAGCAGGCCAAAGAGAACGGTTTCGAAACCTCGACCATTAAGGTCGAAATCACCGGCTGCCTAAAGAAAGGCCGCTAAAAGCGAGACGACGCCCGTTGCACGAGAGCCCGGTGGGAAACCCCACCGGGCTCTTTTGCGTCTCCACTAAACGAAAAAATCCCGTGCCGCTACCCGGCACGGGATTTTTTCGCTGGTCAGTCAGCGCGATTACTTGAAGGTGACCGTTCGCTCTTCCGACATCTGAGCTCCCTTTCCGAACCGGAGGAACTTGATGCTCTTCGTATCGCCGAGCTTCACGTCGCTCATAAGGTCGGTGAGCCCCTTCGCCGTCGAGATCGACTTTCCGCCGAGGGCGACGATGACGTCCCCCTCCTTAAGGCCGGCCCTCTCGGCGACCGAGCCGGGGGTGACGAGCGCAACGTAGGCTCCGTTCACGCTGGCCGGGATGCTGCGCGCTTTGCGCTCCTCGGCCGTGATATCTCCCACCGAGATTCCGAGCCTTGGCCGCCCCTCGCGGAGCGGAGGAACGGTCTCCTCGTCTTGGCCGGGATTGCCTAGCCCGGGGAAGTCCTTCAACCCGCGGAAGTCCTTTAGGTTGGGGAAATCCTTGAGATTGGGGATGTCCTTGAACGGATCCGTACCCTTCGGTAGCTGGAACGTTTTGCCGTCCAGATTTTGAAGTTGCTCGCTAACCGGGCGCTTAAACTCCGTGAGCTTCACATTGAACGTCAGGTGCTTACCGTCGCGAACGACCTCCACGGGTACTGTAGTACCTGGCGCGTAGACTAGCATCGCGTTCCGCAGGTCGAGCTGGCTCGACACCGGAGTGGTGCCGATTCGGACCACCACGTCCCCGGCTTTGATTCCGGCTGCTTCCGAAGGACCGTTGCTTTCCACCGACTCGACGATAGCGCCGCCGGTCAGCTTCATCTCCTGCTTCTGGTACTCCTTAAGGTTCTGTGGGCGGAGCCCCAGCATGCTCCGGGTGAGCTTGCCCTTTTGGGTGAGGATATCCGCGATGAACCGGATCTGGTTGCTTGGAATAGCGAAGCCGATCCCCGCGCTGACGCCGGACGGGCTCAGAATCGAGGTGTTCACCCCGACCACCTGGCCATCGATGTTGACGAGCGGTCCGCCCGAGTTCCCCATGTTGATCGGAGCGTCGGTCTGGATCAGGTCGGGGTACATCTTGTCCTCGATCGCGTTGATCCGCCCAAGGGCGCTAACGTGACCGAAGGTCACCGACTGCTGGAGGCCGAACGGGGCGCCGATCGCCATCACGGTTTGGCCGGTGCGAACCTTGCTGCTGTCGGCCATCGCAAGGGTCGGCAGATCTTTCGCGTCGATCTTGACCAAGGCGATATCGCTATCCTCGGCCCGGGTCACCTTGCCCACGAAGCGGCGTCCGTCTTTGAGCGTTACCGTCACCTTGTCGAAGCCGCCGACCACGTGGTCGTTGGTGATGATGTAGCCGTCCGGACGGAAGATGAACCCGCTCCCTTCGCCGCCGGCGATCGGGAGCCGCTCTCCGTTCGCGCCCATGTGGCGGCCGTTTCGGACCGATTCGATGTCGACCACCGCCGGCGAGACGAAGTCGGCGAGGTTTTCGTACGACGAGTCGATCGCGTGAAGGGTCGCCATGCTCTCCGACGTCGGCGCCGAAGCGACCCGCATGCGGGCGCCGCTCGTGCTCGAATAGTCGGGCGAGGCGTTCGCACTGTGAAATAGACCAGCCATGCTTACGGCGCCAAGACCGAAGCCGGCCGCGATCAGAACATAAGCGTTCGTTGAGGTCTTTAAAGGTTTGCTCATTTCTTCTCTGCTTTTCAAGATAAAGGACGCCCCCTCGAACGGGAAGGTGACCTCAGCTTTCCGTGTTAGCCCTCGGAAGCGCGGTCGATTCGAAGAAGCGATCTATTTCTGATAACGCCTCGCCAATCCGTCGTGGTTCCATATAGATCGGGAGGTCCCACTCGCTCCGATGCCGGGAGCCGTAAATGCGAAGCGCTTTTGCTTCGTCGCTCGTAGCCTGCGAGACAAATGTCTGAAGCAGCTTCTGTCGTACCTTCGGCCCGAGGTCGGAGACAATGAGAAGCTTGATTCCGTTATATTCGCCCGGCGTGCTGTCCGGAAACTCGATATCCTGCCCTTTCCACTGATAGACCGTCGCCCGCGCAAGTCCGTCGGTGAGCCGAACCATCACCGACTTCCACTCCGATCCGGGGTTGTACTGCAGCTCCTGGACTTTAAAACCCATCGGCAAACCGTTCGGGATCAAGGGCACGAACCCTACCATCGCGCGAGCCTTGATTCGGCTCATCGTCTCCGGCGGGTTGTACGTAATCTTGTGGACGTTTCCAAGCACCGCCGAGAGCTTGAACACCGAGTTCGGGAGCTTCGCCGGATATTCGATGAATTTCGTGTCGAACATCACGTTCGCACGGCCGTCGGTCCCCACGGTCTCGACTCGAAGGGGGTAGGCCGCCTCTTCGTCGATGAAATAGTTGCGGACCAACAGATCAGGGTTTCGCGGAATCGCCGTCACGCAAACCGTATTTCGCCCGGCGATCGTTTCCCGCGAGGCAATCTGAAACGTATAGTTCCGTTTCGCCAATGCGATCTTCTCGGGGGCGTCGCAAGGGGCTTTAGCGGCGGACTGTTGGTCGGTCAACTGCCGGCGGTCGGGAAAGTACATGAGCTGCCGCTCGCCGTCGTCCACACACTCACGCCCCGCAAACCGAAGCGGCTTCGTGACGACCCAGCGCTGCTTGCCGGCTTTGGAGCGAACCAGCTTGATCTCTTGAAATTGCCCTTCTCCGCGCGGATCGCGCTGGAGGGTGATGGAGACGACGTTCACCTTGAGCGTCGGCTGCATAGTCCGGGACAGCAGGTCGAACGCCCTCGATCTATGTTTTGCGCCGCTACCCGTCGCCCCGCTGCCCATGGCGACACCGGCCGCTAGGGCGAACGTGCAGCCGGCGGCGAGCAGATGACTAGCGCCGCGCATGGCTCGGACTCGAGATCACGGGCACGCCGCTCGTTGAATCAAGGCCGGTAGCCCACATCTGATCTCTTTGAACTTGGAACGCGAGGTCGTGCGAGCTCGCGGTATCGACCGACATCGGAACGGCCGTGGGACTCGATCCCGGCCGGGAGTTTGTCAACGCCGCGAAAGTGAGCGCCATCGAAAAGGCGGCAACGCTGCTGAAGGTAATAAGCGAAGCGCGCAACGTAATTCGGTTGTCTCGCTTTTCGACGTCCATCGACGTACGGCTGGAGAGCACCGCCGCGCAGAGCCGATCGGCAAAGTCGGCCGAAGGCTCGGGGACCGGGCTCTCGGTGAGCATACGCTTCAACATTTTCAGCGCTTCCGCTTCGTCGCGGCACTCGTCGCAATCGTGCAGATGGGCGCGGATGGCGAGCATTTCGTCGCCGGCCACTTCTCGGTCGAGGTAGGCCGAGAGCTGGTTCTGGACCGATTTACAGTTCATCGCAGAAACTCCCGTAGGTTTGAGGTGCGTGCTTCAACAGATGATTCCTTATCTGCTTCCGACCGCGGTGAATGCGGCTTCGCACGGTTCCGACCGACGTCCTCATAATGTCAGCGACCTCCTCGTAGGCCATTCCTTCTACGTCCGCGAGGAGCACCGCCGTTCGGAATTCCGGCGTCATCGCCATAAGCGCCTTTTGGACAGGCTCTTCTAGCGAATTCTCCATCATCACTCGATCGGGGGCGGCCTCGGTGTCCGGAAGGTCCCAGGTGGTCGTGCCGTCGCTGCCTGCGCTTTCGAGGCTGGTGGTTCGAATTCGGCCACGGCGGCGCACCATGTCGATGTGCGCGTTCGTCATGATCCGGTAGAGCCAGCTCGTGAACGGGAGCGAGTCGTCGTATCGGTGGAAAAAGCGGTAGGCGCGGAGAAACGACTCTTGGACCAAATCCTCGGCTTCGGCGCTGTTGCCGGTCAACCGGTAAGCGAGGCTGTAAGCCTGCTTATTCGTGTCCCTAATAAGTTGCTCGAACAGCGCCGTTCGATCCTGAACGGTGGTTCTAGCCCTTTCGCGTACGGCGGCAAATAACATTTCTCTGGCCTGTTCCCGAAATCGAACATACGGGCGAGTCGTTTCCTATTGTTCCCGCGTCCGGAAAAAGATACAAGACCTGCAACCGGTCGTTGCGCCGAATCTGCCTCAATTTTACGTTAGACCCTCTCCGGAGCCCCCTCCTCTTGCCGCCGCGGCAAACAACGCTTCGAATGCCTACCCCGTCCATCGCGAGCGGGAGGAGGAGGGGGTTGGGGGTGGCGGTTCCGGAAGTTAATGCCTGATTTCTGAACTCTGATGTTTGAGGAGGGGTGGAGCCCGGTGCCTCCGTGTTTGGAAACTCTGGTAACGGATTGCTCGCAAAGGTCGCAAAGGGTTTTGGCTAAGAACCGGGAGGCATTTGCCCGGCTCGCCTGTGAGTCTCAGGTGCCGCGGCTCACCGAGCCGCCGCCTTGGGTGGCGCCCCCGGCATGGATTGCAGACACCTGGCGATCTCCTGCCATCTAACTTTCCCCCTCGAATACCGCAGCGAAGCCGGGAAGGTGAGTAAAGTCGGCACCGCAACTCCCGAGCCGGCAGGGTTTCCGTTTTCATCCCGAAGGGGGCACCACTTGGCGCTTGCCTTACCGCCGGTCAGCGGGATGTGATCATGCAGGAAGTCCACCGGCGTCCAGACCGGCGATCCGTTCTTTCCGCGTTTGAGAAAGAGAATCATTGTCGACCGAACACCATAAAAGATGTCTGAATGTGCCAAGTGTCCAGGATTTGGAGTGAGGCTAATCTCTCCCAAAGTTACAGGTGTTCGAGAGCCGATCACCCTCTTGATAACCGGCATGTAAGAATTTCTGCCCGGCTCCGCCACCACGATTAGGTCCGACTCGCGAGCAATATCCGATGCCAAGGCAAAAGGGAACTTCGTCAGGTGGGCAAGAAGGATCACCGTGACCATTTGTAAATCCTGGTAGAGGTCCGGCTGACTTGTCTCACTTCGCCTTCTTCGCGGTGGGCGGTGTGGGTGGACCACTGACGAGATCGACCGTCAGTTCGACCTTCGACGGTTCCTTTTCTAGGCTCACGAGGCCGGAGAGTTTGTCCTGGACCCAGAATTCGATGCTGAAGAACACGTCTTCGCCGGTTCCTTGAAGCTCGCCGGAGTTGTTAGGGTCGGCGGTGAAGTCGTACGTATTAATTGTGCCATCCGGGTAGGTCACCTTCAGCACGGCGTTCCCGTGCACCTGCTTTCGGGAAGCGCCAATCGTGTGGAAGATCCCGGTCAACAGTCCGGACTGGGTCGCGAACTGCTCCTCATCACTGTCGTTGTCGTCCGAGACCTGGTGCGTCGTGGTGAAGCCGACGCCGTCGAGGGCGTACTTCGTGATCAGCGGCGTCAGTACGGCACGATTGGCGGTGGCGTCGACTACGGAACCGTATTGGGTGTCGTTCGTGAGCGTGCCGTACGCGACGCCGATCGGATGAGCCCATATATCCCCGTTGTCGAGCCGCCCGTCCGCGAACGCGGTCGAAACCGGCAGCTTGCGAGCGCCCGCCCCCGCGCCAGCACCCTCGATCGAGTGGCCGGATGCGAGCCACCGCCCGTCCGCGGCCTGCAGAGTAAAGGTCGCGAGGGTGTAGATGCTGACATCCGGACCACTAACGAACGTTGCCGCGAACTTGCGCCCCGGAATCGGGTGAGTATCGATCGCCCGCGTCGCCGCACTTCCCACCTTAGGCGGGCTCTGCACCACGACCCGCTTGGCAAAGTCGGCCGGTTGCCGTTTCAGAAGGGCGTTGATAAAGTCCGGCTCCGTCGTCGAGACGAAGATCTTCGGCGCGGCTCCCCAGCTTCTCGTTGCCTCCATCATTTGCTCGATGCTGCGGACATAGAGGTGGTGGATGTCCGCGCCCGCGTAAATGGCGCCCACTACCTTCCCCTTATACAGAACCGGGGTCCCCGAATCTCCCTCGCCGTCGGCCGCACCGACCGCGGGTTCGATCAGCGCTTTCTTATCGCCCCCCTCCTCGTAAGTCGAGCGCAGGAAAACGGGCCGCTCGTATACGTCGGTGCCGTGGTCGGAAATTCTTGCTTGGAGCTGCGAGTCCAGCGGAATCTGCTGCAGATCCGCCCAGCTAACCCACCCCCGCGGATTATCGGTCACGACCTTCCCCTCCGGTCGGTCGACCGGAGCCGTCGACGAGCCGCCGCCACCGCCGCATCCCGCCGCAATCAGCAACCCCAATCCCGCCGTAGAAATCCCAACCGGCTTAATCCTCATACACCCCTCTCGAATCTCCCTTGGTTATCGCACTTAGCCGGCGCTGGAGTCGGTCTTGAAGGAGGAACCTAGTATAAGTACTTGGACCATTCCGACGTCCAAGGAATTGGGGCCCTGGGTCGCGAGCTTTAGCTCGCATGCCGTGTTTCGACTTCAGTCGACGCCCGCCCGCGACCCAAATCACGGACGCCACTAGCCCAGTCAGTACACTTATCCGAGAATGGCCCCCTCACCCCCACCGCCCCCTCGAACGTGGACCGAGCCGTTCCAATATAAAGGCATTGCGTACCGGGCCGTTCTCGATCCGCAGAAGGCGGAGCCGCTACGAATCTATCGAGGGAAACGAATGGTGGCCTCCATCGCCCGGAGGCGATGGAATCCTTGGAAGCTTCAAGTCGGCGACGTGGACGGCGACGGAGCGCCCGATTTTGCCGTCGGCGTACTCAAGCCCACCCGATATATCCCGGAGCCCCACACCTCCGTTTTCTTCTACACGTTCGACGGCCGCCACCTGCACAAGAAGTGGCTCGGCTCCACCGTGGGACGGCCTCTCGTCGACTTCTGTCTAGGCCCCCGAGACCGTGGCAGAGGGCAAACCCTATGGACACTCGAAAGGACTTTCGGCGGAAAAGTTGCCGTAAGATGCCTGCGATGGTCGGGCTTCGGGTTCTCTAGCGTGGGATCCGAGAAGGTCTTAGAAACGGCCGAAAAGCTTGTTCGTTACAGAGGCAAGATCGCCGTTGTTGTGAGTGGCAAGCCCATTCGGATGGACCTCGGCGGACTGCAATGAACAAATCGAATAGCGTCCTTACTTTCGCCATTTGCCTCGCCGCAAGCACCACCGCCCACGCGCAGCGCGCCGCTTCACTCTCTTCCGATCTGCACGAGATTTCGAACCTCGCCAAGGTCAGAAAATCGGTCTTTCTCAAAGCCCCTCATCTTGCCGCGCTGCGGAAGAACATGTTCTTCACCGCCCCGTCGGACGATAAAGCGCTGTACTGGGTCTACGGATCGAACGATTACCGCGAAATCCCCAGCTTCGTCACCACCGACAACGTCCTCCAGATCTATCACACTTTCTTCGAGTCGACTCTCCGAGGCGTCGAGGAAAAAGCGCTTCTTCCGGAGCTTCGAAAACTGACGCACGACATGGTGCTTCAAGCCGAGAAGACCTACCGCGCCCAGAAGGGAACCCCGCTCGCGAAGCCGGCCCTTAAGAACCTTGCCTACTTCGCCGTGGCCGATCGTCTCTTGAACGACGGCGCGAGGGCGCCCGATACTGCCCGGGGTTTGGTCGATCTCGAACTCGGCAAGATCCAGGGTGCCACCGGACGGCAGAGATCGTCGATCTTTCCTTACGACCTGGACTATTCGCAGTTCATCGTGCGTGGCCACTACTCCCGCACCCCCGCCCTGAAGCAGTACTTCAAGGGGATGATGTGGTACGGCCTCGTCCCCTTTTCGGTCGCCCAGCGGAAAGGGCATACGGTCACGCCCCTTAGCGAGCAGATTCAGCAGGCGCTCCTGCTGGCCGACGACCTGAAAGCTTCGAAGTCCGAAGGACGATGGCGACGAATCTACGGCGCCACCGCCCTGTTCGCCGGGAAATCCGACAATCTGACGCCGCAAGAATGGAAGGCCGCCGCGTCGAGGGTCTTCAAAAGAACTTCGGACTACGGAAAGCCGGCGCTTCTGAAAACGTTCGCGACCGCCGTGTCCAAGCTCCGCCCGGCGTCGATCGTTCCGAAGTTGAAGGACGGAACGAATCCGAGCGAGGTGCAACTCCGTTTCATGGGGCAGCGGGCGATACCCGACAGCATGATCCTGCAGACGCTTTGCGATCCCGACAAGCGACCTTTCCCGAGCCCGCTCGACGTGATGGCCGTTCTCGGCAGCCCCCAGGCAAAGTCGATTCTCGACGCCCACCCATCCGTTTACAACCCGAAAGGTTGGCGGCCGTATCGATCCGAGCGAAATCGGCTGCAAGCGGCTTTCGCCAATCGGAGCCAATCGGATTGGAGTCGAGATCTCTATTCCTCCTGGCTCGATTCTCTTCGCGCCACCATCGCGAGCCCTCCACGGAACTATCCGAAATTCATGAGGAGCGACGCCTGGGGCAAGAAGTCGCTCTACACGGCCCTCGCCTCGTGGGCCGAGCTTCGGCACGATACGATTCTCTACGGCAAGCAATCCAACGCGGAAATGGGCGACGGTGAGGAGCCGGTAACGGTCAAGGGGTACGTCGAGCCGAACGTCGCCTTCTATCGACGGATGTTGGCTCTGATGCACCAGACCGCCGGCGGGTTGAAAGCGCGTGGGTTCCTGTCGAACCAGGTCGCGGACAACTTCATCGAGGCGAACAAGCTCATCGCCTTCTTGTCGAGTGTGAGCGACAAGGAGCTGGCCGGAAAGCGGCTGACTAAGGATGAGCACAACCGGATTCGGTTCATCGAAGGTGAGCTCGAGTCTGCCAACGTTGAGATCATGAAGACGGCCACCGGCTATAACACCCTTACCGAGGACGACCTCGACATGGCGCTGGTCGCCGACGTCCACACCGCCTACGGGAAAGCCTTGACGGTTGCCGTCGGCCGGGCCGACCACCTGTTCGCGGTCGTCCCGATCGACGGCAAGTTGTTCCTGGCCCGGGGAAGTACGCTGTCCTACTTCGAGTTCTTGGTTCCTTCCTCGCAGCGAATGACCGACGAGGCGTGGAAGAAGCAGCTTAACGCCGGGAAAATCCCCGCCCGTCCCGATTGGACCAAGGCGTTCTACGTTCCCTTGCGCGTCAAGACCAAATCCGATTGACGCCGATCCTCGCTGCTCTCCTCCTCGGTTCGCCGACCGCCGATCTTGCCGCGGTCGGCGACCTGATGCTGGGGCGCTACGTCGGTCGCCGGATCTCGGCCGAAGGCGTCGATCGCATCTTCGCCGACTCCGGCGACGAATTGCGGAAAGCCGACATCGCGTTTGGAAACCTTGAATGTGTCCTGTCCCGGCGGCCGTTTGCCCTCTCTAAGCAGGTCCTGCTTCGAGCCGATCCTTCCAACGCCTCCGGTCTCTCCCGCGCCGGTTTCGACATCCTCTCGGTGGCGAACAACCATTCTCTGGATGCCGGCAAGGCTGGGCTTGATGACACGGTCTCGGCGCTAACGCGAGTAGGTATCCATCCGGTCGGCTCCGATCCCCGCCCGCTCGTTCTCCGCAAGAACGGACTGCGGATTGCCTTCCTCGCCTACTGCGACTTCCCCGGTGCGTCCGGAATCTCCTATCTCGACGAACTCCGCCTGAAATCCGACATCGCCTTGGCTCGGGCGACTGCCGATGTGGTCGTGATCTCCTGCCACTGGGGAATCGAGCTGACCTCGCGCGTCACCGAGCGCCAGATCCACATCGCCACCCTCGCCGCGACTTCCGGGGCGGACGTCATCCTCGGCCACCACCCCCACGTCCTCCAAAAAATCGCCTGGCTCCCCGCCCCCCATCACCGCCGTTGCCTAGTCGCGTACTCCCTGGGAAACTTCGTCTTCGACGCAAGAACCCCCGCCGAAAAACAAACCGGAATCCTCCACATCACCCTAACCCTGGGTGGCGCGACTGCCTATAAGTTCTCCCCCTACCAAATCGCCAACGGCCCTCCGTTAAGGTGGCAGGAAAGACTCACGCCTCGTCGACAACCTGACGAAGGCGTTCGTGCTCCCACCACGGTCTTGAATTTCATCTTCCGACCGAGGTCTACCGGTGCCTCCGTCGAGGAGACCGAGGCGCCGATAACGGCACGCAGTCGAAGATTCGGGTCCCGGCCGCGACGCCAGACAGTTTTTGGATATTGCCGGTGTCCAAATCGAGGATGGAAGGATCCCCCTCCAAATACAGTTTGTGTACAGAACCCGCAAAGCAGATAGTGCCGAACGGAATCGTATCCGCGACCTGGGTTCCATGATCTCCACCGAGTTCGGTCACGGGCATGGTGAACGGTTCCAATCCCTCGAGTCCAGAGGAATTTGGGGCGACCGAGACGTAGCAGAGAAGATTTCCGTCAGGACTGAAGCGTGGGCAAACCCCGTCCACCCCCAAGAGCTCGGGGACCGTTTGACCTATTCGCATCCGCTTGAGGTCGAACTGGCCGTTGTGCGAGAATTTCCACTCGGCCAGGTAGATAAAGCGATCCTGGGGATCCCAATCGATGCCACCGAAAGGCCTTCCGGAATATATCGGTCGCGCAGATCTGCTTGCCAGATTCCATTCATAAATAGTGGTGTCCTGAGCGTAAAGGAGCCGGGTACCGTCCGGGCTTACGGTGAAGCACGAGGGCTGAACCTGAAGACTGAAGTCAACGACCCTGGTAAGACCGGTGCCATCGCGACGAATGGAATAGATGCCGGAGTCCTCGATGCTGAAGGTGCCGATAAAGTAGAGAAGCCTACGGTCGGGGCTGAAACGAGCGCCAGTAAGATTTATGAGGTGGGCTAGCGGGAGCAGTTGGTTCCCGTTCAGATCGCCCAAAACAAGATCAGCTTCACCGGTCCGTGGAATGTAGAGGGCGGTCGATCCGGGAAGAAACGGATCGCCGCCAGTGGTGCCAGTCGTTGAGCCGGTGGTCCCCGTCGTAGTTCCCGACGTCGATGTCCCGGTGGTGGTCCCAGTAGTTGTCCCAGTGGTGGTCCCCGTCGTGCCGGTCGTCGACGCAGTTGTCGTGCCAGTAGTTCCGGTCGACGTTCCAGTGGTGGACGATGACGTGGTTGTCCCCGTGGTCCCTGTTGTCGATCCAGTGGTGGTCCCGGTCGTAGATCCGGTAGTGGTACCGGATGTGCCGGTCGTAGATCCGTTAGTAGTCCCGGTCGTTCCAGTCGCTGTTCCGGTAGTGGTACCGGAGGTGCCGGTCGCTGTTCCGTTGCTAGTCGCCGTCGTGGTCCCGGTTGTCGACGCAGTGGTCGTCCCCGTCGTTGTCCCGGTTGTCGAGGAAGTTGTAGACGCGGTGGTCGTCCCCGTTGTAGACCCAGTGCCGGTCCCGTTCGTGGTCCCCGTAGCCGTACTCGTCGTGCCGGTGGAAGATCCCGTGGTCGAAGCAGTGGTCGTTCCCGTTGTCGAAGCGGTGGTAGAACCTGTCGTCGATCCCGTACCGGAAGCGGTGGCGGTCGAGCCGTGGCTCCCAGACGACCCAGTGGAACTCCCCGTGCTTAGCCCTGAAGCGGTTCCCGTGGACGAGCCACTTCCCTGACTCCCACCGCCGCCTCCACAGCCGATGACGAACAGTGCGCCGAGGCAGGCTATCGTTCCCAGATAGGGCCTCGCAAATGATTTGATGGCAATAAAATTCAAAATAAACACCCCGACAACGAGTTGTCGCTTCAGGGAAGGAAGAAAGTTCGGGCCAGCGGATCCTAATCGATCAAACGACCTGAAAGAGCTACCAACGGATACCTACTCCAGCGCTCCGAAGATACAGAAGTAAAATTTTAAAACGAATTTCCCAAAACCTCAACACCCCAACACCCGAGCGACGTTTTGGAACCCATCGCCCCTTCACGTTGTAACATGAACCAGGGACGCTGGTCCCTTAACCATGGACACGTCCCGGCACGATTTTCCCGAGCTTGAACCGCTGAGCGAGGAGATGTTCCTCAACTCCGAGCGGCGGTGCCCCGTGGTGCTCCTCCAAGACACCTCGACCTCGATGGCGCCCCACATTCACAAGGTGAACGAGGGCCTCCAGGTCCTCCGAAGCGACCTCCTTGGCGACCGCCTCGCCTCCCAGCGGGTCGAGATCGCGGTCATCACCTTTGGCCCGGTTCAGCTTATCCAAGACTTCGTCACCGTCGACCGATGGCTCCCTCCTCGGCTGCACGCGGAAGGAAACACCCCGCTCGGCCAAGGGCTCCGCTTCGCCATCAAGCAGGTCAAAGCCCGGAAGCGCGCCTATCGCGAGGCCGGCATCCCCTACTATCGCCCCTGGATCTGGCTCGTCACCGACGGCGAGCCGACCGATGCCTGGCAGGAGGCGTGTGACGAGGTGCAGGCCGAAGTCAAATCGGGCGGAATCGAGATGTTCACCATCGGCACCGACAATGCGGACGTCAACGTGCTGAAGAAGATCGGCGCGCCGCGCTCGCCCGTGTGGCTGCGCGAGGCGAGGTACCGCGAGATGTTCGTGTGGCTTTCGCAGTCGCTGAAGCCGGTAAGCCGGGGCGTTCCCGGTACCGCGCTCGACTTGCCGTCGCCGTCGGCGTGGGGCGAGATCCAGCTATGAACGTGACGACGGGCCAGTGGGCTCACGCCTACGCCCGCCGCGCCGGACCCGGCAAGACGTGCGCCGACTGGGCCGGTTGCCGCGTGATCGGGGAAACGCTGTATGCCGCCGTCTCGGACGGCGCCGGTTCGGCTCCATGCTCCTATTTGGGCTCCATGGTCGCGGTCACCACGTTCCTCGGCGCCGCCCCGCAGAGACTGGCGTCCGATGGCCCCGCCGCGGTTCTGACCGCGATCCAGGACGTCGTCGCCCTCACCGCCAAAGATCAGAACGTTCCGATCGATGACCTCGCCTGTACCCTCGTGGCCGCCGCCGTCGGACCCGAGAAGTCGATCTTCATGCAGGTAGGCGACGGCGCCGCCGTCTTCCGCATCGAAGAGGGATACGAAACCGCAATCATCCCCGACCAGGGCGAGTTTCTCAACACCACCTATTTCGTCACAATGACCACCGCTCACGAGCATCTCAAGGTGCGCGAAGTGATAGGATCTATACAGGATTTAGCCCTGTTTACTGATGGAATCCAGGGCCTTGTTCTTCATCCGGGGACCGATGCGCCCCACGAGGCGTTTTTCCAGACCGTGTTCCGAAATATTCGGGCTCCCCAGGGAAACGACTCTGCCGCCGAAGCCTGGTTGTCGAATATGCTGGCCTCCGAAATGGTGACCAATCGAACGGACGACGACACCTCCATCGTCGTCGCTCGTAGGACTTAGAAAATGCTTGCCTCCGACTACGGCCCCGGCGCGCTCCTCGCGGGAGATTCCCGCGAGTACCGCCTTGGGTCGGTCATCGCCGAAGGGGGCGAGGGGATCGTCTACCGGATCCAGGGACGCGACGACGTCGTCGCCAAGCTGTACAAGGAGTGGGAATACACCCGCGACGCCAAGCTCCACGGCCTAATCGACGTTAGCAACAAGCGGTTGCGGCGCGTCGCCGCCTGGCCGCTGAGCCGCCTTTGCGACGCCGAGGATAAAACCGTCGGCTTCGTCATGGAGTCGCTCGAGGGCTGGCAGCCGCTTCACTCCGCCTATCAGATCCGATCGCGTCTTCAACACGCGCCGAACCGATCGTGGGCATACCTCGTGCGTATCGCTCGTAACCTCGCGACTTGCGTCCACCACGCCCACGACCACGATCTAGTGATCGGCGACCTCAACGAGTCGAACATCCTAGTGGGGCCCGACGCGATGGTGAAGATCATCGACGCCGACTCGTTCCAGATCCGCGTCGAGAACACCCTTTACCCCTGTAAGGTCGGCAAGCCGGAGCTGCTCGCCCCCGAATTGCAGGGGCAATCGCTCGAAGGGACGGAGAGAACCGCCGACCAGGACCGATTCGCGCTGGCGGTCCTCATCTTTCAGACCCTCGTCTTCGGACGGCATCCGTTCGCCGGGCGGCCCGAACGGGACGTCGACGTCCCGCTGGAAGAGTCGATCCAACGCGGCTGGTATGTGTTCACCGACCGAAGGCAAGTGCCGGTCGCGCCGCCCCCGCACCTCGATCTGGATTTTCTACCTCCCGAAATCAAGGAGCTGTTCGAGCGCGCCTTCGACCCCGCGGAGCCGGTCCGGCCGAGCGCCCGCGAGTGGTTCGGCGCGTTGAAGGAGTTGGAGGGCACGCTTGGCGCCTGCGACGTCAATGGCAGCCACGTCCACTGGAACGGTCAGCGTCGCTGCCCCTGGTGCTCGCTTGAAGAGAAGTGGAACGTCACCCTCTTTCGCCCCGCTCCCCTCGATCCCCTCTCCGCCGCCGACTTCGACGTCGAGGAAGTTTGGAAACGGCTGGTCGCCCTTCCGTTTCCCAAGGTCGAAGATCCGCCCGCGCCCATCGACTACAAACAGCTTGCCCCCGCCGAGCTCCCTGGGTGGCAAAGGTGGATCGTCCGGCCGATCTTGGCTCGCGGCGTCCATTCCGGGTTTTGGGTGATCTATCTGTCCATCGTCTTCGGGCGAGAGCTGATCCGGATCGGACCGGCGGTCCAGATTCTGCTGGCGCTCGCCATCGTGATCTTCGTCGTTCAGTGCTTCTTCGTGGAGCGGGTCCGCCGCCGCGTCCGCAAGGCGAACGATCGATTGGAATCGCTCTGGAAGGAGTGGACCTCCAAGGCTGACGCGCACGTGTACGAGATGCGCCTGAGCGACTTGAATACCCTGAGGCACGGACTACTAAACAACCACAAGCGATACGAGACCGCTCGCGAAGAGCGGGTGCGCCAGCTCCACCGGGCCGACCTGGAGCACTACTTGAGGAAGTACTCCATCCTCGCCGCCGATTCGGCCCAGGGGCGTAGCAAGCTGTCGCAATTGCACGACCGCGGAATCGAGACCGCCGCCGACATCGTGCCGGAGAACCTGAAGCGCGTTCGCGATTTCGAATCGCAGCTATGGAACGACCTACTCGTGTGGCGCCGCGCACTGGAAGATCAGTTCTGGCACGCCTCCACTTACGCCCTCCCCCCGCACGAAGAACGATCGATCTTGGAAAAGATCCACCGGGAGGATGTGGCAATGCGGCGGGAGCTGCTTTCCGCCCAAGAAGAGCTCGTCGATTTGGCCGTCCGGCTCCGCGAGCGACAGAACGAGCTTCGCGCCCAGGCCGAGCCGTTCAGAGAGCAGATCCGGCAATACGGCCCCACTCTTGTCGCCTACGAGCCGACCGTTAAAGCGTAGCGTCCGGTTAGATCGGATATCATCTCCGGTTCATGGCCAGCCTTCAGGCGAAACGAGACCAACGGCCGGCGGGGCTCGCATTCATCTTCGTCACCCTTCTGATCGACGTGATCGGGTTCGGGCTGATCATCCCTGTGCTGCCCAAGCTGGTCGGTCAGCTTGCCGGTGGGCCGCACGAGCACCAGGTTCGTACCTACGGGGTCTTGCTTTCCGTTTACGGCCTGATGCAGTTCCTCTGCGCCCCGATCCTGGGCAACTTGAGCGACCGGTTCGGCCGTCGCCCGGTGCTGCTCATCAGCCTCCTCTTCACCGGATTCGACTACGTCATCCAGGCCGTGGCCCCGGCCGTCGGTTGGCTTTTCCTCGGCCGGGTGATTGCGGGCATTACCGGCGCCAGCTTTACCGCCGCCACCGCCTACATCGCCGACGTCAGCCCGCCCGAGAAACGGTCTCAGAACTTCGGAATGGTCGGCGCCGCCTTCGGACTCGGCTTCATCGTCGGTCCGGCGTTGGGAGGCCTGCTTGGATCCTTCGGACCGCGGGTGCCTTTCTGGGCCGCCGCGGTGGCGTCGGGGGTGAATCTCCTCTACGGCTACTTCGTCCTGCCGGAATCGCTGGGAAAGGAGCATCGCCGCGCGTTCGCCTGGTCGAACGTCAACCCCTTCAAATCGCTCAGCATTCTGGCGCGCAAGAAGTGGGTGATGATGCTCGCCGGGACCGCGGGAATCCTATGGCTGGCCCAGCAGGTTCCGCCCAGCGTATGGGTGTTGTACACGCAATACCGATTCCACTGGGCCGAGCGCGATAACGGTCTATCGCTGGCGCTGCTCGGGGTCTGTTCCATGATCGTCCAGCTTTGGCTGATCCGCGTGCTTCAAGCGAAGTACGGCGACGTCGGCCTTATCTGGATCAGCCTCCTCTTCAACCTGATCGGCTTCGTTGCGATGGGCAGTTCCAACAGCGGCTACATGATGCTCATGTCGATGGTCGTTTGGACCACCTGCTTCGTCGGCGGGCCCGGCCTTCAGAGTCTGGTGTCGCAGCAGTTCGACGAAACTGAGCAGGGAGCCGCTCAGGGAGCCCTGACCGCGATTCAGAGTCTGACCGGGGTCATCGGTCCGCCGATCTTCACCGTCGTCTTCGGCTACTTCACCGGCCCCTCGCCGGTGAAAATCCCGGGCTCTCCCTTCTTCCTGGGGGCTCTCTTCACGGTCATCGCCGCCCTCATGGCCCGTTGGGCACTTAGCCATCGCCCGAACCCCGCGACCCACTAGGCGGCCAGCAAACTCGCCATCCGCCCTCGAGACAGTATCATCAGGGCTCCCTAATGGCGCTTTCATTAGTTTCTTGCTTACTTGCCTTGGCATTCAGCGGCGGCCAGGCCGGAACTCAGCAGCTTATCGGCAAAGCCGGTCAGACCGGGGCTTCTGTAAACGGCGCATCGGCGAACTACTCCACTCCGCCCGTCCAAATCCAGGGCCGGACGATGGTGCCGCTTCGCGAAACGCTGACGATGCTCGGAATGTCGCTCGGTAACAGCGGCGGGTTTCAGACGGTCGGCTCCCTTCAGTTTTCGGGGACCTTCAACCAGATCCTTCTCGGTGGTTCCTCGATCCCACTGGACGGGAATCTTGTGCAACGCGGGGATACGATGTTCATCAGCGCCAAGCTGCTCGCCGACGGAATCGGGGCGAAGCTTAGGGCGGGCGAAGGGGGTGAGTTTTACATCACCCTCATCCGGGAGAGCGGCGGCGATCCGGCGCTGCCCCAGCCGAGGTTCACCACGGACAAGGACTCGTACGGCATCGGTGAGCCGGTCAAGGTGGAGGAGTTCTCTTTCCACCCCCTCGGCGAGCCGTTCGGGCTTCGTTGGAGCAATCTCAAGCCGGCTTACTACAAGCCGGGTCCGGTGACGATCGCCTTAGATGCGGTGAACGGATCGGGACGCGGAAACCGGCTTACGCGCACGATTACGATTACCGACCGAGTCGTCAATTCGCCTTTGAGCTTCGCCGTGAAGTACGGCGAAGTCGGAGACACGCTGGACGACAACACCCTGGCGCGCCCTACCCTGCCGCGGCAGGACGTGGCGTTTGCGGGTCCGAAATTCTTGTTCTCCGACTCGCCTGAAAGCCCGGAGCGCGTGGGGCTGCTCTACAAGGACACCTTTGACGGCGAAGCCCGGCTACTGGCGTATCACATGAACAACGCCTCGGTGGTCGCTCGCCTGTACGTCGTTGCTCGAAATGTATCGGATGCTCCCGCGACGGTTCGCACGGCGCGGATCGGAGATACCGCTCCGGCGCGGGTCGAGGGGGTTTTGGGGCAGGTGACGCTGCTCTCGTTCCTGACTGGCCGCCAAGATTCGCGGATTCAGCTCGGTGCCGGCGAATCAGCGCTTATCTACGTTTCTCCGTTGCTCGCGCCTCGAACCGGAGCGAGTCTGATGGCCGACCTCAGCTCGGATCGAAAGATCGAATTGACGGTGGCGATGGGGATCGGGGAAGATGCTCTATCGACGGATTCGCTCCTCGCCCTAGCGCCCTTGCCTGCCGACACGAACCACGTTCGTGGCACTTTTCCGAGCGCGGCTCGCCGGTTTACCCTCGACCTGGCCACGACGCTTCCCGCCAAGGCGATCATCGGCGACCCAGGCGACGACCCGGCCGAGGAAGGACAGGATGTACTGAGCGGCGCCAAGGTCTCCCTCTCCGGTAATTACGGGGTGACCTACGAAGTGACGCTGAAGAACGCCGAGGGCGTTGTCGGAGCGATCGCCCCTCGAGGCGGCCTGTATAAGGGGGTCGTCACCGTGGAAGAGGTTGAGACTGGACGCAAGGAGATCGTGCGCTTACCGCGTTCCGGCGTGCTCTCGACACCGAACCAGCCGATGATCTTCCTCCGCTCCGGCGCCAAAACCGTCAAGCTCGGCTTCATCCCCGCCAGCGGCTCGCACCTGCCGGTCCACCTCGCTTTCTACCGACCCTAAATACAACGGCGGTTAGCGATAGGAACAACCGCTAACCGCCAACTGCTAACCGCTAACTTAGCCGCTACTTTTTGTTCTTCATCTTGCCCGCGAAGTCGAGCAACTTGTCGTAGTCGAGCGGGATGAACATGCCGCCGGAGGCGCGGCCGTCGGACTGCATCTTCCCTTTAATGGTCAGAGGCTGGTCCAGGTTGGCGAAGGCGTCGAGAACGCTCTCGAAGATCCCGCGGCCGTCCTTATCCATCTTGCTCGTGTTTACTGTGTTCTTCACGCCCTCGGCGATGCGAGACAGCGAGAACATCATGATCTGCTGGGATCCATCCACCAGATCTTTCTCAATCGGACCGAACTTCGGATCGGTCTCCAGGCCGCCGACGCCGTGCTGGTAGCTTTGGACCGCCCGATCTAGAAGCTGCTGATTCGTGGAAGCGAGAACGGCTCGTCCGACGACCGCCCAAGCGACCGTCTTGCTGTCGACAAGGGCACTCTTGTTGATCTGATTGGCGTCCATTCCCTCGCCCATCGACTTGCGAAGATCGGCCTCGACCTTGTCGCTGATCCGGAAGAAGTGCGCCCCCTCGGCTTGGCGGTCGGTCCAGAGCGGGCCTTGCTGCTTTCCTTCCTTCTCCATCTGCCGTTCCACCCAATTCCGGAACCGTTCCGTGGCGTTGGCCGGATCGGCGCCGTTCGAGTCGTCGAGCACGATGAGCAGGTCCGCGCCCGCGGCCGCACCCGTGGAGGCCGGGTAGGCGGCGACAACGGCGTTCCCCTTGAAAGCGGGAAGGACGTCCTTGCGGAAGTCCATGCCGGTCTCCTTCTGGAGGCTCTCCTCCATCTCGGACATCTCTTTTTGAACGTTTTTGTCCTCTCTCAGCTTCCCTTCGACCGACTCGAAATAGGTGGCCGGTTGCGAGAGCACGGTGGCGCCGTAAGCTCCCGCGGGAAGTACCTTGAATAGGTCGCTTCTAATCCCGGGGATCTGACCCATCTGAGCGAGGGCGGGCTGTTTGGTAAGGTCGACGAGGCTGGCGTAGCTGACGCCGATGCCGCCGTCGCGGATCGCGACTCCCACCGCCATCCAGTCCCTCATCATTCCGCTCGCCTGCTGCATCTCGGGTGAGGACATTAGCTTCGGCGAAACGAACAGCTTGATATTCGCGTCGTCGGCAACGTGCGTTCTTGCTCCGTTGAACTGCGCGTCGGCGGTTATTGCGGGAGCAGCGCCGCTTATGACCTGACGGGCCCGGTAAAGGGAGGCGGGGTTCTCTCCGACAAGAAGGGTGTCCCCTTCGAGCATGTAGGAGCTTTTTCCGTTCTTAAACTTGTAACACTTGGCGCCCTTGTAATACTGGACGGCGCCGAATTTGTCGAGCGCAGCCTGGGCCGCCGCGCCGTCGGTCACGGCGAGAAGGGCAAGTCCCTTCGCTTGTTTCATCGTTCCATCCGCTCCGGGCAGGAGGGCGACCGCGCCGCTCCGCGTGGTCAGCGGGCGCAGGGCATCGGCGCCGGGGGTGCCGCCGTCGAAGATGTCGATAAGCGATTTCTCGACCATGCCGTCAAACCCGTTGCGGGCGAGGGCGTCGTCGATCTTCTTGAAAGCGACGGTTTGCGACGCACTCGGCGAGAGGTCGATGCTGACCACGGCCAGCGCGTCGGCGGGAACAAAGCGAAGCGCTCCCTCGCCCGGACGGGCGGTGAGGCTGCGGAAAGCGTAAACGCCGGCAAGCGAGGCCAGCAAGCCCGCGCCCATCGCGACGCGAAGGCCGGTGCGGCGCATTCGGTGGCCAGTTGTCATAGAGTGTTTCATTGGAAAGACCTCGTTTAAAGCGGTCGGAGGTACGTACCGATGGTAGCACGGGTTGCGAAAGACCCAGGACCCATTTGCCCCATGTTGCGCGACCTTGGAGCTTCCGCTGACCCAGCTCAGGTCGTTGGAGTCGAGCCCCCTTAATAATCTCCCGTGCCCATTTCAACCCGGTAACGGCCACCTCGGTGGCCCGAACCTTTGATGTTAGGTAACCGACGCTATGGGATTAGTCGGCGCTGACTCCGACCATTGTGGCCAGGATCTTCGCCGCGGCTTCTAGCGCTTCGTCAACCTTGCCGGCGTCTCGGCCGCCGGCGGTGGCGAAGTCGGGGCGGCCTCCGCCTCCTCCTCCGGCGATCTTCGCTACTTCCCGGAGGAGGTTGCCGGCGTGGGCGCCGGCGGTAACCGCGTCCGTACCGCACTTACAGATGAACTGCGGCTTGCCGTTCGAGACGACGGCGGCGAGGGTCACCTGGTTCGGCTTCGCGGCGGCGGCGTTGTCCACGGCGTTCGCCGCCAGCTTCGGGTCGACGTCGCCGAAGTTGCGACGCCAAAGCACGACCGGTCCGACATCGATGGCATCGCTTCGCTCGGCGGTGGCGGTACCGCCACCCATGGATGCCATCTCAGCCTTTTCGCGGCGGCGGCGCTCTTCCTTCGCGGCTTCCACCGTCCGTTCGATCGCGGGGACCAGCTCTCGCGGAGAGGTCTTGAGCAGGGCGGCTGCTTCTCGCAGGCGCTTTGTTTCTTCCAGAACCCACTCGTACGCCCCTTCGCCGGTGATCGCTTCGATTCGCCGGACTCCGCTGGCGGCGGACGACTCGCTTACGATCTTGAACAGACCGATCTCGCCGGTGGTACGGACGTGGATTCCGCCGCAGAGCTCGCGGCTGAAGTCGCCGATCTCTACCATGCGGACCCGGTCGCCGTACTTTTCGCCGAAGAGCGCCATCGCGCCTTTGGCTCGGGCCTCGTCGATGGGTAGATCGACGTAGGTCGTGACCTCCGTATTGGCGAGCGCCTGCTCGTTGACGGAGCGCTCCACCCGCTCGATTTCCTCGGGCGTCATCGCCTTGCTGTGGGTGAAGTCGAACCGGAGGTTATCCGGCCCGACGTACGAACCGGCCTGGGCCACGTGCGTCCCCAGCGTCTGTCGCAATGCGGCTTGGAGAAGGTGGGTCGCGGTGTGGTTGCGCCGAATCCGGTCGCGGCGGGCGCCGAGGACCTGGGCTCGAACGGTTTGTCCGAGGAGCTTCTCCGGTTCTATTTCTTTTGCGGACACGTGGTGCCAGAAGGTGCCGCCGCTCTTGGTGGTGTTGTCCACCGGTAAGGCGGTTCCGTCGGGCAAGGTGAGCGTTCCGTGGTCGCCGGTCTGGCCGCCGGACTCCGCGTAGAACGGGGTTCGGTCGAGGGCTACGAGCAACCCCTCTCCCGCCGGACGGATTCGGACGACACGAGCCTCGGCGTCGACGCCGCTGTAACCGAGGAAAGTGGTGAAGCCAGGCGCGTCGTCAGCAGTCAACTCCTCGGCGGCGGTCACGCCGCCGTAAGCGGAGGTGTCCCCCTGGGCTTTCCGCGAGCGAATCTGGGCTTCGGCAAGGGCAGCTTCGTACGCCTCGACATTCAGGGTGAAGCCGCTCTCAGACAGAATTTCCTGGGTGATTTCGAGTGGAAATCCGTAGGTGTCGTAGAGCTGAAACGCAGCGGTTCCGCTATAGCTCGACTTGCGCTGCGCAATGAGGGCATCCATCTGCTCGGCGAGGAGCCGCAGCCCGTTCGAAAGCGTCCGTCGGAATAGCGTCTCCTCATTTCGGAGAGTCTCCACGATCATTTCCCGCTGGTCGATGAGCGAGGTGTAGAAGTCGCCCATCGACTCCACCAACCCCTCATATACGATGTGCAAGAACGGCTCGTTGAAGCCGAGCACCCGCTGACCCTGAAGGGTCGCGCGGCGGATCAGACGCCGGAGCACGTAGCCGCGGCCGGTGTTGCCGGGGAGAATGCCGTCGGCGATGCAGAACGATGCGGTTCGGAGGTGGTCGGCCACAATCCGTTCCGCGCGCTCTTCCCGTGAACCAGCCGGCGGGACGCCGGCGCCACGCAAACCCCGGATCTTCGCGAAGATCGGCTGGAAGACGTCGATCTCGTAGATCGATTTGTGGCCGCCGAGCACGATAGCGGTTCGGTCCAAGCCCATGCCGGTGTCGATCGATTTAAACGGCAGCTCGGGCATGCCGTCCTTCTCATAGCCGAGCTTCGAATTGCTCGGGTCCTTGAGGTGGCCTTGCCACTCGTACTGGATGAAGACGTCATTCCAAATCTCCACCCACTTGCCGGCCGCTTCGTCGCGTACCCAATCCTCCTGGGTGTAGTCGTTCCCTGGAGGCTCCTCTTTGGAGGTCCAGTAGAACATCTCCGAGTTCGGACCACAGGGTCCCGGAGGGCCGGCGCTAAAGGCGTTTGCGGGCCAATAGTTCGATTCCTCCCCCAGCCGAACGATCCTTGACGCAGGCTCCAGCCCCGCCGGGGTGAGCCAGAACGCCCACTCGTTGTACGCCTCTTCGTCGTCCTCAAAGATCGAGAACGACAGTCGCCGGGGGTCGAGGCCGAGCCACTGTTTGTCGGTTAGGAACTCCCAGGAGAAGGCGATCGCCTGCGCCTTGAAATAATCGCCGAACGAGAAGTTGCCGAGCATCTCGAAGAAGCTCAGGTGGGTGTCGTCGCCGATCTCATCGATGTCGCCGGTGCGGACACACGGCTGGCACGTAATCAGCCGGAGGTGGTCGGGACGCGCCACCCCGCGGAAAAACGGCTTGAACTGGATCATGCCCGCGCCGGTGAACAGCAGCGACTCATCCAGTCGCCCCGTGACGTCGTAAGGGACCAACGAGGCGGCCGGAAACCGCTGGTGCCCTTTCGACTCAAAGAAACGCAGGTATTTCTCGCGCAGCTCGCGGACCGTCATAGCCCTAAAGGGTACCGCTCAGGAGAAGGCGTTGGGGGACCCGTATAGACTGCGGTGGCAGGCCACCGCAGTCTATACGGGATTATCAAGCGAGTTAGCCGTTGACCAACTGCCTCAACACGTATTGCAAGATGCCGCCGTTGAGATAGTAGAGATTCTCCTGCGGAGTATCGATACGAACGCGGACCTTGAACTCCGTCGTCTTACCGTTCGCGTCGGTCGCGCGCATGGCGAGCAGTTTTCCTTTCGCGAAGTTGGTTGCGATCGCGTCGGCCAATCCGACCAAATCGTACGACTCCGAGCCGGACAGGCCGAGCGAATCGGCCGACTGGCTGTCCACGAACTCCAGTGGAACGACGCCCATGCCGATCAGGTTCGAGCGGTGGATCCGCTCGAAGCTTTGGGCGAGGACCGCCTTGATCCCGAGCATGAAGGTGCCCTTCGCGGCCCAGTCGCGGCTGGAGCCGGAGCCGTATTCCTTGCCGGCGATCACCAGCAGCGGCGTGCCTTCCGCTTGGTAGAGGACCGAGGCGTCGTAGATCGTGGTGACCTCGCCCGTCGGCCAGTAGGTGGTGTAGCCCCCTTCCGTGCCGGGAGCGATCTGGTTGCGCAGGCGGACGTTGGCGAACGTTCCGCGGACCATCACCTCATGGTTCCCGCGTCGCGAGCCGTAGCTGTTGAACATCTGCGGCGAGACCCCGTGCTGGGTGAGATAGCTGCCAGCCGGCGAATTTAGCTTGATGCTTCCGGCGGGGGAAATATGGTCGGTCGTGATACTGTCGCCCAGTTTGGCCAGAACCTTCATTCCTGAGAGCTCGTTAACCGCCGTGGGCGCGGAGCGGCTCATTCCCTCGAAGTAGGGGGGATTCTTGATGTAGGTCGAGTCGCCATGCCAGACGAATGTATCGCTTCCGGTGACCTGGATTTGAGCCCATCGCTCGTCCCCCTTGAAGACGTCCGCGTAGTTCTCCTGGAAGACCTGACGGTTCACCGAGGCGAGCGCCGCGTCAGCGATCTCGGCTTGCGACGGCCAGATGTCCTTGAGATAAACCGGGTTACCTTCTTGGTCGTTGCCGAGGGGATCGGTGGCGAGGTCGACGTTCATGGAGCCGGCGATCGCGTAGGCCACGACCAGCGGGGGAGACATCAGGTAGTTCGCCTTGATGTCCTGATTGATACGTCCCTCGAAGTTTCGGTTGCCGGAGAGCACCGAGCAGGCGACGAGGTTGTTCTCGTTGATTTGCCGGCTCACCTCGTCTGGGAGCGGGCCGGAGTTTCCGATGCAGGTCATACAGCCGTAGCCCACCGGATGGAACTTGAGCTGTTTCAAGTAGGGCATCAATCCGGACCGCTCGTACATGTCCGTTACCACTCGAGAACCGGGGGCGAGCGAAGTCTTGACCCACGGCTTGCTCATCAATCCCTTCTCGACCGCCTTTTTGGCCAACAGCCCCGCGGCCAGCATTACGCTCGGGTTGGAGGTGTTGGTGCAGCTCGTGATCGAGGCGATAACGACATCGCCGTGCTGGATCGGCCGGTCGCCAAGATCGACGGTGTTGGATGGATTCTCCAATGTCGAAATGGATCCGGAATGGCTGCCGGAGGAAGGGGTGCCGACCCCAGACACGCCCGCCGCCACCGGCTCGGGAGATTTTTGGCCGAGAAGCTTGCCGATGAGGCTCGGCTCCTTCGGCGGCTGAATCTGATCCGCAAAGACCTTGGCGAAGCTCGCCTTCGCGTCCCCCAAAAGCAGGCGATCCTGCGGTCGCTTGGGGCCGGCGATGGAGGGTTGGACGGAGGTGAGGTTGAGCTCCAGAACGTCGGAGTAAGACGCCTCGGCGGAGCCGGGGGTGTAGAAGAGCCCCTGTTCCTTGAAGTACGCCTCAACGAGGTCGACCTGCTTCTCGGGCCGGCCGGTGAGGCGCATGTAGCGCAGCACCTCGTCGTCCACCGGGAAGATCGCGCAGGTCGCGCCAAACTCCGGCGACATATTGCCAATCGTCGCGCGGTCGGCGAGTGGGAGGTGCTGAAGACCCTCGCCGAAGAACTCGACGAACTTGCCGACGACGCCCTTTTTGCGGAGCATCTCGGTGACGGTAAGCACGAGGTCGGTGGCGGTGGCCCCTTCCGGAAGCTTGCCCAGGAGGCGGAAGCCGATGACCTGGGGGATGAGCATGCTCACCGGTTGACCGAGCATGGCTGCCTCGGCTTCGATTCCGCCGACGCCCCAGCCGAGGACGCCCAGGCCGTTGACCATCGTCGTATGGCTGTCGGTGCCGACGAGGGTGTCGGGGTAGAGGGTGTTGTCCGGCCGGACAAAGGCGACGCGGGCGAGGTGCTCCAGGTTGACCTGGTGAACGATTCCGGTGTTGGGCGGCACCACGCGGAAGTTATCGAGCGCCAGCTGACCCCACTTCAAAAACTCATATCGCTCGCGGTTTCGCTCGTATTCGAGGTCGCGATTGATGGTAAGCGCGTCGTCGCGTCCGAAGGCGTCCGTTTGGACGGAGTGGTCGATGACCAGCTCGACCGGCTGTAGCGGATTGATTCGCTTGGGGTCGCCGGCGAGGTTCGTCATCGCGTCGCGCATGGCGGCGAGATCGACAACGCAGGGGACGCCGGTGAAGTCCTGGAGGATGACTCGGGCCGGGGTGAAAGAGATCTCTTTCGTGGGCTCGGCCTTGGGATTCCAGGTCGCAAGAGCCTCGATATCGGCGGCGAAGACGGAGCGGTTGTCCTCGGTTCTGAGGAGATTCTCAAGGAGAATGCGAAGGGAGTAGGGAAGCTTCCCGATATCGTGTCCCTTCGCTTTGAGGGCATCGAGTCTGTAGATGGTGTACTCGCTGCCGCCGCTCGCGAACGTTGCCTGCGCGCCGAAACTATTCACTTGTATTGCCGCCTCCTAGGTCGCGCCTCCCCGGCGCGGCGGTAGGAACCGTCAGTGGCGAGGAGGTGTGTCTAAGCTCAATATACCTGCCGCAGAACCAACTGACGGGACCTCCGCCGAGGGGACGGTTACCGTGGCACGGGCGGCCCGCCCGAGTAAGGAGCCTCTCGTATATCCCAATCCCAACGGTATTAGCGGCTAGCAGTTGGCGGTTAGCGGTTAGCGGACCGGAGAGGGTTCTACCGGACGAAGCCCTTGGTCCGGCTCGCGGAATGGTAGCGACCAAGTAGGTTCTTCGACCGCCTGCCGGGGTCGGGGGAGGGCGGCGGACTCCTTACCGCGGGTCTGCTGACCCGCGGCTAATTTCGGAAGACCTCTCCAAGGTCGGAATGCCTCTGGTGGGGTTGTCGACGATCATCATCACCATAGGGACCAGGTGCAGTGATGATCGTCGACAAGCACTTAGCCTCCCGACGAAAAGAAACGACGTAAGGACGAGCCAGGGAAAGAGTCGTCGTCATCATGATTCTCATCGAGGAAGACGACCTTGAGGTCTCGCGTGTCGGGGTGGCGCCGGAGTTCGGCGAGGACTTCTTCACCGCCCATTCCGGGCATTTGGCGATCGAGCACCAGTAGGTCGGGCCACACCTCGTGGACTTTATTCAAACAGTCGAGGCCGTCATAAACGGGGTGGACCTCGTGCCCTTGCCGCTCCAAGCTCACCTTGAGCAGGTGCACGATATGGCGCTCGTCGTTACACACTACGATCTTCATTTGTCTCGAATCGCCGTTCCGGATGCCGGTCTGGAGACCGGCGGTCCATTCACACGGGTGCCGTCATTAGGAGGAGGAGGGCGACCGTGGCGGTGTTGTGGAGCATATGCATGACCATGGTCGGGATGAGGGAGCGCGTGTGGTAGGTGAGGGCGCAGCCCATCGTTCCGACGGTCGCGAGGCCGAACCAGAGGGCGATGCCTTGAGGGTGGATCATGGCGAAGATGAAACCGGTGGCGACCGCGGCCGCAACGACCCGGCCGAATACCCGGCCCAGCGCCGGGAAAAGCAGGCCACGGAACACGAACTCCTCCCAGATTGGCGCGGTGATCGTCGCGAAAAGGATAATCGGCAGCTTCGACCAAAGATCCTTCGCCTGGGCAAGCTCCTGAGCTGCCGGGTGCGTCGGTGCGGGAAGGAAGCTGAAAAGCGCCGCCCCTAACGCCGCCATGAAGAGAGCGATGGGCAACTCGACCAGGAAGCCGCCGATTCCCCAGAGGATGTGTTGGAATAGGTTTCGCGCGGAGATCCCGGCGGTCTGAAGCGTGATCCGCTTACCGTACACCGGCACCTGCGCGAGGATCGGCAACGTGACGATGATCGCGATTCCAGAGGCGATCGTTCCGGCGGCGCCGAGTCGAAGGAGCGCGGCGAGCACTAAGTAAACCAGGAAGAGTCCGACGATTTGGGCCGCCCTTAACGCTAGACGGTCGGCGTCGGCGAGGGTGATCGAGCCCATTGGGTAGCCAGAGCTCTCGCCAATCTTATTATCGCGGCGAGCGCGCATATAGAGCGACCAGGCAATGGCGCTCCCGATGAGGACCATGATCGCAAAGATCCCGGCCACCACCATTCCAATGGCGCGCCGGCCAGTGAAAATTCGGTCTCGAGCTTCTTTGTCGCCGGACTTTTCCAGGGCGTGGACCTTAGCGAGCTGATAAACAAATGGCTCGTCGGGCAGCATAGCTACCATTGCCTTCGCCTCGGCGGGTGAAAGTTTGGGGACTCCGTAGATCCTCGCCAAGACCTGGTCGCTGGGAGATTTGCTGTTACGCAACGGGGCTAGGCTTTCCTGGGGCACCGATTCGCCCGCCTCGGTCCGCATCGCCGCATACATCCGGGCCGCCGCGGGATCGGTTTTGCTCGCCGGCACAAGGTCCGAGATCGGCTCTTTTAACTCCTCGAGCGTCTTCGTCCGGAGATCTTTTGTAGACGTCTCGTCGCCGGTGGGAGAGTAGGAGATCAGCCGGAGCTGGGAAACCACCTGCTTGAGAAGCTCTTCGTTCGCATTGATTGGCGGGTTGGCGGCGGCGTTCTTGGGGCTCAGGGAGGTCACCAGAGAGTTCACCAGCATCACCGCCAACAGAAGCCCGAGCATCCACCAGCCGAAGGTGTGCCGGGGTTCCTCGGTGATGGGAGGCGTTTCGGACTCGCTCACTGAGTACCCAGACTCCGATCGTTGAACGAGATCGTGTAGGTGCTCTGCTTGGTGATCAATGCCATCGTCATCCAGATCGTTTCCGCCGCGTACTCCCCGAGCAGAATGCCGAGGGCGACCGCCCTTAGCTTGTCGTACCCGCGAAGGCCATAGTACCGTTGCACAAAGTTCTTCGTGAACAAGGCTATGAGCATTCCGAACCAGTAGTAGTCCACCCCGAAGTTCATCGAGAGGAAGTAGCCGGCGGGGTGAAGCGGGAAGCCGGGGAACCGAAACCGGATCGCGTCGAGGATCATGACGACGGCGAATCCGAAGATCGTCATCGTGATCCCGACGATGTCCGGCCCTTTACGGTCGTTGATGATGTTCGACAGGTAGGTCGCAGCCTCGGTGCCGCCGATATGCCCGGTTCGATACACCTGCGCCTGATTGAAGAACATGGATAGGAAGAAGCCGAGAACGGTGGCGCCCGCGATCATCAGGAACATCTTCTTCTGGTTGAGCCGCTCGATCTGCGCCATCTTCATCGCTTCGAGCTGGTACGGCATCGGATGGTTCCGATAGATCCGGTTCATCGAGAGGAAGGCGTGATTGAGCCAAGTCGCCTGACTGTCGCTCATCCACTTGGTGCCCAGGAACCGGTGCATGATCGAATTCGAGCCGAAGAAGGCGAATTCGTGGGTGGGCGGGCCGAGTTGGGCGCGGACGCGGGCGACCACGATGCTGAACATCAGGAAGAACGCCACGTACGGGATCATGTAGAGCGGCGGTAGGCCGCCCAACACGCCCATTCCCACTACGGTAAAGAAGCTGACGAGCAGGCCGACGAAGGCCCATTGGTGCTTGACGCCTCCATCCAGCGCTCGCTTGCCGGTGCGGATATCGCGCCACACCTCCCGCAGATACTCTCGCGAGACCCAGACCGCGCCCAGGAACATCGCGATTACCGCGCCCCAGGTCTGCTCGTCGAAATAAGGGGGGCCGGGGGTGTTGCCGGTGCCCGAGAACGTGCTCTGCGGGATGCCGTTGGCAGCGAGGGCGACGTGGGTCACCTTTCGCAGAAGGAAGAACACCACGAAGCTGAGCAGCATGTCGCTCGGCATGAAGAGACCGACCGCGGCCATGAACGGGTAGATCGAGATTCGGAAATCGCCGATGTTGCTCAGCGGGGGGTCTTTGAAGGCGCGGTCAATGTAGAAGAGATCTTTAACGGGGATGGACGGTAGGTTCGGATAAAGGTAGTGGAACCCGTTCAGCATGTCGATGGCAAACATCACGCCAAAGGCGATCCACATGTGCTTGCTTTTCCACATGCCGCCCCCGCCGCCGTCCTCCGCCATCGCGACGGGGAGCTGGATGAGGGGAAACGTGAGCCGCTCTCGCTCGCACCAGGCGCCGCGCATGATGGAGTTGATGCAGATCATCGCGAAGCAGAGCGAGACGACCACCAATCCCATCGAGATGTAGATGGGAAGGAAGATCGGCAGCTTGTGGAAGGCGTACAGCATGTCCTTCCCGCCGCTTTGCATGTCCTTGACCTTGTCGAGGTCTCGGATCGTGAACCATTCCGGGAGCTTTAGGAAGTGGTCCCGGTAGAGCGGGTCGGTCTGGGCTTTGAACGGATAGGAGTACACCCCCGCGAACTGGTAGCCGCTCCACTCTCCCCCGATTGCCGCCGCCACGCTGAGGATGGAGAAAACGACGATCAGGTCCGACTGATTGAAAGCGAGCTTCGGAGCGAATCGGCGCAGCGGCCAATTGACGATCACCAGTGCCAAAAGGGCCGAGATCGGCGGCGTCATCATCGAGAAAATCGA
Organism: Fimbriimonas ginsengisoli Gsoil 348; assembly: GCF_000724625.1. GTDB lineage: Bacteria > Armatimonadota > Fimbriimonadia > Fimbriimonadales > Fimbriimonadaceae > Fimbriimonas > Fimbriimonas ginsengisoli. Next base: position 1,680,402 of record NZ_CP007139.1, on the reverse strand, counting down.
CGAGATCGACTGTCCGGCCACGGCATAGACGACCGGGAAGCAGAGCAGGAAACCGGCCAAGACGGCGCGAAGGCGAATGGCTCCCATGGGGCGTTGCGCTTCGGCCTCTATCGGCCCGGTCTCAGGAGGAAGCGTCGTTGCCATCCGCAGATTTGACTTTAGCATCTTGGGAGGGGCGTTTCTTTGCGGAACGGTTGGGAGCGCCCCACGTAGCGTCGGCGCCCTCGCCGACGATCCGGAGCTCTAGGCTTTGAACGCGCCGCTAGTTAGGCCGGCCATAAACGGCTTGGTGGCGTACAGGAAGAGGATCAGCATCGGGATCGCCGACAAGAGGTAGGCGGCGAACATGTTCGAGTAGTTCGTGGCGAGCGTGCTGGAGCTCATCAGAAACAGTCCGGAAGAGACCGTGTGGTATTTCGCGTCGGAGTTCGTGATGAACGGCCAAAGGAAGTTGTTCCAGGTGCCGAGCACGTTCGTGACCAGCACTACCGCGAACACCTGCTTCGAGAGGGGCAGGACCAGGTTCGTGTACTGGCGGAGGTGGCCCGCGCCATCGATACGAGCCGACTCGAAAAGCTCGCCGGGGAGACCGTCGAAGAAGCTCTTGAAGAGAAAGATCGCGAAGACCTGCCCACCGGCGATGTACGGGAGGATGAGAACCCAGTACGAGTTCAGCATGCCCAGCCGCTTAACCAGCAAGAAGCTGGGAACCAGCGTCAGGATGCCGGGAATCATCATGAAGCTGAGGATCACAAAGAAGAGCGCCCGGTGTCCAGGAAAGCGGTAACGGGAGAAGACGTAGGCGGTAGAGCTCCCGAGGACCGTGACCCCAAGCGCGGTCACCGCAGCCACGAAGATCGTGTTCAACGTGTACGGACGAAGCACCTGCCAAGCGTCGCGGTAGCTCTGGAACAGGGCGGTCCAATTCCGCTTTCCAAGCGCATCCGGTATGCCGAAGAAAGCATGATCGAGCTCGAAATTTGTACGAAACGAGTTGATCAGCAGCAACACGAACGGCAGCAACGTGATGCCCAAGAGCACCAGCAGCACCGCGTGCGAAAGGAGATCGGAGAGGCGTCGCCGGCGCCTCATGCTCGCGCCTCCGTGATCTCTTCCGCACTCCGGACGTACTTCATGTTGAGCAGCGTTAGCACGAAGATGAGCGCGAAGAGCACCACGCCGATCGCGCATGCGTAGCCCATCCGCTGGAAGCTAAACGCGTTGTAATACATCCAGAGGCCGGGAAGCATGGTCTTGAAACCGGGACCGCCTTTGGTTAAGGCCAGCATTCCCTCGAATCCTTGTACGGAACCGATGACGGTGAGGATGACCAGCAGCTTCACCTGACTCATCAAGAGCGGCACTTCGATTCGGAAGAACTTACCGATCCCGCGCGACCCGTCGAGCTCGGCTGCGTCGTTGACGCTCTCCGGGATGGCGGTGAGGCCCGCGTAGTAGATCAGAACGTTAATCCCCGCGGCAAACGGAAACCCAATGAACGCGACCGCAGCGAGCGCGCTGCTCGGGTCCGAGAGCCACCCGCGAGCGAGGCCGCCGAGGCCGATCGCGCGCAACGTCTCGTTGATAAACCCGTGGTCGGCATAGACGATTCCGCGCCACATCAGGGTGCTCGCGATCCCCGGAACCACAATCGGGACTAGAAAGAGGAGCCGGTAGATGTATTTCGCCCGCTCCGACGAAAGCCCATAGATAAGCCTGGCGACAAGGAGCGGGAACACGAGCACGGTCGCTACGCCGAACATCGTGAGCAACGCCATGTTGAGAAAACTCGGCAGAAACGTCGGATCGCTCAGATATTCGGTGTAGTTGGCGAGGCCGACGAAGCGCGAATCGCCGCCAACTTCGTAATCGAACAAAGAAGTCCAAAACGCCCACCCGAACGGCACCAGGGCGAAGACCGCGAGCAGCACAAAGCTCGGCAGAATGATGCCGTAGAGCGATAGGTTACGCCTCAATCCGACCTCCGGAAACCCCTGAGCTGCCGGAATCATCGGCGGGGGCGCCGACGCTACAGGAGGGGGTCATTGCGCGTCCCTCGGCAAGTCGACCATTCCTTTTCTTAAGGGTGCGGCCGCGGCCCAAGCTTTTTCGAACGGGGCGAGGTCGAGGTGTTTGCGGCGGACGATCGTGTCGCAGGAGGTGCGGACGTTCTTCACCATCCAATCCATGAATTCCTCGTCCGAGACGCCGTCCATCAGATAGAGGAGCAGCATCCGATTCATCACTTCCGAAAAGCGGAGGTCGAAGGTGTAGACCCACTTGGTGGTCGTGTATGGGTGGTGGAGCAGGTTCTGGACGAACGGGTCGAGCGCCTTCTTCGTAGGCACCCCGAGAACGTTCGGCATCAGGGCGGTGATCTCGTTGACGATCTTGTCGCAGTTCCGGGGGACGGTGGCGAATTCGAGAAACTCGACGCAACGCTTCAGTTTGGTAGAGGTCTCCGCCTTGCCGGTATCGGTGATCGCGGAGTTCGTCACCGTGAACTGGGTCGCGGCTTCGCCGATGATGCACTGCGGGTAGCCGCCTCCATACTTGCTGGTCGCCTTGGTGATCGGCGGCAGGTAGAACATCCCCCAATCGAATGTGCGGCGCGGATCGCGAAGCAGCCGCTGGACCGATAGGCTGCTGCTCCAGAACATCGCGCCTTTCTCCTGGATGAAATCGCGGGTGAAATCGGTCGATCCGAGGTCTTTCGGCATGAATCGCCGCCAATCTTTCAGGAGCCGGAACACCTCCCGCCAGCGCGGATCCTGTTCGGTGAAGAACCCTTTTCGGTTAAGAAAGGCGAGCTCGTCCCAGTCGAGATAACCCTTGTAGAACATGTCCCGCTTTGGGTCTTTCTTCAAGTCGAGGGTCGGGCGGATGTCGCGGTAGAGCTGATCGAACGTAAGATCGACTCCCCAATCGGCAAGGCTTCCCACGTCGACGAGCATCGGCGTGACCCCCGCCTTTTGAATCGTTTCGTGGATTCGCATGAATTCCTCCCAGTCCTTGGGCGGACGCAAACCGAGCTTTGCGAACAGCGTCTTGTTGTAGAAGATTCCGGTCTCGATCATGTCGAGCGTGATGCAGTACATCTTGCCGTCCGGCGCGGCCTTGCTTCGAGAGATATCCTGGTACCGGAACAGGTCCCACCACTGCTTGCTTCCCGGCTCGCCCGGCTTCACGTAGGGGTTCGGGGCCTCTAAGAACGAGTCGAGCGGGATGTACCAACCCTTCTGCACATCCTGCCAAACATCTTCCACGTTCACGTTGAGGATCTCGGGGGCCTGGCCGGCGGCGAGCTGCGTGACCAGCCATTCGCGCTGGCCGACCGGGGCGTCGACGATCTCGATCCGAGTGTCGGGGTGGAGCTTTTCGAACTCGTCGGCCACGTCTCGGAACGCGCGCAACGGTGGGTCGCCAGGGTTGAATCGCTTCCCCGGCATGTAGAAGTCGGGAACGATCCGAACCACGTACGGGCGGTTCCCCGTGGCGTGGGAGACTCCGGCTTCCGCTCCCCCTCGCTCTTCCTTGCTTTCCACCGAGGGAGCCCGCAACGCCCAAGCCCCGAGAACGAGGACCGAGAGGAGCAAGACGTGGCGAACCTGGATCAAGGCGAACCTAAGATAACACGTTGGTTACGGCCCCGTTCGAGGAGCCAATACACAAATCCGCCGATGAGGAAACCCGTCACCCAGCCGATTTCGGTAAGAAATCGAAGCGGCTCGAACACGCGCCCGATTTGGGAGGCGAAGAGCGCCACGGCGAGAGCAAGGATCGCCCGAAGGTTGTATCCATTCGTGTACCGGTATCGACCAGATTCATTATACAGATCCTCCACCGACAACTGCTTTCGTCGCACAAGCCAGTAGTCGGCGATGAGGATTCCGGCGACCGGACCAAGCAGGTCCGCGCTCGTGTTAAGCCACCCGATGACGTACGTCGCCGCCGTCGCCATGAACCGCCACGGCATGATAATCGTGGCGAGAGCCGCGGTGATCAATGCTCCACGCCACATGGTGATGACGCGGGGGGCGAGGTTCGCGAAATCGTAAGCCGGAGAGACCAGGTTTGCCGGAACGTTGACCGAAACCGTGGCGAGCAAGATCGCCACCAGGGACGCCGCCGCGAGTGGGGCAGAAGGGAGGTGTTTGACGATCTCCAACGGATCCCAAAGCACCTTCCCGTACAGCACCGCAGTCGCCGAAGTTGTGAAGACGGCGAGCACCGAGAAGAGGACCATTGTCGTCGGCAAACCCAACGCCTGCCCGAGAGCTTGGTCGCGTTGTGTCTTCGCAAACCGTGAGAAGTCGGGCGCATTCAGCGCGAGCGTCGACCAGAAGCCGATGACCGCCATCAAGCCGTTTGCGATCAGCTTGTGCGTATCGGGCGGGACGACATGCGGGGCGTTCACGACCGGACCAACGCCGCCGGCGGCCATCACGGCCCAGATGCAGAGGGCGAACGAAAAAAGAAGCACGAGCGGCGCGGCCCATAGCTCGAACTTCTTGAGCCGCTCCATGCCCCGGCGAAGCACCACCAGGTTCAGCCAGAGAAAGACCCCGAAGGAGATCCAGTTAGCCAGCCCCTGACTGAGGAACTCGGTGTCGTTCAGTTTCGCGACGCCGGGTACCACGTACTCGACGAGCGAAAGGAGGGCTCCTCCGCCGATATGCACTTGGATTCCGAACCAGCCGACCGCCACCAATCCGCGAAAAAGCGCCGGGATGTTCGCGCCGCGAGTTCCGAAGGAGGCGCGGGCGAGGACTGGAAACGGGATGCCGTAGCGGGTTCCTGCGTGTGAGTTCATGACCACCGGGACGAGCACGATCAGGTTGCCCAGAGCCATGATCCCGATGACTTGCCACCACGTGAGGCCGAGCGCGATCAGGCTTCCCGCCATCAGCCAGGTCGGCACGCAGTGCGCCATTCCCACCCAGAGCGCCGCGTAGTGCACCCAAGTCCAGGTGCGCTGTTCGTCCGTCGTTGGACGAAGGTCGAGATTCTCTAATTTAAGGTCGCTCATCTAAGAAAAGCCGGCCAACCGGTGGCATGGGCTTCCAGCCCATGTGTATCACGACCATCCTGGTCGTGTGAATCCCTTAAGCGCCTGCACAGCCCCGATAGGTTAAACCTATTCGGCAGGAAGATCGTCGTCTTCGTCTTCGAAGTCGGCCAGCGCGACCTGCTCGCCGATTCGGTCGCCGAGAAGGTTCTGGAGCCGCTCGTGAATGATCGTGGCGGTGTCCTCATCAGGGACGGCGAAGAGGAGCATCTCCTCCTCGATCGTCACTACGGCCAGCATCTGGGTGTCGTTAATGGCCGCCCAGGCCTGCACCCCCGGCTCTGGACTCCGCTCCATCACCCGGTCGAGCGCCTCTTCAATCTCCGGCACCGGGACGAGGATCTGATAGGCGTATTTGAGGATGCCCGACGTGTCGAACGTGGTATCCATCTCGTCGATCCACAGGGCGACGACGATCGCGGAGAGTCCCTGTCGAACCGCGGACCGGGCGGCGCGAAGCTGTTGTGGATCCTTGCGGATCAGCTTCGGTAGCTCCTTGAGGTAGTCCTTAACTGCCGCTTCGAACATTTCGACCACTTCGGTCCGGCTCTGAGAAGACAGAACCACCACCCCCTGAGTAAAGCGGCGGATATCTCCCTCTTCGATCACGCGGGCGAACACAGCGTCGCCAGGATCCGGCGACATCCCGAGCGGCTCGGCGACCTTTACAGTCGCCGCCGCAGGGTCCAAAAGGGACTTGAGAACGACGCTTTCCTCGTCAAGCTCCACGACATCGTAAAGGTCAGGCTTCGAAGATCGTAGGGCGACCAGGTAGTCGACTTCCGCAGTTTCGTACTGGTCGCCGCACTCGAAGAGGAATGCGTCGATGGGAGTCTCCTTCTTTCCAGTGAACTCTTCGTACGACTCGGTGGCGAACTGGTCGAGGGCGCAGGCGAGCGCTTCGGCGGCAACCTCTTCAGGCAGGCTAGGGATGACCTGGAACACGTCCTGGCCGGTGAGCTCGGCGAACTCGCTGAAGAATTCGAGAAGGAACTCCGCGTAAGCGTTTTGCCAGTCGGATTCTCGCAGCCATTCGATAAACCCGGTCTCGATGCGCGTAGAGTCGGTCACGCGATAATATTGACCGATCCGCGATACTGCGAACGTGAGCGATCTTCCCACGTCCCTTGCCGAGTTCGAGTTGCGGCTACGGGCCGCCATCGATCCCGTCGCTTTGCCTTCGATCGCCTACGGAATCGCCCGTGGCGACGAAACGCTTCTCCTTGGCGCGGCCGGCGTCGCCGACAAGGGGGCCGCTCGCGCCGCTTTTCCTTTCACTCCCTACTCGCTTGCTTCGATCACCAAGCCGATGACGGCGACGGCGGTGGTGCTGCTGGCCGAAGGAGGGCTCGTCGATCTGGATGCGCCGATCAATCGTTACCTGGGAGACGCCAAGGTGGAAGGGAAGGTGGGGGACGCGGAAGCGGCCACGGTTCGCCGGGTGGCAAACCACTCGGCGGGGTTGCCGCTGCACTATCAGTTCTTCTATGCCGACGAGCCGTATCGGCCGCCGGCCATGGACGAGACGATCCGCCGGTACGGGAAGCTCTTTTCGACGCCGGGGGAGAGGCACCATTATTCCAACCTCGGATATGGCCTTCTCGACTATCTTGTCGAGCGGATCTCCGGCCGATCCTACGCGGAATTCATGCGAGATGAGGTGTTCTTGCCGCTGGGGATGGCCGGCTCGTCGATCGGAGCGACCCACTCGGCGGCGACGAGATATAGCCCGGAAGGATGGGCCTATCCCGACTATGACTTCGATCACCCAGGAGGGTCGGCGGCGTTTTCCAGCGTCGAAGACCTACTCGCCTTCGGGCGGTTCCATCTTGGGAATGGTCCCTCGCTCCTTTCTTTCGCCGCGCTGAACGAGATGCAGCGGGCGACGGTTCAAATCGAAGGCGATCGGGGATATGGGTTCGGCTGGGCGGTTAACGAGGACCGCCTCGGATACCGAACCGTCGGCCATACCGGTTCTATGGGCGGTGTGTCGACAATTCTAAGGCTCGTCCCGTCCCTGGATCTGGTGATTGCCGTGCTCACCAACGGCGAAAGTCCGCTCGCCAACCGCGCCGCCGACGAAGCGCTGGCCGCGGTTTCACCCGAGTTTCGAGCACGCCTCGCGGCGGAATCTGAAGGCCTCGTCTCGCCGATCCAGTCAGTACCGCCAGAGTGGGCGCGGAAATGGAACGGGAGTATCGAGACCTACGCCGGTAACCGGCGGCTCGAGCTCGATATCACCGGTCCCCATTCGGCGACCGCGACTTTGGACGGTTCCTCGCATGCGGTCGAAGAGGTCCAACTTCGCGAAGGCCGTCTGCTCGGCGTGTTTGACGGGGACATTGGAACCGAGGATGCCGGACGCCGGCCTTACCGGATTCACCTCGAGCTCAAGCTTCAAAGCACCGAGCGTCTCGAGGGGGCTGCGGTGACGGTTTCAAAGCGCGAAAAGGGTGAGAGGATGGGAAACGCGCTGGCTTATTTCGTTACGCTAAATACGCGATATTGAAACACTGTTCGAGCGGGGGCCTAACGCACAATTCTCCGCCTCGTCGCGAGGCTTTCTTCCAGGGGCAAAGGCTCCGTAGATATTTCGAGCCACCCGCTGAATTCAAACGGAATGAACCTGTGGGCATATCACTTACGTATTTTTACCAGTAATCTTTTTCGACCAAACCGCCAATTCTTGGCGAAGGAGGGTTGCGCATGGGTCACAGTTCCATGAAGATAACCGCACGAGGCGCGAAATAGCCCATTGCGCAATCGAACAAGCGTTGCCTTGCAGCGCTAGACGAGGAACCGGTCGGGCAGGACAGTAAAATCTAGCTTCATGCCAAAAACCACCATCTGTACCGCCATACCGTACGTCAACAGCGTGCCGCACATCGGAAATATCCTCACCGATCTTTCGGGGGATGTGACGGCTCGGTATCTGCGGATGCGTGGTGAGGATGTCTTCCTGCAGGTGGGTACGGATGAGAACGGCTTAAAGATTCAAGAAGCCGCTCAAGCCGCCGGACGAGATCCCCACGAGTTCGTCGCCGAGATCGCCGACCGCTTCCGCTCCGTCTTCGATGCGGTCAAGATCTCGTACGACGAGTTCGTTCGGACCTCCGAGCCGCGCCACATCCGCGCGTCCCAAGAGCTCTTCCGACGGCTGCGCGAAGCCGGCCACGTTTATCTTGGGAAGTACGAGGGATGGTACGACGTTTCCACCGAGACGTATTTCCGAGAAGAGGACCTGGTCGACGGGAAGAGCCCGGATGGAAATCCGGTTCGCTGGGTTAGCGAAGACAACTACTTCTTTCGGCTTTCGGCGTTTGGAGACGCAATTTTGCGTCATATCGAGGCGAACCCTGGGTTCATCCGCCCGGAGAACCGAAAGAACGAGGTGGTGAGCTTTATCAAGCAAGGCCTTCGGGACGTGTCGATTACCCGCCGGAATCCCGGCTGGGGCATCGCCGTGCCGGACGAGCCCGATAAGGTGATCTATGTCTGGTTCGATGCCGTCATCAACTACGTCACCGCGACCGGGTGGCCGGATGCGGGATGGGAAGATCGATGGCCGGCGCGCGTGCAGTGGGTAGGCAAAGATATCCTCACCCGGTTCCACGCGACGCTCTGGCCCGCGATGCTGATGGGTGTCGGCCTCCCGTTGTTCGATACGGTCGCCGCCCATGGGTGGGTTCTGCTCGGCGGAGAGAAGATTTCCAAGTCGAAAGGGAACGTCGTCCGGCCGATCGAGTTGGCCACTGAGTTCGCCGCCAAGGCCGGGATCTCTCAAGACCTTGCCGTCGACGTATTGCGGCACTACCTCACGGCTACTTTCCCGCTGGAATCGGATTCCACCTTCACCTATGAGGATTTCGACCAGCGATACAACACCGACCTCGCCAACGACCTCGGCAATGCGCTGAACCGGTCGCTGGCGATGGCCCAGAAGTTCGTAGGGGGCGAGGTCCCCGATGCGGCTCCTGAACCGGAGGCGATCGAAGCGATCGAAACCGCCAAGCAGGCGTACGCCGTGGCGATGGATGCCTGCGAGATCGGGCGCGCCGTGGAAGCGGCTTGGGGCCTGGTGAGGTTCCTGAACAAGTACATCGACACCCGCGCGCCGTGGGCGCTTTCGAAATCGAACGATCCAGCCCTTGGATCGGTGATGAAGTCGATGCTTCTATGCCTTCGAGCGTGCGAGGGTTTGGTCCGGCCGACGATCCCCTCGGCAGCGGATGCGATCGCTAGCCAGCTCAATCTCGAACCGACTAGGACTTGGGACTCTATTGGGCGGGACGAATCCCTCCCTGCGGGAACGATCCTGCAAACTCCACGTCCGATCTTTCCAAGGCTGGAACTCACAAAAAAGGAGGATGCGAAGCGAGTGGAGCCAAAGAATGTGGAATCCAAGCCATCCACGCCGCCAGTCGCCCAACCAAAGGCAGCGCCTGAGATCGGGATTGAAGATTTCGTCAAGGTTCAGCTCCGCATCGGCCGGGTCTTCGAGGCCGAGCCGCTAGAGGGTTCCGACAAACTGATGAAGCTTCAGGTCGTCATCGGCGACGAGCGTCGCCAAATCGTCGCCGGGATTCGGAAGAATTACGGCGCGGAAGACCTTATCGGGCGGCAGGTGGTTGTCTGTACAAACCTGAAGCCGGCCAAGCTACGCGGCGTAGAAAGCCAGGGGATGCTGCTCGCCGCCACGGATTCCGAGGGAGGGGCGATCCTGCTTCAGCCGGATCGGGAGGCCCCCGAAGGGACGAACGTAAAGTAGTCCCGCCACCCAAGCCATGTTCATCGACACCCTGGAACTACTGAGGACCCTTTCGGTGCGCATGCTCGTGGTCGACGAGGGGGCGCAGGTATTGGAGTCGGTGCCCAGCGACCAGCCGGCGATGGATGTGAGCTGGCTTGGGCCGGAGATCGCCCGGCGCGTTCCGTTCCGGGCGGAAATGCCCCTCTTGGAAGGGGGATGGCTTCATTTTAGGGGGGCTCCGATGGCGGATGGGCGGTGCGCCATCGCCATCGTGCCGTCCAGCGGCTTGCGGCAGGCTTTTCTGACCCGGCTTCTGACTCCCTCGTTGTGGCGGCTGGGCCGCGATGGGCGGATCATCGAGGCGACCGATTGCTTGGCCGAATGGCTCGGCACCTCCGCCGACGCGATGGTCGGCACCCACTTTTCCGATTGGATGACTCCGCAAGGCGTGGGCCAGCGGTTCGAAGCGGAGTTTCGGACGCTGGGGCATGGTCGCAAGCGGGCGGTGGTACACCGTGCGACGTCGGAGATCTTGGGGGGTGGCAGCGTAGACGTGATCGCCGACGTGACGGAAGAGCACCGCACCCGGGCGCGCCTCGCCGAAGAGGTCGAACGGATGAAAGCGTTGGCTCACACCGACGCGCTCACCGGCTTGCCGAATCGCCGTGCCTTCGAAAGCGCCCTGGATGCCGCCCAGAGGAGTTTGGAACCGTTCGCTCTCGCGTTGATCGACGTCGACGACATGAAGGGGATCAACGACACTTACGGGCACATGGCGGGGGATCACGCGCTGGTCGAGATCGCTAAGGCGTTGGCGAGGACGGTTCGCGACTCGGACCTGGTGGCCCGTATCGGTGGCGACGAGTTTGCGGTGATCTTGCCGCAAGCCACCCGGACGACCGCGGAACGGATCGGGCCGAGGCTTCGGGAATGTTTAAATGTGATGGTTGACGAGATCGGCGCCGTTAGCGCGTCGATGGGTCTGATTCATCGCGACGACTGCGCGGACGACATGCAGCGGGTGGCGGATCTGGCGCTGTATGCGGATAAGATGCGGCACCGGGGCGATCCCGAGCCGACGAAGGCGTAGGTTCTTGTTCTCAGGTGAATCTCGGGTGGCTTGGATCGCGTACCCTTAAGCGAGACCGATGAAGAAGACGCTGCAGGAGCAGATTCAGGCGAACCGTCGCGGCAGCATTCTGCTCGCGTTCATCATCATCGTCCTGCTAACCGCGCTCGGCGCGGCGATCGCCGGGACTTACGCGCCGCGCCAATGGTATCTGGGCGCCGGAGGCGCGGCTTTGCTCGGCCTGATCATGGCGTGGGTCTCCAACCGCTCCGGCTCGAACATCATCTTGAGCATTTCACGGGCGCGGGAAGCCACTCAAGCGGAAGATCAGGTTCTGAACAACGTGGTCGAAGAAATGGCGATCGCGGCGGGGATCCCCAAGCCAAAGGTGTACGTGATCGACGACGCGTCGCCCAACGCGTTCGCAACCGGGCGAAACCCCGAGGAAGCGTCGATCGCGGTTACCACCGGCTTGCTTCAAAAGCTGGATCGCGACGAGTTGCAGGGGGTCATGGCCCATGAGATGTCGCATATTCGGAACGACGACATCAAATTTATGACGACCGTCACGGTCGTCGCCGGGCTGATCCCGTTGTTGGCCGATTTGTTCGTTCGCATGCAGTGGTTCGGCGGCGGAAGCCGGCGCGATCGCGATCGGGACGACAACTCGCTGGCGTCGATATTCATGATCGTCGGCTTCGTCCTCTCGATCGTCGCCCCGATTTTTGCCGGTCTCCTCGAGCTGGCGGTCAGCCGAAAGCGGGAGTATCTCGCGGATGCCTCGGCCGCGGAGCTGACGCGCTACCCAGAGGGGCTTGCGCGGGCGTTGCGCAAGATCGCCTCCGATCCGGACCCGCTGCAAGTGGCCAATCGAGCTACCCAGCACATGTACATCGTGAACCCGCTTAAGCTGATCCACACGAACGATCTGCTGAGTACCCACCCGGACGTCGAGGCGCGCATCGCCGCTCTGATGGGTTTGGCCGGAACCCGCTCCGTACCGCCCCTTGCCTAGAAGTCGCACGGGCGGCCCGCCCGAGTAAGAACCTTTCGTTCATCCACCGAAACTCTATCGGGCCGAAGCCTCAAATCGCTTCGCGAAGGTCGCCAGTTCGCTCGCTTCCACGTCCGATACCGCCCAATAATCGACATCCCCTAACCGCCACATTGCCAAGTGAAACCCTCTCACCGACGAGGGCGGCGGGGTAGCCGGCGAGTGGGGGAGGGCGAATACGTTGATGATGTGGGCGTTTCGCCGGTAGACCAGGCCTGCGGCAGGACGTCCGCCCAGGTAATCGAGCCGACCGCCGATTAACGGAAAACCATCTCGCGCCAAGTCGGGGACGGCCGGTGCGAAGTCGATCTTGCCAAGAAACCACGGTTTCACGGTGTGCCGATCCGTCGAGGCAACGTCGAACAGGTGGCTCGCCATGAGCGACCGAACGTGGCCATCCACTAGGCTGGCAACCAAAGCATCGTCGGTTCGACGAGGCCACATGAGGGCCACGCCAAGCGCCAGTCCAAGAGCCAGCGAGCCCCCGGCGGTCAGCCAGATAGGGTTCTTTCGAGGCTGGGGAGCTACCCTCGCTCGAAGTGTGCCGGATGCGACCGGCCGGGGGACCTGGGTGCGGATCGCGCCGATCAGCCCCTCCAACCGTGCTTGCTCCATCCTGCAGCCTTCGCAGTCGGCTAAGTGGCCGCGCACTTGACTTGTGCTGGCGGCGTCCAACTCACCGTCGAGATAGGCGCTGAGATGAGATTTGGCGTCGTTACAGGTCATGGATCACCTCATCTTGGAGCAGGCCGAGAAGCCGGTTCCGGGCTCGCGAGAGCCGGGACATCACCGTGCCGGCGACCGTTCCCGTGATCTCGGCGATGTCGCGGTACGTCATCTCCTCGAACTCGCGCAGAACGATCACCTCGCGCAAGGGTGGCGGCAACGACTCGATCGCCTTACGCAGCCTCTCCGCGTCGTACCGAAGGAGGACCACCGCCTCGGCGTCGCCTGACGACGGATCGGCGACGTCGGTGTCGACATCGACCTCGAATCGGCTTCGCGATGCCTGTCTGCGGATCTCGTTCATACATGTGTTCCGGACGATCTTAAGAAACCAGCGCCGCCCATCCTCGCCTCGGAGTTGCCCAAGGTGCTGGTAGGCGCTAAGGGCCGCGCTTTGCACGGCATCCTCAGCGTCGTGATGGTCGTTCAACAGCCAGAAGGCGAGCCCGTAGGCGGCGTCGAGATTTGGGTCTACGATCTCTCGATACCGTTCCGCTTCCGACCGCCTAAACAAGCGGTCTCCTTGTCATCGACTCCCTCAGTGGACGATCACCTTCCCGGTCATATGCGGGTGAATCGAACAGAAATAGGCGACCTCCCCAGCCCGGTCGAACGTGTGCGAATAAGAGTCGTTGGTGTCCAACACCTTCGACTTAAATCCGCCCTTTTGGTCGACCACCGTGTGAGGAATATCGTCTCGATTCGTCCACGTAACTCGAGTTCCGCGCTCGACGGTTAGCGTCGCGGGGGAAAAGCTGAAGTTATCGATGGAGACTTTTTGATCTTGGCCCGCCGCCGCGAGCGAACTGTCCACGATCGCCAGGCTCGATTGCCCCTGTCGGTACTGAACCGTGGTGACGCCGAGGAGACCCTTCAACTCTCCGGCCGGCACCGTCATCGGCCCCGGGGAGGGCGCGCTTCCTGGCTTCGGTTGCGGGAAGGCGGTAGACATCGCGGTATGGAAGGTGACGTTCCCCTCGACTTTCTGCATCGTCTGGTGGATATGCCCATTGAGCACGGTGACCGAGCCGAAGCGCTTCAATATCTCTAGCGCGCGGCCGCCATCGTCGGTTCCCCATCCCCATTCCGGATACACCGTCCAAAGCGGAACGTGCGCGAAAACGACGATCGGCGTGCTGCTACGCAAGTTGCGCACGTCGTCGCGAAGCCAGGAAAGCTGCTCCTCTCCTAAACTTCCGAAGCCCCCGGCTTTAAGGTTGAGAACGTTGACCAGCGCCACAAAGTGTACGCCCTTGTGGTCGAAGCTGTACCATCCTTCCCCCTTCGCCTGTCTGCCGTACCGCTCCCGGAAAAGCTTCCCTCCATCTTCGAGAACGTCGTGCTCGCCCGGGACGAAGAATCGGTCGGTGGTTCGCACGCCCTTAAGCACCTGATCGAGGGTGTCGAACTCCTCGGGCTTTGAAAGGTGGCTGAGGTCGCCGGTGTGGAGAAGCAAATCCGGCGCGGGACCGAGATTGATCCGCTCGACCGCCGCCTGCAACGTTCCGACCACATCCTTATTCGCTTGCTTGCTGAAGCCGATATGACTGTCGCTGATCTGAACGAAGCTAAAGGTCGCCTTCCGAATTGCCGCCTCCGCCTCGGGGTCGCTCCCGAACAGCGACATTAGCGGCTGAGATTTCAGAATTCCACCTTGGACGGTGAACAGCATCCCTGTCCCGGCCCATGCCATGCACTTGAGAAAGCCACGGCGATCGATGCCGTCTTCGTCGAGTAATCCTTGAACGTCCATCCCTTGCTCCTTGATCCCCGGTTCCGGGGCATGTGCAAGACACGGCACGCCATCGATTTATTCCCGCGAACGAGGGATATTTGTCGAAGAACGAATCGAGTCCGAAAGGCTGTCCCTTGTTATCGGTCCCTCCCCGTCCGGCAAGAAGCCGCCATGGAACGAGATTTGACTCGCTCAATGCGAAAGGCGTTGCCTGCGTCCTCGGGTGGATATCGGAATTCTGGGCAGGACGGCCGCGAGATGGCGGCGAGGGCTCAAGAGTGCAGCAGATCGGGTGCGTCGAAACGGCGTCAAAAGACTCTAGCTGGACTTGATCGGCTCACCTCTCGTGTTAGGTTGCATCCTCGCCAGCAAGACCCCGGATCCGCTCGAGTACAAGGTCCTCGCGCCCTGGCTCGACATAGTTTTGGATGGCTTCTTCGAGGTAGTCGCTCTCGAGGATGGCGCCAAACTGTTCCTTGAGAAAAGCGCGCAATTCGCCATCGGCGTCCAACGTTTCGGCGACGATCGTCGCCCTGCCATCAATGACGCGAACCATGTCGCTGAAGTCTCGGCTGAGGAATATGTCGTCGTGGTATTCCCGGGACGGTGAACGGAAGGCGGTCATCTTTGTGCCAAGAAAACACACGGGGTCGATCACTTTGACCGGGATGTTGTTATCTAAGACGTGCGACCACGCGGTAGCGATGGCGAGGGGATACCAGGAATTCACCCCAATGGTGATCTCGGGGTTGACGGGGATCACGTCGATTACGGCGATCCCGTGTAGATAGCGGCACGTGGGACCCTCCATGTCGTTCCTGAACCCAAGATCCAAGAGCCGGCGGTCGAGCGCGTGCAAATCCAGGATACTTGCGCCCACTTCGATCGCCACATCGACGTCTTTGGTTACTCGAGGCGGCAGTGCACCCTTCTCCGTCAGCAACAACCCGACCACGGCGCCGCCGAGGAAAACCACCTCTTGGCAAAGGTCGCCAAGGCGCTCGGCGGCTTGGTTGAGCAACTCGATTGGCGGCAAGGCTCGCATCTCAGTCCTCACTCGGCGCGAAGAGTCGGTGCAATTCCTTCTGCGCGAGAATGCGCTCCCGGTTGTCACCCATGCGTAGCGCGTCCACGAGGGCGAGCACGGCGTAAAAGTTCGGATCTCTTAGCGCGACCTTCGGTGCGCTTGGGTGCAGGGGCTCAACGGACAGTCCCCGCGCCTCGCCAATCGGGTTGGGCCAGACGGGAGGCAACGCATCGGACGACGCGATCTCCTCGTTGAGAGGCGGAGCCGCCCATGCCGTGGGAGTCCCCCGCACCTCCCCGCCTCGCTTCGGCGCCATAAAGTACTTTGCGCCGTGCACAAGCGCCTCCTCAAGGGATCGCAGGTTCATCTTCTTGCGTGCTGGTTGGTAGAGCTTCACTTCCGCCGCCCTCTTGAGCGCACGGTTCACGGTAGAGGAGCTCACCCCGATTTCAGCGGCTAGGAGGCCCTGAGACCAGTCATCCTGTCCTCGCAGCGATGCGACTTTGAGCAGTACGTACATGTCTGCGGAATCCAGCACGCCTCTAGTATAGCTCATTCGCTATTCGTGATTCGCGAATAGCGAATGAACACCATATTTTTCGGTCAATCGACGGATTCACCCAAGAAACTAGCCAAGGCGCATATTAAGCTGCTCTGAGCCGGGTCTTGAGCCATCTACTTCGACTAGCCAACCCGCAACTGGACACAACCAGATACCCGTAGTCCTATATTAAAGAGAGATCAACTATGAAACAGCGGCGTTGGCTACTATGGGTTCTGACCGGTCTTACGCTCGGAGCGGCTTGGGTCGCGTGGTCTCGCAGCCCATTTGGCGGTGCGGGAGCGGCGATTCAGCGGGAAGTCGATCGAGCGCGGGCGGACGGCCTTCCCGTCACTCCCCCCGAGCTTCGGGCGCTTCTCGACGCCAAGCCTGGCACCAACGCCGCCTCGGATTACCTGAACGCGATTAGCGCTACGAAAACCTCTCCGGGGTCGCCGAGGCCGCTGACGGATGCTCAGGCTCTCGCGGACAAGGCGTTTAATCGCACTTTGACTTCAAAGCAAGCGTCCGACCTTCGGCGGAATTTGGCGCTTCTTGGTCCCGCATTTGCGAGAGCGGAGGCGGGTGCGGCATGCGACCATCTGAATTATGGGCGAGCGTATGAGCAAGGAATTCTGCTCCTACTTCCCGACCTGGCCCCCTTCCGAGCTCTCGCCGTGGACTTGGCCATCGACGGTGTGACGAGGATCGACGGCGGCGATGTCGATACCGGCATTCGACGGCTCGAGACTGCCGCGCATATGGCGCGCCACCTGGGAGAAGATCCCCTGGTCGTCTCCGCCGTCATCCACGCTTCGATCGAGCGGCAGGTACTGGATGCGTCTCTTCGGGTTCTCGAGAGACATTCTAGGGAACCGTCGGTCGTCGCCGGACTTTCCAAGGTTCTCAAGGATCTGGGAACTCCTACGGACCTGCGACCGAATGTGGCGGGTGAGTTCGTCCTTTCTCACCGGACCTGCGAGGTCTTGGGCGGCAAGGAAACCGAGTTTCTAACGTCAATGGGAATCACTAATGTCGACGAAGCCAGGTTTCGATCCCTTCGTCTGACCTGGGTTCGTCAGGCAAACGAGGCGACCCTGCTGAAGTTCTGGCGCACCTATTACGAAGCCCTTCCAAAGGACCCCGACGACGTAAGTGGCATCGAGGCGGCGGCCGAGCAAGCTAAGAAGGCGATCGCAGATGCGTCGGGTCCTGCCCGCTTCCTCTACGACCAGATTTCCTTATTCACCGACACGAACGATCATCCATTCGCGACCGCCATCGCTCAGCGCCGCGTTCTCAAGGCCGGTCTGACGTTCGCTAAAGGGCTGGTACGCCCCGATCCCGCGTCGCGAGAGTCTCGGGACCCGTTTGGAAACGGCCCACTCAAATATGCCTCGCCCGGAGGAAACCTGCGAATCTATTCCGTCGGGCTCGACGGGAAAGACGATGGCGGCGACCGCAAACGCGATTTGGGAATCGAACTGCCCTATCCGTCCAACCTAAAGCGGTAGCGGCACTTCTGCTTTTCTCCTTCGAGATACATGTCGTTGTCGGTCGGCAGATCGACGATCTCGACAAATTCGCCTCCGGCGAGCTCGCATGTCCGGCGCGACGCCATGTTGTCCGGGTTGCAAGTGATCCACAAGGTGGTCATGCCGTGGCGGCGCGCGAGTTCCAAAAGCAGACGCACCGCTCGGGCCGCGTAACGATGCCCCCGGTGCCCTCGATCTACCGTATATCCGATGTGTCCGCCGTACAGCACGAGCCCTGGGAGGTCGCCGATACGCAAGTCGATGTTCCCCACCTTCGTCTCGGTGAGTGACAGCACCATATCGAAGTGATAAGCCGGAGCCCACGGCCCCGCCGGGTTCCCCGGCGACGTCTTGCGAAGCCGCAGCTCAAGCTCGCGATCGACCAAGAGACCGGGGTCTAGGAACGTGAAGGACATGGTGCGGCGGGGCTGGCCCAAATGATTGAACCTGAGTCGAGCGGTTGGTTTTCATCTTACGGTCATCAACAAAATAGGCTCACCCGTAGCCCGGGGATTTATCCCCGGTTCAAGGCTTATCGCCATGATCGTCGCCGGGGCGGTGCTATGCAAGCGGAGTCGCAATCGCTCTTCCTTTGATACTCGGCAAAGATCCTCCGCCGAGGGTGGATAAAACCGGGACCAACCTGGCGCGGGTTGCTCGGGTACCTTCTTCGAACCTAGACGGCACCCTATGATCGACTTCCTCATCCACCTGGACAAAAACGTTCGGGACCTCGTGCCGCACTACGGCGCCGGGGCTTACGGCATTTTGTTCGCCATCATCTTTGCCGAAACCGGCCTCATCGTCGTGCCGTTTCTGCCGGGCGATTCCTTGCTCTTTATGCTTGGGATCTTCTCGGTTTCGAGTGTGGTAAAAGGGCAGGTCGAGCCACCCGCGTTCAACGTCTGGATCATTTTCCCCTTGCTAGCGGCGGCTGCCATCCTCGGCGACCAGTTGAACTATCAGATCGGGCGGTACTTTGGCAGCCATCTATTCAAGAACGAGAAGTCGAAGCTCTTCAAGCCGTCGCATCTCCGGACGACGCACGAGTTCTATGAGAAGCACGGATCGAAAACCGTGCTCCTCGCCCGGTTCGTGCCGATCGTCCGAGCGTTGGCGCCCTTCGTGGCGGGGATGAGCAGCATGCCGTACCGCACGTTTACCGCTTGGTCGGTCGGCGGCGCGGTGCTTTGGGTAGGCGTGTGCGTCTTCGCCGGGCACCTGTTCGGAAACATCCCGATCGTACGCGATCACTTCGAGATCGGCATTCTCGTGATCCTCGCCTTCTCCGTGATCCCGGTCATCTTCGAGGTGGTTCGCCACCGGAAGAAGAAGGCGAACGGAAACCAAAGCCGCTCATGAATTCCTCGCGGCTAAGGTAGCAAAACAAGGACCCACGCTTTGCAGGCATCGCCCATCAAACATCAAGCATGGGCTCGGAATTCTCCACCCCCAACCCCCTCCTCATCGCACATACATCGACGAGGAGGGGGCTCCGGACTAGGCTTTCTTGGCGCCGTCTTTGATCCAGGATTCGACGGTTTTGATGTCGTCGGCGGGAAGCGCGCCCTTCGGAGGCATTTGCTTCTTGCCACCGGTTCCGTGCAACGCCTGAACGAGAACGCTTCCTTCCGGATCCCCGGCTTTTACGATCGGGCCCTCGGCGCCGCCCTTCATCACGCCTTCGTACGAGGTCAAATCGATTCCGGCCTTACCCTTGGGGCCGCCGTGGCAGCCGGCGCAGTTTTTGGTGAAGATCGCTTGGACGGCGGGGTAGCCGGTCGCTCCGCCCGCAGGGGGCGCGCTTGGAGTGCTGGTGTCGGCTGGGGTCTTTGCCGGAGGGGTGGTGGTCGCGGTCGTGCCGCCGGTCGTCGTGGCGTCGGCGGTGGTGGCGTCCTTGCTGGAGCAGCCGACGGCGAGTAACGCGCATGCGGCGCAGAAAAGTAAAAGCTTTCTCATGAGTGCATTACCGAGAAGATCATCATACTATCTGTTTGATTGATCAAGTAATTTTTAGTCGCGCGGGCCGCGTTTGAGTTCCAATGGGCGTGCGATCATCACCCCGGTCAGCTTTTTGGACCAGTTAAGCGACTCGCTGATCCGCCCTTCGAGCGTCACCTTCATCCGGCTCTTGGCCGACGACGCGTCCATGAAGTGGGCCACCCCCTGCTCGTCCTTGTACACAAGCCCGGTGTGCGCAATGTCAAGCCCCTCCGCCGTGGTGCAGACCCCCACGATGTCGCCGGTCTTCAGCAATGTTTCTGCCTCCGCCAGACGGTCCATCGGCAGGTAAGTGAGGCTCCGAGCGTTGATTTTCGCTTCGAACGCTCCGATCTTCGGTACCAGCTCCGGATGAGCGGCAAGTTGGCGGTAGCTCTCCGGGTGCTCGGTCATGTATCCCACCTTTTGGGTAAACGGTTCGGCGCCCGGCAATTCCGGGGTTAGGATCTTCACCACCCCTTTGCGTTCGTTGTCGTAGAACCAGTCGGTGGTGTAGTGGAGCCGGCTCGTGTAGTCGCCCAGTCGCCCATTCCGGTACCGGGTGAACGTCACTTCGGCCATGAGGTCCTCGGGGCGGTGACGCCCACGCTTGATCATTCGCGCAAGGTCCAGGGTGTTCTCGAAGAACGTCACGCAGTCGAGGCCGGTAAAGTCGACGGCGCACATCTCGCGGTCCTTGGAGAGCTCGATCGTATAGCCGACGTACGGAATACCCTCCAACTCGCGGGCAATCTTCCCCATCAGCTCACCGATCGGCAGCTTGGCCCACCCGTCGGCGGCCGCCTTTGCCACGATCCGGTCGAACGTCTTTTTCCCCTTGAACGATTCGGGCTCCTGGAGCATGCCGGCGATGGAAGATCCGCCTGCGAGTCCGAAGATGCCGAACCCGGCGCTCCGTAACAGTTCTCGTCGAGTCATGTTTTAGATTAGCGCAGAGCCTGTAGGTGCGAGATCACTTTCGCTGGCGAGCGATCGGCTCATCGGCTGGGAGCCGATGCTACTTGGCGAGGATTTTAGAAGAAGTTTCCGCGTATGCTCGCAGGCGTGATTAAGACGTTATCGGCGGGAAACATCGGAGTGCGGACGGAGAACCTAGACGCCGGTTTGGCGGCGGCCAAGCTGGGAGGTTACGAGGGGCTGGAGTTCAACATCTCCGAAATCGCCGACATGGGCGCGGAGGTGGCCAGAGGGAAGTTCGACGCCGCCGATATCGTCCCCGCGGTCTTCGGGGTTCCGGTCGATTGGCGCGGGGAAGAATCGAAATGGCAGGAGAGCCTCAAAGGGCTTCCGCGACTCGCAAAGGCCGCGTCCGAACTCGGCTGCACCCGGTGTGCCACCTGGATCATGCCCGCCGATAACGACCGCCCGTTCGACGAAAACCTGAAATTCCACGTAGATCGGTTCCACCCGATCGCGGAGATTCTTGGCGAGCATGGCGTCTCGATCGGCCTCGAGTTCGTCGGCCCCAAAACCCTACGCGACCGGTTTACGCATCCTTTTATCTACACGGCGGAAGGAATGCTGGAAATGGGTCGCCAGATCGGCCCGAATGTCGGGCTGCTCCTCGATTCCTTTCATTGGTACACCTCCCACGGCACGATTGACGACCTGAAGAAGCTCCGCCCGGAGCAGATCGTCTACGTCCACCTAAACGACGCGGCCGAAGGGCGAACCGAGGATGAGCAGATCGACGGCGACCGCCGCCTTCCCGCCGCCTCCGGGGTCATCGACATCGCCGGCTTCTTGAAAACCCTCGATGAGATCGGCTTCGCCGGCCCGGTCGCCTGCGAACCGTTCTACCCCCCGCTCAACGACCTCCCTTCCGACGAGGTGCGGCTGAAGACGGTCAAACAAGCCGTCGACAAAGCGTTCGCCCAAGCCGGCCTGTAGGCAAGTGGCACTGGCTTCCAGCCAGTGGGTCCCAGGGGCATCCTGCCCCTGGCCCCACTCACCCGACCAGGATGGTCGTGATACACACGGGCTGGAAGCCCGTGCCATCGGGGAGGCCGCTCTGGAGAGCAGCGGTCCGCTACGCGCCGACAATCCCAAGCTTCGATCCCTCGTAACCCGCAAAAACGTCGCTCGGGTTCCGGAGACCCATTCGCGATGACAGAACCTCGGAGAGGACGTCTCGGTAGTCGGTGGTGACGGCCAGGTCGCCGGGGCCGACGGGGTGGTCGAGGCCGGGCCACTTGGCGTGGACTTGCCCACCTCTCACGCCCCCGCCCATGAGGAACATGGCGCTGCCGTGACCATGATCGGTACCCAGGCTGGCGTTTTCTTCGATCCTGCGTCCGAATTCGGTCATCACGATCGTGGTTACCCGCGTCGATTCCGGACCGAGGTCTTGAGCGAACGCGGCGAGCGATTTGCCGAGGTCGTCCAACAACAGCGGCAGCAGCCCCGCGGTCACGCCCTGCCCAAAATGCGTATCCCAGCCCCCTTTATCGAGGCACGCGACCTCCAAGCCGACGTTCGCCCGCACCAGGCACGCGACCTGTTTCAGGCCCAGGCCGAGATCGCTGTCCGGATACTTGGCGGAGTTGGAAGGTTTGTAGTGGGCGGCGTCGATCCTCTCCATGGTCCGGAGGACATCTAGCGTCTCGCGTCCCGCGTGGGACACGAGATCGCTCCCACGGCCGTACATCGACTCTAGCGAGTGGCGGGCCGATTCGGGCGCGTCAAGCCGGTAATCGCTCAGTGAGGATAGCGTCGTGGCGTTCGTCGCCCCGACCAGCGACGTTGGAGTGGTGTAACCGAGGGCGACCGCCCTCAGGGGCGACGGGTTTTCGGGTTCGGACGCCTCGAGGTAGCGCGTCACCCATCCCGACTGCGGTCCATCGCGGCGGGCGACGCCCCGCTCCATGGTGTTCATCGCCTCGAAATGCGAGCGGGTCTGATCGTCGGAGCCGACGGCGTGGAGCGGGGCGAGCTGTCCGGAATGGAAGAGCGGTTCCAGGCTCGCCAGCGAAGGATGGAGGCCGAAGAAGCCGTCGAGGCGGTGGACTTTCTCCTTTGGAACGGAAAGGACCGGACGTAGCCGATAATAGGTGTCGTCGGCATACGGCACCAACAGGCTCAACCCGTCCGCGCCGCCCCGCAGAAAGACCACCACCACGACGTTTCGGTCGGCGTTGCGCGGCCCCACGCTGACCTGCGCCAGCGCCGACTGGCGCGTGGCCCAACCCATCAAACCGATCGAGAGCCCGACCATCAGCCCGCGACGGCTGACGCCTACCGCGGCTTCGTCCCGCCGTCCGGGCGCCAGGCCGGCGCCGTCACACGTTTGCCAATCGGTTATCGCCATTGAAACTCCGGGGATGCTAGAGCGACGCCCAGGCCGTCCCGCTCCACTGCCTGCAGGAGCTCCGCGTCCGGCTTTTTGCCGAGCAGCGCCTCTACTTGAACGGATTTCGAGAGGTCCGCGCGTTCAAGCGTCGTTCCGCGGATTCGACCTTCCGCGAGGGCGAATGCGAAATTCCATCGGGGAAGCATCGACCCGGACCAGGCGGTCGGCTTCACCGGGTATCCATCCGGCATCGGCCACTGGCACGCCGCTTGCCCCATCGCATTGAGGTGTTCCTGGATCGGGCGGCTGCCGTCGGTCGACGCATCCAGCGCTCGCAGAGCTGAGGCGACGAGGTCGAGCGGACGCTTCAAGATCGGCGATCCTTCCAGGAGCGCGGGAGAGAATAGGATTGGGCGTAGCATCGCGCGAATGTCGCCCCCGGTCTTGCCGTACGCCTCCGCAACCTCTCCCTCCACCCGCGGATGCCGTTCGCCGAGGAAGTAGAGCGATAGCTTCTTCGCCAGAAACTTTGCCGTCGAAGGGTGTCGAGAGACGATGGCGAGCACCGTTTGCGCGTCCGCCTCGCCGCCGCCCGCCGGGATGACATGTCCGAGCACCATCTTCCGGCCGTTATCGTGCCGGTCGGGGTCAAACCGGAAGGTCCCCTTACGGCGCAGGAACCGTTCCTCGACCATCCATCCCGTGAAGCAGCGGGCGACCTCCTGGATATCGCGCTGGGTATAGCCGCCGTCCACGCCGAGCGTGTGGAGCTCCATCAGCTCGCGGGCGTAATTCTCGTTCGCGTGGCCGCTCACGTTTCGCTCGTTGTCGAGATAGGCGAGCATGGCGGGGCTCCGGGCGCTCATCTCGAGCATCTTGGGGAAGCTGCCGAGCGCGTTCTCGCGAATGACATGGTCCTCGTCGCTCCCCTTGCGCCAGGCGCAGGTTTCTTTGGGACCGTAGATGTTGAAATGGTTGGTCCAGAAGTCGACCATCCGTTCCTTGAGCGGATTCGCGCCGTAGACCGAGCGCAAGAACGCGCCCTGTTGAAGCTGACGGACGACCTCTTCACGGTGCAGGTCCTCCATTTCGTCGGCGTTCATTCGGAACGCCTCGAGCCGCGAGATTTGGGCGATCAGAGTCGGGTCTTCCGGGGCGTCGGCGTGGAGCAGCCGCTCGACGGTCTTTTCGTGGCCGTCCGCCGCGTATGCCTGGAGGTCGCCCGGGCGGTGGCCGAAGCCGGCGCGGCCGAAGAGCCGCACCGCAGGCTCTGTCGGTCCCGCCGGAAGCGCGAACGCGTCGAGCGGAGCCTTATGGCGCAACCGCGCCGCGAGCGGCGCGCAGCCGCTCGCCAGTCCGGCGGCGGCGCCTAGCCCGATTAGCTCGCGGCGGGAGAGCATGTCACGCGGCCTCGCCGGCTTCGATTTGCGCTCGCGGCCGGACGACCGCTTTCCAACCCGCGCCGATCGCGGCCATGAAGAGGAGCGGTCCAAAACCGAACCATCCGAGGACGGGCAGGATGGACGCGCCGACGACGTACGCCGCGCCGCGGCAGATCGCGGGGTAGGCGGACATGGTGGGATCGAGATCCTGGATTCGCCGCCCCGCTGCCTGGGCGAGACCGGAAGCGCCGATCGCTCCGAGAGCCAGCCAAGCAAGAGTGACAAGCCAGCCCAAGCCCTTCGCGAGCGGGAGCGGCGAGCCCAGCAACCCGATGCTCAAAATAATTCCGGGCAGCAAAATGGAGAAGCCGCGCCAGAGCGCCCTCTTAGGCTCCTCGATCGCTCGGCGTGCTCGTTCGGCCGCCGCCGGGGTGAGCAGCGCGACGCCTACCACCGTCGCCCAACTCGTTAGAAATATCCCGAAGATCGCCGCAACGATCGAAAAAACGTCACCGATGGTCATTGTCCAAGGCCTCCACGCCTATCTCCCCCAATACAGAGCCTACGAGTTGGGGTTGCAACCCGGTAGGGAAATTGGGTCTTTTTGGCATGAGAAAGTTAGCGGTTAGCAGTTCCGGAAGGGGACGTTGGCGATGTTGGGTTCCCGATGGCGACCCGTTCATCTCTGAGCTCGTGTTCGATTCACGTTAGGTTCTAAATTGGCTTTTAGGTAGGGGTCAGGTCGAAGCCGTCGGACAATGAACGAATGAAAGGGCGCAAGTTTTGCGCCGTGCTTCACAAACCGAACGCGTCGTGGCAAGTGGAGGCCGAGCGCTCGCTATTGCAGTCGAGGCCCGATGAGGGTTACAACGTTCTTTTGCCTTGCGCTAGGCCTGCTCTGTCTTTTGGTCACTTATGGGTCCCTTGAACCAAGAGCCTCGGCACTAGATTTTCGTCCTGCGAGCTTTTTAACTTTGTCCGCAGGTCTCGCCTTAATCGTGGCCGGAGCCGTGCAGGTGGCGAAGACGCGCAAACACGGCAAGCCTGCTTGGAGAGCGCCAAACAAATTCAAATCAGGACACTACCGATGAACCTGAGGCTACCACTGAGGCTGGGACTGACCTGCCACGAAAGTGATATGCACCGCCTGCCTCGTCGCCCTTTTGCCGTGCAGGCAGAGCTTGGGCGTGTGCCCTCTTCTCCTCGTTTGCGTGGACAGCCAGGTGACGATCATCTCAAAGAAGGACGACCCCGACGAGTGGGCGAGTCAACTTACGCCTTACTACGCTAAGTCAAACTGACCCACCACCCGAAGGCCGGACTCGTGCCGCGAGAGCGCCGTGTAGGACTGTCTGAGTCACCGAACTTCGCATATAGGGGGCTGCCGCAACCGGGACTACATCCGAGCAGTGCATTCATATTCGCCATGCGGACCAACAGTCTCTTCAATTTTACGATAAGTTCCGATCCTGCCTTTGTCGTCAAAGAGGAATAATTGCCGAATCACTCGGAAGCCCTCTCCTGAGCGAGAAACCGAGGCCTTCGGCACTTTGTCCGCGTCCAGCAAGAGTGGTGGCTCGAACAGCCGAAATGTGGCGGGCCGGCTTCTCAATCGAACGAAGTTCAACGCCTCCTCCTCGGTGTGGATAGTGACGATCCCAGCTAGATCTTGCAAGCGCCGGACTTGCCTCACCCGGGCTTTCGGCCCAACAATCTTAATGCCCGGCCGGTAGTACGGTTCGGTGGGCCGTCGCTGCACGACCAGATGGAAGCCCGCGAGCAGAGACAGTCGATGCCAATCCGGCTGCTTCCACCATTCTCGCGAGACGCTATACCCATCTTCGTGGAGACTGACGAGGAGCGTGTCGCCTATGGCTGCTCCTGGCCAGACCCTTTTATTCCAGAACTGGTGAACGAGTTCATCTGCGAAATACCCCCGATAGCGGAGAGTTGCCAGTTTGCTCGTTCCTACTCGCAAGCCGAGAGTCCCAGGATAAATTGGTGTGATCCAGGGGAAGGATTTCCCCGGCATGAAATCAAACACCCGCCACAGCTCTACACTTGGATCCGAAATGATCCACGAAGTAGGATCCTCCGACTTAACAGGCGCTGGATCTTCCACAAGCCAATCGAGTGTCAGATCCTCAATGGGCTGATAAAACCGAAGCTTTGATCCTGACCGGTTCCACAGGAGGATCGGAATCTGAATCCAATCCTTCTTCGCTTCGAACCTCTTCGACGCGTCGATTTGGAGATCAAGCCTTTGATCATAGATCTCCGAAACATGTCCAGTTTGGATCGCGAGAAGCAGTTTGACGAGAGATAATGCGATCATCGCCACCAAGACTCCTTGCGGCCTACCCCGCTCACGACACAGGAGCCGAAAGCGTTAAAAGCCTTCTGATGGTCGTCCTGGTTCGGTGGCGGCCCCGCGACGCAGTTGCAGACGTGCGCGAACTCATGAATCAGCATAGCGTTTCTTGGGTCGCAGGTGGAAAAGCCTGGGACACACATCGGATCACGCCCGTAGGTCGGACACGACTTCAACCGAAGATCGAAGGTTCTTTTCGGACTAGACGATGCCCGGTCGGGCCGCCCGAGGCTCCACGGAGCTCTAACCCCAAATAAGAAAGAAGACCTTCGGGCGAAACCCAGGGCGGGATCTGGCGTACCCTTAGAAACCATGGCCGAGAGAAAGATTCTGACCGGCATTACTGCCGACGCCTTTGTGTCCGACGCCGACCGGTGGGCGTTGGACAAGCTCAAGCGCGTACCGCTCCTTCCGATGGTGATCTCCAAGTTCTACGAGCTCGGTTTCGATCGCTGGATGTACTGCATGAACATGAGCCGCTCGGTCCGTTGCGGGCCTCGGCAATATCCGACGCTTTACGGCATCCTCCAGGAGTCGTGCCGAGTGCTCGACATGCCAGAGCCGGAGCTTTATCTGGCGAACGAAGCGCAGGCGAATGCCTTCGCGGGCGGCGTCGAACGCCCCTACATCACCTTGTACAGCGGCATCGTCAACAACATGACCGACGAGCAATTGTATTACTTGATCGGCCATGAACTTGGACACATCAAGGCGGAGCACGTCCTTTATTTCTCCGTAGGAAGCGTACTGATCCCCTTGCTCGACCTTCTCGGTAGGCGAACGCTCGGCACCAGCGACGTGGCGACTTACGCGATGATCCTCGCCTTCTACGAGTGGATGCGTCAGGCCGAATACAGCGCCGACCGGGCGGGTTTGCTGGCTTCCCAGTCGATCGACGAAGGGCTGGGCGGCTTGCTGGCGATGACCGCGGGCTTCAACCGGTACGCCAACGAGGAGAGCGTCGAAGCGTTTATGGAGCAGGCGCGCGCCTACCAGGACGCAGATCCGCTTGACCAGATCGGCAAGGTGCTGATCTTTATGATGGGCGGCAAGTATTTCACTCACCCGATGCCGGTGGCGAGAGCCCAGGACCTGGAGCGCTGGTACCTCAGCGGCGCCTACGACCTGATCATGGAAGGGAAGTACGAGGGAGCGCCGAAGGAGCCGGCGGGGAGGTAGGGGGCGGGAGCGCGAGGCGTGAAGGATCGCGCCTTACGCCTCGCGCTTCTCCACCTCCCCCACAACCCAAAACGCCCGATCGGACAAGTCCGATCGGGCGTTTGAGGCTCGCTAAATGAGCAGCGTTGATTACGGGGTCTTCGTGTCGCCCGTGGTTCCGGCCGTAGCCGTACCCGCGGTTGCCGCGCCAGCCGTAGCAGTGCCGGCAGTGGCTCCCGCCGCATCATCTTCCTTCTTGCTGCAACCAGCAAGGAAAGCTCCGAAAACGCTGATCACCATGACGAGCGCAAAAATCTTCTTAGACATAAATCACACCTCCTGAGTGCTGTCCCCGAAGGGACGATTCGTGCGAACCGCGAGTTCACGTTCGGTGGAAAATCCACCAAGTGTGAGCCGATACGCTTCGCCATTATAGTCAACGCAGAGCGATTTCGCAAGGTTGCATTCCCACTGCCACATTGTGCATGGGGTAACGTCACATTACGGTGGTGGGCTATTTTGCCAATCTGGACCGAGTTTTTGGACCGCGCCCGTGGCGCGCGGCCCGTCGTTCTGCGCGCCGTATCTAGGGGAGCCGGGCCCCTCATCCCTTCGAAGCGAAGCTGCTTCAACCCCGCTCCCCTTTTCACTTTTAGTTGTCGATCTTCGGAGGTCAGTGCCGGGAATTAAAGGCAACCTGGCTCCTCACTGACCCAAACCACCTTCGCAGAACCAGAAAATGTTGAAATACGATTCGATCAAGACGGCCGACGACGAGTTCGTGCTGCACACCTACAACCGAATGCCGGCACTCTTCGTGCAAGGCGCGGGCTGCTCCCTCTGGGATAACCGGGGGAACGAGTACCTGGATATGCTTGCCGGCATCGCGGTCTGCCAGCTTGGCCATTGCCATCCGGCCGTGGTCGCCGCGATCACCCGTCAGGCGCAGCAGCTCATCCACACCAGCAATCTCCTTCTCACGGCCCCCCAGGCGCAGCTCGCCAAGCGGCTGACGGAGATCAGCGGCATGGAGCGGGTCTTCTTCGCCAACGACGGGGCGACCGCCAACGAAGCGGCCCTGAAGATCGCCAAGAAGCACGGAAACAAGAAGCGTCCGGACGGCGACTACCAGATCATCACCCTTCATCGCTCGTTCCACGGGCGAACGATGGGCGCGCTCTCGGCAACCGGGCAGCGCAAATACCAACGTCCGTTCGAGCCGCTCGTCCCCGGCTTCGTCCACGTAACCGCCGACGATCTCCAAGAGCTTCGAGACGCCTTCAGCCACAAAACGGCGGCGGTCCTTCTCGAGCCGATCATGGGCGAGGGGGGAATCCTGGACCTCTCGACCGAATACCTCCAGGAAGCCGAGCGGCTGTGCCGAGAGCACGACGCGCTACTTATCCTCGACGAGGTTCAGTGCGGCATGGGGCGGAGCGGAAAGTGGTTCACCTTCCAACACCACGGGGTCCGACCCGACGTGCTCATTTTGGCGAAGGGCCTTGGGGGCGGCTTGCCGATCGGCGCGGTCGTCGTCGCCCAGAAGGCGACCTCCGTTCTCGAACCCGGTGACCACGGCACCACATTCGGGGGCAACCCCTTGGTCTGCGCCGCCGCGCTGGCCGTGATCGACACTTTGGACCACCAAGACCTTCTTGAGAATGCGGAGAGGGTGGGCGGTTTCTTAAGGGACGCGCTCGCAAAACTGCCCGGAGTGGTCGAAGTCCGAGGAAAGGGGCTGATGCTCGGCGCGGTTTTGGACAAGCCGGTGGCGAGAGACATCGTTCGTGCCTGCTTCGACCGAAAGCTGATTATCAACGCGACCGACGAGCTTAATCTTCGATTCGTGCCGCCGCTCATCGTCACCGAGGAGCAGATCGCCAAGGCGATCGGTATCTTGGCCGAGGCAATGGGAGTGGAAACGCCGGCGCTGACGCCGATTTCGACCCGGACGTCGACGGCCGTCAAGCCGGCTCACGACTTCTTGTCGATCGACGACATGACGGACGGGCAGCTAGAAGAGGTGCTGGACCTCGCCGCTTACAGCAAGCAGCGCCGCGCGCTCGCCCCGTCGGTCATTCAGGCGGTAGAGGGGCGAACCGTCGCAATGGTGTTCGAGAAGCAATCGCTTCGAACCCGAGTCTCATTCGAAACCGCGATCCGAGAGCTTGGCGGGCATCCTCTCCACCTCGGAAAAGATTCGATCGCAATGGGTCAACGAGAGCCGATCAAGGATGTCGCCAGCAACCTCTCCCGTTGGTGCAGCCTCATCGTGGCCCGCCTCTATTGGCAGCGCGACATCGTGGAGCTTGCCGAGCATGCCACCGTGCCCGTCGTCAACGCCCTCACGGAGTGGGAGCATCCTTGCCAGGCCCTAGCCGATATGCAGACGATCCGGGAGGTTTTCGGCCAGGACAAGGTGAAGATCACCTACGTCGGCGACGGAAACAACGTCGCCCGCTCGCTCGCCAAGCTGGCGACGCGCCTCGGCTATCCGTTCACCATCTGCGGCCCCGAGAACTTCCGCCTGGAGCCAATCGAAGGGGTTCGGCAGACGACCAACCTCGAAGAAGGGGTTGCCGGCGCCCACGTGGTGTACACGGACGTTTGGGTATCCATGGGCGACGAGCACGAGCAGGAGCACCGCCTGAAGGTGTTCGAGCCGTACCAGGTGAATGGCCGGCTGATGTCGATGGCGGAAAAAGACGCCATCTTCCTCCACTGCCTTCCGGCCCGCCGCGGCTTCGAGGTTACGGCGGACGTCATCGACGGTCCGCAGAGCCGCACCGACGACCAAGCCGAGAACCGCCTCCACGCGCAGAAGGCGCTGTTGCAGAAGATCATGGGTTTGTAGCCCGTAGCCTCGGCTCCCAGCCGATGAACGGAAAGCTCATCGGCTCGGCTGGCGATCCCTGCCCGACGGCGCGTCGGGAGGGATCGACAAGAACGGGACTTCCTTCGAGAGGTTCGTCGGCTGGGAGCCGATGCTGCGAAAAGAGACCACCGATTGCCCGGAGGGTGATAAGTTGGATGAGAGAGTTTTCTATGAATCGTTCTCCCAAGGCTTTGTTCTCCCTGGTACTGGGCGTCGCGGCGCTGCTCCTGTGCGCGTTTGTGGTTCGGGGACGGTTGGGGAATCACACGCTGAGCTTGGACGAGGAGTTGGATTCGGCGAAGGGGCTGGGGCTGCCGGTTTCGGCGGCGGAGTTGGAAAGTAAGCTTTCCGTTCCTTCCAACCAAAACGCGGCTCCCGGCTACCTCAAAATCATCGAGCTGATCAGGCAAGACGCCGATCTTCGGCATGGACTCGTTGCGATCCAAGACGGCAGCTTCGAAGACGCATCGCCGAAGAGCATCGAAGCCGCGGTTGCGGTACTGCCGATCGTCACCCCGGCGCTTAAGGCAACGGCGGAAGCGGCGGCGCTTCCGCACTGCGCCTTTCCTCAGCCGTGGGCGGATGCCCACAAGCTTGGCTTTCCGGAAGTTAGCCGGCTGAAGAAGCTCGCCCAGGCGCTAGCGTTCGATGCGTGGCAGAAGAGTGAGCGAGGAGACTGGCGAGGGGCTCTAGCGGAGATCGCTTCGGCCGAGAAGGTTGGCTACCACATCGGAGAGGAGCCGACAATGATCGCATTCGCGGCCCGAAACTTCTGCGAGACGAATACTCAGCGGATGTTCGCTCGGGTGATTCAGCGAAACCGAAACGACGGCGCATTCCTGATCGCGGCCCAAGAGACGAACGCTCATTTTTCACCTCTTTCCGATCCTCGCCGTCCCTTGCTTGGGGAGACGGTGATGGGAATTTCCGCAATCGATAAGGCTCAATCGATTCAAGAGTTCGAGGGAGGCAACACGCCTCCGGCCGACAAGGGAGTGGAAGATTCCGTTATCACCTCCGACGAGCGACAACTGATGAAGGCGAAGTTGCTCCACGCTTGCCGCGAAACCTACAAAGCGCTCCCCTCCGATCCGGAACGGTGGGAACAGATCAAACAGGTGGGCGGAGACATGGAAAACAAGGTGCAGGCAGATAAATCGCCGGAGAATATGCCGGCCTTGGTCCGCTTCCCGCACGTGAGCGTGCTCGGTGAGGGGCTCGCCCGGATGGAGATGCGACGCCGGCAGACCGACACGGAGCTTCGCCTCCTGCAAGAGCGCCTAAAGACCGGCAAGTTCCCGGCCGCGCTGCCTAGCGCTTGGATGACCGCCAGCGATCCGTTCAGCCGAAAGCCTTTCGGCTATCGCGTGGAGGGAGACGGGTTCACGCTTTACAGCGTGGGAGCCGATGGGGTGGATAACGGTGGCGTACCGCGGACGACCACTCGCCGGAAAGACTATGACGAGATCGTAAAGATCTCCTAGCGCGGGCAAATCGTTTAATATTAAATCGATTCGCCCACGCATCATGATTCCGCTCTTCGCTCTCGCCGCCATGGTCACTTCATTCGCTCCCGCCATCGACATGCCGGCGGTCATCAATCGCTTCGCCGCCGATCGCGACAGTTTGGAGCGCGCTTACCCCGTTGCCGCCTCGCAGGTACGGGCAGACCGTTTCCGGAAGTTCTATAACGAGGAGCTCGGAACGCTGGGTCGGATCGACTATGGTCAGCTCGACCAAGATGGAAAGGTCGACTACGTGCTTTTGGAGGAGATGCTCCGGCACGAGCTGAGGACCCTGGACGCAGCGGTTGAGTACAAGCGCCAAATGGCGCCCCTTCTACCTTTCGCGAACACGATCCTCGATCTCGAGCTGGCCCGGCGGCGGATGGAGCCGATCGATTCCCCTGCCACCGCGACCAAGCTGAACGAGCTGTCGAAGACGATCGCCGACGCCAAGAAACGACTGGAAGGCGAGCTCGAGCACGGAGATCTCGCCGTCACGAACGGAGTCGACAAGGCTCCGGCGAACGCAAAAATCGTCGTCAGCCGCAGCTCCGCGAACCGCGCCCTGCAAACGCTGGGCGAGGTACGTCGGAGCTTTGAGCATTGGTACGGGTTTTACAACGGCTACGATCCGAGCTTCGGCTGGTGGAACGAGGCGCCCCATAAGGCGGTGCTCGCCGCCCTCGACGATTACGTCAACTTTGTCCGGGAACGCATTGTCGCAATCAAGGCCGACGACAAGACCACCATCATCGGCTTCCCGATCGGACGAGAGGCGTTACTCGCGGATCTGGAGTTCGAGCGGATCCCCTACACGCCGGAAGAGCTGATCGCCATCGCCGACAAGCAGTACGACTGGTGCCTTGCGGAAATGAAAAAGGCGTCCCGAGAGTTAGGGTACGGCGATGACTGGCATAAGGCGCTAGAGCACGTAAAGCAGCAATACGTGGAGCCCGGCAAACAACCCGCTCTCATCCGCGAACTCGCTCTGGAAGCGATCGACTTCGTGGAGAAGCGCGACCTCGTCACGATCCCGCCGCTTGCCAAAGAGACTTGGCGAATGGAAATGATGTCGCCAGAGGCGCAGCTCCAAAACCCGTTCTTCTTGGGCGGCGAGACGATCCAGGTGAGCTTCCCCACCAACACGATGGCCCACGAGGCAAAGCTGATGAGCCTGCGCGGAAACAACCGGTACTTCGCCCGCGCTACCGTTCACCACGAGCTGATTCCCGGCCACCACCTCCAGGGGTTCATGGCCGATCGGTACAATCCGCATCG
Source organism: Fimbriimonas ginsengisoli Gsoil 348 (assembly GCF_000724625.1). GTDB lineage: Bacteria > Armatimonadota > Fimbriimonadia > Fimbriimonadales > Fimbriimonadaceae > Fimbriimonas > Fimbriimonas ginsengisoli. The sequence goes on along the minus strand of NZ_CP007139.1, from coordinate 1,647,038 downwards.
ACAAAACTTCTACACTCCGTTCTACGTGGAAGGGTGGGCGCTCTATTGGGAGATGCTGCTCTGGAATCTCGGCTTCGCCCAGACGCCGGAGCAAAAGATCGGCATGCTCTTCTGGAGAATGCACCGTTGTGCGCGGATCACCTTCTCGCTGTCGTTTCACCTCGGAAAGATGACGCCCCAGCAATGCGTGGACATGCTCGTCGACAAGGTCGGTCACGAGCGGGAGAACGCTCTCGCCGAGGTTCGCCGATCGTTCGCGGGAAACTACTCGCCGCTTTACCAAGCCGCCTACATGCTCGGCGGCCTTCAGCTCATGTCGCTAAAGCACGACCTCGTTGACAGCGGCAAGATGACGATCAAGCAATTTCACGACGCGGTTTTGCACACCGGCCCCATCCCGATCGACCTCGTCCGGGTGACGCTGACCGGGGCTCCGCTGGAGAAGGATAAGCAAGCCACTTGGAGATTCGCTCCTACCAACTGAAGGATCGCCCCGACCACGCCCCCTCCTCCCAGGTTTACTGATGGGGTGTCGTTCGAAACCGGCATGCTGGTCGGCTCGGCGCTTCTGCTGCTGAGCGTACTCGCGAGCAAGGCCTCCAGCCGGCTGGGGATCCCGGTGCTGGTGTTGTTCCTCGGCGTCGGCATGTTGGCGGGTAGCGACGGTCCGGGAGGAATCGCCTTCAACGACCCGGCCCTCGCCCGCGATCTCGGCACCGTCGCGCTGATCTTCATCCTTTTCTCGGGCGGGCTGGACACCGACTGGCGAACGATCCGCCCGGTCCTGGCTCCCGGTCTCACGCTTGCCACCGTCGGCGTGGCCGTCAGCACCCTCGCGGTGGGCGGATTCGCGTGGAAGGTGCTTGGGTGGCCGCCGTTGGTGGGACTGCTGCTCGGGGCGATCGTCTCCTCGACCGACGCTTCGGCCTTATTCGCCGTGCTGCGGGGACGCGGGCTTCGCCTGCAGCACCGGCTCGCCCCGCTCTTGGAGATGGAATCGGGGAGCAACGACCCGATGGCAGTCTTCCTCACCATCGCCATCACTGGGATCTTGACCGGCTCCAAAGCGAGCCCCGCGAGCCTGATCCCCGCGTTTCTCATCGAAATGGGAGTGGGCGCCTTGTTTGGCATCCTTGGCGGACGCGCGGCAGTATGGATCATCAACCGGGTGCAGCTCGACTACGACGGTCTGTATCCGGTACTGACGATCGGCTTCGTGCTGCTCGTCTACTTTGGCGCTCACGCCGTGCATGGCAACGGATTCCTCGCCGTTTACGCCGCCGGCGTGGTCCTCGGCAGCCTGGGATTTCTCCACAAGGAGAGCCTCAAGCAATTTCACGATGGTCTCGCCTGGCTCGTGCAAGTGGTGATGTTCTTAACCCTCGGGTTATTGGTTTTCCCAAGCCGGCTGCCGTATATTTTCGGCGCCGGGCTTGCCACGGCGGCATTCGTCGTCTTCGTCGCTCGACCGCTGGCGGTTCTCCTGGCGCTGCTGCCGTTCCGAAAGATCGCCTTTCGTGAAAAGCTTTTTGTGGGCTGGGTGGGGCTGCGAGGCGCGGTGCCGATCGTCCTCGCCACGATCCCGTTGACGGCGGGCGTTCCGCAGGCGGATCGCCTTTTCGATGTGGTTTTCTTTGTGGTGCTCACTTCCGTGCTTATCCAAGGGACGACGATTGGCAGGGTGGCGGCTTGGCTTCAGGTAATCGCGCCGTCGAGGCGCGGATCCGGCCCCCGCACGGCGCCGGCGAATGTCTTGGAACTGGATCTGACCGAGAGTTCTCCCGCCTCCGGCCGAAGGGTGGTCGATCTCAACCTTCCAAACAGCGCTCTCCTAGTCCTCGTCACCCGAGACGGGCGTGCTTTCGTGCCACAAGGTTCGACCACTCTGCGCCCGGGCGACCACATCCAACTCGCCACACGGAAGTTCGATATCGAGGATCTTAGGATCTTGATCGCCGGGAAATAGGGTTCCGGGGCGCGGCTACTTTGCCACCTGCTGCACGCGCATTTCGCGGATGACGGTGACTTTGATCTGGCCGGGGTATTCCAGGTCTTTCTCGATCCGTTTCGCGACCTCGTTCGCAAGCCGAGCGGCGGCCATATCGTCGACCTCCATCGGCTTGACGATGAGGCGGATCTCCCGGCCGGCTTGAACGGCGTAGCTTCGCTCGACTCCGGGGAAGCTGTTCGCGAGCCCTTCGAGCGCGTTGAGCCGCTTCAGGTAGTTCTCCAGGTTTTCTCGCCGGGCGCCCGGTCGGGCGGCAGAGATGGTGTCGGCGAGAATGACCAAAATCGCCTCCGGCGACTCCGGTTCGATCTCGTGGTGGTGCGCGCCGACGGCGTGCAGAATCGCGTCTTTCTCGCTTTGCCCGCGCAGGAATTCCATGCCGGTCAGTGCGTGCGGCCCCTCATACTCAGGGCCTAACGCCTTGCCGATATCGTGGAGCAGTCCGGCCCGCTTCGCCACCTCGGTGTTCAATCCCAGCTCGGCGGCCAGGCTGCCCGCCAGGCGGGAAACCTCAACGCTGTGGTCGAGGACATTCTGGGCGTAGCTGGTGCGGAATCGTAGCCGCCCCATCGTCTCGATCACCTTTGGCGGCAGACCGACGACGTTCGCTCGCTCGGCGGCGCGCTCACCGGCGTCGAGGATCGTTCGCGTTACCTCGGCGGTGGCTTTCTCGTAGAGCTCCTCGATTCTTCCCGGGTGGATTCGGCCATCGACCATCAGGTTCATCAGCGCGAGACGGGCGGTCTCTCGGCGCACCGGATCGAAGCAGCTAATGACGACCGCCTCCGGGGTTTCGTCGATGATGAGGTCGACGCCGGTCACCTGTTCGAAGGCGCGGATGTTGCGCCCTTCCCGGCCGATGATGCGTCCCTTCATGTCCTCGCTCGGAAGCTCGACGACCGCGAGGGTCGCTTCCGTCACGTAGTCCACGACATTCCGCTGCATCACGTCGAGGATGATCTTCTTAGCCCGGCGCTCGGCGTCGGCGATGGCGGCTAGCTCTACCTCTTTGGCCCGCCGCTGGCCGATGTCTTTGAATTCAGCTTCGACCCGCTTAAGGTACAGGTCGCGGGCCTGGGTTTTGTTGAGGGCGCCCACTCGCTGGAACTCCTCGTCGATGGCACGGATCCGCCTCTCGATGGAGTCTTCCTTTTCGCCGAGTATCCGCGCCTCTCGGTGGAGGTTGGCATCGCGCTCTTCGAGCAGGCGTCGGCGCTCCTCGAGCCCTTCCTCCTTCATGCAAAGGCGGTCCTCCGTGCGTCCCAGCGCGGAGAGCTTTTCTTTCGCCTCTTCCTCGGCTCGCGCGCGGATTCGGCTCGCCTCTTCCTTCGCTTCGGCCAGTACCGCGTCGCGCCTCGCTTCGGTCTCTTGCTGGGCCCGTCGCTCGGTCGCTTCGGCTTCCTCGCGCCGCTTGATCGCGTCCAGCCACATCGGTTTGAGCCATCCAAGGTAGATGGCGAAGGAGGTAACGATGACCACCCCCAGCCCGATTAGCGCGGCGACGACGTAATGCAGCAGCATGTATTTCCTAGAATTCTGATTGCGGAGACCCGAAGTGCCGTTCCAAGGCTTCTTCGATCGTCTCCTCGGTAAATCCGCGGCCGTACAAGAAGCGACCGGCTTTGGCCCGGTCTTGTACTACCGGTGTGGGGAATTTCGTCGTTAGCAGCAGGTCGGCGCGCTCCGCATCCCCCTGGGCGGTGGCCGCCACCGCGTTTTCGATCAGTTCGTCGGGAGCGCCGCGCTGCTCCAGTGTCGCGCGCAGCCTCTCCACCCCGATCGCCCGGCGTCCTTCATTGAACTCGACCACCATTTGAGTGGTGCGCTCGTCGTCGAGGAGGCGGTTCTCTTGGAGGTAGGCCACTACGCGATCGACGGTTCTCGAAGGATATTTTGACAGCGCCCGGCGAACCTCCGACTCGTAACGGTCGGAAGCCTGCAGCCGCCGTAGCGCGGCAGTAAGGGCAGCCTCATATTCATCGGGCATCGGTTTCTTATCTATTCTGACGGCTAAGCCACAACCGACGTGGCACGGGCAGCTCGCCCGTGGGTATCTCGGGCAGGCCGCCCGAGAATTGAAAGCGGCTTATCCCGTGCTCTGCATCGCCGCCGCAATGCCGGCGATGCTCTGAAGCATCGCTTCCCGCCAGGCGCCGGCCTGCTCTTCTTCGCTAAGGCTTTCCCACGCATCCATGAGCGCTACTTGGACGACGCTGAGCGGCATAACCGCCGGGTTGCGGAACTCCACGGTGCTCCGCACGACCCGGGCGGATTCCAACAGCCGCTCTTGACCGGTGATTCGCAAGATCATCTGCTCGGTGCGGGCGTGCTCCTCTTCGATTGTCCTCTCCATCCGGTCGCCGAGTTCCTTCGGCTCGACGCGGGCGGCGTACAGGCGAGCGGTAGGGATGTGCGCGCGGACCAGCTCGAGCTGGGCGTTATCGACCACGGTGCGGAAGAACGGCCACCCGCGGTACATCGTGCGCACGGTCTCGAGGTTGGCGGGTGAGGAATTGACATACTTCTCGAGCGCGGTCCCCATGCCGTACCAGCCGACCAAGGTGGTCCGGCTTTGCACCCAGGCGAAGTTCCACGGGATGGCTCGCAAACCTTCGATTCCGGAGAGCGCCTTTCCGGGACGAAAGACAGGACGAGATGCGATGGGAAGCAGCGAGATGTGCTCGATGGGGGTGGCCTGGGTGTAAAACGCCCAGAAATCGGGATCGTCGTACACCAGCGACCGGTAAGCGGCGCGGGAGGTCTCCTCGAGTTCGGCCATCACCTCGCCGTACTGGCGCTCGGCGTCTGCATTCCCACCGCCGGCGGCGGCCAGGAGGACCGCGCTTACGATCTGCTCCAAGTGGCGGTGGGCGATCGGCGGGAGCGAGTAGCGGAAACTGATAACCTCGCCCTGTTCGGTGAACCGGATCCGGCCGCTGAACGAACCGGCGGGTTGAGAGAGAATCGCCTTGTTGGCGCGTCCGCCACCGCGTCCGACGGTGCCGCCTCGGCCGTGGAAGAGCCGAATCGGAATATGAAGCTCCTCGCTCACCTTCGCGATCTCGGCCAGCGTCCACTGCAGCGCCCAGTTCGCGGCGAGATAGCCGCCGTCCTTGCTGCTGTCGCTGTAACCGAGCATGATCTCTTGCCGCCCGCCTCTCGCCTCCAGGTGGAGCCGGTAGCTCTCGTTGGAGAAAAGCTGCCTCATCAGGTCGGCGGAGCCGTGAAGGTCTTCGATGGTCTCGAACAGCGGGACGACCTCGAGCTCGCTTTCGACGGTTCCATCGGGGAGAAGGCGGAAGAGCCCGGCCTCCTTGCAGAAGAGGAGCACCTCCAGCATGTCGCTCACTCCGTGGGTCATCGAGATGACGTAGGCGACGATGGAGCGGTCGCTTAGCTCCGCCCTCGCCCGGCGTGTTACGTGGAACACGTCGAGCACTCGCCGGCAGGTCTCGGAGCCGGTGTAACCGACCGGCAGCAGGGGGCGCGGGCTGCGGAGCTCGGCCTTGAGGAGCTCGATCTTTTCGGCCTCCGGGAGATCCCGGTAGTTCGTTCCAGCGGGCAGCACTCCGGCCGCGACGAGGATCTCGTCGAGCGCTTTAGCGTGCTCGTCGCTGTGTTGCCGAAGATCGAGCGTGGCCAGATGGAATCCGAACGCCTCCACCTGCCTAATGAGATGGGGGAGCCTTCCCTCGTCGGCGATCTCCGCGGCCCGGTTGGCTCTCAGGCTGGTTTGGATCAGGTTGAGATCGGCGAGCAGCTCGTCAGGCGAGGCGAAGAGGTTCTCGAACTGCCCCCGGCGGCCGCCGGCGAGGGCGCGCGCTTGGGCCAGCGTCTCCCGGAGCCGCTCCTCTACGCCCAGGAGCTTGAGGACGTATGGCTCTTGCGAGTAGCGCTGGACCGCTTCCGGCTTATAGGGGAGGCGCTTGAGGTCGGCTTCCAGGGAAGCCGTCAGCTCCGGCGAGACGCCGACCAGCTTTACGCTTTGGGTGAGTTCGCGACGGAGTGCCTCGACCCGCGGGAGGTACGTTTCCAGCGCTTGGATCCGGTGATCCAGCAGCGTTTGCCAGGTTAGCTCCGGGGTGACGTTTGGGTTACCGTCGCGGTCGCCGCCGACCCAGGAGCGGTAGGTGAGGAAGGTGGGAATCCGGAACTCGTGGCCCGGAAACTCCTCGGCTAGCGCCCGGGCGAGGTCGCCGTGAAGCCAGGGGACGACCTCCATGATGGTCCGCTCGAAGAAGTAAAGCGCGTTGCGGACCTCTTCGCCCACGCTGAGGCGGGTCGCCCGCATCTCGTCGGTTTGCCACAGTTCGGTGAGGGTCCGCTCGATCTCTTCGGTCGCCCGGTTCGCGACATCGAGCGGGGAGGTGAGGAGGGGGCCGGAATCGTCTTCCGCGAGGAGAAGGGCGATGCTCTGGAGTTTGTCGAGGACGACCTTTCTCTTCGCTTCGGTGGGATGGGCGGTGAGGGTCGGCGTGATCTCGATTCGATCGATCAGAGCCTGAATGGCTTCGGCATCCAAGCCTTTGTGCTTCAGCTCCTTCACCGCGTCGCGGATCGACTCCCGACGCGCGCCGCGCCGCTCCCGGTTGACCCGGACGATTTCCTTTTGTTCGGCAGTGTTGGCGAGCTGGAAGAGAAGGGTGAAGGCTCGGGCGAGGCCGCGAAGGCGGTTCGGGTCTTTCAGCTCGGGAATCTGGGTGAAGAGGGTGGCGGGATCGATTTTCTCGGAATAGAGCTTCCGGGCGAGGTCGATCATCTGATCCCCTTCCTGCTCGGTCAGGACCTTCCCCAGCAGCCGGTCGAGCGTTCGCAGATCCCGCGACAACTCCGCCGAAAGCCCAAACGCCTCCGGCTCCAGGTTCAAGAACGAGCGCATGAACGGATTATGGACGGCGGTGAAGGGTATCGGCGCTCAACGGGCGTGGCACGGGCGGCTAGCCGCTGTCCTGGTGTACTTTCGGTACGCCAGATGTTCTGGAGGACCGCTGGTCTCCAGACCGGCTCTTTCCGGACTCCCTCACCCCCAACCCCCTCTCCCTCGTTCGGCACATACATCCGAAGGAGGGAGAGGGGGCTCCGGAGGGGTTATGGGTTGGTGGGGCTGTTTAGCGTGAGGACGCTGATTTCGGGGGGGCAGTTGAAGCGGGTGGGGGGGCCGGTGGTGCCGACGCCTCGGGTTACGTAGAGGGGGGTGGGGGCGTCGGGATACCAGCCGGAGGGGTACTTCTTGCCGAGGGTGGAGTGCATCGGGGTGAAGCCGCCGGGGAAGCGGAATTGGCCGCCGTGGGAGTGGCCGCTGATTTGGAGGGCGATGCCTCTCGGCAACCCGGCGATGGCGTCCGGCTCGTGCCAAAGGGCGATGGCGGGGCGATCGCCGGGGCCGAGTACGATTTCCTCTGGGCGGGCCATTTTTTGCACCGCCGAGTCGAGGCCGACCCAGGTGATCCCCTTGTGTCGCCAGATTTCGTTCCTGAGGAAGTGGACATCGACCTCGGCGAGGGCGTCGGCCAGCCGCACGATATCGCCGTACCAGTAGTCATGGTTGCCGGCGATCGCCACGGCGCTCCCCTCCATGGCTTTGAGCGGGGCGAGCACTTCCCGCAGCATTTCGTCGACTCCGGGCTTCCAGTAGTCGACGAAGTCGCCCGGCAGAACCAGCATGTCGGGCTCTTCGGCAAGGGCCATTTCAAACGCCCTCTTGACGAGCTCGACCGAATATTTGTCCCTGATATGAAGATCGCTAACGACAACGATCCGAAAGCCGTTCAACTCTTCCGGCCAGTCTTCGAGGTGGAGCGTCTTCCGCTCGTAGACGAGACGCTTTGACTCCACCAAAGCGCCATAAATCGCCATCCCGGCGCCAACGCCCAACGTAATTAGCGCGAGATCCCGAAAGCGCATACCTAAGGGTACCGCCCGGCTAGGCTGCTCGCAACGTCAACACCGCCACCTGGGGACGGCAAAAGAGGCGGTATCGGGCGCCGGTGGTACCGACCCCGCGAGTCACGAAGACAGGTATGGGCGCCTCCGGATAGAATCCGTCGATGTACCTTTGAGCCCCTCGGGGGGTATGGAGTGCGACGCCGAAAGGTAGGCAGATTTGGCCGCCGTGGCTGTGCCCGCTTACCTGAAGGCTCACATGGCGGGGCAGCTCGTCGACGAAGTCCGGCTCGTGGAGCATCGTGAGCAAGGATTTCGAGAGGCGGTCATCCGAGAGAATTTCGGGCCGATGTTTGCCGTACAGGGCGTCGTCTAACCCGGCCACCGAGACGCCTCCGACTTCGGCGATTTCGTTCCGGAGCAGTCGAACCGGCGAGTCGTGGAAAGCCCGGACGATCTTCTCAACGCCGGAAGAATAGTCGTGATTGCCGAGGGTGGCGAGAACCGGACACTTGGCGTCGGCGAAGGCGTCGGTAAAGCGCTTGAGATTTCGAAGGTGCCGCGAATCGGATGCGTTGAGATGATCGCCGGGGATCAGGATGACGTCCGGTTTCTCGTTCACCGCCGCCTTGGCCGCGATCTCGGCGAATTCCGCCTGCTCGGCGCTATTCGCATGGACATCGGCAAGGACAACCGCTCTAAATCCGTCGGCGTCCCAAAGCGGGAGTCTTATCTCCTCCTCTTCGACGCTGAGCCACCGGGTGTCGACTTGGCTGTAGCCGAACGGGAGGACGGAACAGACGGCGCCCGCCCCCGCATACTTCAGGAAGTCGCGACGCGACGGAGCGGGCTTAGTGCGGCGAGGAGCGCTCATAGATATAGCGCCCCCGGACGGGGTCGTAGGTAAGTGAAACCGACTCCTCGCCCGGGGGATAGCTCATTTTGTAGCTAAGCCGGTTCTTGGATGCAACGGGAAGGCCGGAGATTGCCGGCATTGGCGCGACGATGCCGACGCCCCAGGGGCCGGGATGGCGGATCGCAGACGCCGGCAAGGGGTGTCCGGCTGCGGTCCAAACTTCCTTCAGACGACTTCCGGCTCCCTTGGGCTCTGGCAGCGAGAAGATGACTTTGCCGTCGCCTTCCCAGCGCGAAGGAACGACTTGAGCGACCTTGGCATCCGGGGGCAAGAGGACGATCTTCGACGCCTGTTGCTCGAGTGGCATCGGCCAGAGTAACGGGCGGAGCATGACGATCGCCATTGCGAGCACCGCAAACCCGGAGATAAGCAGCACGAGAACGCGGAAGGTTCTCCGGCCATCGCCCGATCTGGACACGAGGTCGGCGATGGTCTCATCCCTTTGAGCTTCGTCGATTGTGGTTGACATTCGGTTCATCCATTGTCCGCTACTCGACCCGGATCAACGAAAAAATCACTCCAAATGCGCGGAGCGGTGATGGAGAGATGCGGCGGTGCAAAAGGTTGGAACCGTCTTGCCAAACGCGGCATTCCGTGGGAGTGCGAATCGAAGCGTTACGATAAGCACGGAGCCATGTCCCTTCGCGATTTCTTTCCCCGTAGCCATCGGCAGAAGCTTTCTTTCGGAGAGGTCGTTTCTACCGAGATCCCGGTCTTGTACCGGGTGGCACGGCGGCTGGTGCTCAACGAGGCGGACGCCGAGGATTTGGTGGGGCAGACCTTGCTTCTTGGGGCCAAGGGTTGGGCGTCGTTCGATGGCCGATACGCCCGAAGCTGGCTCATCCGGATACTTAGGAACGAACATTTGGGGCGAATCCGTCACCGGGCCATTCGCCCGGAATCGGCGCTCGCCGAAGTTGCCGAGCCGTCCGACGACGGCTTTTGGAAAGAGGTGAGCTGGCGCGCGGTGGGCGAGGATATTCTCCGCGAGCTCGATCGGCTTCCCGAGGAATACCGCATCGCGGTCGCTCTCTGCGACATCGAGGAGCTCAGCTACGAAGAGGCCGCCGACGCGATCGACGTTCCGGTCGGGACGATTCGCTCGCGGCTTTTTCGGGGGCGTCGCCTTCTTCGTTCGCGACTCGTGCGAGCCGTGGGCCACGACTTTGCCGAGCCGAATTTGGCTGCGGCGGGAGACAATTCATGACTTTTCATTCAAATGATTCCGAAGGCCCGCCTTGCCGTCATATGGAGGGGTTTCTCCAGCGAGCGGCAGACGGGTCGGCAAAGGGAATCACCCGTTGGTACGCGGTTTCCCATGCCGCTCAGTGCGGACGGTGCGGGCGGTTCTTAGACCGATTAACGGAGACGATCGACCAGCTTCGCGAATCGAAGGAAGGGGTGCCCGATCCCGAGGTCACCGAGCGGTTGGCGACCGGAGCTTGGCGAGAAGAGGCGTAGGCGAGTTCGGTACGATGTCGCTATGATCGTAGGACTGGGAATCGACCTCGTCGAAATCGAACGGATTCGCCGGGCGATGAAAAACCCTAGGTTCGTCTACCGAATTCTTACCGATTCCGAACGGGCTCTCTGCACCACCCCCGCCCGCGTTGCGGGACGATGGGCAGCCAAGGAGGCGGTTTACAAAGCGGTCGGCCTGCCGCTTTGCTGGCACGACATCGAGATCCTTCAGGATCACCTCGGGGCTCCGAGGGTGCAGATCCATTCCCACCAGTACGACGGGAAGCGCCTCCGCCTCCAAGTCAGTATCACCCACGAACGATCCCACGCCGCCGCCGTCGCCACCCTCGAGCGGGTCGTTATGCAGGTCCCAACCGTAAGTTAGGCCGGTCCGACCAACCAAAGGCGGTTCCGGTCACTGGCTTCATTTGGATGAGAAGTAAAGTGTGTGGTGGTTGGCGCAACCTGGGTTGAAGGAGGCGGCGCAGGCTGGGCACCGCGACGCGCAGTCGAGATAGGCGCGGATCGAAAGGCGCGTTCCGCAGGCGCCGCAGAGGATCGCTTCGGCATCCAAATCGTCCTTGCCCCATCGCACCGCCGGATGATCGGAGACGGCCGTGTGGCACTGGTAACACGGGTAGAACTCTCCGCAGCACTTGAACCGGATGGCGATCACGTCCAATTGGGAGTGGTAGTGCGCACATTCGGTTTTGGAGCCAACCGCTAATCCGCGCACCAGGGTTCCGTGCACGTTCCTTTCGCGATGGAGCCGCTTCGACATGCGGACGCATGGCACTTCGACACGGTCGATCGTCTTGGAGAAGCGTTCCAGTTGCCCGTAGCCCAGCCGCTCGTAGATCGATACCGCGTTGAGCGAGGCGGTTAGATGTACTTCGGAGAACCCACGGAGAGCGGCTTCCGCCTCGATCGCCTCCGCTAGCTGCCGGCCCAAGCCTCGACCGGCGGACTCTGGATGAACGTAGAGGAAGTCGAGCTCGCCATGGGCGGGATCGAGCGAACCGAACCCGACTGGGCGCCCGTTTTCTTCCGCGACGAAGGCGACCGTGGAAAGAAGGCGGCGTTCGAGCCGTTCCGGGTTGATCCGACTCGTCCATGCTGCGAGCTGATCGGGCGAATAGTCTCCCGCGCCGAGCACATTGACCGACCGGAAGAAGAGGTCGCAGAGGGGGCCTCCGTCGCCGAGGCGGGCTCTTCGGATCAGCGCCAAGGTAACGTCCTTTCGATGAAACAACGGGAGCTGGGACGCACGGGCGTCACTACATCGGAGATCGGGTTCGGCTGCTGGACCATGGGCGGGTTGAACTGGGTGAACGGCAACGCCAACGGCTGGGCGAACGTGGATGAGGACGAAGTGACGAAGGCGATCAAAATCGCCGTCGATTCCGGAGTCAACCACTTCGACAACGCCGACGTCTACGGCAATGGCCGGGCGGAGCAGATGCTCGCCCGCGTCTTCGACCGGCTTGGGCTCAAGACGAACGATTACCTGATCGCGACCAAGGTCGGCCACTTTCCGGGTACCGCGGCCCATGCCTATGAGCCGGCTCATATCCGCCACCAGTGCGAGCAGTCGCTCATCAACTTGAAGCGCGATCACATCGATTTGTACTACTTTCACCACGGAAGCTTTGGCGAAGGAGATATGTACCTGGACGATGCCGCCGCCACGATGGACAAGCTGGTGGAAGAAGGGAAGGTGCGGATCAAAGGGCAGAGCGCCTATTCGGCCGACGACTTCGAGCGAGTTACCCCCAGGGTGCGCCCATCGGTTTTCCAGAGCTGGGCGCATGCGCTGGACGATCAGTTCGTCCGCCCGGGCTCTCGGGTGAGCAAGCTGATGGAAGAGACGGGGATCACCTTTGTCGCCTTCTCTCCTCTGGCGCAGGCGAGACTTCTGGACAAGTTCGATCCGGCGAACCCACCACAATTCGAGCCTGGCGATCACCGGCAAAATTCCCGAGCTTTCTCCGCCGAGGCGATCGCCGAGCTGAAGCCAAAGCTGGCGAAGCTGAAGGAGCGTTTCGGCTCATCGACCGAGGACCTTGTCGCCGTTGCCTTGAACTACATCCTCGCCCAGCCCCGCGTCGCCTGCGTCATCCCCGGCTTCCGTAACGAGCGTCAGGCCACCGCCAACGCCGGCGCGGCGGGCCGATACCTGAGCGACGACGACGTCGCGTATGTGAAGGAAGCTCTCGGAACCGTCTAGATCCCGGCATGCGGTAGGTTTTGCGAGCCCGGAAGGCTTGTCCTTGCTCTAGGGGCTTCCGATATTGTTACGTTGATGTCGCCGCTTTCAGGGCTCGGATGTTGGTCGGCCACTACCCAGGGTTTCGCTTCGCTCCACCCTGGGCTGTAGGATGTCGCGCCTTCAGCGCTGGCTCAGGATGGGCGCTTGGACGCACCTCGGAGGGGTTAGGCGTCCGGAGGCGGGAGCTTGGTCCTGACCTTGCTCCACCGTCTCCTCATCCTAGAAACGTGCATGACGTGGTGGGGTGGTCTTCCGACCTCAGGTTCGTAAAGCAAGGACTGATTGCTGAAGCCACCTCGCCGGACTAGGAGACTGGTGCTTTATGGTGTAGCGACCCGGGGCCTGACACTGAACATTGCGGCATCTACAGAGAGGCATAAGGGAATGGTGACAAGAGACTTGAGGCCGAGAGGCGGAAGTACGATAAGCTTTTAGCATGACGCTCTCTCAATCGGAGTTGGCCCAGTACGAGGAGGCCGACGAGGATGGCGTTCGTCTCGAGATGGTCTCGGGTCAGCCGTTCTGGGAGTTTCAGCCTAATTACGACCATCAACGCCGGCTTCTGAACATTGCCAAGAGCGTTCGTCCAGACCCGAAGGCCGAAACCGGCGGTGGCTGCTTCGAAGCGATCGACGTTGGCATCCGCTTTCCGGATGATTCGCTTCGCCGGCCGGACCTCTCCATCTTTGGCCGCGAGCCGGAGCGGCGTGAGCTCATCACCCTCGTCCCCGAAGCCGTGGTGGAGATCGTAAGCCAGCGATCACGCCAGAAGGATCTCGTGATCAGTCCGCCGTTCTATCTGGAGATGGGGGGTGAAGGATGTGCTGGTCTACGACCCGTTTACCGACGACGTTCACCATTTCCGGAGCGACGGAAATCGCCGTTTCAAGCCTGGGCGCACGGTTCAGCTTGAGTGCGGCTGCTTGTCGACGTTTAGTTTTGCGGTCGCGCGGTTTTCGCGCTAAATCCTGTCGAATTTCGCTTACGCGGATCGACTATGACTTGCTATCCTGCTTCAAGCAACGTTGGAAGGTGAACGAATGAGCCGCGTCAGAGTATTGATTGGGACCAAGAAAGGGGCGTTTGTCTGCACTGCGGATGGGCAGCGCAAGGATTGGAAGATCGAGGGACCGCACTTCGGCGGATGGGAGATCTACCATGTCAAGGGCTCGCCGGTCGATCCGAACCGGATCTTCGCTTCTCAGTCCAGCGGCTGGTTCGGGCAGATTATCCAGCGATCGGACGACGGCGGCGTTACTTGGACTCCTCCCGGCAGCTCTCCCGAAGAGCTGAAATCGCCTCAGGGCTGGCCGCAGGGAGAAAGCAACAAATTCGTTTACGAGGGGGTAGCGGGAACGCACCGGTGGTACGACGGGACGCCCCACCCGTGGGAGTTCAAGCGGGTTTGGCATCTTGAGCCATCGCTAAGCGACCCGAACACCGTGCTCGCGGGAGTCGAGGACGCCGCTCTCTTCAAGAGCACCGACGGGGGCAAGACCTGGGCCGAGCTTGCCGGCCTTCGCACCCACGCCACCGGCGGGGACTGGCAGCCCGGCGCGGGTGGAATGTGCCTCCATACGATCCTTGTCGACCCGACCGCGCCGGACCGCATGTGGGTGGCGATCTCCGCCGCTGGGTGCTTCCGAACCGACGACGGCGGAATCACGTGGAAGACGGCAAACAAAGGGTTGGTCTCCAACTTTATGCCGAATCCCGAGGCAGAGGTGGGCCACTGCGTGCACCGCATCGCCCTTCACCCCTCCAATCCGAACACTCTCTTTATGCAGAAGCACTGGGATGTGATGCGAAGCGACGACGGGGGCGACAATTGGCGCGAGGTAAGCGGCAACCTTCCCAGCGACTTCGGATTCCCGATCGACGTCCACGCCCACGAGCCGGAAACGGTGTACGTGGTTCCGATCAAGAGCGATTCGGAGCACTACGTTCCCGAAGGGAAGCTGAGGGTTTACCGAAGCCGAACGGGCGGAGACGAGTGGGAGGCGCTCACCAACGGCTTGCCACAGGAGAACTGCTACGCGAACGTACTCCGCGACGCGATGGCGGTGGACTCGCTGGACGACTGCGGGATCTACTTTGGAACTACCAGCGGCCAGGTCTACGTCTCCCCAGATGGCGGCGACAACTGGAACCCGGTGGGCGAGCATTTCCCGTCCGTCCTGTCGGTCGAGGTTCAGACCCTGCCGTAACGAAGATTCAACGACCAGCCCCTCCCGACCCCGGAGGGGCCAAGAACTTAGCCAGGGTGGCGAATACCCCTGGAAAGGACGCCACCACCCTCCTCGACCCGGAAGGGGTCGCAGAAATCCTCAGGCACCCCATGATAAGAGTCGTCCTCCCCCACCACCTAAGAACTTTGGGCAACATCACCGGTCAAGAGGTCCAACTGGACGTCTCAGGCCCGGTGACCGTGGCCTCGGTGCTTGACGCTCTCGAAGTTGCCTACCCGGTTTTGCGGGGGACGATTCGCGACCACGGGACGCTGAAGCGTCGCGCGTTTCTCCGCTTCTTCGCCGGCGGCGAGGATATCTCGCTCGAACCGATGACGAAGCCGCTCCCGGAACCGATCGCCGCGGGCCAAGAGCCGCTCCTCGTCATCGGCGCTATCGCCGGCGGATAGTGGTCATTCGCAAATTGTGTCTTTGCCCGTAGCCCGGGGATTTATCCCCGTTTCAAGGCTCCCCCGGGGATAAATCCCCGGGCTACGTGTGGGCGATGATAGTCAGCAGGCATTCGTGGCCGGGAGCGACCCTGCCAGACGGCGCGTCTGGAGGGATCGGACGTTAGGAAACGTCACGTTCCCACTCTCCGATTCCGCCGCGGAGATTGAGGACGTTTTCGAAGCCGGCGTCTCGGAGGATCGCGTGGGCTTTTGCTCCGCGGATTCCGGCTTGGCAGTAGACGACGGTTTGCTTTGTACGATCCAGCTCGTCCAGTCGGTCGGGCAGTTCGCCCAGCGGGATCAGCTTTGAGCCTTCGATTCGGTTCACCTCGTACTCGTCCGGCTCGCGGACGTCGACCAGCGTGAACGGCTCGTGCCGCTCGATCATGCCTTGGAGCGTTTGGGCGTCGATCGTCTCGTCCCGGCCGGGTAGGCCACAAAAACGCTCGTAGTCGATGAGCTTGGTGATCGTAGGATGCTCGCCGCAGACGGGACAATCTGGGTCGCGGCGGATGCGCACCTCCCGGAACCGCATCCCCAACGCCTCGTACAGCAAGAGTCGACCGACGAGCGGTTCCCCGGCGCCGAGGATCAGCTTGACGGTCTCCGTGGCCTGGATCAATCCGACGATTCCCGGCAAGACTCCAAGCACTCCCGCCTCCGCGCAGCTAGGCACCATCCCGGGAGGGGGCGGCTCCGGATAGAGGCATCGGTAGCACGGTCCGCCCGGCGCGCAAAAAACCGTCGCCTGCCCCTCGAACCGATAGATCGAACCGTAGACGTTGGTCTTGCCCAAGAGCACGCAGGCGTCGTTGACCAGGTAGCGCGACGGGAAGTTGTCGGTGCCGTCGACGACGTAGTCGTACTCGCGAATGATTTCCAGCGCGTTCTCGCTCGTGAGCATCGCCCGGTGCTTCACGACATGCACGTTCGGGTTGACGTCCTGAATGGCGTCCGCGGCGGAGTCCAGCTTGCTCCTCCCGACGTCCGACGTGCCATGGATCACCTGTCGATGCAGGTTGGTCAGATCGACGTCGTCGAAGTCGACGATCCCCAGCACCCCGACTCCCGACGCCGCCAAATACAGTGCCGTCGGAGATCCCAGCCCACCCGCGCCCACGAGCAGCACTCGCGCCGCCTTGAGCTTCTCCTGCCCCGGCACGCCAACCTCCGGCAAGATCAGATGCCGGCTATACCGAAGCATCTCCTCGTTCGTCAACTCCGTCTGCACGTCCCCTCCAGTGTACAGGCGTGTCGCTCTCACCGACGGTATAGGTCGTTCAATTCGAAGTACATGACTTTGAACGACCTGACCATCACTTTGAGCGGAACGGTGAAGACGCCGCCGGTTCGTGGATAGTCGGGGTCTCGGCCGGGGACGGCCCGGGGTCGGGAGGTGTCGCCCCAGGGGTTCCAGAGGGTGACCGTGTCGTTCTCGGGATCGAAATTGAAGGCGGCGTAGCTGTGGTTGCCGGTCATGCCGAAGGGCAGAGGGACCAGCCCAGAGTCTACGATCACCAGTTTCTTTGCTGCGAGCGTCTGCGTTAGTTGCCGCCGTACGTCGGTGGCGAGGCGGTCGAGATTTTCGGTGGGTACCACTTTGGCGTAATCGTTGACGAGAGGCACCGCTTTCATGGCAAATCCGGTCAATCCCTCCATCGCCTTGGCCACGTGCGGGTAGAGGTTTCCCTTTGGACCGCGAAGGGTCACCGGAGGTCTTCGAAAGAAAGCCATTCGGAGCACGCGCACCCAGAGGCCGTTATCTACCTTGACGTCGTAGATTCCTCGCTGCGCGTCGGTCAGCGGCGGGAGGTCGACCGTGACGTCGTCGGGGAAGGTGACGTGGTACCCCTTGTCGGTCTCATGGATCATCTGCTTGATTTCGTACGGATCGCGGTGGACGACGGCGCCGACGTGCGAGATGAACCAGCAGTACCCCCATCCCTCGTGAACGTCGCTCAGCTTGGGGCCCTCCGGACTGAAGAGGAAGGTAGGCGCATGGCGGAGCCGCCACAGGGCGGCGGTGTACTCCCATTGCAATGTCGGTCCCGCCATCGCCCGCTCTCGCCGGATCCGCGCGGCCTCTGCCGGAGGCGTGTCCTTGGGTAGCGGCGGAAACTTCTGCGGACGGTAGTTCTGGAAAAACGATTTCGGGTGATCCGGCAACCAAGGCGCCGTGTAGTACCAGTAGGCGATCGCCGCCAGGGCCGCGCCGGCGACGTCCTTGTTCGCCGGATCTTCGAACGCTTTCCAGATTTCCGAGCTCTCGAGAATGCCGTTGTGGTTGGCATCCCACCTGTCGAACTCTCGCGTCGTCACCTCGGCAAAGGTGGGGTCGGGCGGCGGCTTTTGCGCCGCATGAACCGTCGACGTAAGGCACAGGCCGGCAATCCACGCGATAAACATAACGCCCTACATTATCAACCGTTGAACACGTAAATAACATCTGCGAAGCGGCAAGCATTCCACGTGGAGCTACAGAACTGGAATGAGGGGACTTCCCCCGCTAATGCGTTCAGGCGAACACTAATGTCTCGTCCGCACTCTCGATGCAGAGGTGTTCGGAGGCTCATTCTGCTCCTTCTACCCGTGGTTTTTGCCTTCCGATGAGTAGAGCAGAACTGGCCGCTCCGATTACGGCTAACCCGAATCCGACCCACATGACCGCGCGAAAGCCGGAGACGAATGACTCTTTCACGGCGTTTGCCTCAGGGCCTGATTTGGCGGCGGCGGCCAGCTTGGAACGGTCGATTTGGGCGCGTTGCCCGGCCGACAGGCTCGGGTCGGAATCCAAGCGACGATTGAAGACCCAGGTCATCACGATGCCAAATCCCGCGATCGCGATCAGACCCGCCACTCGGGAAAGCGCGTTGTTCACCCCTGAAGCGATTCCGGCGCGGTCGGAGCCGACCGAGTTCATCACGGTCGTGGTCAACGGGGCGACGGTGATTGCCATGCCGAAACCAAGGACGAGGCAGCCGGGGAAGAACGTCGTCCAATAGGAACCTCCGATCCCGGGCATGCTGAACAAGACGAATCCGACCGACGCCAGCAGCGGTCCGACAGTCAACAGAGCCCGTGCGGGAAAGCGATCCAGAAGGCGGCCCGACCAGCGCGAAAGGGTGCCGACGAGAACGATAAACGGCAGCAGCGCCGCCCCGGCCGCCGTCTCCGAGTACCCCTGCACCTGGACCAGGTTCAGCGGCAAGAAGAAAAACACTCCGCTCAGGGCGCCGTAAAGGAATAGCGTGAGCAGACCGGTACCGGTGAAATCCAGCGATTTAAACAGAGTCAGCGGCAGCATCGGCGATCTCTCGCGCCATTCGACGACCACGAACCCGGCGAGTGCGAGGGCCCCGGCGACGCCGGCGGTGGCCGACGACTGCAAGAAACCGTAGACGACTCCCCCGAGGCCGAGCGTGGCCAACACCGTTCCGCTCCAGTCGATCGCCGGCCGATTCTCAGCCGGGGCGGATGCCGGGACTCGCCACTTGACGATGGCCAGCACGGCGACGGCGATCGGTACATTGATAAAAAACACCCACCGCCACGAGAAATGCTGGGCGAGGAAGCCGCCGATAACCGGCCCGGCCGCAGCGGCGATCGAGGTAAGTCCGGACCAGAGGCCGATCGCGTTGCCCAACTCTTCGCGAGGGAACGATACGCTAACCAACGCCAAGCTTGTGGGCACGAGGAGCGCGCCGCCGACCCCCTGAACCGCTCGCGCAACGATCAGATCGGTAATGTTCGGTGAGAGACCGCACCAGACGGAGGCGGCGGTAAATAGGATGACGCCGATGCCGAAGATTCTCGCCTGACCGAAGAGGTCACCGAGCGAACCGCCCGTCAGGAGCAGGGCAGCCAGGAACAAAGTGTACGACTCAACCAGCCACTGGATTTCGGTTACCGAGGCGTGAAGCGCCGACTGGATAGCCGGCAGCGCCACGTTGACCGCGGTTCCATCGATGAAGGCCATGCTGGAGCCGAGGATTGCGGCGGCCAACGCCCAAGATCCTGTCCGCCGCGCCGCGTTCTTGGAATGCGAGGCGAGGATGACGGCGTTGTCACATGCGGTGGGGCCGTGATTCAAGTCATTCGATTATTCGCCAACTCTGCTAATGGGCGGCAATCCCGTTGTGGCCGAGCTGGCCGATCGTGGCCTCGGGGCCGTTACGGAGGTAGAACGAGCGGAAGGTCCGCCGCCTTAACGCGCTCAAGCGAACTCTCGAGCTTCGAGCGCACTCTCTATCGATAGGTATCTCCGGAGGCTCATGTGACTAAGCGCGTCTGTGGTTTGGTGTTTCTTCTCCTTCTCTCCCTCGTCCTGTCTTTAGGATGCGGCGGAGGAGGAGGCGGGGGTGGCACTAACAACCCGGGCGGGATTTCGATCTCGATAAGCCCAACCACCGCAACCGTCGCGCCGGGCGCGACCAAGAGCTTTACGGCAACGGTGACCGGAACCGAAAGCACGGGCGTTAGCTGGTCCGCTTCCGGCGGTTCGATCTCAAACTCGGGGCTGTTCACTGCTCCGGCCGCGACCGGCACCTACACCGTTCGAGCTACAAGCGTGGCGGATCCTGGCGTCTCGGCGATCGCCACCGTGACGGTAGCGACCGGGGATGTGGTCGTCGCCGTAACCCCCGCGGGCACCACTTTGGGTTTGGGCCAGAGCCGAAGCTTTACCGCTACCGTCACCGGCGTTGCCGACCAGAGCGTGACTTGGGAGGCGAGCGGCGGCTCCATTACGCCGACCGGCTTCTTCACCGCGCCGAATACCGCCGGCGTCTACACGATCACTGCGCATAGCGTTGCCCGGCCCGATGTCAGCGGCAGCACCACCGTAACCGTAAGCGGTACCGAATTGACGGTGTTCGTAACCCCGCAAAACGCGGTGCTGGGGACCACGGAGACTATCGACTTCGATGCCATCGTAACGAACGCCACGAACACCAACGTCACCTGGAGCGCCTCGCAGGGAACGATCACCTCGACCGGCCTCTACACCGCGCCGTCGACGGCGGGAACATATACCGTGACCGCCAAGAGCGTTCAGGATCCGACGAAGTCGGCCACCGTCAGCGTTCAGGTACGCGCCATCGTCGTCACGGTTTCGCCAACGACGACCACGATGGTCACCGGGACTCAACGAACGTTCACCGCTACCGTAACCGGTCCCAAGAACAAGGCGGTGGCATGGACTGCGCCCGATGGGGGAACGGTTACCTCCGCCGGGCTTTTCACGGCGCCCAACTCTCCGGGAACCTACCGCGTCGTGGTGACGAGTACGGCCGACCCAAGAAGCTCGGCGACCGCCACCATCACTGTGGTCGCGCCGACGGTGAAGACCTACAACTTCGACACCGGGATCCCAGCGGATTGGACGCCGACCACCAAGAATGAAACTTCCCCTACCGGCCGAATCTTCCTCGGCCGCCTGTCCGGAAGCGACACCGCAACGTTGTCTCTGACCGGGCTAACGCCGCATACGAGCCTTCGGCTCACGTTCGACCTGTTCGTGATCGGCGACTGGGAGAACGACCTTCTCAATATCACGTTCGACGGAACTAGCAAGTTCAACTACGGCTTCTCCAATGTGACCGGTAAGACGCAGTCGTACCCCGACAATGCCGCGAACGCCCCGGGGACCGGGCGGCTCGAGGCGAACGTGTTGGGCTATCCGTTTGCCGGAACGATCCTGTACAAGGACACCGTGTACAGGATCACGCTCACCGTTCCACACTCCGGCACCACCGCTCAGATCGTCTTCGGCGCGGCGTTGACGCGCACTTTGGCGAACCAGAGCTGGGGTCTGGACAACGTGAAACTGGAGGCGCTCCCCTAGAAATTAGCATCGGCTCCCCGCCGATGAGCGTCATTGGGCTCATCGGCGGGGAGCCGATGTTACGGGGGGGACGCCGGCGGAGTAGAATAGAGATGTCAAATGGGGGCGAACGGGTTCGACAGAGCCGGATCGACTCTTAGTTGCGAGCCGTGGATTCTCGTTGGCCACGTAAAAAACGGGAAAAAAAGTAGCTGCGAATAACAACTACGCCTTCGCTGCCTAATTTAGGCTAGCGGGTCCGTCGTTCTCGAGCCGGTAGGGAGCGTTCACGGGTCTAATAAAATCCGGATCGGTTGGCAAGCTTCCGTCTGTAGCGAGCCGATCTAAATAAATCAGACTGGACGACCGCCCAGGCGGCCCCGGCAGAGGGCGGCGTCGAGATAAAGTACAGGGGAGACGCTCGTGGTTAATTGAGAGGCCGACGGTTTTGGAAGGGAGTTCAACTCTCCCCGCCTCCACCATCCTTTTAGGTTCAAACGGACCAATCTGACATCTTGACTGTCCTGTTGTCCGGCACTGGCATCTGCGTCGTCGGGCGCCTTGGCAACATTGCGTCTGGTCCTTCATCGGTAATCACCGCGACTACGACTCCTTGATCTAGTCTGGGGGGTCTGCGACCGCCTCCGGGGTCGATTCGGGCCGGCCCTTGTTCCCCGGGCAGGAAACCCGGGGCTAATTTCTGGCACCCTTCCAGGGTGGATGCCCGGAAGGGAGAATCCCGGAAATGAGCCGTGTCGGTCCGCGAGAGACCGTCAACCTTCATTCTTTGGATGTTCTTGTGCAACTTTGTCGGCCATTCGGGGCTGTCCGCAGGTACGAACCAACCTGCGGCTACACGGCTTCGCCGTAAAACGCTGCATCCGTTCCGACCTCGGAGAGGTCACATAAATTAGCCCGGGGTTTCCTACCCCGGGAAAGAAGGACCGCCCATTGCCCGACCCTGAAAGGGTCGCAGAGCCCCTCCATATGCCGCCTAGAACTTCAAGGTGTTCAGCACGTTGCCGCGAGAGAACCCGTGCGATACCGTCGCCGGGGAACGCCACCGGCTTTAGAGCCCATCTTTAAGAGCCAGAACACTCTCGACGAAGTCGTCGAATGGATCCAGCGGACCTTTCTTCTTCGGATCGGCCGCGTTCATCCGAACGGCGACGATGTTTACTTTAGGCAAGACCACAAGGTAGTTCCCGAGAAAACCCTGGGCGTAAAAGCCGGGATAAGGGCCGGCGTCGCCGCGATCTACTTTGGGCGAGTAGGCACTGGGCGGATTGCCCAGGGACTTCAGGAGGGGGAGCATGGTGCGAAAGTCGCGGCCCGGTCCCAGTAGCTTCCGTACCGCCGAGATGGCGGTGGCCTGATTGTCGTACACCCGGTTTTCGAGGGGCCTCAGGCGCTCCACGATCGACTCGGGGGCCTCCTGTTTCCATCTCTGAAGGGTGTAGTAGGTGATGGAGAGCTTCCAACTAGTGGGCACGCCCCACCAGAGGAATCCGGTTGGCTGGCCCCATTGCTCGGAGAGCGGGGTCACGCGGGTGGATTCGTCGATCCAGGCCTGGGGAACGACGGTTTTTCCTTCCCAAACACCCCCGGCGGCCAACATGAGGCCGATCTTGGCCAGGTCGTTGGGGAGGATGGCGAGGCCGGACATCCCTTGCGGGTTCCCGACCGGATCTTTCGCCCAATGGTAATCGACGATGCCCAGCGGTTTGAACAGCCGCTTGTCGAGAAAGAGGTCAAGAGGCTCTCCCGCCGCCTTGCCGACGACCCCCGCCAGAAGGTTTACCGCTCGATTGTTGTAGAAGTATGCGGTGCCGGGAGGCGCGGCCAAGGGAGCATCGAGGGCGTTCTTGACGAAGTCCGAACTCGAGTAGATATCCTCCGTCGTCTCATTCGCCCGAATTCCCGAAGAGTGAGTCAGGAGGTGCCGAATCGTGATCGCTTCCTTGCCGCCTCCGGTGTAGCCGGGGTAGAAACGGCTGACCGGGACGTCGACGCTCTCCAGTTTCCCTTCCGCGATGAGAATGCCGACGGCAAGAGAGACGATCGATTTTGTCGCCGACATACAGTGGATCGGCTTTACCGCCCATCCGAAGGTTTCGACCACGACCTTCTTGCCGTCGGCGTAGACGACCAGGGCCGAAGAGTCTGTCTTTCGCGCTCGTTCGACAAGCGCCTGAAGCTTCTTGGCGTCGATCTCGGAGCCTCGAAGGAATGTCGAAATGGCGATGGCGGCGACGAGCATCTCGTTGAGTATAGGAATTAAAGCGCCTGCCGCGACACCGAACCGCCGCGGCCGGGCGGAGACCATCGCCCTCACGAAAGAATCCCGGATGCTCAGCCTGCAAGGCCGGGATTACCTCAATGTGATCGCCGGCCGTACCTTAGCGCTACTCCTCGTCTTCGTCGAGCTCGACTTCGGCCGCGACGAGATTGGGGCCGCCCTCGTGGCGGGTGACGCGGACAACCTCGCCGGACTCGGGGTCGTGAAGCAGCACGTCCATCAGCCGCTCCCCTTCAGGATTTTCGTCGTCGACGATCATTTCCGGCTCGCCCAGGCTCGACTCGTACTGGTCGATCACCTCGCCGATCTCTTTCCCGTCGAACGGGTTGTAATCCGCCGGAGCGCCCGCGGGCACATCGATCTCGATCGTCCCCTCTCGCACGATGGTCACCTGATAGTAAAACGTCGCCTCGTAACTCTTCTTGGGCATGCGACAGTTTAGCTCGCCAATGGTTAAGGATTCTTCCGACGGCCAGTGCTGCCCTCGTGCGCGTTGGCCATACCGAGAGGTTATCCTGTTGGCATGTTCGGTTATTTGGCCCTCGCCGCTCGCGTCCCGGTCGCGGTGGAGTGCGGCGACATTAAGATTCAGATCCTCTCTCCGTCGCTCTTCCGATTGGAGAAGAAGGGCCCGAAAGGGTTTGAGGACCGTGCGACGTTCAACGTCGTCAATCGCGACATCGGGAGCCCGAGGTTCCTGAGCAAGGCGTCTGGCAACGAAATCGAGATCAAGACGCCGCGCTTCATCATCCGCTGCCCCAAGGTCGCCCACTCGCTGAGCGAGGTCAAGGTCACCACTCCGGGCGGCGAGACTTTGTACCAGCCGAAAGACGAGCCGGTCCCGTCCCAATTCCTACCCGCGCCCGGAAAGATGCCGAAGACGTGGGCGATGAGCGACTATCCCCGCCTGGTGCAAGCCGGCAAGGGCTGGGACCGAGGCAACAACGCTACCGACCTTTACGTCTTCGTCCCCACCGACTACCAGAATCTGCGCCACGACTTTCTCGCCCTTACCGGGCCGACCGAGAAGCCGCCGCTGTACGCCCTCGGCTTCATCGACAGCCGCTACCATCCCTATACCGAACAGGAAGCGCTCGGCGTCATCGATACCTACCGGAAGAAGCGGATCCCGCTCGACATGTTCGTGGTGGACACCGACTGGCGGATCAACGGCTCGCACGGATACGAGGTCGAGTCGAAGTATTTCCCGGATATGCCCCGGTTCATGCGCGAGGCTCACGATCGGAACGTGCGGTTGATGTTTAACGACCACCCGGATCCGGTTTCGCCCGATCCGCTCTCGCCGAAGGAGCTGGAGTACCGAAGAAAGGGGCTCACCAAGATGCTGGGGATGGGGCTCGACGTGTGGTGGTACGACCGGAACTGGTCGACCAGCCTTGGCGAGCCGCTTCCGGGCTTGCGCAAGGAGGTTTGGGGGCAGTGGCTTTACCGCACGATCACCCTCGATTTCCGGCCCGAGCTACGGCCGCTGATCATGACCAACTTCCAGGGGATCGACAACGGTTACCGGAGCTACGCGCCGCAGCCCGCCGGACACCGGTATCCGATGTGGTGGACTGGCGACACGCGGGCGGAGTGGGAATTCCTCCAGCGCGGAGTGCAGAACGGCGTGGACATGGGCGTGCTCGCGCTTACCCCGTTCCTCGGTGAGGACCTGGGCGGGCACGTCGGCCAGCCCTCCCCAGAGCTTTACGTTCGCTACCTTCAGTACGGCTGTCTCTCCCCGACGACCCGCGTCCATTGCACCCGTGGCGAGACGAGATATCCCTGGGAGTACGGACCCCAGGCCGAGCGGATCGTGACCGACTACGCGCGGCTCCGATATCGTCTGATGCCGACCCTCTACTCAGCGGCCCACCAGGCGTATGAGGACGGGACGCCGTTGCTGCGCCGTTGCGATCTGGAGTGGCCGACCTATGCTGAAGCGGCGCACAACGACCAGTACATGCTTGGCGGTGACCTCTTGGTCGCCCCAATTATATCGAGCGAGTCGGAGACGGCAACCCCGATTCCCACAGGCGGCTTGAAAGCCGAGTTCTTTAAGGGAGTGGAGTTGGCCGGGGAACCGGTCCTTACAAGGACCGATTCTCAACTATCGTTTGACTGGGGGGAGGGAGCGCCGGCGGCTGGCGTTCCGGAAGACAGATTCTCCGCCCGCTGGACCGGCGAGACCGCGCCTGCGCCAAAGACCGGGACCTATACGATCGTGACCCATTCGGACGACGGGATTCGGCTCTGGTTCGATGGGCGCAAGGTCGTCGATGCCTGGCGGCCGCAGAACAATGAGGTGCACTCGTTCAAGGTCCAGTTAGAGGCGGGAAGCCGCCACACGATCCGCCTCGAGTACTACGAAGGAACCGGCAACGCCCGGATCAAGCTGGCTTGGATTCCACCGAGCGACCGTCCCGATGGCGAAACGAAGCGAGACGTCTGGATCCCGCCGGGGCAGTGGCGCTCGGTCTATACCGGGGAGACCGTCCAAGGACCGCGAACGGTTTCCGTAAGCGCTCCGCTTTGGCAATGCCCGATGTGGGCTCGCGCCGGGGGCTTGATCACCCTGGCGCCGGAGATGCAGTACACGGGCGAGAAGCCCTGGGACTCGCTGACGCTCGAGGCGTTCGCCCTCGATAGGAACGGGACCGTGCGGCGCGAGCTCGTGGAGGACGACGGAACTTCCAACGAATACCTTCGAAACAAGGTGGAGCGAACGGAGATCTCCCAAACTCGGCAGGATAACCAAATCACGCTTACGATCGGCGGCTCTTCCGGTTCGTTCAGAAACATGCCGGCCTCTCGCAAGTGGCGGGTACGGCTGAACCTTCCGGTTAACGGCAACGTCCGCGAGGTCTCGATCGACGGCAGGCCGACTCGGGAGTTTCAGGTCGTGTCGGGAACGAGTCGCCCCGGGGCTCCGCTTCAAGGCGGCAACGATGCTCGTGGACGGGTTCTTATCGCCGACCTACCCACGGCCAGCGTCCGCAAAGGCAGAACCGTAACGGTTTGGCTCAGGTAACCCGCGAGGGAAGGGGGGCAGAGTCGCCCTCCTTCATTGCCCCCATGGGAGAGGGGCTACAGTGGCTTGGCCGGGCCAGCCATGCGAAGCGGAGTCATCGTTCGGGCTGCCGAGACCGGAATGCGGGTCATCTCCGCGTATAAGTCGTAATGCTCCGCGCCGTTCACCCGGGCGGTGACGATGCTTCCCGGCTCCGCTTCGCCTTGGACGAAAACGAGACCGTCGATCTCCGGGGCGTCGCGGTGCGAGCGGCCGATGAGCCAGCCGTCGCGTTTGTCTTCGATCAACACTTGGAGATCGCGGCCGATCCAGGCCTCGTTCTTCTCCAGCGAGATCCCTTGCTGGAGGCGCATGAGCCGGTCGTATCGCTCCTGCTTTATTCGCGGTGCGACCTGGTTCTCGAGATCGTGGGCCGGGGTGCCGGGCTCCTTGCTGAACATGAAGGCGCCGACCCGGTCGAGCCGGGCGTCGCGGGTGAAATCGATCATGTGCTGGAACTCGGCATCAGTTTCACCCGGAAAGCCGACGATGAAAGTCGTCCGAATCGCGCACTGCGGCATCGCCGCCCGTACTTTTTCGAAGAGTCGTAGGTATCGCTCGCCGTCCCACGGCCGGTGCATCCGGCGAAGGGTGTCGGGGTGGGTGTGCTGCAGCGGGATGTCGATGTAGGGCAGCACTTTCTCGCACGACGACATCGTCTCGATCACTTCGTCGGTGAGGCGGTTCGGATAGAAGTAAAGCAGCCGGATCCACTTGATCCCGTCGACGGCGTTGAGCTCGCGGAGCAGCTTCGGCAGGGTGAACTCGCGGTATAGATCGAAGCCGTACTGAGTCACATCCTGGGCAATCAGGTTGATCTCTTGGGCTCCGGTCCTTGCCAGGTGTTGCGCTTCGGCGAGGACACGCTCGATCGGCTTGCTCTGATGTCCGCCGCGAAACGATGGGATGGTGCAGAAGGTGCATTTGTGGTCGCACCCCTCCGAAATCTTGAGGTAGGCGCTCCACGGCCGGCCGGACCTCGCGCGGGTCTGAACATCGGCCCATCGGTGGTGGGGCGCCGTCACCTCGACGTTTGCCTCGCGCGCCTGCTGAACCTCCAGCGCAATCTCGGCGAACCGGGCCATTTGCCCGACGCCGATGTACAGGTCCGCCCCCGGCGCAAGTCGCTGGAGCTCCGGCCCGAGCCGTTGGGCGAGACAGCCCGCCACGATGACCTTGCCGGTGCGCCCCGCTCGCTTCTCGCGAACCGCTTCTTTGATCGCCTTGACCGACTCGTCCTTTGCGGATTCGAGGAAGCCGCAGGTGTTGATAATCGTCAGCGCCGTCTTCTTGGCCGCGCCGTCGACGTCGTATCCAGCGCCGAGCAGGACGCCCGCGATCTCCTCGCTATCCACCTCATTCTTGGCGCAACCGAGCGTAACGATCCGGACCTTTGACGACGAAGAAACCACGGGCATCAAGTGAAGTATGACGTCCGTAGCGGCCAGAGCATCCCCCGTAGCGTCGGCGCCTCGCCGATGCCTCCGGCTACGGCGCTATCATGGAAGCGATGATGGGGATATCGGACGCCGAGCTGATGCAAGTGATTGACGAAGCCCACGAAGCTGGCGTCAAGCTTGAGATCCACCAAGGGCTGCCGATTTGGGAGTTTCTTCCCTCGCCGATTCATGCGATTGTCGCTGAGCGAGTTTCCCAATCCGTCCGCAAGACGACTGGCGACGAAAGCGGTTGCGGATGTTTTCACTACCAAGATATGTCGATACGATTCCCCGATGGGTCGATCCGCCGTCCGGATATCTCGATCTTCTGCGAAGAGCCGTCGCCTACTCAGACGGCGACGACCTCGATTCCAAAAGCGGTCGTGGAAATCGTTTCTCCGGGGTCCGAGATAAAGGATCTGGAGCTAAGCCCGCCTTTCTATTTGCTCCACGGAGTTCTCGATGTCGTCGTGTTCGACCCCCGAACCGGCATGGCTTCGCACTTCCGGCGAGAAGAACGAAAGCAGCTTCAATCGCCTTTTGAACTTGCGCTCGAGTGTGGCTGTAGCGTGAGTGTGTAGGATCGGCTTCTAAACCCAGGGCGTCACTAGCGCCTGCTTAGTTCCGGCGTGCTTTTTTCAGGGGCGGGCCGCCCCTGATACCCACGGGCGAGCCGCCCGGTGCCACGGTGGTTCATCGCCTGGGAGGCGATGCTACGTATACTGCCGGTCAGCTATGCCCGTCCCGCTCCTCGCTCTCCTTGCTCTTGCTCAAACTCCGGCCGCACCGGCGGTCGACTCCAATTGGGTTCGCCGCGAACATAGCGCGACTCTTGCCGGTAAGGCGCTTAGTTACACCACTACCGCGGGGTCGATGCCGATTCGGAACAATCAAGGCGAGACGGAAGGGCGGATTTTCTTCACGGCTTACCGGGTGAAAGAGAGCGGCGCGAAGCGGCCGGTGACGTTCGTTTTCAACGGAGGACCCGGCTCGGCATCGCTCTGGCTACATCTGGGGTTCGTCGGCCCCAAACGCGTGAAGATGGAGCCAGATGGGATGATGCCGCCGCCCCCTTATGAGCTGGTGGCGAACGACGAATCGCTATTGCCGGAGACGGACCTTGTCATGATCGACCCGGTGGGCACCGGCTACAGCCGGCCGGAGAAGCCGGAGTACGGAAAGAAATTCTGGGGCGTGCAGGAAGATATCCGGAGCGTCGGCGAGTTCATCCGGATGTATCTGACGGAGGAGCAGCGGTGGCTTTCGCCGGTCTTCGTCCTGGGAGAAAGCTACGGAGGGATCCGAGGCGCTGGTCTCGCCGAGTGGCTGAACGGCAACGGAATCGGCCTCAACGGCCTCATTTTGGTTTCGCCATACCTGAACGGAAACACCGCCGACTTCAGCAAGGCGAACGATCAGCCGTATGCTTTCTACCTCCCCACCTATTCCGCCGCCGCCTGGTACCACCACAAGCTTCCCGCGGATCTGGAAAAGAAGCCGGTCGGCGAGGTAGTGAAGGAGGTTCAAGCGTGGGTTTACGACGAGTATCTGCCCGCGCTGACCCGCGGCGATACTCTTTCGCCAGACAAACGAAAGGCGATCCGCCAGAAGCTCCAGCGGTACACCGGCCTCAGCGAAACGTATCTAGAGAACACGAATTTGCGCATCCGCGACAACAGCTTCTACAAGGAGCTGCGACGCGCCGACCACTACAGCGTTGGTCGCCTCGATGCCCGCTTTGTTGGCCTCGACCGGCTTTGGTCGGACGCCGGTCCGGACTTCGACGCGGCCAACAGCGCCATCACGCCCCCGTTCGTCTCCTGCATGAACGACTACGTTCGGGGCGAGCTTGGCTTTAAGAGCGACCTCAAATACTACGTGCTTGGGGAGGGGCTCACCGACTCCTGGAATTTTGGCTCCGGCGCGCTCGATACCAGCGAGTCGCTCCGGAACGCGCTTCACCAGAACCCGTACACCAAGCTCTTTGTGGCGATGGGATACTACGACTTCGCGTGTCCGCTCGGTACCGTCGAGCAGTCGATCAACCAGATGGAGCTCGATCCGCGACTCAAGTCGAACATCCACCGCGGCTACTACCCGGCCGGCCACATGATGTACCTCGACACTCCCAGCCGCCGTAAGCTGCACGACGATCTCGCCGGTTTCTACCGCGAGGCGATCGCGCCGAAGGCGCCAGCCGGGACGATCAGGGAGTAGCCCGTGGCACTGGCTTCCAGCCAGTGGGTTCCAAGGGCATCCTGCCCGTGGCGTTCTTTCACGACCAGAATGGTCGTGGGGTTCATCAGCTGGGAGCCGATGCTACGTGTACACGACCAGGATGGTCGTGATACACACGGGCTGGAAGCCCGTGCCACCTTACACTTCTTTCGGCTCGAAGGACAGTCGTCGTAGCTCCGGCGCCAGCTTTGCCGTTGCTGCGACGACCAAGAGGGTCAGCACACCTCCCGCCCATACCGAGCGAGCCGTGCCCATCAGCCGGGCGAAAATTCCGCTCTCCATGGCGCCCAGCTCGTTAGATGATCCGATGAAGACCCAGCTCACGGCGGCGACCCGTCCGCGCAGATGCTCCGGCGTGAGCATCCGCAGGATCACTCCCCGGATCACCATATTTACTCCGTCGAAACCGCCGCTTGCGGCCAAGGCTAAGAGCGAGAGATAGAAGTTTTTCGAGACGCCGAATACGATCATCGAGATTCCAAACGCCCCGACGGAAAGCAAGAGGTTGACTCCAGCCCGCTTTACCGGCGGGTGCCGGGTGGTCCAGAGCATCACGAGAAGCGCGCCGACGGAGGGCGCCGCGTTCAGGAACCCGAACCCTTGCGGCCCGACTTTCAGGATGTCGGTCGCAAAGATCGGCAGAAGTGCAATGGCCCCACCGAAAAAGACGGCGAACAGATCCAGCGCCATCGAGCCGACCAGCGACTGGTTGTGGACCACAAAATGGATTCCCTCACGAATGCTGAGCCACACCGATTCATGCGGCTGCGACTCCGGAATCGGACGCTTCGCGACCTGGTAGACGCATCCCCAGCTAAGAATCTGTAGACCCGCGATGATGAGGTACGTCCTGGCCGGCCCGAGTCCGGCGAAGGCGAAACCCGCCATCATCGGTCCCGCGATCGCGGACATCTGCCAGACGCTGCTCGACCAAGCGGAGGCGTTGACATAGACTTCGCGCGGGACAACCTGGGCTTCGAATGCCGATCCGGCTGGGTTAGCGAAACCGCGTGCGATTCCCGCCACAAATACGATTCCGTACAGAGCCAGAACCGGCGGCTTGGCGATCCACCATGAGAGCGCGGCAAAGGCCAGCGCGCACAGGACCGAAACGGTTCCGGTTAACAGGACCAGCATCCGCCGGTCTCGGTTGTCCGCGACATGCCCACCGTACAGCACCAGCGATAATGCCGGAATCGCCTCCACCAACCCCAGGAACCCCAGCGCCAGCGGATCTTTGGTGATGGCGTAGACCTGGAAGCCGATCACTACCGCCAAACCACGCCCGGCAAGCCCGGAAAGGGCCGCAGAGGCGATGAGCATCCGGACATCGCGAAACCGCAACGCCGCGTACGGATCGCGGGTTTCGGGGGTGGGACTCATGAACCCTAGAGAATAGCATCGGGGCGTTGGCGATTAGCAGTTAGTGGCGAGCCGCGGAAGGTGATATACTCACCTTATATAAACCGCTTCATATAGAGCGGTCTATACCCTTCCTACGGGGCTGCTGGACGGGCGCGATACCGTTCGGCCCCCGGAAGAAGCGGTGAGGGACGATACTCCGGCCATGCTTTTCCCCGTTTTGGCGCTTCTCACCACCCCGGCGAAGCCACTGTTGTTGGCGCACTACATGCCTTGGTACGGGGCGAAGCCGGAAAGCCGGGAGTGGGGGTGGCACTGGACGATGGGGAAGCTCGACCCAGACAAGGAGCAAAACGGACGCCGGCCCGCGGCTAGCCACTTCTACCCGCTCATGGGGCTGTACGACTCCGGCGACCCGCAGGCGCTGGAGTGTCACGCATTGCTGCTGAAATTCGCCGGGATCGATGGGGTTTTCGTCGACTGGTACGGCAACCTCAACGTTTACGACTACGCGATCAACCATCGAAACACAGAGCGAATGTTCGCGGCGGTCAAGAAGGCGGGGCTCAAGTTCTCGCTCGTTTACGAGGATCAAACCGTGCCGAACCTGATCAAATTTGGCAAGTTCCAAAAGGAGCAAGCGGTAGACCAGGGCAAGCTGCTCATGCGGTGGCTGCAGGAGCACTGGTTTCGTTCCCCCTCGTACCTGAAGCTCGACGGCAAGCCGGTGCTGCTCGTGTTCGGGCCTCAATATTACAAGCCGGAAGATTGGTCTTCTCTGTTCGAAGGGCTCTCGCCTCAGCCGGCGCTTTTCACGCTTCACCACCGACGCGGACCGGCGATCGGCGCCTACGACTGGCCGCTGCCGGCTGGTGGATGGGAGGGGAGCCAGAAAGAACGAGCCGCATTCTACGATAGGGCCAAAGATTGGCCGGCCGTCATCCCGGCCGCTTATCCGCGATTTCGCGACTTCTACAAAGACGCCGGCATTCACGACTCCTGGGGGAATATCGACGACCAGAACGGCGCGACCTACGAGCGAACCTTGAAGGACGCCCTTAGCCGCAAGGCGCCGTTCGCGCAAATCGCGACATGGAACGACTGGGGGGAGGGAACGATGATCGAGCCGTCGGCCGAGTTCGGCTATCGAGATCTCGAAACCACGCAGCGGCTTCACCGCAGCCGTTACCGGGCCGCCGACCTGCGCCTCCCGATCCGCCTCTACCGGCTCCAAAAGAAGCATCCGGCCGACGCAAAGCTTGCCAAGATATCGGAGATGCTCTTTAGAGACCGGCTAACCGAAGCGCGAAGGGCGCTCGACCAGTACGAGAAAGATTCCAACCTGGCCCAAGCTACGTCTGGATAAACCCCACGTTGATATGCCCCCAAGGTCCTGTCTCGCGATCGAAAATCCGGATCCGGTAAGGTCCCGATCCGGAGACCTTCCAAGTCACCCAGTGCATCATCTCGTCACTACCGCCATGAGCGAGTTGCACCTGTTTTCCTTCATCGTCAAGAAGCTCGACCCCGACATCTTTCCCGCTTCCGCCGCCGACCAACAGTGTGATCTCGCCTCGCTTCGTGCAGAACCTAGGTGAGGTCATCGTGCCGGTGTAGGTGTCATCGAACCCCCCGCGCCCGTCCTCGGCAGTACCGATGAATGGCAGTATTCGCACTTCACCGCCGCCAGGCGGAACATAGCGCGAACCGAAATTCCGTCGTTTGGACTGCGTAGGCCAGTGCAGGAACGTCCCTTCGATTTCCCAACCCGGCATTCTCCAGTCCGTGAAGCTAAAGCTCGGATCGACGAGTGGAGCGGGGGAAACCGGTTTTGTGGGCACCGCGTCGATCTTGACGCTCCACCCGTTGCCGTGATAGATCTCGCCGTACTTGTCGAGGAGCTCGGCGGCTCCCGCCAGACCCGATCCCTCCGCCCAGTCGAACCCGGATCGCCCGTTTTGCTCGTCCGTCCCGCCGTGCCCGTCGTTCTCCGGTTCTAGTCCGACCGGGTAGTTCGGGTTTGGATACAGGTGGAAAGGATCGTTCGGGTTGTTCACCAGAGTCAGAGAGGCGCGGACGGCGGCGACGCCGCGCTCAAACAGATCTCGGCGATCTAGCTGGGCGCCGAAGTCGCAGAGGGTTGCGCCAAACTGCGACTGTCTTGCGTCGTTGTATTCGCCGTCAGAGTTCTGAACTCCAAACCCGCCGTACGTGTAGGCCACCTTCCGGTATGAGATCGGCCAGACGGTTTGGTAGAGGTTCATCGTGTCGAGGGCGGTCATCGCCAAGGCCGAGAACGGCGAACGTGCCACCGACCCTCCTACATATTTCGCTTTTTCCCCCAAGAGGCAATTCAAATAAGGTTCGCTAAAACTCTTTGCCCGGAATAGCGCCTCCGCGGACCACTGCATCGAAAGGTTATTTTGGGGAGGCTGCCAAGAATGTGGGTCCCACATACGAGGGTCATCGATGATCCCCCCTGCTTGCAAACATGTTTTTGGGGAGCAGGAAAAGAACGTTTCGAAATCGTAGTAAAGATGCTTTGGAATGACCTGTGAGTAAATGAAAGTAGAGGCCCGAATCACGTGCTCGCATTCATCTTCTAATTGTTCCGACTCATGGGCGCCAACGTAAACATCAGAAAGGCCATTAGCGGACTTCGATTTCTCACTCCTTGCCTGCTCGATGAGCCGTCCAATTTCGAAGTCGACAACTTCGCTGAGGAACCATGCGGGCAGGGCAGACTGAGCCGAGCGATCCAGAAGGGGCACGACCTTCAGATCTCTCGTCAACCAACTTGGGAACGAGCCGTCTGCGCGCTGAACGCGTAGCATCAGGTTGTGGATATCCTTCACCCGCTTTTCCACTTCCGCCCTGTGTGGACAATCGTCGAACTTTAACCAGCGCAGGAACCAGATTCCCTTCCAAGCAAGGCTTGGAATGTCGTAGTAGCACTCTGACGAGGGTGAGACGAGCGAGCCCTTCCACGTCTTCGTCCGCGACATGTAAGTGGTCGGACTCACGCCCCGACCCGGCGCGGCGAGCGCCAGGTTCAGCATCTTCTCGGACTTGTCGACCCAGTCTTTCTCCCCCAGCCGCTTTCCCCACCAGTGGAGCCCCCAAGCGGAGCGAAGCTGGTTGAACCAGCACTGATAGCTCACCCAACCTTCTCCGAGCCCCCAGCCACTCGGGAGGCCGCCCACGATATGGCCGTTCAGGTCGTGCTCGAACCACCCGCCGGTGTCTTTCTCATGAAACGCGGCCGGATAGCAGAGGCGGGCGTAATCGGCGAACGGCATCGTCTGAGGCAGGATCTTGCCGAAGTTCGCGTGTCCGTACCGGGCCCACATGTAATTGGATGCCGCGCTGACGGGTGAACCGGGCGTCGCATCCGCGTCAAGCCGGATCTGAGAGCGGAGCGTCAGCTCCCACGGCGTCGGCCTGACCATTGACGCGTCATGGGAGAACCGCACGTGCCCCGCCAGCCGGTAGTCGCAGAAACCGTACGAGACCAGCGGCGCGGCCACTACGCCACTCTTCACGTCGAGGTCGAGGATGGTAGGAATCGGCCGGTTCTCTCTTAGCACGTCTAGATCCGGCATCACGGTAGCGGCCAACCGCCCCTTGCGCAGGATCGCCGCCGGCGAGCGGAAGAAATGGTCGCCAATGACGTCGCCGTCCATCGGCCGCAGCCCGGGCGCGAACGTCTCATCCGGCTTCCCCGGCGCGAAGGCGTAGGTGCTCAACAGGTACCGGATCTGTGGGTAGGGGCTTCCGGTATCCGCGTGGAGAGTGACCTCGGCGGTCGTTCCTTTTGCGGGAAGGGCAACTTGCTTCGTGACCGTCCAGTCGCCGATGCTAGAGACAAACGTGAGGGTTCGCCCATTCGCCTTGGCCGAGGAGAAGCGGAACGTTGGCGCCGAATCGAACAAGCCGCTCTCTGAGCCGCGCAACAGATTCGCCTTGGGTTCTAAATAACGGGCTCCTAACGACGGGTGCGTCGCCGAAACGAGGATCGTGCGATAAACCCCACCTTGGTCTTTGGCCGCGAGTTCTTCGACGATTTCCCCGCCGCTCCGTACCGCGCGAGCGCGAATCGACCCGTTTGAAATCTCGGCCACCACCTGCGGCGCCGCTACTACCATCATCGCCAGCCAAAGCCCCATGGAGGCAGTCTAGCGCTTTGACGTAGCATCGGCTCCTAGCCGATGAATGTATCCTCATGAATCGGCCGGGAGCCGAAAATACGAATAGGGATTGGGGCGGATGATGAGAATTGAACCCACGGCCTCCTGAGCCACAGTCAGGCGCTCTAACCCCTGAGCTACACCCGCCACGAGGTCGTTTCTATTTTGACCCAAAGCGGGACGGGAATGCACGGTGGGTAAAGTTGGCCCTATGATCGCGATCGTGTTTCCGGGGCAAGGTAGCCAAAAGCCTGGAATGGGCAAAGAGCTGGTGGAGGCGAGCCCGGAGGCGCGCGACGTGTTCCGACGGGTAAGCGACGCGGTCGGCTTCGACGTGGAGAAGCTCTGCTTTGAATCCGACGAAGAGACCCTGAGGCAGACTCAGAACGCCCAGATCGCGTTGTTCGCCTGCGGGGTGGCGGCATACCGGGCGCTTGAAGCGCGGCTGCCAGACCAACGGGTGGGGGCGATGGCCGGTCACAGCATCGGCGAGTACCCAGCCCTCGTGGCGGCCGGCGTTTTCACCTTGGAAGAGGGAGCTCGTCTCGTCCGCACGCGCGGAGATCTGATGGCGCGAAGCGGCCAGGAGCGACCGGGGACGATGGCGGCCGTCCTGGGTCTTGAGCGAGATCTTCTGGAGGAGGCCTGTCGAGAAGTGGAGGGAATCGCCGTCATTGCGAACGACAACTGCCCCGGCCAACTCGTCATCAGCGGAGAAGTCGAAGCCGTGAGATTGGCCGGCCTCGCGGCTCAGGCAAAGGGGGCCAAGCGGGTGCTCCCGCTGAATGTCAGCGGGGCGTTCCACAGCCCGCTTATGGAGGTCCCCGCCCGCGAGATGGGCGTCGCCCTGCGGCAGGCCACCGTCTCACCCGCCACCGCGAAGGTTTACAGCAACGTCACCTCGGAGGCGGTGGAAGATGTCGCGTCGATTCCCGCACTCCTCGAGCGCCAGCTCTCAAGTCCGGTCCGCTGGACCGAGTCGGTTCAGCATATGATTCGCGACGGGGTGGATACCTTCATCGAATGCGGCACCGGCGAGGTGCTCTGCGGGCTGATACGCCGAACGGATAAATCGGTGCGTACAATGGCGGTGCAAGACCTAGCCTCGCTTGAGGCAGTTGCTACGGGGGGATAACCACGGAGGCACAGAGGGCACGGAGGGGCTCCATGCTTGGCCGAGGCTTGCGGCGGGTGCAACTTCCTGTTAGGCTCTTGCCGTGCCTGAGCCTATCCCGCCAAGACTTAATCAGATTACGCGTGAGGTGATATCGGCGGCGATTGCGGTGCACCAGACTCTCGATCCTGGGCTGTTGGAATCCGTTTACGAGGCTTGTCTAGCACATGAGCTACGCTCGCGTGGGATTGCTTTCCGGCAGCAAGTTGGGCTTCCCGTGATTTACGGCGAAATACGACTCGAAGCCGGCTTACGGCTCGACCTTCTTGTAGAGGAGCTCGTGATCATCGAAATCAAAGCCGTCGACGCCCTCAATCCTATCCACGACGCTCAGCTCTTAACGTACCTTAAGCTTAGCGGACGCAGGCTGGGGCTCCTGATCAACTTCAACGTCGTCGTCCTAAAGCAAGGCCTCCGCAGAGTGGTGTTATAACCGCAATCCCTCCGTGCCCTCCGTGCCCTCTGTGCCTCAGTGGTCATCCGGAATAGGACCTCAAAAAGCATCGGCCCCAACCAACCAGAAGGGGCCGGAGAGTTAGAGCCAGATCGAGCTTAACAGCTAGCCAAGAAGTGAGCGCCGGCGAGGATGCCTTGCTTTTCGCCCGCTTCGGAGCCGTTGAAGTTTTCGTCTTCTAGCTCGATCGATACCGCGCCGTCGTAACCGGCGCCCTTGAGGATCTCGAATGCCTTAGTCCACCTGGTCTCGCCGTGGCCGGGAATGGTATAGCGCCAGTGGTGCGCGCCAAAACCGTGGCCTTTGGCGAAGGTAGCGGGCTGCTCCGTGCCGTATTCGTACTGGCCTTCCGGGAAGACCTCGGTGTCTTTACCGTGGACGTGGTACACGCGCTCCGCGAACTCGCCGAGGAAGCGGATCGGGTCGATTCCCATGCGAAGGAGGTGGGACGGATCGTAGTTGATACCGACCGACTTAGAGGCGACCTCCCGGATCACGCCTCGGTACCCTTCCGGCGTGCAGCAGAGAGCGCCTGGTCCGGGCCAACCCTCGATGACCAATCGGCCGCCGTGCTTCTCCAGATGCGGCGTCAGCAGGTTCAACCCCTCGACCATCAAGGCGAAATTCTCGCTCCGCGGCTTGCTCGCGTCGTCCGGCAGCATGACGAGGAAGTAGTTACGAATGCCGTGCTTGGCACACGCCTCGACGTACGCCGCTTGCTTGGCCACGGCTTCCTCACGCTTGGCCGTATCGGCCGTGATCAGACCCGACCACGCCGGAAGATCGGCCGATCCGATCCGCAATCCCGCACCCGCGACTTTCCCCCCGATCTGATCCGAATCTCCGCCGAGGTCGACCACGCCGAGGTCGTTCGCCTTGGCCCAAGCGATCATCCCGTCGAGGTCCTTCTGCCAGTCGGACCAGCCGCGTCGAAAACCAATGGGGAATCCCCCGGTGCGTGTGATAAGCATCGGGGAGAACGATACCTTTCCTACCCCGCGCCCGACTTCTTCCCCGCGTTAAGGTCTTGCCCCCTCAGTTGCTCGGCGGTGTTGATGAAGGTGTCCTTGTCGCGCATGACCGCCTGGGGTGGCAAGGTGTCCGAAACGGTCGTTACTCCCGGCACCTTCTTGACGGCGGTGCCGATGGCGAGGAATTCAATGACCCCGCCGCCGAGTGAGTACACGTACGTCTTGATCCCCACCACGTCGTCCGCGCCGCACGCAGCGGCATCTTCCGCGATGTGGGCAAGCGCGTTTTCTCGAGCTTCGTAAACCAGCTTGGTCATTTCACTGATCTCGCCCTGGGCCAGCGACTTGAACGCCGCGGCGATCCCGCCGACGATGCCGATCGAGTAGATCGAACATCCGAGCACCAGCCGGATTGGCAGGTAACCGAGGTGGGCCATGTTCCAGGTCTCCTCACAGGTGAGGTCGCTGGTGGCGGGGGAGGCATCGTAGCTCGGATCGTAGCCGGCGTGGCGAGCGGAGGTCCCGACCATCACCATCTCCTGCATGCCTTGGAACGGAATGATCGAGGTTCGAATGCCGACGACGCAATTGGCGCCGTGGGCCCGAGCCTCCGCTTGAATCCGCTCGATCGCGAGGTGACGCGTGTGGTTGAAGACGTGGCTGAACTCCTTGATCTCGCCCCGCGCCAGCCCGCGGAACGCGCCCCCGATCCCTCCGCCGAGACCGATGGAGTAGGCGACGTTTCCAAAGGCGAAATGCTTCGGCTCGAAGCCGCTATCGAGCTGGCAATAGAGCTCCTGCCCATCGGACGACGAGGTGAATTCCAGACTGGTCGCCATGTGGCCCCGGCGGTGGACCGCCGAACCGACGCTGAGGAACTCCATGCTGCCGCCGTGCTGCACCAGCTCCGTCGAAACTCCGGAGATCCCGATCGCGCCGCGAAGGTCGCTCCACGCCTGCATCCGCTCCAACGCGGCCTTCCGCCCCTCGAAGACGACCTTCGTCACCTGCTCCACTTCGCCGCCGGCGAGCGTCTTTAAGCCCGAGCCGATGGTTCCGAAAAACCCCATCGACCAAACGCTGTTACCAATGACCATCTCGCCGGGGTCCATCCCCTTCTTGGCCAAGCAGAAGATCTCATTCCCCGAGAACCCGGTATTTATCGCCACACTGTAAGAACGACCCGGCTTCGCCTGAGGATTCTTGCCCCCAGATTTATTTGCGCTTGCTCGAACCCTTCCCCCTTTGCGTCTTAGCGCCTTTGCGAGACACTCCGAAAAAACCATCGCCCGCAACCCATAACTCTCCTTCCCATCGCACAATGAATCGGCGGGAGGGGCTGAG
The DNA here is from genome assembly GCF_000724625.1 of Fimbriimonas ginsengisoli Gsoil 348. Taxonomy (GTDB): domain Bacteria; phylum Armatimonadota; class Fimbriimonadia; order Fimbriimonadales; family Fimbriimonadaceae; genus Fimbriimonas; species Fimbriimonas ginsengisoli. The sequence continues at coordinate 1,607,459 of NZ_CP007139.1, read as the reverse complement.
ATGACTCGTAGGGACTTTCTAGCGGCGGGGGTCGCACTGGCGTTGGCCCCGTCGCGGCTCGCTCGGTCGAGCGTGAAGATCGCTGTGGTGGCCGATCTGCATCATGGTTTGGCGCCGGATGCGGCGGAGCGGCTGGATGCGTTTGTCAAGGCAACTTTGGGGCGTGAGCATATCGATTTCGCGTTGCAGATGGGTGATTTCTGCCACGCCAAGCCCGAGTCGAAAGCGTTCGTGAGACGCTGGACCGATCTGCCGATGCGGAAGGTGCACGTGCTCGGGAACCATGACATGGACACCTGCGACAAGGCCGCCGCGATGGCCCACTGGGGGATGAAGAGCCGGTACCGGGCGTTCGACCAAGGCGACTACCGATTCTTGGTGCTCGACCTGAACCACTTCAAGAAGGAGGGGCTGCTCGTCCCGTACTCGCACGGTAACTACTTCACGGATAACGCCACCCACAACTGGATCGACCCTGAACAGCTCGACTGGTTCGAGCGGGAGCTCCATCGATCGAAGCGGCCGGTAATCGTGATTTCTCACCAGCCGATCGGATTCGCCGAACCGGAAAAGCCGATGCCGCCCGAGCAGGCACAGATTCTGAACGTTATCCAGAAGGCCGCCAAGGGGAACCCTCGAGGCGCGGTCGCCCTCTGCCTCTGCGGGCACATGCACGTAGACCGGCTAGCGATCGTCGACGGCCTCCCCTGCTACTGCGTCAACTCCGCCAGCTACTTCTGGTACGAAGGGATGCAAAAGTACACCCAGCCGCTCTTCGCATTCATGGAGATCACGCCGAGCGGAATGCTAAGGATCGAAGGCCGATCCGGCGCCTTCGCGTCGGCCCCGCCACCGGCCTCGAGTACGGTTCTCGGCCGGTCGGCGTCGATCTCGTCACAAGAGTTTTCCATTCATGTGTCAAAATAGACACATGGCTACAAATCTCAAGATTGAGGATGCGCTGCTGAATGAGGCCCTTCGTGTGAGCGGTTTTCGGACGAAGCGGGAGACAGTAAACGAAGCCTTGCGAGAGTACGTTACTAAGCGGCGGCAACGGGAAGTCTTAGAGTTGGAGGGGCAAATCGACTTCGACCCCGCAGACGAGTTGACGAAGCAGCGTAAACGGACATGAGTGTCCTCGTGGACACTACCGTCTGGTCAGAGCTCTTCCGAAGGACCGAACCGAATGCTGGAATTCGAAACGGACTTCGTCTGATTCTTGAACAAGGTGAGGCACTGATTTTCGGTCCAATTCGTCAAGAGTTGCTGAGCGGCATCAAGCACCCGGACCAGTGCGAGCGGCTTCGAAAGAGGTTACGGGCCTTCGACGACTTGGCGATCTTGACTGAGGATTACGAGGAAGCGGCAGTAATGCGCAACAAATGCCGATCTTCTGGAATTCAAGGTTCCAACACCGATTTCCTAATTTGCGCAGTAGCCGTAAGACTCTCCACACCGATCTTCACCTTAGATCAGGATTTCGAATTATTTGCCCGAGTGCTTCCCATTCGCCTTTACGACCCGAGCCATGCTTGACTAGGTGTGCTCGCAGATTCGCTGCTCCGAAGCGGTCACTGGTTACCGCCGTCAGAAGTCGTGACAGGCGGGCGATCCATCGCTTCTTTCAGGCAATCGAAAAACTCGTCCAGAGTGCGGGCTTGTTTGATGTCGTGGAAGTAGGCGAAGCTGCCTCGGAGGTGGGCGATCTTTAGCCACTGTTTCAGCTTCATCACCGTGTAGGTCGAGGGTTGGCCGCTCCCCTGCTCGGTGAAGGTTACGAGGCGGCGTAGAAGCGGAAGCCATGCGGTGTCCGAAGTCGCGCCCCCAAGACCGAGCGCGTGGGCGATCTGGACCGGCAGGGTCGGGTCGGCCAAAGCGCCTCGTCCGAGCATAAAGTGGCGGCAGCCAGTCTCTTCCTGGCATCGCCGAAAGTCGTCGAGGGTCCAGATGTCGCCGTTGGCGACGACCGGAATCCCGAGCGCCTCACGCACTTGGCCGATCGACTTCCAATGAACCGGCGGTAGATACCCCTGCAGGCGGGTGCGGGCGTGGATCGTGATCCACGATGCGCCCCCTTTGGTCGCCATCTCCGCGTTTTCCATGATCGGGTCGATAGAATCCCAGCCGAGCCGGAGCTTCGCCGAGACCGGAACCTCTGGCGGAACCGCATGCCGGACGGCAGCCACGATCTCACAGATCCGTTCCGGATGTTTCAAGAGCGAAGCGCCGCCGTCGTGCCGGTTCACCGTCGGCGCGGGGCAGCCGAAATTAATGTCCACGGCCCTAGCCCCGGCTTGGACCGCGACGAAAGCCGAGACCGCCATCCTCCCGGGATCGCCCCCCAGAAGTTGCACCTGAACAGGTAGTCCGGTGGGGGTGAATCCTCCGTTCAGCAATTCCGGAATGTCCCGGTGAAAGACTTTCCGGGGCAGCGCGTCGCCGCTGACTCTTAGAAACTCCGACACCGCGTAGGTGAAGGCTCCCGTCGTCCCCTGCAGCGCCCGCATCGGGGCGTCCGTGATCCCCTCCATCGGGGCTAAAACAAGTGCCGGGACATCGGGATTCAGCATCAGCGGATCGGGTGAGATTCGATCTTCTCTTTGATTTTCACTCCCCAAGCTTCGTAGCCGCCGGACAGAAGGTGGATTCCGTCGGGCGAGACGAGGTCCGCAGCGGGAGCGCCGTCCGCTCCGAGAATGAAGTTCTCGTCGACTCCGGGCACGATCTCCCCTCTTTTGGCGAGGTGCGCGAGCATCGAGTTCACCTGCCGCGTCCAGATGCGGATCGGATCCGTTGGACTCTTTCCCGCGGGAAGGAGCGATTGCACCATCACCCGCGACGTCGGACTTGCCCGGCGCACCGCTCGGGCGACGGCGACGATTCCTTTAACGACCGCTTCGGGTGAGTCGTCGGGGTAGTTATTGATCCCGATCGTGAGAAGAACGAACCTCGGCTTGGCCCGCCCGAGAGCGTCGTGTTCCACTCGCCAAAGCACGTTCTGAGTTCGATCGCCGGAGATACCGAGGTTGGCGGTGTGGTAGCCGCGCAGGTACTTCTCATAAGCGGCCGCACCTGGCGCGCTGACCTGACGATTGGGTCCGCCAAATCCTTGCGTAATCGAATCTCCCAGGAGCACGAGCTCGACGCCCGGCATCTCGGCCGCAACCTTGCCATCTTCGAACTGATCGGTCCATGAACGATCGCCCCATCCCGCGGACGTGTAGCGCGACTCCGGGTTCGGCGCGGCGATGGTAGTAGCCGGCGGCGCTTTCTCGGAATCGCGCTGGTGCTTGAGGATGAAATCGACGATCGGAGCCGGGTCGTCCAAGCTGTGCGGATGGTGGTGACCGCCGGGTTTGTGGATGAGCTGGATTGTGCCGTGGAGCTCGCGGTACCGCTTCTCCACAAGCATCGTGTTGGGGCCGATCGGGACCAGCTCGTCGGCATCGCCGATGACATGGAGGAGCGGGATTTTCGCTTTGGCAAGCGGAGCCAGCGAATCGACGGGATTGAACGGATAGGCAAGCGCCGCCTTCTCGGAGGGGAATCCGTAGCTGGCGACGACCTGTTTCCAGTCCTCGTCGCTCCTAGCCGCCCCTTGCCCGCCGTAAGGCCAGGTTCGGAAATCGCAGACCGGAGCGTCCCCATAGATCGCCATCACCTTATCCGGGTTACGAACCGCCCAGTTGTACGCGTAAAGCCCTCCCCGGCTAAATCCTTCCAAGACGACGCGCCGATTGAGGTTCCACGCGGGTCCCGTGAGCTCGCGGTAGAAGCCGCTGAACCGATGCATCGGTTCCGGTGCGCCGAAGGTGTTTCCTACCGCCAAGTGGACGAGGTGAAACCCCTTCGCCAGCAAAGCGAGGTCTGCTTCCGGACGGTGGTCGAAGAACTCCGTCCGCCAAATCCAAGGCCGCCCCGCCGCCGGCTTCTTTGGCTCCACGACGATCGCGGCCAAACCATCCAGTTGAAAGTCGTGCCGCACATATCCGTGGTAGTCGGTAACGGGAAGCTGCATGGCGAGGGCGAGAAGTAGAAACATGGGCGCCTGGTAAGCGTAGCATCGATAAAAGCGCGAGTGAGCTCGCGCAGCCCCAAGGCGCTTTGCGCTAGCGGACGTCCCAGACGTAGGTGCCGGGGTCTTGGATCGGGCCGCCCCAGGCGGCGCGGACGTCGCAGCCGGCGGCAAGCTGCTGCAAAGTCATGCTGCGCACCGAGCCATCGACGAAGGCGACGTTCATGTTGGAGCCGTGCCATTGCCAAGCGTTGCCGTACACGTCGGCGGAGCTCTCCTCGTTGACGTTCCAGCCGCGGACGGCATTGAAGACGAGCACGTTGGTCCCGAAACGGGTGCCAGTGAAGCTGTCGGTGCGGTTCGTGTAGTAGCGGCAGGGGGGCGCTACCAGCCAGTTACCGCCGCCAGTGGGGCGGCCCGCTTCGTCGCGAGCCCACACCGAGTCCACGAACATCAGCGTGTCGCTGGGCCGGTCGACCGCGCCGACCGACTTCGGGTGGGAACTGTAGCCGTTCACGTCCTCCGTGATCGGGGTCAGGTTTTGGTAGTTGTAACCGTAGTCGGACCGGAGGGAGGCGGTGTAGTACTGCGAATCGGTATCGCCCGGGATCAGGTCCTGATCGTAAGTCGCCTCCGGCTTCGGCCGGTCGCTATTGTCCGATGGGCAGTGGAAAACGGAGAAGTTGCGAACGTACGGCAACACGAGCTGAACCCACGTCCGGTCGGTTCGCGAATTGGCGAACGCGTTCGGCTGGTGGTTGACCGGCATGAAGTGGTCGTCGTAGTCGTTGGTGTAGAGCCGGCTACCCAAACTGAGGTTCTTAAGATTGGAAAGGCAAACAGCCCGTTGGGCCGCGCCTCTTGCGGCCGAGAAGACCGGGAAGAGGATCGCGCAGAGTACGCCGAGGATCGCCATAACCACGATCAGCTCAACGAGTGTGAATGCACGTTTTAAGCGACGCACCGTTTCACAAGATTATATCGTCCTGATTCCTTTTAGCCAAAGAATAAACGTCAACCTTTCCAGTAGCGACGAAACCCCAGTATCGATACCAGCCTTCGAGTCTCGAATCGCACTGCAAAGTGACGGCCCGCTCCGTCTCTCTCGCCAATGCGAGAGCCCAATTTAAGACGCCGCTGCCGATGCCGCGACCCCTTCGGGCGGATGCCACGCATAGATTGTAGACGCCAAGAACGCCAGATGCGTGACAAAGCATCAGCGCGGCGGTTTTTTGCGCTCTTTCGTCCAGTCCATACAGTTCCAAACCTTCCGCGCGGGCCGTCGCGATGGCGATCTTCCGGCGGAACGCCTCGGTCTGACGGGTGAAGAATTGATGCCCCATGAAAGAGGCGACCTTAAAGCGATCCTCGAACGTGTCCGCTCGGGAAAGCTCGATGCTCGGCCCCGGCTCCGGCCGTTCGGCAACCATCTGTACGAGTCGGTACGAAGGGTGAAAGCCGGCGCGCTCCAACAGTTCGGTGGCATGAGACGGCTCGTCCCCCGGCAAGAGGTAGACGTTGAAGGCGGGCCGGCCGCTGGCGAGGTCCGATAGCCGTCTCGCCGACCAAGGATCGAGGCGAAGGCGGGCGGCGAAGTTGCAGATCGGATGCTCGAACGTCCCGCCGCAGGCCACGTACGCCGGCTCCTCCCAGCTCCGCGATTCCGGGATCGCGTGTCCAAGCCGGAGGTACGTCTCGATCAGGTTGTCCGACGCCGACCGGAGCAGCGATTCGACGATCACAGGACCGTACTCCATAGGATCGCCCCGCCGAGGCCACGGGGGGAGCCGACGAAGCCGATGCTGAGCCCCTGAGCGATCCGCCGACCCGCAAAGAGCTCCGGGCCACGGGGGGTGAGGAAAAGGGTCGCGTATCCATCCCCTCTACGATCGAACTTATACAAATCGAGGCCGATCCCGAGATCGAGTCCGCGGGCGGTGTCCACCTTGAACCCGAGACGAACGGTGGGGGCGTACAGCTTTTTTGGGGGGACGAAATCGGCGCTGGTAAACGAAGTCCCGAAATACCGGGCGACCTCGCGCATCAGGCGGCGCTGGACAAATATCCCCCCGTAGTGGCCGGTGTCGAGCCAAAGCACGTTGCGAGTGTCGAGCACCTTGATCAGCGCCTCGGTGCTGGAGCGTGGGATCACGGTATCGAACAGGCCGCCGATCACGAAGCTGGAAGCGGGGCGATGTTTTTCTAGGTAAGTCAGGGGTTCGATATCCGCCAGCGTCGCCCGCAGCCGATCCTCGGTAACTCCTCTCCGTCGTAGCACGTCGCGCTGGGGGACGACTCGCGAGCTACTCCACAAAATATGGGCAAGGTCGACCCCGCCGAGGAGGAAGCTGGCGTGGGCGATCCGCGGGTCGATAGCCGCCACGAGGCCGGTGACCAGCGCGCCCAGGCTGGTTCCCGCGACGCCTACCTGATCTCCGCGGAGTTCCGGCCGGGTGACGAGAAAATCGAGCGCCCGGCGCGAGTCCCAAACCGACTGGATCATCGTCGCCTTGAGGCTGTCGGGGTCCGGCTGCACCGCCAGTTCTCCGGAACGGTGCCCCGGCGGGGTGCGAGAGAGGTGATACGGAAGCGTGAGGATAGCGGCGGCAATTCCCCGCCGATTCAGCTCTTCGGCGAGCACCCGCTCCAACCGCAGGTCGGTCGCCCCCCAGTAGTGGAGCACCAACACCACGGGCGCCGGATTGGCGATCGCCGGCAGGAAAACCCTCAACGGCACGGAGTTATTGGCCGGATACGCGCTGACGAACGGGCTAGGAAAGGTCACAAGGTATTCGACCCCGAGGTCGGTACGGGCCACTTCCTGCCACGGGGCGAAGACGATGGGGGGCGGCGGCGTGGTCACCGCCGCCCCCTGCCCGTATCCGCGGGCGGAGGTCACGGCCAAAGCCAACCCAAGGGCGAGTATCCGCCGAATCATGACTGAAGTGTAGTCGCTTGGGGCCTTCGTGGCACCCGTAATGTTTTTGGTGCCGAGTCTCGCCCTCCAACTTAGAAATCGCGAACGCCCCGGAGCGCGAGCTTTAGCTCGCATGTGGCGTTCGACTTCAGTCGACCCCCGTCGCGGGCTAAAGCCCGAACGGCGCATGCCGGCTCAAGCCGGCGCTCCTTTCCCAACCCGCTGGGTTCGTTTCGTAATTTTTCCCAGGGCTGGCAGTTGGCGGTTAGCAGTTTGGGAGGGGACGGGTTTTTCCTTTGCCACGGATGGCTCCGTTTCGTTTTGTAATTTTTATTTTCCGCCTTCGCCGACGGGGCGAGGTCTGGTTTTCAAGGAACCGGAACGCCCCCGTCGCTCCGTGCAAAAGAAACGGCGGGGCTTCCAAGGGTGCTATGCGAACACGCAGAACGCCGCCGGGTACCGCACTCTTCGCTGCGAAGCTTAACTTCAGGGTGTAAAGCACGCGGACACAATCCCGACGGGTCCGCCATTTAACTTACTAGGATTGGTAAGCCGCGTAGCGGCGTCCTACCCTGGTGCCAGCCGTTTCGGCTTCTACCCCAACGGGGTAATGCCACCCAGTTTTTGCCCTGGCGAACCCTCGGAGAATACAAACACAGAGGCACAGAGACACGAAGGCACGGAGGTTCTGGCTACTGGACATGCCGGTGGGGCAAACGCCGACACGATCTTTGTGTCTCTGTGCCTTGGCGCCTTTGTGTTAACTCCGGACGGAAGGTTCGTTCGAAAACTGGATGGCATTACCCCGTTAGGGTAGAAATTTGGCGGCTGACGGTACCAGGGTAGCTCGTGCTTCGCAACCCTTCGTTGGGGGACGAAATCCCTTCGGGATAGAAGCGCGCCATTTCATGGCCTGCGCCCGCGCCGCGGTTGGGAACGCGCTCCGCGCAGGGGGAAAGCGCGAAGGGCTTCGCGCACTCCCAAAGCGGCTTACGCTTCTGGGTCGGCGTTTTCTTCGACGACCTTCTCTGCGTCCGGCTGGCGAGGGGGATGTTCGGTGCCGAACAGTTTGCCGCCGCCCCGATTCATGCGCCATTCGTGGCGCCAGCGGTGGACGTCGACGGCGGTGATCTCCGGGCGGGGGACCCGGTCGGCGACCGGCGGCAGGGGCGGGAACGGCTTGGAGGGCAAGGTCTGGTACCAGTAGGCGACGCTGGCGAGGTCTAGCGTGAGGCAGTTGGCGTGGCCGTGCTCGATGCTGGCGCGGAGCGATTTCTTGAACCGGATCGGGTCCTCAAGGTGGTACCGGTAGCAGTGGGTACGGCCGAGCCAGCCGAAGCGGGGGGAATCGTTATTGCGGCCCGGGGCGCGGGCGGTGCCGAAGTATGGGTGGAGGTAGTGCTCGTCGGGGCACCAACTCTGGTTGAAGTAATCCTCGGTCCCGGTGCCGTGGGCGGAACCTGGCCACGCCTCGCCGTCGACCATGAACATGTCGTCTCCCTCGCCGTACCAAATCGGCGACGGCGAGTTGATGTAGTAGTTGACCCCGACGTAGTGGCCGGTTCCCTCTATTTCTGCGAAGAGATAGTTGTTCTTATCGGTCGGGTTATTCGGGAAGCCGCCAAAGACGGACCATTCGTTTTCCACATCGCCGCCGAGGCCGACGTTGTCGGTCTGCCCCTCCGGCTGGGTCAGCTCTTGGTGGTACCAAGCGTGGAACCGCCCCATATCGGCTGGGATGCTCGGGTGCTCTTCGTAATCCACGTAATAGTAGAAATGGTCGAGATCGCAAGAGCCCTGGTTCTCCACCGTGATCCGCGCGCCATTGCCGTACGGCATCGGGAAGTAGCAGACGAGGGCGTTGCCGTTCGCCGGCGCGGCCGAGACCGGCGGCGAGATGAAGTTGTATTTCATCCCCCAGCCTTGGCCGAAGAACTCGCCGATCGGCGATTCGACGCTCGGGTGCGCTTGCCCGTCCCAATACATCCGCAGAACCAGATTCCGGCGGATGAGGTCGTCTTTGCTGCCGATCGTGATCCAGATGTGCTTGACGATGCCCGCGCCCGACATCTCGGCGATCGTCACCGTCTCCCCCTGAGGAATCGGGATCAGGTCTCCATTCCCGCCGTTGCGGTCGTAGCTGGAGATGCGCTTGCTGCGCGCGTCGACGATCTTTGCGATATTTGCGAGAGGCCCCTGGCTCATGGCTTTCGGCACCATACCCGGAGGGCAGGGGCGGTGTTCGTTCCTCGCCAATGGAGCGCCGGCTTCAGCCGGCTTGCGTCGCCAGGCTTTAGCCCGCGACCGGGGGGCCGACTAAAGTCGACTCCGCAAGCGAACTGAAGTTCGCGCTCCTATTCGGGACCCGGTGAGCGAAGGCGAGGAGCGGCTAAGGCAAGCGCTTATGGCTTTCTTGGCTTTTCAGCGACGACCCGTTCGACGATGATCAGTCGGCCCCCCGGCTCCGCGGAGACGCCCCAAGCTCGATCGACCTCTCCCTCTGGCGGGTGGGTAAGGATGACATTATCGAGGTGCACCAGGTTGGGGGAACCAGGCAGCCGAGGCCGCTCCCGGTAGTAGCCGTCGTATTGCGGTTGGGCTTCGGGGTGGCCGGCTTTCCAACCCCGCCTTAACAGCTCTTGGCGAAGCAGCGCGTCGACCTGACCGGCGGTTTCCTTTGGAAAAACTAGGGCGTACCGCCAGATTTCCCGCGAAACGCTGTGATCCTCCGGCACCGATCTCCCCCGGAAACCCAACTCGACGCGCTGAGGGTGTAAGCGAGCCAGAAAGGCGAAGTCGTCCGGCTGGATCTGGATGTCCGGCCGGAGGCGATGCAACGCCTCGACTCCGGCCGCCGTGGCGTTGGCGCCCAAGTCCACCTTCTTCAACGACCTAAATCGGGCCAGTTCCCGCACGCCGATATCGGTAACCGGCGTACCGCCAAGGTTTATGTAGGCAAGCCTGGGCAACGCCGCGAGATGTCTAAGTCCGTCGTCGGCAATGTTAGATCCTTGGAGATAGATCATTTTCAGCGCCTTGACCTGGGCGAGCGCTTCGATATCGGGAGGCTCCAGCTTCGCCGTGGCCAAACTCAAATCCACCAGGTTGGGACACCTTGCCAGTTCCACAAGGTCGTGCCGAACCTCGGCCCCGCCAAGGTCGGCGGAAACCACTTGGTGGTCTCGGTCCGGCGGATCGTCGGTTAGCGGCTTCGGCACCGAGATTCCGAGCGATTTCAAGGTTTCGTAAGCGGTCCGCCGGACTTCGTTGACCCGAAAAGCGAGCAGTTTATTTCCTTCGTAGCTCCAAGTCGGGATCCATCCGTCGTCTCGTAGCCGCTCCTTCAGCCGGGAGATGTTTGCGTCGGTCTTGAAGTGGCCCAAGATGCGAATCCCTTCGATTCGGTGATCCATTTCTTTCGAACGAAGGAGCCCCTGGCCGTACTGCTCCAACCTCTGGTCGACCGGCACATAGAACCGAACCGTCTTATCCGGGCTCACGTAGGCTCCCTTTTCCAGCGGCGTCCCCGCGATCCTGGAGACCGGGACGTTTCTCACGTACCGCTCCACCTTGGCCGTGTTTCCGGCTACCCGCACCCGCTCTTTCACCGTCCGAATCACATCGTCCGGCGTCCGCAACAGCTTAAGGTCGGCGGTGAAGACAGCCAAGTCCTTCGAGGAGAGGTCGATGAGAGAGGCTGGTTCACCCTCGGTGGGAGGGATGGCGATGAGCATCAGGTCCCCGCCTGCCTTCCACCGGGCGAACTCCTCGTCCTGGACAAAGCTTCGGAGGCGAAGCGTGGCGGTCCCGCTCGCGTCGCCTTTAAGCGTTTCTTTCACCGCCACCACGACTTCGCGTCGGCTCCAGTCGTCCCCGGCGGATTTGAAATCCAAAATCGTCCCGGTTACGATCGTGCGCGAGTTGATCGCGGGCAGGTCTACCGTCTCAAAGGGAGGCGGCGGGGACCACTGCGCTCCCGCGGAAGCGGAGGCCACGAGCGCTAGTACGAAGAGTAAGAACTTTAGGTGGAAAGGCTTCATCGCGTCCCTCGTTCGAATACTCCGACGCCTCGATGCGAGCGGTGGATACGCCGTTCTGGTGGAAACCCACGCTAGAATCGGCCTAAGATGGCGGTGCGGAACGTCGGGAAGCGGATGCTGTGGGCGAAGTGGTCGCTCTGCGCTGCGTTTTTTTCGGCGATGGCGGTCTCTGCCGGTCTGTGGACGAACGGCCGCGCCTTTCCGACGATAGCCGTCTATCCGTGGGTTCCGGATCTCCCGCCCGCTTTGTGCGCTTTCCTCGCCATTGCGCTGGTGGCCAGCATCCTCGCCGTGGCGTTTCATCCCTCTCCCGGCTTATGGGCTTTGGCTCCGCCGATCATCGGGTGCGCGATGGCGCTCTTCGATGTAAGCCGGATGCAGCCATGGTTTTTTCAATACGGGCTGATGTTTGTCGCCCTGGCCCTGGTGCGATGGGACGAGCCGAACTCACCGCGGTCAAGGGCGGCATGGGCGATTTGCGGCTCGGTCGTAATCGGTGTCTATTTTTGGAGCGGACTCCAAAAGGCGAATGCGATCTTCGCGGACCAGGTCTTTCCATGGCTCCTCCACCCGCTCGGCGAGGGCCTAGTCGCGCGATTACAGCCTTTCTGGCCGGTCGCGCCGCTCGTCGAGACGTCGGTCGCCATCCTGCTCCTTTTGCCCCGGACGCGAGCCTGGGGTCTCGGCTTGGCGATCACGATGCACGCCATCGTACTTCTCGCCCTCGGACCGTTCGGCCAGAACTACGACTCGATCGTTTGGCCGTGGAATTTCTGGATCACCGTCTTGGCGGTCATCCTGTTCGCGCGTAACCCGGCCGGCATCCTGCGGCTCGCCTGGTCGGAGCCGCTGGGAAAGGCGATCGTGGTACTCGTAGGGGTGATGCCCGCGCTCAACTTCGTCGGACTCTGGGACGGATTCCTGTCCGCCTCCTTCTACTCGGGAAAGCTGCGCGATGGGTGGATTTATCTCACCGCCGAAGGCGTGCGCCACCTCCCCCGCGCCTACGTGGACGGCAACAAAGGCTTGGCCCAGGAAACCACAAACCGGTACCGCCTAGACATCCTTCTCTGGTCCATGTCCAACATGAACGCCCCACCCTACGGCGAACCCCGCTTCTACCCCGGCATCGTAAGGCGCCTCGAGCAGGCCGGCGTTCCGGCGCAGGACATGACCCTCGTAGTGCAGGATCCGGCCAGCCTGACGAGCTCCAAGCGATCGGTCTCGACCATGCCCACACGATAGTCTGGCCGTCCTGGACACTTTGTAGGGTCTCGGCCCCTTCGGGGATCGCAAACCCGCAGCGTTCGCAGTTTGCCAGCATGGGAGCTCAAACGGGAGCAATGTGCATCATCTATGATGAGGCCGTGAAGCTCTATTCTTGGAACGTTAACGGTATTCGGGCGGTGTTGCGGAAGGACATGTTTGGCCCTTTCGTCGCAGCGGAGAGACCCGACGTTCTTTGCCTTCAGGAGACCAAAGCGCAGCCCCACGAGGCGGTCGTCGACCTGCCCGACTACGAGGAGTATTGGAACTCGGCCGACAAAAAGGGCTATTCCGGAACCGGGATTCTCTCAAAGATCAAGCCCCTAGCGGTTCAGAGAGGCTTGCCCGCCGAAATTCTGGCGAAGTACGACATGAGTACGGACGGCTACGGCGACCCGAACGCAGAAGGGCGTGTATTGATGGCGGAATTTGAGGCGTTCTTTCTGGTTACCGTTTACACCCCCAACGCCAAAGACGACCTGAGCCGCATCCCCCTGCGCCGGGACCACTGGGACCCTGCGTTTCTCGAATACTGTCAGCACCTGGAAAAGTCAAAGCCGGTCGTATTCTGCGGCGACTTGAACGTCGCCCACACCGAGCTCGACCTCGCCAATCCCAAGCCGAATATGGGGAAGAAAGGTTTCACTCAGGAAGAAAGGGCGGGGTTTCAGGCCTTTCTCGACGCAGGCTACATCGACACGTTCCGCATCTTTACGCAAGGAAACGGCCACTACACCTGGTGGAGCCAGATGGGTGGGGCACGAGGGCGCAACGTGGGGTGGCGGATCGACTACTTCCTCGTCTCGTCCGCACTGAGAGAAAAAGTCAGCGCCGCCGAAATTCACCCGAATGTAATGGGTTCAGACCACTGCCCGATTAGCCTAACCTTGGACCTCTAACGTGAAGAGATCCAAATGCCTGAGGCAGGCGGGTCTCCTAATAAAACCACCAGGGTTAAACCGCCACATGGAGGTGGCTGGCCGTCTTGGACGCTTTTCAAACTTTTCGCTGGGTCACACGGCCGACTTCGACACCGTTTGCGATGAACTTGTGGCAGCACATGGGTTGCATCGACCTTGACGGACGGAAACGATCTCACCGCCTTCAACTTACGAAACTCGGTCTGGCAGGGCGCCTCACCTCCGGTAGCCATCCATGTTCCGAACCGAGGTCGGAAGAGATTCACGTTGCCCTCTTTTTCTGATGAAAAGCGGGAATGTGTCCGGCAGAGGTGCCGTCAGTGGGCTTCTACGGAGGGTGGTTCACGGCAGAACGCCCCGAAGTCTATCCGGCCCGTCCTGTCTGGAGCTGATTCGCAGCTCGCGCGGGCTTAGGCCGTAAACGGACTGGATGAGCCGAGAAAAATGGGACGGGGACTGAAATCCGGTCCTGTGAGAGATCTCGCTCACTCTCAGGCTCGTTTCTTCAAGGAGAGTAGCACCTCGTTCTGCCCGGAGTCGCCAAAGATAGTGCATTGGGCTGTCTCCCAGGTGTTGCCTGAACATCCTCGTGAGATGCTGAGCGGACATGCCAACCGAAGCGGCTAGCACCGCCAAGTCGAAAGATTCCTGCAGATGCGCCTCCATGTATCGCAAGGCTCCGCGAACCGCGTCCGGCGGCTCGCTCGCGACCTTTGTTGTAGAGTCCAGCAAGAAGCACTCGACGGCGCTAACGGCAAGAGCCTCCAACCACCGTTCGGTGGACCCCGATAAGGATGTTCCGAGGCCCAATTCAACGATGCTGAGTAGGCGATTCGTCACCGGGGCGAGCCGTGGGCTGAGTTCGATTCGCCTCAAGCGGTCCTCACTGATGGCGGCAAGCTTTAAGGCGACCCAGGTGTGGCGGACAGGCAGATCTGGGGAAAACTGCCAGAACTCGACTTTGCCCGGATACATGGCCGCACATTGTCTTTCTCGGACGATGATCATCTCGCCGTCGACCAGCACTTTCGCCGAGCCCGTCATCATCAGAACAAGCTGAAATTCTTGCTGGGTGCGAGGCCCACAGGACCCGCCGGCCAGGTAATGGGCCTCTCCGAAATGAACAAGGGTGGATGTTCGGACATTAATTCCAGTCAACTTTTCGACCCCGCTAGGCATAGGCCATCCTCCCAGTGTTCGACTATTCTGCACAGGATGAATATTACTGTGTCGGCGTTAACACCGCTGCCGGTGGTCAAGATTCTCGAAGCGCTACCGAACGGGAGGTTTGATCCGGGTACGAAATTCGAGGACAGCGACTCGGGATATGTGCTACTGGGATTGTTGATTGAGCGTGCTCTCTATAGTGAACGTTGCGTTAAGAATTCCAACCTCCAAACCGCGTTCACCTCGGGCACCTTCGGCGATAACAAGGCCTCAGGATACGGTTTCGGTTGGTTCTTGAGTAACGACAATGGAACGAAGAGCGTTTTCACACGGGCGCTTCCATCGGCTTTCGAACGGCGATTCTCAGCATCCCACAATCTCGATTCTGTGTGGTCGTGCTCATGAATCGAGCTGACGGGCAGCCGTTACTACTCGCTACGAAGATAGCCCAGATGTTCGACCCACACTACGTTCTCCCCCAGATTCGAACCGCGTCCGAATAGCGCTTACTATTCGCAGAGATTAATAAAACTCGAAAGATGCACACGCTCCTTCTCCTCCCGTTTCTAGTCTCCCGGCTGAACTCACCTGCAAAGCAGCCGCTCTCCGAGTACGTTCGCAGCTTCGTTAAGGTAGACGCTCCGATGTTCGCCTTGACTCATACAAGAGTCATTGATGGAACGGGTGCTCCCGCCAGGGAAGGGCAGACGTTATTGGTTAAGGATGGGAAGATCGCAGCCGTCGGCGATGAGAAATCGATCTCCGTCCCACCGAACGCCACGACACTGGATCTGCACGGCAAAACGGT
Source organism: Fimbriimonas ginsengisoli Gsoil 348 (assembly GCF_000724625.1). Taxonomy (GTDB): domain Bacteria; phylum Armatimonadota; class Fimbriimonadia; order Fimbriimonadales; family Fimbriimonadaceae; genus Fimbriimonas; species Fimbriimonas ginsengisoli. The sequence goes on along the minus strand of NZ_CP007139.1, from coordinate 1,592,326 downwards.
AATACCCGGATTGGTCGGCATGCACGAACACATGTTTTACAGCAACGGCTGGGGCATCTTTACCGAGATGCCGATCAGCTTTCCGAGGCTGTATTTGGCCGGTGGCGTGACGACCGTCAGGACTGCAGGTACGTTCGAGCCGGACACGGACTTAGGAATAAAAAGGCGGATCGAGAACGGTGAAATGCCGGGACCTAAGATGCGCCTTACTGGCCCATACCTGGAAGGCAAGGGCTCCTGGTCGATGCAAATGCATACCCTGAACGGTCCGGAAGATGCCGCCCGAACCGTGAACTACTGGCTGGACGAAGGGATCGAGGGGTTTAAGGCATACATGTACATCTCGCCCGCGGAACTGGCGGCAGCAATCAAAGCAGCCCACCTCCGGGGGGCTAAAGTCACCGGCCATCTTGCTTCCATCGGATTCCGCGAGGCGGCCGCACTTGGGATCGATAACATCGAACATGGATTGATAACCGACACGGAGTTCTTCCCTGAGAAGAAACCGGGAGAAGTACCGAACGGTCCCCACCATCTCGATATTCTCGCGAAGCTCGACGTCCGCACGGGGCCGGTTTACGATATGATCGTCGACCTGGTGAACCGGCACGTCGCGATTACCTCGACGTTAGCGGTGTTCGAAATGAGCTTGCCGGGGAGGCCGTCTATTCAGTCGCGCGTACTGGACGCGATGACTGTCGAAGCCCGCGCGGACCTGCTCGGCGCCAAAGTCGGAATCGCAGATATTGCTGCTCATCGCAGAGACTATGGAGACGACCCACCTGTGTATCCAGAGGTTTTTAGAAAGGAAATGGAGTTCGAATATGCTTTTGTGCAAGCCGGAGGTCACCTTATGGCCGGCGTTGATCCTACCGGAATAGGCGGCGTGCTCCCGGGATACGGAGATCAACGTGAAGTCGAACTATTGGTCGAAGCCGGCTTCTCGCCGGTAAAGGCCATCCAAATCGCCACTCTGAACGGCGCTCAGTTCCTAGGTCTATCCGATCGTATTGGATCAATCCGCACTGGGAGAGATGCAGACTTCATCGTCGTCGACGGTGATCCGAGCCGCAAGATTGAAGATATCGAGAAGGTTGAGACGGTATTCAAAGACGGCGTCGGCTACGACCCAGACAAACTCGCAGGCTCGGTGCGAGGAATGGTTGGCATCCGATGACTGGCCTGCGGATGGAGTCCTTCGTGAAACCCAAATTGGCAGACGAAACTCGCGATGGCCTGGCTTCCCAGAACCCATGCCGTCGAGCCCCGCGGAAAACTGCTGAGTGTAAATCCTGGTAGGATTCGAACCCAGAGTTACTCTTCAGCGGGCACTGTCTCAGGCCGGCAGTTGTCCCGGAGCCCAGAGGGTGCGAATGTCTTCTAGGTTCGCGTCGCGAGCCTTCAGGTCCAAGAGAAACTCGGTAAATCCGATCCTCGGTTTCCAGCCTAGGAGCCGGTTGGCTTCCGAGAGGTCATGCTGTTCGACCGAGTTGGGAAGCTCGATCTCGTACTTGGCGATGAGCTCTCGCGCGCCGGGAACCTGCGCTTCGCCCCACTCGACGCCAAGTTCGCCGAAGTTGTCCACCACCCCACGAGGCATGCCGTGGTCCGTATGAATGATCGAGCCGAACAGGCCGAACTTGCGTTCGACGGCCGCTTCCAGAGACGCCACCGTCGCGCTGGCGACATCGCGGCGGTCGACGCCGTTTCGAAGCAGCTTCGCCCCGAATGCGAGATACGGCTTGGGCACAAAATCGTGGTAACGGAGCATCGCCACCGAGGCGCCCGTCGTTTCGTGATACATGCGGCAGAGGTCTTCACCGATCACTTTGGTGACGCCGTAAACTCCGCCCCAGCCGAACGCCATCGATGAGGCGAAGACCACGGCCCCAACGCCCGCTTCTCTTGCCGCTTCGAAAACGTTGAACGTGCCGTCGACGTTGACCGCGAAGATGGTGGCGTCGCTAACTGGTGGATTGTGGGCGCAATGCCATGCCGCCAAGTGCACGACCGCATGGCACCCATTCATCGCGCGCTGAACGTCCGAAACGGTTCGCGTGTCGCAGCGGACGAGCTCGACCTGGGGGAGGTCGTCCGAGACCGGCGGCGCCACGTCGCACCGCCTCAAGTCGAAACCCTTCTCAACCAACAGGTGGCAGACCGCCGTGCCCGCGTTTCCCGACGCCCCCGTGACCAATACCTTCATACAAGGGAAAGGCTACCCACCGGATTCTATCGCCGGCGCATTCTAAGGCCACGCATGGTTGGCGGGGCGGTCATATTTGACCCCGTTAATGGTCCACACGAGGCCGGAAGCGTAGTCGTATCCGCCGACCCAATTGGGATCGGGCACCGGAGTTAGGCAGATGGGGACGGTCAAAACCTCGCCCGACCGCATCGCCGGCATCGGTACGCTTTGGTGATACAGAATCACCCTCTGAGGCCCGAGTCCAAGCACTTGCGGATCGGAATAGTAGCCCTGACAGTCGATCGAGATCGGCCCGCAAGACTGCTCAAAATTAGGATTGTCCGTGTGATGCGCGGTCGCCGTCACCCTTAGCATCAGTACGGAGGGATGGCCCCAGAAATCCATGTCCGACTTCAGATAGTCGGAGTTGGAAGGCACGTAGTCGCGCACTTGTCCGGGGAGCTGAACGAAGCTATCCTTCAGACGAAGGCGCAACGCGGCGCGAGCGTTTTCAGGAATTCCGGATGCCTGCGACGCCAACTCGCTCATGTAGTCGGCGCCGGAGTACATCACCTGCTCCAAGTTGGACATGGTGGGCGTGATCCCTGTCGCGTACATCGCCTCGTCGATCCCGGCAAGGACATCATCAGGGGTGACGGGAAGGAGCGCGGAGGCGACGTCGCTCATCATCTCTTCGAAGAGGTCGGTGAACATCCGGACTCCGTTCACAAATTTGCTGACGTATTCGAAGAGATCGCCGAAGATGGAGCCGAGCGCGTCCCAGAAGGTGGTGTCCTGCGACGGCGGGGGCGGCAGATAGAACTTGGTGCCGATTTGAAGGTCGTTGGTGTGGGCGAGGGCGGCGTAGTACGATCTCGCGGCCGAGGACGGGGGCATACGACAGAGCACGAACCGATAATTGTCGTCGGAGCTCATATCTCGCTTGGGCGTGTAACTGAGGACCTCCGTCTTGAACTCCATATACGGAGCCTGCAGGTGAAAATCGCCGGGCGTCTTCAAAGCGATCGGTCCCGTTTTCTTGACGAGAACGCTTACTTGATTCGAAGGGAGTGCCGCGAGACTTCCGTCGGACAACAGGGGAACGACACGCATGCTGTACGCGAGTCCATTCTCGGGAACCTGGCCGGGGGCGAACGAGGTTATCGGGACCGTGAACTTCGCCTTTCCGCCCTTGGGAGGGAGCGGTACTTCGAACGTCTTTAGATTGCATTTCGGATCGAGCCAGACTTTAGGATCCGCGGGAAAAGGAACCCGCGAAATCTGGCAAACGGCTCGAGTGGCGACCACGGATTTGCTGGACCACCGAGCGTAAATGGCGGCGGTCCCGGGTGCCACCTGAATGCCGTCTCCATAGGTGGCTTGGAATTCTTTTCCGTCCGGAGCCGGAGCAACTCCGACCTCCGAGACGCCTTTCGGCGGGTCATATTCCCCGTAGAGGATCTGCACGGGCTCTGAAGCCGACACCGGCTTGCCCTTCGCATCGGTTCCAACTACCCGCAGCGAATACTGAACCTGTCCGGTTTGGTAGATCGATTGAAGCGCGACCGATTTTCCAACCAACTGGGTGAAGACCAAGTGGGGGGAGCCCACTTTGATGATGTTGTGAATACCGTTCGTCGCAACGTTGAAGTGGTGCGATGGGTGTCCGCCCACGCTGAGCTGGCCGAGCGAGGCATTCGTCCTGGTTGTCGGATCAGGAGCCGATGGCACCCAGGCGGACAAGTCCAGGAGCGTGCCGTCGGCAACCCCGGCGGGAGAAATAGGGCCGGTAGCCACGAGCCGCTGGGGGATCGCGGTCGGCACCGTGCTAACGCTCTGAGGAAGCCCGATCGAGAGTTCCCAATGGGCTGCCGCGAACACCGCATTCGGGCGGAACCGGACTTCCACCCGGGCGGGTTGGTGCCAGCTCATGTCGAGCGTGCGGGTCCAGGATTTGTCGTAGAAGTACGGAACCCGCGCCTCGAAGACCCCCTTCGGCATCAGTTGCTGCAGTCGCGCCTTATCCAGCTCCAAGCGAGTCGGGTGGCTGAGCCGAAACGGGGAAGTCTTGTGCAGACCTCCTATCTGGGCGCCCGCCGGCCCCGCGGCGGTTGCGCTGAGAAGGAAAAGAGCGGCGTCGATCATCGGGATCCTTGGACAATGGGCGTAACCTCACCCCCCGATGTTCGAGCCCCAATGCAAAGGAGGGACCAATGGCGCCCGGATTTTCTAGGTCATCCTTACGAGGCCCGGAGGCGCAGCAGGGTCCAATGAAGCTCTTCCCGCTGCACTCAGGTTCTAGCGTTCACGGTGCGGGCTACCGTCCCTCAACCACCTGTCAGCAACTTGGCGTCATCGGATCTTCTGACAGATAAGTCCCGACTGGAAGTGTGGACGAGGGGAGGCTACGCTCTTCCTGAGCCCGACCTTGGGTGAAGGAAACTGATATGACACTGAAGACAGCTTTCGCCGTGGCCGCGCTTGTGACCACTTCTCTCGTTGCGGCCCAAGATGCCGGTCATCAAGGGCACCATCCCCAACCGACAACTTCGAAACGGAATCACGCCAGTGGCGGCGCCATGGGCGGCATGATGCAGGGCATGGATATGGCCAAATGCATGGCCGACATGCAGGCCGGGCAAAAGAAACTGGAAGCGCTTGCCGCCAAGATGAATGCCGCTCAAGGCGCAGATCGCATCGACGCTACCTCGGCGGTCATCAACGAGATGGTTAAGCAGCAGGGCGAAATGATGCAGATGTGCCACATGATGATGAGCCAGCACATGTCGGGTCATCGGCATGGCGCCAAGTCTGCCGCGAAAACTCACACGCACCCAAAGTAGTTTGGCTTCCAAAAGGTATGAGGGCTGACAATTATCCAACCTGCTAGCCCTTCTGGCGTCGGGTGCGCCAAGGTCGTAACGGCTTACGAGTCGACGCGACGGCGAATCTAGCGAGCAAATTTTGCGTCGCTCGGTGTACCGGATTCGAACTACCCCGTACGCTCTACGCGTTACCCGTGACTTGAGGGTTTGGCCTGGAAGCCGTAACCTCTCCTTTGTCGACCTCGGGCGAACGCCTGTCGGGTTGATACGGGCCGTTTTTGAGGTCCGAGCGGAGACCGAGATTACACCCGATTCGAACCGACTCTTTATCGTGGAAGATGACGAAGGCGACCTGACGTTGTTGCTTCGGGTGCTTCGAACGCATGGGATTCTCCACGAGACCGTCTGCTTTGGCGACGGAAATCAGGCGCTTAGCGCGTTGAAGGGAAGCGAAGCGCTTCCGGATCTGATGGTCATCGATTTGGGGCTTCCGGTAATGGATGGGATCGCGTTGCTGTCCGAAGTTAGAGCGGATCCGCAACTCGCGCATGTTCCGGCAATCATCCTCACGAGCTCCGAAGACCCGCAACGCGCCGCGGCGGCCGAGTCGCTGGGAGCTCGCGTAGTAAGGAAGCCGGTTCCTTACGAGGAGTTCATGAGCGAAGTGGGGTCCGCCATCGCGAACGCACTTGGCATCCAGCGGGCCGTTCTCGCGCCGTAGGCCTCACGCCTTTTTCTTCGACCGGCTGTACTCCCGCTCGATGCTCTTTACCCAAGAGAGAGCGCCAAGGCCGAGGAAAAGAACGCCGATGCAGACCGGGATCCAGTACGGTTTCCCGACGTAGTAGAGCTTGACGCCGTAGTAGCAGAGACCGAGGGCGATCACGGCGTTGGCCACGCCTAGGACCTTGAGGTACGGGACGGCGAACTCCTCTTGGAGGTAGCCCGGAACACCGGGTTCGTGCTCCTCGCAATAGGTGTCGACAAATTGGTAGGCGTCCGCGACCGACATGCCGGTGCGGGCATGTAGGATGTCCGCGAGCTGCTGCCGCGAGGTTGGACGAGTCTCGTCCCGTGCTCGGGTTATTTCTGAAGCGATCATCCCGACGAGATCGGGCTCTTCGGTGGTCTCTTTAATTGCGGATGACATCGATGCCTCCTACGACAACAGTATAGGTCAGGATTCTGTTAACAATCCATTGCAGGATTGCGGGGATTCTGTGGAGATATCCTCCTTGCTCCTGTCGCGGAAGGATACGGGCCAGCCCAGTTCCAGGGTTCCAGCAATAGGCACAATGCCGTCAATGTGGAAGGCGGAGCAATATCTCCGCCTTCCAGACATGCGCGTGGCGTGGGCGTCCTCGCCGATGATCCGGTGTACCTTCGGTCTTAACGCGAAGCGTTGTAGCCGCAGGTTGGTTCGTACCTGCGCGAGAGTGTTTCGTCTTTTGACCATAGTTGTGGATCGTTTGGGGCTGTCCGCAGGTACGAACCAACCTGCGGCCACACGTCCTTACGGACGTAGGGGGCGACACGCTTGGCACTGGACTGGGGCTACGACAGGCGGTCGGGATTCAGATCCAAAAGTTCCGGCAAAACGAACAATCCGTCTTTTCGGATGAGAACGTCGTCGAAGTAGATCTCGCCGCCGCCGTAATCCGGTCGCTGAATCAGGACGGTGTCCCAGTGGACCGCGCTCTTGTTACCGTTGCCGCCAGGCGGGTCGTAGGCGTTGCCGGGGGTGAAGTGGAGGGAGCCGGCGATCTTCTCGTCGAACAGCGTGTCCTTCATCGGGTGCAGCACGTGCGGGTTGAAGCCGATCGCGAACTCGCCGAAGTAACGCGCTCCCTCGTCGGTATCGAGGATCTGGTTCAGCTTTTCCGTGTTCGCCCCCGCCGTCGCCTCTTCGATCCGCCCATTCTTAATCACGTACCGAATGTCCTTGAACTCGGTCCCCTGATAGAGAGAGACTGTATTGAACTGGACGACTCCGTTCACCGAATCTCGAACCGGCGCCGTGAAGCACTCGCCGTCGGGAATGTTTCGATGGCCGGTGCATGGCACGGCCCCGATATCCTTGATGCTCATGGAGAAATCGGTCCCCGGCGCAATGACGCGCACCCGGTCGGTCCGGCTCATCAGGTCGGCCAACGGCTGGGCCGCGCGGGCCATCTTGGCGTAATCCATCGTGCACACGTCGAAGTAGAACTTCTCGAACGCCGGCGTGCTCATCCCCGCCATCTGGGCGAAGCTCGGCGTCGGCCACCGGAGCGCGACCCACTTCGTTTTTGGCACACGAACTCCGAACACCACCGGGATCGTGTACTCGCGGGTCCAGATCTGCATGTTCTCGCCCGGAACGTCTGCGTGTTCGGTCGAGTTCTCGCTTCCGCGGAGCGCGATGTAGGCGGTCATCCGCTCCATCTCGTACTTCTCCACTTCGGCGATAAGTTGCACCGCATCCACGGAGGAGCCATGGAGGAGCTGCCGGCGTACGAGGTTGCTTTCCATCCGCACCGCGACCTTGGCCCCCTTCGACTGCGCCACGCGTACGACCTCGGCCACGACCTCCTCCGGGATATCGAACGTGTGGACGAGAACGGAATCGGCCCCCGAAAGCTGGCAGGAGTGCGTGCACAGAAGCTCCGCAAGCTTCGTTACTCGTGGATCAAGCATGAGACGAGGATACCGGCAAGGGGGATCGCAATCCGTTATGGGCTCTTCCGTGTTTGGGGTGGTGCGTGTGGTTTGCTAGCGAAAGAGTGGTCAGTGATTAGGACTGGTCACCATCCAGTTCTCTGCTGGCGGTAAGTTCTGCGACCACCTGCCGGGGTCGGGGAGGGTTTTGGCCTCCTTGCCCCCGGGTCTTCGACCCGCGGCTTTTATCTTTGACCCCTCCGGGCTCGGGAGCCTCGGGCGGTGTTTGACAGAATTGGGGACGCAACCCCTTTGGGGTTGATGAGGTTGCCGGCGTCGGTACCAGGGCAGGACTCCGCTACGCGGGTCCAACCCTTCGCTGTCGGACGGAACCTCTTCGAGGTTCGGGAAGGTGGCGTCTTCGCACTGGAGCGTATGCCCATCCGCGGAGCCTAAACCGGCAACCGTGGTACGGAACCTCGTTCAGGTTCGAGAGCGGGTCCCGATCCCGAAGGAATCAAAGAGATTAGCCGCGGGTCGAAGACCAGGGGTAACGGGCTGCGACCATTCCCGACCCCGGCAGGTGGTCGCAGAATGTATGCCAGTTGGGACGACTGAAACAGATTCGTTCCGATTTCCGCTTTGTTCAAAAGGAGGAGCCGGACGTCACGGGAGACCGTTGTCGCTGGCCAAGGCGTCCAGAATTGGATCGAGAAGGTGCCCGATTGCTTCGATCCCCTGCGCGGCGCCTTTGGGTGAGCCGGGAAGGTTGACGATCAAGGTGCGTCCGCGTATGCCGGCCACGCCCCGGCTGAGATGACTTAAGGGTGTATGTTCCAGGCCCTTCAGCCGCATCAGCTCGACGAGAGAGTCGGCTCGGCGTTCCAGCATCGGCGCGGTCGCCTCCGGGGTCACGTCACGATGCGAAAACCCGGTTCCACCGGTGGTGAACACGGCTGGGCAAGTCTCCGCAAGGATACGGATCGCCGCTTGGATCTCCTCGATCTCGTCGCGAACGAGGCGACGCTCGAACCGAGAGTAGCCTAGCCTCTCGAGCGCGGCCACCGCGGCGGGGCCGCTTCGGTCGGTCTCCTCCGACCGCGTATCGCTCACCGTCACGACGCCGATGCAAATCTGCTCCATAGACTTCCCCACGGAGCCTACCTAGCGACGGGTACGGTCTTCCCATGCTCGCCTACCTGCTCGTTGCCGCGCAAGCCAAAGACCAAGTGCGGATATTCCGCCACTTCAAGACCCCTCGAATCGAAGTCACCGTGAAACTGCCGAAACTCGGCGGAAGCCCGGCCGATCGAGCCGCTACCGCCGCGATGGAGCGATTCGTCCGCGTGGAGATCGATCGAATGCAGAACGAGAACAACGACCCTGATCTTAAAGGTCTATCCCGTCCGTTCTACCTAGACATCGAGCCGGTCTCCGTTTACCGAACGAACAAGCTCGTCAGCGTCTCTCTGCAGGATTCCACCTACTCGGGCGGAGCGCATGGAATGACGACCTATTCGACATTCACCTACGGACCTAAAGGGCGCATGCTGCTTTCCGCGTTCTTCCGAAAAGGGGCCGGTTATGTGGAACAGATCAGTTTCGCCCTGATGAATCAACTGAGGACTATGGATCGCGCCGACTGGGTCCAAAACGGCGAAATCCGAGGATTCAAAGAGAGCCAGCTTCGCGACTTCGTGGTCCGCCCCGGTGGGGTGCTCCGCTTCTACTTCGCGCCGTACGAGCTAGGCTCTTTCGCTTCCGGACCGTTCGAGATCGACCTGTCGCGAAAGGAGCTAGCCGACAGACTTCCGTAAGGGAGGCCTGGGGCCGATCAAGTGAATAGTCCGTGACACACATGGTCATTCACAAATTGGCTTTACATTTCCTTGCTTGGCTTGCCGTAGCCCCGGGGATTATGGCCACCAACAAATAGTAGGTTCACCCGTAGCCCGAGGATTTATCCCCGGTAGAACCTTGAATCGTGGCTAAAGCCACGGGCTACGGGTGAAATCAGATCTGGGAAATGAAACCTCATTTGTCAATGACCAATATCCCCGGGCTACGGGTGAATCTGTTTTCTTGGGAGTCATCAGAGTTAGATTTCGGGCTGGCGGTATGATCTGCGACCGCCTGCCGGGGTCGGGAGGCTTGTGGCTTCCTTGTCCCCGGGTCTTCGACCCGCGGCTTGTATCTTCGACTCTCCGGGTCGGGCCGGCTCGTCTCCGGAACGGGCTTCCCGGCTCGCTTTGCGTCTTTGCGCCTTTGCGTGGGCCTGACCGCATCCACGGGCGAGGTACAGATCAGCCCACCGATTACGAGTAAGGAAGGGGGCTGATTCCTACGAATATGGGGTCACCTGTTCCGGGTCGCCGACTGCCCGGCTGGTACCCTTTAGGGAGAGGTGATACGAGAAGTGAGCAATCTTATCGACGGCGGGTTCGCGGGCGCGAAGAAGACCTGGAGAGAAAAGGTCGGCCTTGCCGAGATGCTGAAGGGCGGCGTCATTATGGACGTCGTCACCCCCGAGCAGGCGCGAATCGCCGAGGACGCGGGCGCCGTCGCCGTCATGGCACTGGAACGAGTGCCGGCCGACATCCGCCGCGACGGTGGCGTCGCCCGCATGAGCGACCCCGAGATGATCGAAGGGATCAAGGCCGCGGTCACCATCCCGGTGATGGCCAAGTGCCGCATCGGCCACTTCGCCGAAGCGCAGATCCTCGAGGCGCTCGAAGTCGACTTTATCGACGAGAGCGAAGTCCTAACTCCGGCGGATGTGTCGAACCACGTCGACAAGCACGCGTTCACCGTCCCGTTCGTTTGCGGTGCGAAAAATCTGGGCGAGGCGCTCCGGCGTTGCGCCGAGGGCGCGGCGATGATCCGCACGAAGGGCGAGGCAGGCACCGGCGACGTCGTGGAAGCCGTTCGCCACATGCGCACGATCATGTCGCAGATCCGGCAGGTTCAGAACGCCCGCGAGGATGAGCTGTTCGTGCTGGCGAAGGAGCACCAGGCGCCCTACGAGCTGATTCGCGAGGTCCACATGCTTGGCAAGCTTCCGGTCCCGAACTTCTCCGCCGGCGGAATTGCCACCCCGGCCGACGCCGCCCTGATGATGCAGCTCGGCGCCGAGACGGTGTTCGTCGGATCCGGAATCTTCAAGTCGGCTCCGAACCTCGATGGTGCCGAAGCGTCCCGAGAGCACGCCCGCCGCGCGACCGCCATCGTCAACTCGGTGCTGTTCTATAAGGAGCCGAAGCGGCTCGCCGAGATCAGCAAAGGGCTCGGCCAGCCGATGGTCGGGATCAACTGCGGCGACCTCACCGACCAGCAACGTCTCGCCGAGCGCGGCTGGTAACCGCCTAGAGCGTTAACCCGCCGTCGACCGTAAGCGTCTGGCCAGTGATATACCCCGCCTCGTCGCTGGCCAAGAAGATCACCGCGTGGGCGATGTCGGCCGGGGTACCCAACCGGCCCGCGGGAGCGGTGTTCACCACCTGCTCACGAAAGTCCGCCGACAGCCCGTCCGTCATATCCGTTTCGATGAACCCAGGAGCGACGGAGTTGCAAGTGATCCCCCGGCTGCCGAGTTCCTTCGCGACAGACTTGGTAAGACCGGAAAGCCCCGCTTTGGCGGCGGCGTAGTTCGCCTGTCCCGTCGCCCCCGTCTGGCCAACGACGCTGCTGATGTTGACGATCCGGCCGTAGCGAGCCTTCATCATCGGACGGGTCACCGCGCGGATGCAAAGAAACGCCCCTTTCAGGTTCACCGACATCACCCGGTCCCAATCTTCGTCCTTCATCCTCACGAGAAGCGTGTCGCGGGTGATTCCGGCGTTGTTCACGAGCACCGCCGGGGTTCCAAGGTCCTTCGTCACCGCTTCGAACAGCGCTTCCACCGAGGCCGAATCGCTGACGTCGCAGGCGTACGCTTTGGCGACGCCGCCGATCGCGTCGACCGTCGCTTGAGCGCCCGCTTCAGTCGTGGCGACGCAAGCTACTTTCGCCCCTTCCCGAGCGAAGGCGAGGGCAATCTCTCGCCCGATTCCCCGGCTCGCTCCGGTCACCACGACGGTCTTCTCTTGGAAACGCATGGCGGAAAGGATACTCACGAATTTGAACGAACCGGGAGGACGAGGGAGCCGGAACGGCGTTAGGTATTCTCAAACGTGCCTCAGGGGCTTTTCGGACGAACCAATCTCGAGTTCCCGCCCGTGTGGCTAAGCCTCTCGGTTCCCGCCTCTTCGTCCGACATGGAGGGCTTGGTAGGCGCGGCCCTGGAGAGCGGGGTCCCGCTCGACGTCAGCAGCAGCCCTGGTCTGTGGGGCGGGCATATGCGGGGGACGGACGCGCCTCTCACCTGCCTGTCCAATACCGGATACGAGGAAGCCACCGATGGGCGACACGCTTCCGACCTGATTCAGGCTCACCTCATCGAGACGCTTTCCTGCATAGGACGCGAGTGGTTCGACATCTACTTCCTCCGAGTCCGGCGAGCGGTCGAGGAGTACCAGATCTCCGGCGCGCTTGAGGCGATGGAGATGGCGCGGCAAGAAGGGCACATCCGGTTCCTGGGCCTCTGTTGTGAAGGGCCATCGCTCGCGGCGCTCGGGATGTGGCAATTTCACGACGCTTTCGAGGTTCTGCGCGTCCCCTACTCTCTCGACGACGGGGAAGCGTACGAAACCCTTGCTCCCATTGCTCGCGAGCGGCGGGTCGGGGTTTTGCGATTCTCATCGTTGCCCCTCAGTTTTGAGAGCGACGATCCGGTGCTTGTGCCGGTAAGTACCGCTTCGCAGGTTAACGAAGCGTTACGCGGAGGTGCTCCACAGTGAACGGTCAAGGCGAGGCGCTCTTCCTTGACGGTGTGATGCTGATCTGCGCGATCATGGCGCTCGTGAATGTGGGGCGGTTCAAGAGTCGGGGGGCGAGCGCCTATCTACTGGGTGGCGCGTTCATCGTTCTCGGTGGAACCGTTTACGCCTACTCTCAGAACGCGCCGATGCCGTTGCTCGGGACGGGTGGACTGGTCGTCTTCCTTCTCCTCGCGGGGGATATGGTCTACCGGATCGGGAGACAGCGTTGACCGTCGGCATTGTCGGACTCGGAGCCGCGGGGCTGCGGACGGCGATGCTGCTGGAACGAGCCGGGGTAACGGTGCGACTCTTCGAGGCGCGGTACCGGCCGGGCGGACGTATGTTCACCGCCGACGAAGGAAACGGCGCCGTTTACGAAGCCGGCGGCGAGTGGATCGACGCCGACCATCTGCGTTGCCTCGATCTGATGGGCGAGTTCGGCCTGGAGCCGAACGAGCCGGTCGACTGGCCCAGAAAGCTGGTGCACAAAGGGAAGGAGTGCACCGACGTGACGCTCTGGAACGACGCCTTAGAGGATGACCTCAGGGTAGAAGCCGCCGCCCGCGAGTTTTGCTCCAACTTGCGGGAGCCCCCTTGGGAGAATCTCCAGGCCAAGGAACTGGATCGCCAAGTGCTCGGCGACTTCTTACGTGAGCACACCTCGTCCGAGCGCGGCCTCTGGTGGGTAACCGCCAAGTATCGAAGCGACGAAGGGGACGACCCGGACCGCATCGGTCTTCTCGGGTGGCTTAGCGGCTATCTCCACTATATGGATCGCGAGGGGGAGGAGATGAGCGCCTACCGATTTCCCGGCGGGGCATCCCGGTTGTTCGAGCGGATGATCGGGACGCTAAAAGCGGAACCGGTTTACGGAGCGGTTTTGCATCGGGTTCGGCAAGATGCGAGCGGGGTGACGCTCATCTTCGAAAACGGCGAGGCGAGAGTCGACCGGGTCATCCTGACCCTCCCTCCCCCCGCGCTGGAGAGGGTCGTCTTCGAACCCGCGATTTCAGTCGAAAAGCGATGCGCGGTGGAGGCGTGCCGGATGAGCCGGGCGATTAAGATCGTCTGGGAATTCGATCGGCCCTGGTGGGAAGAGGCGGGCTGGGGCGGGAGCATGCTTTGCGACGGTCCGCTTCAGCAGACTTGGGACGCCAGCGGGGCCGATGCGCCGGTCCTGAGCGCCTACATTTGCGGCGACCGGGCGGTGGAGTGGTCGCGCCTGGGCGATCCGGTGCGGGCCGGGGTTTACGAGCTTTCCCTTCTTTTCCCCCAAGCGGCTAAGAGTTTTCAGCGCGGCTGGATTCACGACTGGGTGAACGACCCTTACGCCCAAGGCGCCTTCAGCCACCTTGCCCCGGAGTATGTCTTGGAACACATGCGCTACATCGCGCCCGCCGAAGGCCGCGTCCATTTCGCCGGCGAACACACCGCAATGTGGACCGGCTTCATCGAAGGAGCGTTAGAGAGCGCCGAGCGAGTGGTCGAAGAGATTATCCGAACCGAGTCGTAGCCGCTGGCAAGACGCCCGGACTGCGGTTATTTGGTCGCGGCGAGGAGGGTCGCGAGGTCGTAGTTGATGAGGTCGCCGATTCGATCGATGGTGACGTCGGCGGGTGGGTATTTGGCGGTGACCTCCGGGTCGAGGGCGTAGTGACCCTGGCGGGGGAATACGGTAGTCACCCGGGAGCCCCAGATCTCCTTAACCGCGGATAAGATCCGGAGCTTGTCGTCGACGAGGATATAGTGGTCGGCGGGGTATTCGCACTCCACATCCTCGAGGTCCTGTTCTTTGTGGATATAAATCAGCACCCGCCCGTCGACCGCCTCCAGTAATCCCGACCGGTCGATCTTGCGAGGTTGAAAAACCACGTCGCCATCCGTGAGGATCACCGTCGGCCCCCAGGCGCCGCAGTGCTCGATCGCGTCGAGCGATCCGGGAATGAGCCGGTTGGCGAACGGGTATCCGAGAAGGTAGAGGGAGGTTTCCAGGAATCCTGAGTCGCGAGGGTGCTGGGTTCGGTAGATCTGCAACGCACCGAGGTAGTCGGCATAGCCGATCTCCGCTCGCGTCCGCTCGAAGATCTCCCAATAACGCTCCTCTCGCTCGGTGCCAAACGTCTCCGCCAAGTGCCGCTTGACATCGCGAACCACCCGGTCATGGTCGAGCAATGTATTGTCGACGTCGAAAAGCGTGACGACCGAGGAGCGTTGAAACATCGCCAAGCTAGTTTGGCAGTGTTTCGCTTCGCCGGGCGTGGGGGTGAGGCTATACTTTGTCCTCGATCAGCGCGAAGACCGTCCCGATACTATCGGGGCGAAACACCTCAACATCCGGCGTCCAAAGGTATCCTCCCGCCGTGGCCCGGCGGAGATATGTTAGTCCGAAGCGGGAGCGGTTTCCGTGGGTTCTCCTGCTGGTGTTGATCGGGTCGATCTACTTCTTCTGGTTCTCGCCTCGACACCGCCAACCCCCGGCCGTTCGGGTCGAGTACGCGAGACAGCGCTCATGAAAGTTGCCCTCATCGGATACGCCCAAAGCGGGCGAAGCACTCTATACCGCGCGGCGGCGCGAGGCTTGGCCAAGGGGGACGTGACCGCGATTCCGGTGCCGGACGAGCGGTTCGACACCATCGTCGCGCAAGTAAAGCCCAAGAAGCAAACCCCGGCGACGGTGGTTTTACAGGACGATCTGGAGGCGGTTCAGGGGCAGGGAAGAGCGCTTTCGGTAAAGGTTGTCGACTCGGCGAAGAAGGCGGACCTTCTTCTAGCCGTCGTACGCGGGTTCGAAAATCCCGCCTTTCCCAACCACTTCGAAACCATCGACCCGATCCGGGACGCGGAAGCGCTCGACACGGAACTCGTCCTCTCCGATCTCCAGATCATCGAGAACCGCCTCGAGCGACTGCTGCGGTCCACCACCGTCAAGACCCCCGGCTCGCCGGATTACATGGACAAGCAAGCTCTTGAGCGCTTTCGTAGCGACTTGGAGAACGGCTTGCCCATCCGCGCGTTGACGCTAACCGAGGACGAGGAGGCGACCGTCCGCACCTACGCTTTCCTGAGCGCCAAGCCGGTGGTCGTCGTGGCCAACGTAGGCGAAGACGATGCCGCGAATCCGCCCGCAAAGCTAGCCGAGACCTTTGCCCGGTGGACGGAAGAAGGAACACCCGCTTTCGCGGTCTGCGCCACCATCGAGGAAGAGATCGCTCAGCTCGACGCCGCCGATCAGCCGGAGTTCCTCCAGTCGCTGGGCCTCACCGAGCCGGCCAGCCACCGGGTGATTAGAGCGGTGTACGACGCGATGGGGCTCATCACCTTTTTCACCGCGGGCGACAACGACACCCGCGCCTGGCCCCTTCGCCGAGGCAGCAGCGCGCTCAAAGCGGCGGCCACGATTCACAACGACATCGCCAAAGGATTCATCCGCGCCGAAATCGTCAGCTATGCCGACTACCTCGCCGCCGGCTCCTTGGACGCCGCCTACTCCGCCGGCAAGATGCGGTTGGAAGGGAAGGACTACGTCATTCAAGACGGCGACCTGATCCACATCCGAAATAAGTCGTAAACGAGCAGAGCTCAATCCTGACCGGTGAGCGAACACGCAACCCCTCGCCAGTGATCCCTCCAGACGCGCCGTCTGGAGGGTCCCGCATCAGCGGGGCCTATTCGGTGGAGGCCCGACCGATGGTCGGACCCTCCAGACGGCGCGTCTGGAGGGATCAGTCGGGACCCGGACCGAGTGTTGTCCTGCCAAAGAACTGGGCGCCTACCCTTCTTACGCTCGATGCGACGTTTCGTGCTCAAGGCTGTATCGTAGGTAAGTGACTCGTCGAACTGGCAGGGGGATCGTCGTCGTGGCACTATTAGCCCTTGCGTTCTCCTTCTTTTTCAGCCTCTACCACCGGTGGATTAGGGTGCTCGCCGACGCCAAAAAAGCGTCGATTCTTCAGCTGCAGCATGACTTGGAGCTCAAAAACCGGCAAACCGCACATGGCCTTACGCTTACCCTCGCCAGGAACGGCGAGAACTTTACTGCCACCTTGCGCAACGAGTCCCGCGGGCCGAAACGGATCTATCCGCCGATTCGGCACATCGACCTCTTCGTCCAGCTCTACGACCTCCGGGGCAGGCGATACGACCCCCCGATGCGGTTTGTCGGTCACCCCTCCGACCCGGGGGATTCCGACGTGCCGGCATCGCCTGCGGGAGCGAAATGGGAGGCCGCGATCACGATGCGGGAGCTGCACGAAGAGTTTGCCCAGCTCGACGGAGCAGCCTATGTCGTCGCTCGCTACAAATACGCCGTTGCGGACCACTTCAAGGGGAAGCGAAAGCCGCATCAGGCGGATGACGCCGAAGTCTGGTCGAATCTGGTGCGACTTCCGTGATTTCGCGTTTCCATCTACAATGGCCGGAATGAAACGGCTCCTCCTCGCTTCGTGCTGCGCCTTGGTTTGTTCGGTTCTCGCCGCCGGCTGCGGCGGCAGCAGTGCAGCGCTTAGCCCCGGGCGGTTTGCGGGCACTTACAACGGGACCTGGGTGCACACGACGGACCTGACGGACGCGGGGACGTCCACCTGGACCTTCTCGCCGGATGGAGCGATCGACGGGACGGACACCGATCCGGGACGACACACCACGTTCCACGTCGTGGGTCATATCGACGCGGTTGGCCATGTCACAACCACTTCGACTCCCACCGGGGGCGATCCGGCCACCCTAACCGGCACGCTCGCTTTCGACGTCCAAAGCCGGCTTTCCGGAATTTTGGTGTGGGGCGTCACCCCGCCGCTCAACTATCGATACACCTTAACCCGGCAGTAGTTCTCTTTACCCGCCCTCGGGCAAGGGGTAGCCGATCTCCCAGTGGTGGCCAAATGGGTCGGCGACTCGCCCGAGGCGCCAGCCGTAGTTTTCCGCCACCGGCCATATCTCCTGAGCGCCGGCGGCGACGGCCTGGGCAAAAAGCTCGTCGGGATTTGGCACGGTCAGGACCATCCGGACGGTCCCGCCGTTCAGCGTTTCCGGGCTGAAGTTCTGGTTCTCCGGCGATTCGTCCGCGACCCAAAACTCGGCCCCGGAAATTGACAGGCGGGATACCACCGCTCCGTCCGGGGATTCGATCCGGAACACCTCGGTCGCGCCGAACGCCGACTTGTAAAACTCGACCGCCTCGGAACCGTGGCGCACCGACAGCATCGGCACGATCGAGGTAGTGATAGAAGGTTGCGTGCCGGCGTTCATGGGTAATGAGAGTATCGCTCTATTTGGTTGGCCGCGTCATTGCTCTACGAAACAAGTCCAGGCTCTTCGTGATGGATGGCCTCCGTACCAGGGTTCCGCTTCGCTTCGCCCTTAGCTTTGAGACATCGCCTCTTCGGGGATTGGGATTGGGATTGGGATTGGGATGGCGGATGGGGCGCACCTACGGCCAACTAGAAGACTTCGTTAAAACGAATGCCTTCTCGACCTGCTCCGAATCTAGCAGTGGCTTTCCTGAAAACGAGACCCCTGCGACCGGCGGTTGCCACTAACCGAATATCCGAAGCCAGCCCCAAGGGGGCGAAGTCTCAAAGCGAAGGGTGGAGCGGAGCGAAACCCTGGATAAGGGCCCAAATACCCTTCCGAGCCCTGAAAGGGCGACATCAATCCCACAAATATCGCTCGTCCCACTCCAACCCGTGCTCCTTCAGAAGTTGGAGAAACTCGTCTTGAAACGAGAAGTGGCGGTGATGCTCCTCCTGGTTCTGAATGTAGCCCCTGACCAGCTCCACCCCTTTACTCCCCACCGAAAACGCACCGTAGCCAGATTGCCAAGCAAAGGTGCTCAACGACGCGTCCTGACGTTTGAGCCATTGGGAGGAACTCGTCTTCACCTTCCTCACCCAGTCGGATAACGAGATCGTGCGCGACTGACGCGCCAACACATGGACGTGATCTTCGACGCCTCCGACCACGAGAGAGGCACACCCAAGGGCGTTCGAGGATCCTCCCAGGTAGGAGTGAAGCTCGGCGCGTAATTTCGGATCCTTTAGGAAAGGTCTACGGTCCGCCGTCGAGAAAACGACGTGGATGTAGACGGCGGCCAGAGATTGCGGCATCGTGCCGCGATCTTGCCATAAACGGACGATGATTTCGCCCCTTCAGGGCTCCGAGGGGTGGTCGGCGCCTTTACCAGGGTTCCGCTCCGCTCCACCCTTAGCTTTGATATATCGCCCCTTCGGGGCTGGGCTTCGGATGTTCGGTTGGTGGGACCCTCCGCCTTGACCCAGGGCTCCCCTTCGCTGCGCTCTTCGCTTTGAGACTTCGCCCCGTTGGGGCTGGGCTTCGATATTAGTTTGCGGGCCTTTGGTCATTAGGCGGAAGGCACTAGAGACTTCGACCTGGCTTTAATTTGAGGCATCGCCCCGCGGCGGCTGAGTTCGGTATCAACCCGAACGTCAGATCGCGTAATACCTGCGGTACCACTCGACGAACTGAGGGATTCCTTCCTCGAGGGAGGTCAGCGGCCTGAATCCGGTCAACCGCTCGAGATCCGAGGTGTCGGAGAACGTAGCCGGCACATCGCCCGGCTGCATCGGAAGCAGCACTTTCTCCGCCTCCCGCCCGATTGCGTGTTCCAGAATTTCGATGAAGCGGAGAAGCTGAACCGGCTCGCTGTTGCCGATGTTGAAAAGCCGGTATGGGGCGTTCTCCCCCTCTCTAACCGGCGGGCGATCCAAAACCGAGACGATGCCGCTGACGATGTCCCCGACGTAGGTGAAGTCTCGCCGCATATCTCCGTTATTGAAAACCTTGATCGGCTTTCCCTCTAGGATCGCCTGCGTGAAGAGGGTTGGCGCCATATCGGGCCGCCCCCATGGACCGTAGACGGTGAAGAAACGCAGCCCGGTGGTGGGTAGATCGAACAAGTGGCTGTAGACGTGCGCCATCAGTTCGTTCGATTTCTTGGTGGCGGCGTACAGACTGACCGGATGATCCACCCGGTCCTCTGTGGAGAACGGCATCTTCTTATTTCCGCCGTAAACCGAGCTCGACGAGGCATAAACCAGGTGCTTCACAGGATGGGCGCGGCAAGATTCGAGGATATTCAGGAAGCCTACGACGTTCGACTGGACGTACACCCTCGGATTCTCCAGCGAATAGCGCACCCCGGCTTGGGCGGCGAGGTGGATCACCGCGTCCATCCCCTCTACCGCCAGATCCACCGCCTCCGCGTCCTCCAGACTCGCTTTCACGAACCGGAAGCCCGGAAAAGGTCGGAGCTCGGCGAGGCGACCTTCCTTTAGGGAGACGTCGTAGTACAAGTTCATGTTGTCGAGGCCGACCACTTCGTGCCCCTGCTCCAGGAGGCGCCGGCTCGCATGGTAACCGATGAAGCCGGCGGCGCCCGTGACTAGAATCTTGGCCATCCCATCCTTGTACCTCTGGAGCCCGCCGATTGGCTGTCCGGTTCCCTAGGTAACCTTCGATCCGCCCATGGCACGCCCCTTCCTCCTCTTGGATCGCGACGGCACGCTCATCGAAGAACGAGGCTATCTCTCGGACCCCGCGGGAGTGGCATTGACTCCGGGCGCGGGGGAGGCGTTACGCTTCGCGATGGAGCGCGGCTTGGGTATCGCGGTTGTCAGTAATCAATCCGGTATCGGGCGCGGAATGATGACGGTGGCTCAGGTCGAGGCGGTCAACCGCCGGACCGAGGAGCTGCTCATCCAAGAGGGGGTCGAGATCGGCGGCTTCTTTTTCTGCCCCCATCACCCCGACGATCGGTGCGCCTGTAGAAAACCGGGTACGGGTCTGGCTCTTCGGGCGGCCCGCGAGTTGGAAATCGACCTCCTCCGCAGCGTGGTAGTCGGAGATAAGTCGGCGGATTTGGAGTTGGGTCACGCGATCGGAGCCCGCTCCGTTCTGGTTCGTACCGGCTACGGACGCGAAACGGAAGCGGAGGGATGTTACGCGGATGCGGTGATCGAAGGACTCTCGGGGCTCGCACCTTTCCTGGAAACCTGGACATCCCGACCCGCCGGCGAGCACCTCGTGAATCGTCACCTGGAAGAGAGCGCGCGCGTGAAGCTCGCGACGCGGGATGCGTGCGTTCCGAGTCTGTTGGAGGCGGCCGGGATAGTGGCAGAGGCGATGCGAAGCGGGGGGAAGCTCTTGATATGCGGCAACGGTGGATCCGCCGCCGATAGCCAGCACCTGGCCGCCGAGTTCGTGGTTCGGTTGAGCTCCACGTTCGAGCGAAGAGCCTGGCCGGCCATCGCTTTGACTACGGACACTTCCATCCTCACGGCGTTTGGCAACGACTACGGATTCGAGCGCGTGTTCGCACGGCAAGTCGAGGCGCTCGGGCAACCGGGCGACGTTCTCCTCGCGATCAGTACCAGCGGCGGCTCGCCGAACATCCTTCGCGCCGCCGAAACGGCCCGTGCAAAGGGTCTGAAAGTGATCTCTTTACTTGGCGGAACCGGAGGCGCTCTTCGCGATTTATCGGATGCGCCGATCGTCGTTCCGAGCCGTTCGACCCAGCACGTCCAGGAAGCGCACTTGGCGCTGTACCACCTCTTCTGCGGCCTCGTCGAGCGAATGCTCTATCCGTTCGGCGAATAGGATTCCGTATGTGAACCTTGATAAAGTGGCTCCCGTCAAATTGAGCGGGTGAATCCAATGCCAAGAGGAGACAAAGACAAGTACACCGACAAACAGAAGCGACAGGCCGAGCACATCGAGGAAGGTTACGAAAAGCGCGGCGTGTCGAAAGACGAAGCCGAAAGCCGAGCTTGGGCGACCGTTAACAAAATGACCGGTGGCGGCAAAAAGAGCGGCTCCGGCCGCGGCAAACCCGAAAACCACGAGCCTGCCCGAAAAGGCGGCCGCATCGGAGGCTCCAGCCAAAGCAAATCGTCGCGAAGCGAAGCGGCTAAGAAGGGTTGGGCGACGAGACGGCGCAACGCGTCGAAATAGTCTCTCCTCGGCGTACGGCCGAGGAGAGGATTACTTGGGCTTGACCTTCGCAAAGGTCTGGACGGCTTTACGGCCCTCCAGGGATAGCTTCATTTCGTTGCCGGATGGGTCCAGTTTGTAGATGTACTCGGAGGTGAACTCTTTGCCGTCGGGACCTTTCCGGCGCATGGAGAGTTTGCCGTCGTTCTCCACCCACTCACTGGCGAAGTCCGATTTCATCTTTCCGCCGGGGGAGTTTGCCTCGGCGACGATTCGCGAGGAGCCGTCGGCGTTCAGGGTCAGCGTGGACTTGCCGCCCGAGCGAAGCTCCCACACGCCGACCAGCTTGGGAGACGGCTTCCCCTGAAGGGGAGGGGAATCTGTGCGCGGCGCGGTATCCCCCATCACTTCTTCGGGCGCCTTGCCGCAACCGACGGCGGCAAGCCCGAGAGCGAGAAGGAGCAGTCCGCGCAACGGCCTACTTACCTCCCTCGGCCTTCTTCTGGGCATCAGCCATCTCCTTCATGCGTTGCGATTGAGCATCGCCCGCTTTACTGGCGTTCTGAGCGGCGGCTCGCGCTTCCGGCGGCATCTTATCCAGTTGATCTTGAGTAAGGGGAGCCGTTGGAGGGGGAACCGTTCCCGAATCGGAGCTATTGCATCCGGCCGAAAGGCCGGATGCAATCGCAATGAGAAGTCCCAGTTGGAACCGCTTTGTCATTTCAGGTAAGGCTCGCAGGGCTGACCAGGGCCGACGATCCAGTCGTAGCTCGCGTCGCTCGATTGGGCCGGGCGCTCGGTGAAGCCAGGGGTGTAGATGTTCTTGCACCAGTTGAGAGTCCCCTTCTTAACCGCCTTCGCGTGACCGTCGCACCAAACCATGTTGGCGCTTTCGGTGTAACGATACCGCGGCATGCCGCAGGACGGGCCGGGTCCCGAAGGGATCCAGTTGCAAGGAAGGTCGTTGTCCCACTTGGAACCGGAGGTCGCGCCGGTGAAGACGGGCGGCCACTGAGCGCCGCCGTGCCACCACCAGGCTACTTCCAGGCCGAGAGCGGCTGACTGCCAATCGGGGTTGATACCGACGGTGGTGACGAGCATCGTCTCTGCGACCTTATCGACGTTTCCTTGTCCGCGCGAAGGAATGAGGTACTTGTCGCCGAACTCCCAGTCGAACTGGTTCGGCATCAGAGCGCGGTGGACGTTATAGCCATATCGTCCGTTCGCGGGCTCCGCCGGGCTCTTCCAGATCCCGGACATTGCGAGCGGCTGATTGTTGACCCAGCTTACGTTGGGCGTGCCGTTCTTGATGTAGGGCGCGCTCGCTTCGCGCCAAGTGAAAGCGGCCCAGTCGGGACGCGCCGGGTCCTTGTAATCGTTGCGTGGGAACAGGTCGTCGTTGTCTCCGGCGTACATCATCAGACCAAGTCCGATCTGCTTGAGGTTGGAGGCGTCAACGGTCTTCTTTGCGGCTTGCTTCGCCTGGGCGAAGACCGGGAAGAGGATGGCGGCGAGAATGGCGATGATCGCGATGACCACCAACAGTTCGATCAGCGTAAAGGCTCGATTATTGCGAAGTGATTTCATATGGGCTCCTTTCTTAGGAGAGGGCAATCGACGACGTCGTCGATTTCGGTGCGGATCGGCGCCAGACAAAAGGCCGGCGTTTAATGACGAGATGACAAAAAGCGGTCATGGGGCATCTCCGGAAAACGAGACGCCATGCTGCAAAAGGTCGAGGCTGGGAGCCGGCGAAAGTGCGGGCAAAAACCGGTGGACCGACTCGGCCGGCTCACCCCGCTCGATCGCGGTGAGCAGCTCGGGCAAAGCTAACCGGGCCAGGCTATCGATTTCGATCCCCTGGTAGACGAGCGCGTTCCCGAACATGAGGGTGAAAAAGAGGGAGGTGACGCCGGCAGCAGCGTCGTCGCCGGTTTCGAAACCGAGCTTGCGGTGGACCTGGGCGATGCAGGTCTCCAGGGCTTGCCAGGCCGAGTTGCCCGCGCCGACGACGAAGCCGGTCGGCCGTTCGTCCTCCGGCAAGCTGAGCCACCCGTTGATCGTCTCCGCGTTCGGGGCGACGAGGTCCTCGTGCTCGGCAAAGAAGCGCGGGTCCGGGTCCGAACCGAGCCGCCGCCGGTGCCCTTGGACGTACCCGCGGCGTAAAGCGCGAACGAACGCCTCGTCATGTGGGAATCCGAGATACGCCAGCCGGGAGTGCCCCAAGTCGGCAAGATGATCGACCGCTTGGGCCATCATTCCCTCGTGGTCGAAGTCGATCTGGTTCCAGTTCGGATGATCGCGCTCGTGCCGGCCTTTGACGAGAAACGGAATCCCGAGCTTTTCAAGTAGCTCGCCCTGAGCTTCGGTATCTTGCTCCCGGCCCCAAAGGATTACGGCATCGCAGGCCCGGGTGCCGGCCAGCTTTTGAAGGTGGTCGAGCACCGCTTCCTGGTCGGCGAAGTTGGCGACGGCAAGGCCAAGGCCGCTGGCTTGAAGGCCGCTGGAAAGCGTATCCACCAAGCCGCTGTAAGCCAAACGGTAGCTTGGACCCTCTAGACGGCGGTAGACCAAGGCCACCGTGTCGCTTTTTCCTCGGCTAAGGGCCTGTGCCGCCGCGCTCGGCTGGTAGTTCAGCGTCCGCGCCGCTTCGATGATCCGCTTGCGAGTCTCCTCCGACGCCCAAACGTTCGGTCTCCGGTTGAGCACGCCGGAAACGAGCGCGGGGGAGAGCTTCAGGTTATCGGCCACGTCTTTGAGGCGGGTTCGCATGGATTTATATGAACCGCTTCATAACATGAAGCGGTTCATGCACAGTATAGAGCCGAAGTCGAATAACACCAAGAGGTTTTTAACAAAAATGATCTACGCGTAAATCATTTCGGGCAGTTCCCGCCGAAAGCACCTTTCAAATCAATTGATTCAGAAGTCGCGCTAGTGCGCGTCCGCCGGGGCCGCCCGTCCGCCGGTGGGCTTCTTTAGCATCAGAACCGCCGGCGTCGCAAACATGAAGATCACCAAAATCAGCAGAAAGCCGTCGTTGAAGCTCATGGTCATGGACTGCCTCTGGACCGTCTGGTCCATTACGGCGAGGGCTCCTTGCTTCGCCTGCTCGAGCGGCATCCCTTTGGCCACAAGTCCCGACGTAATGGCCTGCATCCGGCTGTCCACGGCCGGGTTGCCCGGGTAGATGTGGGTGACCAAGTTGGCCCGATGGAAAGCTGCGTGGGCCTGGACGTAGGTTCCTAGGATCGCGATCCCGAAAGAGCCGCCAAGCTGTCGGGCAAGGTTGATGAGCCCCGAAGCCTGCTGGACCTCATTCGGGCGAAGGCTGGCATAGGCGACCTGGTTAATCGGGGTGAACAGGAACCCGAGCCCGAAGCCGCGGACGATCAGCGAGACCCGGGTGTCCGGCTCGCCGCTAAGAATCGTTAGGTGCCCAAGGTCCCACATCGAGATCATGAAGATCACCAGTCCGACGAAGATCGGTACCCGCGGGTCCACGAGCGGCTTCTTGCCGCCCAGCAGCTTTCCGCAGATAAGGGCACTCGCCGCGGTCGCGAGTCCGCCCGGCAAAAGCACGAGGCCAGTCTCGGTAGGGGTGAACCGCAAGATCGACTGGGCGAAGATCGGGAAGAGATAAACGCCACCGTAAAGCCCGAACCCGAGCGTGACGAAGAGGACGATCGCCGACGTCAACGCCGGATTCTTCAGCACTCGGAAGTCGACGATCGGGTGTTCGTTTCGCGGAGAAAGCTCCCACCACAGCATTGCCGAAAGCGTTACGGCCGAGAGGATCGCAAGCTTGAGGATCGTGGGATCGGCAAACCAGTCCTGCGATTGCCCCTCTTCGAGCACGTACTGCAGCGATCCCAAGCCGACCGCCAGCAAGAGGATTCCCAAGTAGTCGACGGTCGCGTTCCGCCGCATTCCTGCCGGGTCGTGCAGGAACTGGGTCACAAGGAACAGCGACACCAAGCCGATGGGGATGTTGATGAAGAAACACCAGTTCCAGGTGTAGTGGTCCGTGATCCAACCGCCCAGAGTGGGGCCTAAGGTTGGCGCGACGATGATCCCCATGACGAATACAGACTGGACGAGCCCCTGCTGTTCGGGAGGGAAGATTTGGCGCAACGTGGCCTGCGCCGTGGAGAGCAGCGCCGCGCCTCCCGCCCCTTGCAGGATGCGCCAGATCACCAGCTCCAGCAACGCATGAGAGGTTCCGCAGAAGAACGACGAGACGATGAAGAGGATTATCGAGAACGCCAGGTAGTTCTTGCGCCCGAATCGGCCGACAAGGAACGCGGTCATCGGTAAGACGACGACATTGGCGAGGATATAGCCGGTCGAAACCCACCCAATCTCCTGAGTGGTGGCGCCGAGATTGCCCGCCATCTGCGGCAGCGCCACATTCACGATGGTGGTGTCGAGCACCTCCATGATGGAGGCGGTAATCAGACCGATGACGATGATCCACCGGTACGGACTGATCTCGCTCGCGGGGGTTCTGGCGGCGACGGTCGGGGAAGCTGCGCTAGCCAAAGTCCTCCATAGTTTGGTCTACGTTCAAGGGCCTCTGCAACTCCGCGGTTTAGGGGAAAATCGGTCGTCTTGTTTACCGCCCTCCTACTCGCCTTGATCCCGTCGGTGAAAATCTCGGTTTTCCCCGGCCAAGTACTCAATCGCTTTGTGCCGATCCGCGCCTTGGGCGCCGGTGTCGATGGCCGAGAGGCAGGCAATGCGGAGGAGACGTTTCGACCGCACAACCTTCGGGCAATGCTTTCGAGCGGCCTCGGCGCCCTCACTTACCGGCTGCGGACGGAGCTTGCCGGCGAGGCGTGGCACTGGAACCCCGAGGGGACCTGGAGCGATGCCGCTCATCGGCAAGGTTACTGGACCTCCTCCGCCATCCCCAGCAAGCCGATCCAAGTCTCTTGGGGTTACCGCCTCCCCCGGCGTGGGAACACGTTCGACCAAGCCAACGACGATAGCTATTCTCGCATCGACGACGGAGACGGGACCACTTACTGGAAGAGCAATCCCTACCTAGGCGACGCTCCCCAATGGGTCGTCATCGACCTCGGCCGCCGGCGCAAGATCGACGCCATTCGCATCCAGTGGGCGAATCCTTTTGCGACGCAATACAACCTCGAATACTGGATCGGCAACGAAAACATCGAAGAAGACGACAACCCCCCAGGCGTCTGGCACCCAATCTCCGGAGCCCCCTCTCCCTCCTTCGGATGTACGTGCCGAACGAGGGAGAGGGGGTTGGGGGTGAGGGAGTCCGGAAGAGCCGGTCTCGAGAGCAGCGGTCCTCCAGACCGGCCATTGGACCTGGTCCGTTTCCAAGTCACTCCCCCGACCCGATTCATCCGCCTCAACCTCGCCCGCTCGTCCCGAACCTCGGAGCCGTCGATGGCCCCCGATCCTCGCGATCGGGTCGGCTTTGCGATTCGTGAGGTTCAAATCGGGCGGATGCGCCATGGCCAACTGCGCGATTTCGTCGTGCACGCGCCGAATCACGACCAGACCGCGATATACACCTCTTCGACCGATCCATGGCACCGGGCGCAGGACTTGGACCGGCGCACCGAGCAGCCTGGGTTCGATACCGTACTAGCTAGCGGGCTCACCCATGGTCTGCCGATGCTTGTCCCGGTCGGGGCTTTATACGACACGCCGGAAAACGCGGAAGCCGAGCTTCGGTGGCTGAAAGCGAAAGGGATTCGGTTAAGGGGGGTGGAGATCGGGGAGGAGCCGGACGGGCAGTACGCGAACCCGAAGGATTTCGCTGCCCTGTATGCCGAGATCGCTCGGCGGGCGCGTGCAGTTTTTCCGGATGTTCCGATCGGTGGACCGTCGATGCAAACGGTCCAGCACGAATCGATCGCCTTTCCGCCCGGACCCTATGAGCATGGCTTTGTGCGCCGCTTTATGGACGAGTTGCGGCGGCGCGGGCAACTGCGAGACTTCCAGTTCTTCAGCTTCGAATGGTATCCCTTCGACGATCCATACGGCGCTTGCGAGCCCCAGTTGCGAGCTTCGCCGGGGATGTTGGAAGCTGCCTTGAACCGTCTTTGCGCCGACGGGTTGCCGAAGAGCCTTCCCTACCTGATCACCGAGTACGGTTACTCCGCGTTTGCTGGGCCGAGCGAGGTTCAGGTCGCGGCGGCGTTGCTCAACCTCGACACGGTTGGGAAATTTCTCGAGCTCGGCGGGAGCGAGGCGTACCTGTACGGCTTCGAACCGAACGAGTTGATTTCGGAGACGAAAGGGCACTGGGGGAACCTCATGACTTGGCTCAACGATGAAGGAGGGAACGCCAAATGGGCGATGCCCGCCCACTGGGCGGCGGCGCTGGTGACCCGCGAATGGTGCGGCGACCTTGCGAAGCCTCACCACCTCGTCCGTTCGACTTCTTCATCCCCGGATGTCTCGGCCTATACGCTCCTCCGTCCGGAGGGCGGCCAGTCGGTCTTGTTGGTGAATAAGGGGCGCTCACCCGTCGAGATCGTAGGACTGCCCGCCGGCAGGGTGGCGCTCTGGGGCTCGGGCCAATATGCCTGGCAGGAAGCCGGCGACCACGGCCACCCGACCCGCGATCTGCCCCCCACCCATTTCATCTCTTCCGGCCGGTTCGTCCTGCCAGCTTTCTCGGCAGCCGTCGTAGCATCGGCTCCCAGCCGGCGACGTCTATGAGGTTCATCGGCTTGGAGCCGATGCTACGGTGCGGCTTGGCACGCCGGCGACAGGCGCGTTATAATGCCCCATCTCACCTGATAGGATCCGCCGGCCAAGGCCGCCCGACGGCATTTTCCGATGATCCAATCTCAAACTTTCGTGTCTCCGCCGGGCCTCTTCGAGGGGTACGACTTGGGCGGCTTCTTCGACGAGATGTTCGAGGGGACCGGCGTCCCCCGGGCGCACTACGCTCGTCTCCAATCGACCCTCGGCGCGATGACGGCCCGGGAGTTCCGGGCACGGGGCGAGCTGGCGGACCTCACGCTGGTCAACCAAGGGATTACCTTCACCGTCTACGGCGACACCCAGGGGATCGAGAAGCCGTTCCCGGTCGATCTCGTGCCGCGCATCGTTCCGGCGGCCGAATGGCGGCATATTGAAAAAGGTCTGGAGCAGCGAGTTCGCGCACTGAACCTCTTCCTCCACGACGTCTACCACGAAGGCAAGATCCTCAAGGATGGGCGAGTCCCGCGGGAGTTGGTCGTCAACGCCCCCAACTACCGCCGCGCCTTCGTCGGCGCCGACGTGCCGGACGACATCTACGTCCACATCTGCGGCACCGACATCATCCGCGACGTCGACGGAACCTACCGGGTGCTCGAGGATAACTGCCGAACCCCCAGCGGGGTCAGCTACATGATCGAGAACCGCATGATTCTTATGCGGGTTTTCCCGAGCCTGTTTCGAGAAAACCGCGTCCGGCCGGTCGACGGCTACGCTCGCATGCTACTCAAGAATCTGCGCGACCTCGCCCCCTCCGGCCCCGAGGACCCCGCGGTGGTGCTTCTCACGCCGGGCGTCTTCAACTCCGCTTACTTCGAGCACTCGTTCCTCGCCCAGCAGATGGGGATCGAGCTGGTGGAAGGGCGTGACCTGTTCGTGGAAAACAACTACGTCTTCATGAAGACGACCAAGGGACCGAAGCGGGTCGATGTGGTTTACCGGCGAGTGGACGACGATTTTCTCGATCCCCTTGCCTTCCGCCCCGAGAGCGTTCTCGGCGTGCCGGGCCTGGTCAACGCCTACCGGGCCGGCAACGTGGCGCTCGCCAACGGGATCGGCACTGGCGTGGCCGACGACAAGGCGATCTACCCGTACGTCCCCGAAATGATCCGCTACTACCTCGGCGAGGAACCGGTCTTGGAGCAAGTTCCAACCTACTTGGCCTGGCGCGACGATGAGCGCGCATACATCCTCGATAATCTCGATAAGCTCGTCGTGAAGGCGACCAACGAGAGCGGTGGATACGGGATGCTCATGGGACCGCAGGCAACCCAGGCCGAACGTGAGCGGTTCGGCGACCTCATTCGAGCGAATCCCCGCGACTACATCGCCCAGCCGCTCATCTCGCTTTCGAGATCGCCATGCTTTTTCAGCGACGGGTTCGAGGGGCGGCACGTCGACTTGCGTCCGTATATTCTCTGCGGCAAGGACGGCGTCACCATCGTCCCCGGCGGACTCACGCGGGTCGCGCTCAGGAAGGGGAGCTACGTGGTCAACTCCTCCCAAGGAGGTGGCAGCAAAGATACGTGGGTGCTGGCGGACGACGGGCCGGATACCCAGTCGCAGACCCTCGGAACCATGACCCAGACTCAGCTTGCAAATCCCCCCGCGGAGATCGAGAATCCTGGCCAAGCGGGGGCGCCCCAATGCTGAGCCGCCATGCCGCGAGCGCGTTTTGGATCGGTCGATACATCGAGCGGGCCGAAGCGACAGCCCGGATGATCGACGTTCACTATCATTTCGGGTTGGAAAGCCCGCTCGTGGGCGAGCTGTTTCGCTGGTCTTCCATCCTCGCCATCTCCAGCCAAGAGGAGGCGTTCAACAAGCGGTACTCCCAGCAAGACGAGCGGTCGGTGCTCCACTTCTTCGCGTTCGATACGGAGAACCCGAGCAGCATTCAGGCTTGCATCCGGGCCGCCCGCGAGAACGCGCGTAGCATCCGCGACCAGATCTCCAGCGAGATGTGGGAGTGTCTCAACCGGTTCTATCTCGACTACCAGGCGTGGGATGTGGATCGGGTTTTGGAAACGTCACCGTTCGGTTTCTTTCAGAAGGTCAAAGACGGATCGCACCTTTTCCAGGGGATCACCAACCGCACGCTGATGATGGGCGAGGCCCGCGATTTTCACGACGCCGGGCGGTTTTTGGAGCGGGCGGACCAGACGACGCGGATTCTCGACGTGAAATACCACGACCTGCTGCCTCGGTTCGCGGTGCGGGAGACGGTGCCGCCGACCGTGCCCGCGCCCGACTCGGTCGGCGGGCCACTCGACGTTCACGGCTGGATCGCCGTGCTCAAGTCGGTCGGAGCTTACGAAGCGTTCTCCAAGACGTTTCGGCAGGGGGTGACCCCGGCTCGGGTCGCGGAGTTCCTGATCCTGAACCCGCAGTTCCCCGCATCCGTCCGCCACTCGATCGGCCGCATCGAAGGCTGCCTCCGGCGAGTGAGCGGAAACCGCGACCTCGCGCCCCAAAACGAAGCGGAGAGAGCGGTGGGCCGCCTCTATAGCGATCTGAACTACACTCGAGCCGAGGAAATCATCAGCGGAGGCCTTCACGAATTCCTACACGGAGTGCAGATGCGCTGCCTGGACATCGGCAATGCCATCTATGCGAACTACCTGACCTACTAAATCGTCGTTCGAGAGCGGCGCAATGCGGCCCACCTTCGTCTATTGAAGGGCCACTCTTTTTTCACCGCCCCTTCATGATCCTTCTAGCTACCCACCGAACCGTCTACGAGTACCCGTCGCCCGCCTTCGAGAGTCATAACGAAGTTCGGCTGATGCCGTTGACCGACGACTCGCAGACCTGCCGCGAGTTCCGCGTCGACGTCCTTCCGCGGGTGCCGGTCTTCTCGTATGAGGATATCGGGGGCACGGTTCACCACTTCGGTGTCAGGCAGCCGCACGTTCGGATGGAGATCGTGGCGACCGCGACGGTGGAAACCCGCCGCAGCGACCCCTACGCCGACGTCGACCTCTTGACCGATGGATGGGACTTCTACGCCGCCGACGAGAACCGCCAAGCGAACGTGGAGTACCTCACCGAGAGTCCGTACGTGACGTTCCACCCTGAGGCCGCCCGGATCGCCCAGGAAGTTCGACGAGGCGCGACCGGCATCGCGACGTTTCTTCTCGACCTAAACCGTCACATCAACGAGCTGCTTACCTACGATACCGATGCGACTCACGTCCACTCGACGTTGGATGAAGTTCTCGAGAAGCGGGCCGGCGTCTGCCAGGACTACGCCCACCTCATGATCGCGTGCTGCCGCACCCAGGGGGTTCCTACTCGGTATGTGAGCGGCTACCTTTACGGCGGACCGGGGATCCGCGGCGAGCAGGCGACGCACGCCTGGCTCGAATGCCTGCTTCCCCAAGGCCGTTGGCTCGCCTTAGATCCGACGAACGCCCTCCTCGCCAACGACCACCACATCCGCGTCCACGTCGGCCGCGACTACAGCGAGGTCGCCCCCACCAAAGGGGTCTACGTCGGCCCCCCGGCATCGCGCCTCCTGGTGGAAGTTTCCGTCGTCGCCGCAAGCCCCGCTTCGGTTTCGGCCTGACGTTAACGGATAGTTCGCTTTCTGTGAAAGTCAGAACGATTCAATATTTTGATACGTCCACTCGCTGAAGGTTAGCTGGTAATTATCACAGCCTTTAGGGAGAAATTCATTTGAAACACAAGAGACGTTTTTGGTCTTTGTGGCTAACGCTCCTGATCGGAGTCTTAGCCTGTGTCTCGCTAGCCAGGGTGCTGCAGGGATCCAACACGGTGACCTCGATCTCCGTCGGCAACTTCGGAACCTACGTTTCCGGAAGCCTAAGCAGCATCCAAACTTCGGACAATCTCTACTACACGGTTCACACGACCTCGACTTCGGCGGGTGACCAGTGGGCCGATGTCCAAGGCGATTGCTCGCTTGCGAGCAATACGACTTCGACCGGATTGAATGTCTCGGTCGAGAGCAACATTCCCGCCAACGCGACCCTTCTCGTTTTTTTCCAAAACGTGAACACGTTGGCGTTCGATAACGTGAAGAGTTTTTCCGGTGCAGGGGCGGACATCGTTCAAGTCGTCTCCCTGACGCCAAGCCAAGTTGCCTTGTATCGCAACGCCTCGACCGGCGTGATGAAGTACTACCTTCGCGCGGCACGACCGGTTCGCCTTAGCTCGCTGTCATACGACTTCAAGCTCGATCAGCTCTCTTTGACCACGCCCATCGAGCCGCCGATCAACCTGCAGGCCGCCGCGATCAGCAGCAGCCAGATCACCCTTAGCTGGGGCGACCAGAGCTCCACGGAAACCGGATTCCGAATCGAGCGAAAAGGTGGTGCGAGTGGTACGACCTACGTGTTCGTCACGAATGCCGCTCCCAACAGCACGACCTTCACCGATTCGGCTCTGACCGCCTCGACGACCTACACGTACCGGGTGCGAAGCTTCAACGCATCCGAGAATTCGGCGTGGAGCAACGAGGCGTCGGCCACGACTCTGGCCGCGGGAACCGTGCCCGTCATCACCTTGACGGCGGTAGGAACCAGTACGAGCCAGGTCTCCCTCTATTGGAACGGCGTGCCGGGAGCGATCGGCTACAACGTGTACCGTTCCACCACCAGCGGCGGCCCGTACACGAAGCTCAATTCCTCGCCCATTAACCCGGTTGACCCAGGCCCTGGTCTCTCGAACGCTTACCTCTATTCGAACCCGGGACTCTCCACCGGAACGACGTACTACTACGTGGTCAAATCGGTGATCAACTCGAGCGGAACCGAAGGGGTTGCCAGCAACGAGTCCTCCGACGCTCCCACCGCCGACTCTGTCCCGTACGACACCGGAAACGCAGCGACGATCGTCGCCAAGATCGACCAGATCGGAGCGGCGCACGTTACCGGTTGGGCTGCGAGTGGACGCACCGTCGCCCTCGGGCCCAACGGAGTGACTTACAGCAACGGCAATAGCAACGGCGCCTCCGCCTACGGGCCGACCGCGCAATACGACGCGGCCAGCAACCTGTATCACGACAGCGACAACGCCACCTATCCGGTTACGATGGATGGCTTCGAGGGCGGTGGCGACGATGGCGGGTTGCTGCTTTCCTCAAACCGGTCGAATCTTCGTCGGAGCGAAGCGGCGTCGCACTATGCCAACGGTATGAAAGGCGGGCGGGCCTCTGCGGAGGCGACTTACTCGCCGCTGCAATTGGGCGGATACAACCCGACGGCCCAGCCTTCCGGTCCTTTCCGCAAGGTCGAAGCCAATGCCGGATTCTCGGAGCTCCGAGCGGCGGTGTATCTTCCGTCCCCATCCTCCGGCACCGCGAACCTGAAAGGGAACGACACCTCCGCGGGATCTTCTACCGACACGGCCTATATCTACACCGGTGTTGATGGGCTCGCATCGACCACCAACGTCCACGTAGACGTAGGGTTCCAATGCGGCAGCAGCTCGAATCCGGGTTGGAAGGTGTACGGGCTGAACAAGGCGAGCGGGACTTGGACGCTGGCTCCCAAGGGATACGACAACATCTATGTCAACGGAGCGCCGAAAATTACGTGGACGCTGCCCTCGCCTGGCGGCTTGCCGAACTACCACGGGATGTTCGTCATCGGCAATAACGGAGGCGCGGGATCGTTCTCGTTCGTAAATCCGAACCTGCAAGGCCCTCCGGCCCCGCAGTACCGGTATTCGATCGTCGTTCGCAACCTGAAGCAGTCGGGCCTGAACACGGTCACGATCAAACGGGTGAACTCGATCGCCCAACGCCTTCGCTTCACGAAGGCGAACGGTACGGTCGTGAACGCGAACGCGCCGTTGCCGAATGGCCCTTCGAGCGGTCTCTTCATGTCCGGCGCCTATCAGATCGGCGGCGGCTGGGGAGATATCTTCGGAGGCGAAGTGACGGTGAACGGCTCCCAATTGGAGTCTGGCGTCAACGTCTACAAGACCGGCGCCTACCCCGGCCTCGGGAGCGCGTATGTGAAATCGGTGGATCACAACCCCGAGTTTTGGGAGGAACAGATCCAAGTTCGAACCTCGCCGTAATACGGAAGAAGGGGGCACAAAACCTATGTCGATACTAGGAATAGCGATCGCTGCTTGGGCATCTACGATGCCAGGGAAAGCGCCCCCTTCCTCCGTCCGTTTTGCCGCGATCTCCCCCCGGACGGGGGAGGTCGCGTATTACGTCTTTACTCCCGGCCAGAAGCTCGGCAAAAGCGGATCACCCTGGTCGCCTCGTCCGGGGTCGCAAATTGCACATGCGATCAAAGGCCCCGCGGGCCGATCTTTGGTGCTGCTTATATCTCGTAACGGACGGCGATTCTTGCAGATCGCACCCGGTGGAGGCGAAGTGAATACCCTTGCGGACGCCCAATACCTTTGCCTTTCACCAGATGAAAAGCTTATTTATGTGGCTTCAGCCGCCGGCGTTGCGATCCATCCGGTATCGAGGCGGAATGTTGGACCCATGCGAGGCAAGATCGCGTTTCAAAAGCCTTCCGAGGCGCAAGTGGTGGCAGCCGTACCGAAGGGCAGCGGCCCCCTCTTCGTGGGGCTCTCCGAGAGCGGCGCGGACTGGTCTGGCGGGGCGGTGTGGAGAGTTGAGTCGTCCCGGCGCGCGGAGCGGGAACGAATAGATGTGGCCCAGGGGGTTCCCGCGATGGCGTTCTTCGACAATAAGCACGCGATTCTAGAAGCCTGGGGGCGGGGTTTGGTCGACGTCAGACTGGATCGCGGCCACCTGAAGCTTGTGTCCCGCATATGGGGGGATGCGGCGGATCCGGTCAATAGCCTGATTGCGGTTGGTCCCCGCAATGGTTTCTTTGCCCTCCGTTCTGGGGTCGTTCACACCCTCCGCTTCACCGGCAGCGGATGGGTCGTCGGTAAAGCCGATCAGGTCGCTCCGTTTTCGGTACTGATCGCCGTCGCTGGAGGGCTAGTTGTCTTCGCTCGGTCGACGGAAAAGTCGATCATCGCTCTGGACTTGAAAGGCCGTCGAATCGGAGCCTTCGAACTTCCCGAAGCCGGCATGTTCCTCGTGCCGATCGGGTAGCGAACCGATTCTTGGCTGGAAAAATTCAGCAGTCGAAAACAAACCAGCAAGCGTGATTTCGCAGCCGCTGGTCATCGAGGACAAGCTCTCGAATCTCAGTTGGAAGCATTGACCGTTGCCACTGGCACTCTTGGAGACCAGCCTGGCGCTGTTCTTCGTTAGGAGCCGCCGCCTGTGCCGCCTTAATCGCATACGCGGCCGCACCCAATTCGTGCGCCGCCACATGGGCGACTACTGCGGCTTGCGCCGAGGCATAGGCGGCATATCGAGGAGCGCCCCGCAGATCTCTGGCCGCGGCGTTGGCGTCATACGCTGCCCTTCGGGCTTGGCGCATCGGAATGTCTCCACGCGCCCATGCACGGCACTGCTCGATAGCATGTCTCGGTCGATGGTCTTCTGGCCGAGCCTCTTCAAATAAATCCAGCACATGCTCTGCGCATACGGCAGCCCAGATCGCAAGGAGGTGGTGGTCGGTGTCGGTGAGAGAGCCGCCGCGACGGATCGTGATCAATCTCGGGTCGCGCGGCTGAGTGAGAATCATGCTGCGTTCTTATCGCCCGTTGACGCCGGGGACCGGCTTGGTGACGCCGCGCTGAGGGGCGTGCGAGATGAACCAAAAGAGCCCAACAAACAGGATGAGAAAGCCGATTGCTCCGGCAATCGTGCCCGAATAATGCTTATTCCTGCGGTAGAGCCCGTTTTTCCATTGCGACTTCCTCAGGTCGAAGTTGTTGGGGTGGGCCGCCGCTTCTCTGTCGGCCTCGGCATTGATCTGATCTTCGCTCAAACGGATTCCTTATAGGGCATATGCCTTTGACGACGGCCGGCTCGCTTCGGACGGCTATTTTAGAATTAGCCGAGAAAGACCCAGGGGGTTTGTCACGGGCGAGCCGCCCGTGCCACGGGAAGTGAGGGTATTAGCCCTGGCCGATCTACCAGCGGATCAGGTTCGCGCCCCAGACGAGGCCGGCGCCGAAGCCGACGGTCATGGTGACCATCCCTTTCTTGAGCTGGCCCGATTGCTCGGCTTCGTACAGGGCGAGAGGGATGGAGCCCCCGCTGGTGTTCCCGTACTTGTTGACGTTCACAAAAACTTTCTCCGGCGGCAGACCGAGACGCTTCGCGGCGGATTCGATAATGCGCAGGTTCGCTTGGTGCGGAACGAAAAGGTCGACCTGATCGGCCGTCATCCCCGCCTTCTCCAGAACCTTGGCGCAGGCATCGCCCATCGCGTTGACGGCGAAGCGGAACGTCTCCGAACCGGCCATCGTGATCTTCGATTTGCGTCCCTCGGCTTGCTCCGAACCCCACGGATACTTGGAACCGCCCACTTCGATGGAGATAAAGCGAGCGCCGCTGCCGTCGGACATGAGGACGGTCTCGATGAGCCCCCGGTCGGTGTCGTCTTCCGCCTTCAGCATTACGGCTCCGCCGGCATCGCCGAAGAGGATGCATGTGGAACGGTCGCTCCAGTCGACCTGCTTGCTCAACGAGTCCACGCCGATGACGAGGACGTTGGTGACCTGTCCCGCTTCGATCATCGCCGCGGCGTTCGACAGAGCGTAGATGAACCCGGCGCAGGCGGCGCTGACGTCGAAGGCGCCGGCGTGTTTCGCGCCGATGGCGTTCTGAACGTAGCAGGCGGTGGAAGGCCAGGGATAATCGCCCGAAACCGTCCCGCAGAGCACCAACTCGATCGCCTCGGGGCCGACGCCGGCCCGCTCGATCGCTTCGATCGACGCGGCGAGAGCGAGGGAGCCGGTCCCCTCATCCGGTCCGTCGCAGACCCGTCGCTCGCTGATCCCGGTGCGCTGCACGATCCATTCGTCGTTGGTATCCACGAACTTTTCGAGGTCTTTGTTCGTGAGAACTTTGCTGGGCACGGCGTGCCCGATCGACTGAATCACGGCGCGGCGGCCGAAGACCCGGTTCATTCCGTCACTCCCAAATCTCGTTGTACGGCTTCCCGAATCGTGTCGACCAGCTTATTTTCCATCGCGAGTTGTGTTTTCAAAAGCGCATTCCTAATCGCCCGGGCGCTGCTTCGCCCGTGGCAGATCGTGCAGAGCCCGTTCAAGCCCAGCAACGGAGATCCCCCGATCTCAGCGTAGTCCATCGATGGCCTGAGGGGGGCTAAAACCTTCTTGACCGGCCAGTAAAGCGACCGAACGACCGGGTTAGCGGGGATCTGCCCACGGATGGTATCGACGATCAGTTCGGCCAGCCCCTCGCTTGTCTTCAAGACGATGTTCCCAACGAAGGCGTCGCAGACCACGACGTCGCACGGCTGCGAATACATCCCTTTTCCCTCGATATTGCCCGCAAACCAGTCGTGCTTTTTAAGAAGCTGATAAACCGCGCGGGCGAAAATGTTTCCCTTTCCTTCCTCCTCCCCGATGTTGAGAAGGTGCACCCGCGGGTTCGGCCGTCCCATCAACTTCTGTGCGTAGGCGCGGCCCATGATGGCGAACTCGACGAGGTGTTCGGGGTCGACGTCGGGGCTGGCGCCCGCGTCCACGATGACGAAGCCGCCGTGGTGGTTCGGGAGCGGGCTCGCGATCGCGGGGCGGTGGACGCCCGGAAGCTGACGCCAGGTCAGGAGCGCGGTGGCCGAGGCGGCGCCGGTATTGCCGGCGGAAACCATCGCCTCCGCCTTTCCTTCTTTGACCAGCCGGCAAGCCACGAGAAGGCTGGAATCTTTCTTCTTTCGATACGCGTCGAGCGGCTTATCGTCCATTTCGACCTGCTGCGAGGCGTGATGGAGAACGATGTTGGAAGGAAGGGTCGGGGGAAGGAGCGGTTTGAGCTTGGCGACGTCGCCCACAAGGTAAAGGGTCGAGCGCAGGTCCGGCGCCGCCTGAAGAGCCCCTTCCACGATCGCTTGGGGCGCGTTGTCGCCGCCCATCGCATCGAGGGCGATGCTCAAGTAGCGTCGTCCTCTCGGTTTAAGAGATTAGAAAGCGATTCGAATTCCGGTCGCCCGGCCGAGCTATCTCGCCGCTTCGCCGCAAGCGCGGCGGCCTGAGGGCACTCTCCTTCCCAACCGAATTCACAGAGCGCCTGAATCGGCATCGCCAACAGCAGGCCCTGGCGGAGAAGGTTTTCGACGAGGAGAACGTTTCCCTCGAAGAGCTCGAATGGCTCGTCCGGAACGACCCGCGCGGAATCTTGGGGGCTGAGAGAGCTTGGAATCCCCTCCACGGGAAACTGCTCGTCGATCTCGAATTCGACTTCCGACTCCAGCGGACCCGAGCAGCGGGCGCATTCGAGAACGGCCTTGGTGCTGAACTTGCCCGTGATCAGCAGAAGGTTGCCTGTGCTGACCGCCTCGAGGTATCCCTCGAGGGGACGGATCAGGTCGACGTCCGCTTCCTCGGGAAGCTCCGTGGAAATATCCACGGCAAGTTGTCGACCCGGATGCTGCAGCACATCATTCAGGTCGAGGAGGTCGTCCCGTTTCATGATGTGGGGCGGATTGTACCTCCGTAGATCGGCGCTCAGTAAAACGGCTGTCTAACGCATCTTCCTGGCCGTATGTGGACGGCCGGCAACTATTTCTTGGCTACTCGCACGATTTCGCGTTCTAAAGACGTCTTCAACGGGATCGGCCGAACTTGCTATACTGTTCCCGCCAGCTTGCTTGGCTCGGCTTACGTATCGAGGTGAATCGTCTTTTGAAGAAATGGGCTTACTTGTCCGTCGCTGCGGCCCTTGCCGCGATCATCGGGTGCGGTGGTGGTGGCGGCGGTCACCGGACGTCCGGCGGTGGTACTACCACAACCGTTCCGGGCACCGCCATGCGCGTCAACCTCACCAAGCCGAACGGGCTTGGTCAAACCTTTGGCAGAGCTGAGTTTCTCTACCTAACCGGCCAAGGCGTCAGCCGCCGGGCGGCGGGAGATCTTTCCGCGGTCATTCGTCGGATCCAACTCGAAGACCAGTACGGTCTCGTAGCCGCGCTCTCTCCCGAGACCGCGCTTCCGCTACGCGCATTTACCAGCCAGATCGCTGCCGTCGACGTTCCTTTTTCGTCGACGACGAACCCCAACTCACGACTGTTCGAGAGCTTGGAGCTGAGCTTCCTGAAGTTTTATCGTGAAGAGGATTCAGGCCCTCCCACGCCGCTCAATCCCCCGACGCCGCGCTCGTTCCCGGCTCGAATCCGCGTTCTGCCTGGTCGCAACACCAGTGTTCCGATCCTGCTGAACGACGCGATGTTTACCGACGATGGCTCGGGAACCGTGCAGTTCAACGAGGACGAGTTCCGGTTCCGGAACCTTAGCGACAAGGGTTATATCGACAGCTTCCTTACGGACTTTGTCGCCTTCGACCTTTCGGGCCTCGCCAACACCGATCGGCCGCAGCTCTCCACCGGAGAGTTCGCCAACCGGGTTTACATGAGCGGCGACAACATCGCGATCTCCGCCGGGGGCCAGTCGGGAAGCTTCGAAGAGCTGACCGCGGACGCCTCGCAGCCGATCATCGGCGCCTACGGTCCGCAGAACCTTCTGCGGAACACGCCGGGCACCTATAACCTGACCCAGATCGACCCGACCGACCTTACGTTCATGGCGAGGATCACTTCCTTGCAGGGTATCTGGCGCGACTACACGACCGTTCTCACCGGTATCGGTACCTTTGAAGTGCTCGTCTTCCCGACCGTGCAGGACAATGCCAGCCAAGAGATGGCTGTCATCCTTCGTGACGGCAGCGGCACGATCACGCAGTTCTACTTCGGACACCTGAACCTCGATCTGGGACGGTTCCAGATCTTCCCGGTGAAGGACATCGTGAACGCGGACGCTACCGGAGAGCTCGACGGAACGATCAGCAACCTGGTGAAGGGAGACGGATCGCCGACCACTTCGCCGGACAACACTCGCTTCGGAACTTACACCTTCACCACCGGAACGCTTCCGACAGGATTCCAGACCACTGGAACCTTCGTCGTCTTCCGGCAATAAGGATGCTGAGACCGATCCTCGCGGGCATCGAAACGGAGTACGGACTCCACATCGATGGCCGCGGGGCCGAAGATCAGGTAGACGATGCCATGGCACTCGTTCGGGGTTACCCGGGCGAGTGCCATGTCGGTTGGGACTACCGTTACGAATCCCCCCGCTCCGATCTTCGCGGCTTTAAACTCGATCGCCTCGCGTTCGACCCGGTCGACGCGAAATACGATTCCGGCCGAAAGTTTGGCGAAGCTCACGAAGTGCGGTCCGACCGCGTGCTGCCTAACGGCGCCCGCTTCTACAACGATCACGGACACCCGGAGTATTCGACTCCGGAGTGCCTCTCGATTCACGCCCTAGCCCGGCACGATTGCGCGGGGCAGCTCGCCGTCCTAAACGCGGCGCGCGCCTATTCCAAGCGCGAAGGACGGGAAGCCAAGGTTTACAAGAACAACACCGATTTCCACGGCGCCAGCTAT
The DNA here is from genome assembly GCF_000724625.1 of Fimbriimonas ginsengisoli Gsoil 348. Taxonomy (GTDB): domain Bacteria; phylum Armatimonadota; class Fimbriimonadia; order Fimbriimonadales; family Fimbriimonadaceae; genus Fimbriimonas; species Fimbriimonas ginsengisoli. The sequence continues at coordinate 1,551,636 of NZ_CP007139.1, read as the reverse complement.
GGCACCCACGAGGGGTACCTGGTCCCCCGGGAAGTTGGGTTCGACCGGCTCTTTAAAGACCTTTTGCCAATGCTGGTGGCGCGCCAAGTGCTCGTCGGAGCGGGGAAGGTCGGCGCCGAACACGGCCCCAGCACGACTTATCAGCTCAGCCAGCGGGCTGACTTCTTCACCGAAGCCGCCAACGCGGAGACGCTTTTTCGCCGCCCGATTTTTAACACTCGCGACGAGCCGCATGCCGATGCTTCGCAGTGGATTCGGCTTCACGTCATCTGTGGCGACGCCAATATGATCCCCGCCGCCACCGCGCGCAAGGTCGGGTTGGTGAAGCTTGCCCTTCACCTTTGCGAGGCGGAGACGGCGCCGAAGTGGAGCTTCGTCGACCCTGTACGGGCATTTCAGGCGATTTCGCGGGACGAGAAGTACGCGTTTCGAGTCGAGCTGGCGGGCCGGAGTTGGACGGACGCCTACGAAATCCTCGAGTCGTACTTCGCCGCCGCGGAAGCGACGCTCGACCTTGACGAGGAGATGCGCTGGACGATCGACTCCTCTCGCGCCCTTCTCGACGACCTTCGGCGGGCGAACATGACCGCCTTCCGACGTGAGGTGGACTGGGCGGCCAAGCTGCACGTGCTTGAGCAGGTGATGGAGGAAGAGGGAACGGACTGGCGAGATCCAGCCCTTCGATCCTACGATCTCGAGTATCACAACGCGAATCCCGAGGAGAGCCTTCACGCCGCCTTGGTCGAGATGGGCGAGGTGTCGCCCGATCCGGAGCGAGCGGAGCTACTGGCGAGTTTGGAAGGGGTCGATGAGCCGACCCGGGCTTTGGCCCGCGGTCTGGCGGTCCGACGCTTCGACGCGTACCTCCGCGGCGTTTGCTGGCGGACCCTCACGTTTAATGGGCAAGATGGGCCGATTGAAGTCGATCTTCCCCCCGATGCCGCATATCCCGCGGAACTGGCGCAAACTGAGAACGTAGGAAGCTTTATCGAACTTCTGCGAGGAGTAAAAGGATGACCGACGGCGACCGACTGACTAGACCCTTGGCCCCGGAGCCCAGCCGAAAGCTGGGCGATGAGAGCGGCCCCTCCGCACCCGACGTGCGGAAACCGGAAGGCGGGAACGAACTTCTCCGCCGAATGAAAAAGGTGGACCCGGACCAGGCGAAGCGCTACCGCCAGCGATCGGGCGAGTGACAGACTTCGCGGATCTCGTGCGAGGCGTGGCGGTTCCTGCCCTGGAATCGTCACGCCCCGTCCACGCCCGGGACATCGATCCGGCTTTCGAAGTGCATGGCACCACCGTGCTATCGCTTCGGTTCGACGGTGGCGTCTTGACCCTAGCCGACCGACGGGCGACGGCGGGGAACCTGATCATGTACGATCAGGCGGAAAAGATCATGGCGCTCGACGACCGGACGGTCGTGGCGATCAGCGGCGCGTTCGCCCGCTCGATCGAGGTGTGCCGGTTCCTCAAGCATTCGTTCAAGTACTACCGACGCACCGTCTTGCAAGAGATGTCGCTGGAAGGGAAGCTGACGGAAATCTCCCGCGCCCTCGCCGGCAACGCCCCGATGGCGATGCAGGGAATCGGCCTCTTCCTCCCGATCGTCGCCGCCTACGATCCCAAGAAGGACGATTTCGGCGTCTATTTCTTCGATGGCGCCGGCGCCCGATTCCAAAACGGCAGCTATGCCTGTGCGGGCTCCGGCTCCGAGCGGATCCGAGGCGTCTTCGAGTACATCGCCCGCCAAAAGGGCCGTTTCGAGACGCGCCCGATGGGGGAGGTCCTGGAAGACGGCCTGGTAATGCTCGACATTGCCGCCGACCTAGACAGCGCCACCGGCGGCTTTAACAAGACGCTTCCGGTGACCAGAGTGCTCGATCGCCACGGCAATCGTGAAATTCCCGAGGTGACCTTGAGAGAGGTTACGTCCCAGATTCTGAGTAGGTAATCGGCAGACATTCTGCAATAATGTGTGGATGTTGTTCTTGCCGATGGTAATCGTCGGACCGGGCATCAATCTTAGGATCGATGCCCGCGATGTCCAAGCGTTTTCCCATGACGCCCTGCACAAGGCGCTCGCCGAGTCCGGGCCCATCAGGCTGGATCTGAAGAAGGGAGCCGTATCGATCCCCCATCCCGGCTGCCCCGTGATCCCGCAATCTGCGAAGGATCCCGGGAACCGTCGATATGCTCCGTGCGATTACCGCTCCGGTAAAGGCTTGACCGACTCGACGACCGAGGGCCTGATGATCGCGCGAATTTCTCTCGCTCGGCCCGGTGCCGATGGCCGCAGAAGCAGAGCGGCATTGCCGGCTTGAACTCGCAGGTCCGCGGACGTCTCGTCGTCCGGTTTACCCTTCGACTTCGTCACAACTCGGACGTGCATCGAGATGCTTCGGTCGGAATTGTAGGTAGGAGTGATTTCGATCGTCGAGCCCTCGGCTTCGTTGGTTCCGATGGTCACTTTCGCGGTCATTCCCGAAAGGGTCCTTAGCGTCGGGGCGGAAACGATCTTCCGCGAAACCTGCCCACTTTTAACGAGCCGCTCGGCTTCCTTAAGCTGCATCGAAAGGGCGACCGCCGCCGGCCCACTCGAAGCGGGTCGTCGCTTCTCCGCCAGGACCGCTCCCGGAGCGAGAAGGGCACAGGAAAGGTTGATCTGAGTCGGCTCAACCCCCGGCTTGGCCACGGGCGCCGCCCCCTGACGGGGCGACGGCGCCCACGTTGCGATCGGAATCGAGAGACCGGCGAGCACGAGGCCGCCCATGATGAGACCGGCGAGGGTGACCGCGCCGCGTTGTACTTTCGTTTTCAATACCATTTCGATCCTCCGGGCGACTTCGCCCTTTCGGGCAAACGGAAGCGCCAACGCCGGGGAAGTCGCCTGGACCCCCTGCGCGATCTCCAGCAAGTCTTGAGCGTAACGCGAGGGAGCGACCCCCGAGGTGAGCACCAGATCGTCGGCCGCCAACTCGGCTAAATCCCTTAGCCGCCGGCAAACCGCCCAAACGAACGGATTCGGCCAGAACAAAGCCGAGGCGATCTGCCCCACCGCCTGGGTGAACCAGTCTCCCCTTCGCACGTGCGCCAATTCGTGCCGAAGCACGGAGCGCCGCCGACCGGCGGACCAGCTCCGCCATTCCGATGGAAGCAGCACCACGTGCCGCCCCAGCCATGCCGTCATCGGCACGGCGACCTCCGGGGACTCCAAAACCAGTCCCCGAACCTTCCTTCCACGACGAACCCAGCCTTCCACCACAAAGAGAGAGAAGCCATATCGCACCAGGAGCAGAGTGGTCCCCACTCCCCACAATCCGACCGCGGGGCCATGCCAGTCCCGGGGCTTCTCGACGTCGGCAGCCTCGGTCATGGAGACCGCGACATCCGACGGCGTGGGGGTCTTGACCGAAGACGGGGGCACGATCGCCGGCAATACCGCAATGGATCGCTTCGGAAGAAGCGCGCTGAGCAGCGGCAAGGCCAGGATCGCGACGAGCGTTCCCGCCGCCACCGCGTGCCGAACCGATGCCGAACGCCCTCTCATGAAAGCGATCAGCGCCAACCCGGCCATCCCAAGCAGAACACTTCGGAGAAGAACGGCGAGTACAAACTCGGTCATCGCCCCTCCTCGCGGGCCTCCTGAATCATCGACTGCAGCCGGTCCAGCTCATCCAGGCTGAGCTTCGAACCCTCTTCGGTGAGCAGCGTCGCGACGACATCGCCTACCGAGCCCCGGAAGAAAGTCTTGATGACCCCATCCAAGGCGGAGCGAGCTGCCGATTGGCGAGGCCGGACCGGCACATACGTGTACCGTCCGTCCTTTTCGATATGGCGAAGGTGTCCTTTCTCCTCCAAAATTCGGAGGAGGGTTCGCACCGTCGAGTTTGAGGGAGCTCCGGGTAAGAGCTCCGACGCCTCGCCGGCAGTGAGGTGCTCGCGCTGGTACACGAGCTCCATGATCTGTTGTTCACGCTTGCTGAGATAGCCGGCCGGCTGCTTCAAGAGAGATCCTCCGCTAAAATATTAACACCGGGAAGCCGAATCCGCAAGGGTGTTTGTTAATTTTTTAGCGGGCCTGCGACGAGGTGGTGGGGGCACTGGGACTCGAACCCAGGACACACGGATTAAAAGTCCGATGCTCTACCGACTGAGCTATACCCCCCTGTCGCGCCCTATAGGATACCGTCTCGGTGCTTTGCGGTTCCGGCGCTCCCCTGCTAACCTTGGGACATGAAGGTCGCGGTCGTAGGCGCGGGGATCGTTGGGCTGAGCGCCGCCCGCTTCCTGGGAAAGCGGGGGCATCGGGTGGAAGTCTACGAACGATTCCCCCTATTCGCCAATCGAGGTAGCTCCCACGGCCGCACTAGAATCGTTAGGCGCGCCTATCCGGATGCTTTCTACACGCAGTGCATGGCTGAGGCATATCCGCTTTGGGGCGATCTAGAGCGCGATTCGGGCCAAACGCTGGTAAACGAAGTCGGCCTACTTTACTTCGGGCGGCGCGATGCCCCCCGCGTGGTATCGATGGTGGACGCGCTGCAATCGCTCGCCGTCCCCCACTCGGTTCTGAATGGCGTTCAGGCGAAGGAGCTGATCCCCCAGGTTCGTATGGAGACAAACGAAGTGGCGGTCTTCACGCCCGAGGCCGGCGCGGTCGACGCGGCGGCGGCATTGCGGGTGTCCCACGACCTGGCCCGCTCTTACGGCGTCGAATTCCACAGCGGCGAAGCGGCCGACGTGGCGAAGCTGGAGCGGGAGCACGACGCCGTGGTCCTCGCCCCTGGCGCATGGATCCGCGAATACGTCCCCGACCTCGACGTTCGGGTGACTCTCCAGACCTACGGCTACGTACAGGCAACGATCCCCGGCCCGGTTTGGATCGACGATGAGTCGCTAACGTACGGTTTTCCCTCCGACGACCTGGGCCAGAAAGTCGGCGCCCATCTACCGGGACCGGAGTTCGATCCCAACCAGACGGAGCGCATCCCCACCCAATCAGACCTCGATCAGATCTCCTCGGCGGTCCACCGCCGCTTCGGCGTCGAGTCCCTCAGGGTGGAGCACGTCGCCACTTGCCTCTACACGTCCACCCCGGACGAGGATTTCCGGATCGGACGGCTCGGGTCGAAAACCGTTTTTGCTAGCGCCTGCAGCGGCCACGGCTTCAAACTCGGCCCCTGGACCGGTCGGATCCTCGCGGACATCGTCGAGGGAAACGATTCGCCGGAAAGACACCCGCGGTTCCAATGGCCGCGGGAAAGGGGAGAAGTTTAAAAGAGAGTCGGCAACATCGGGCACAATCCGTTCATGATCTCCTTTGCTCTCGCGGCGCTTCTTGCTCTCCAGGGCGGATCGGAAACGGTGACCCTCGTGCGAGGGGGCGTGGCCCACGGCGTGCCGCTGTGGGATTTTTCGGACACGACTCTCGATGCGACGGCCTCGAATGACAGCCTAGGGGGAGACTCCGTACTCAGCGGAGGCCCTTCGCGAACGGTTCTTATTCGATTCGGCGATCTCGATCGCGTCGTTGGACCCAACCAGCACGTACGCAAAGCAACTCTGATCCTAAGCCCAACCGGGGCGGAGAAGGCCGTCCTTCGATCCGCGTCCCGAGTGTTGGTCCCGTGGGGTGAAGGACCATACCAAACCCTGTCGGGATTTATGAACCGCCCTGCCGGAACGGTGAAGCCCGAAACGCCCGAGGTACCTCGGGGTGCGGCCACCTGGCGATACCGTATCGCCGGCGACGGAGGTGCGGGCTGGCAGCAACTCGGCGCGCAAGGCTCTGCCGATACCGCGAAGATTGAAGGCGCGCAGGCAACCTCGGACACCAAAGAAACCCGGATCGAAGGGCTTCAATCGACGGTTCAGGAGATGGTCGACCACCCGTTTGCCAACTACGGCTTCGCCCTCGCATTCGATGCGCCGGTCCAATTCGGATCGGGACAGGCTAATAGCGGTCGCCCCCGCCTCGAGCTCGAGCTAGAGGACGCCGCCCCCAAAACCGGCGCGGACCTCAGCGTGGTCGCCATCGAGAGGAAAGGAAACCCGGGTGAGTTGGCCACCTTCGTCGCCCACGTTAAGAATGTAGGCACCGCTTCCTCGCCCGGTTTTTCCGCTACCTGGTACGTGGAAGATAAGCCCGGCGTCCCTCAGGACGTCTCGAAACCTTTGGCTCCTGGCGAGGAGGCGACTCTTTCCACGCAGGCCGCTTACCGAAACGATAAATCGGACCACCGATTCGGCTCAGTGGCGTTACGCATCCGCCCGTCCGGGCCGGACGCGAACCCGAGGAACGACGGGTTATCGGTCGTCACCAGCGGGCGCGGAATCACTGTGGCCGTCAGCAAAGCTACCGCTGCCCAACTTGCGCCTCAAAGCGCGGAGGACTGGGTCCAGGGCCAAGTGCGCCTTTTCAACGACGTCTACCTGGCCCAAAGCCGATTCTCCTTTGCGCCGGACGGTGTACGCGAGCGGGTGCTCGTCAATCGGGTTATGGTCGCCGATCTCGGGTCCGTGGGCGACGCATCGCTCGGCGACGCCGTCGTGCAAGTCGCGTCGACCGATCCGACCCGATTCCTGAGGTCGCTCGCGATGACCATCGGCGCCCCCAGCTATGGGGCCGAAAGCGTCTCTCCGGAGAACAATCTGCTATCCAACCGCGGAGGGCAGGACCGGTTTCCCGGTTTGATGGGCTACGGCGACACCCGCTACGAGGGTCTCGTCCCAGGTCAAGTCGGGCTCCCATACGAGGCTTTCTCGAATCCGATGTTCGAGGCGATCCCGATCGAGCCGACCGGCCTCCTTTCCGCCACCGACGTGGCCACGCTAAACGCCGCTTTCGGGGGACCTGCTCCGGTTTTGCCGAAAACCGTACTCCTGCATGTACAAAACCAAGCCGGCGAGGGCCTGGATGGAGCCGAGCTTCAAATCTTCCAGACTCAAGACGGCAAGATTGCGAAGGACGCGACGTCGCGAGTGACGCTCACCACGACCAAAGGAGGTACGGCGCTCCTCCCGGGCGGCGATTCCAGCCCCTTCGCGAAGCTTGACCCCACCGGCGGCAATGGCGCTCTGCTTATCAAGGCGACGGCAAATGGCGTGACGGAGTGGACCTGGCTTAAGAATTGGCAGCTCATCGACACCGCCAGCCGCGGCAACCGGGTCGCCGCGATCATGGATCTTCGTGTCGCGCTCCCCTCGCTTCCGCTGGAGAGCGAAACCAATCTCGCCGCGGATCGAATCGTTTCGGACTCGGCGGGCAGCGTGCCGGCCAAGCTCGCGGCGCTGATCGATGGGTCGAACGAGACGGAAGCCGCTCTCGGCGGAAAGCCGGGCGATTGGGTAGAGATCGATCTCGGCCGCGACCGGACGGTTGGTGAAGTTGACCTCGTCGCCGATCCTGGCTCCGTCTGGACGGCGTACGACCTGGTCACATATTCAACCGGACAGCGGCCGGAGGAGGCGCAACGCTGGACTCAAGAGGTCGACGCCAATTGGAGCTACCACAACCGCCGCGATCCCCTTTCTGCGAATCGCGTCTCAGTCGCTTATCGTGGCAAACCGCGTCGTTTCCGGTTCCTCCGCATCGTCAACCGAGGCCGGACTCCCGGCCGTTTGGCGGAGATCAAGGTAATCCCCGCAAAGGTGGCCCAATGACCTTTCTCGGATTGGTCGCAATAGCAATTCTTCGTTCCGACGACCGGGTCGCCGTCGCTCGGCACGCCAAAGAGGCGGTGCTCCGCAGGGACCTAAAGGCTCGCGGACTCATCTACCCGCCCTCGCGCATCTACCTGCGCGGCCTCAAACGCGAACGGCGCTTGGAGCTCTGGGTTGCGCCTAGCCGCGGGCCGTTCCGGCTCTTCAAGACCTATGCGGTTCAAGCCCTCTCGGGCGCCCTTGGACCCAAGCGGCGGGAGGGTGACCTCCAAGTGCCGGAGGGATTCTATACGGTCGCCGGCCTCAATCCCAGATCTCGGTTTCTTCTTTCGCTCAGGCTCAACTATCCCAACGCCCGTGACCGAGCTCACGCCAGCGGGCCGCCTGGATTCGACATCTTCATCCACGGAAACTGCGTAAGCGCCGGTTGCCTCGCGATGGGGGATGACGCGATCCAGGAGATCTATCTTCTGTCCGCCGGCGCCCGGCCGCCGATCCGAGTCGACCTTTATCCCACCCGCATGACCGATCAAAACTGGGGCTGGCTCGCCGGACAAGGCGACCCCGAGACGACCCGCTTCTGGTCCATCCTGCGCCACTCCTACCTGTCGTTCGACCGAACGCACTTGGTTCCGAAATTCAAGGTCGTCCGCGGCGAATACGTCCTCACCGGTTCGTCCGGGAGCTAGTCGAAGCGCACCCGGCTGCTAGACAGGTCGTAGACGCCGCTCGCGACTTTGAGCTCGCCTCGCCGGATCGCCTTCCCCAACGCTCCCTTGGCGTGCCGAATTCTCCACGCCCCGATTTGCTCGTTGTTCACGATTGCGTTCCCGAGCGGGTCTCCTTTCTGTTCCCTGGCCTTTCGAACCGCGGGCGCAATCCATTTGAGCAGCGCGGGTATGTAAGAATCCGACGCCATCGGATGGCCCGAGGAGCTGAGCGCCGCCGACACCGCGCCACACTTCGCATGCCCTAAGACCACGATCAACTTGACGTGGAGATGCTCTACCGCGTACTCGAGCGAGCCCATCCCGTTATCGTCGACAACGTTGCCGGCGACGCGCACCACGAAGAGATCGCCCAACCCTTGGTCGAAGACAAGCTCGGGCGCGACCCGCGAGTCGGAGCAGCAAACGATCGCGGCGAACGGAGTCTGCTTCACGGAGGTCGATGCTCTGATCGCCTCGTCCAAGTTTTGGTGAGTCATCGCATGGGTCGCGAACCTCTCGTTCCCTTGCTTCAATCGTTGCAGCGCCCCCTCGGAAACGGATGGAGGGCTCTGAAGGGTGACGGCGACGGCGAGATTTAACAGGAAATTCAACATGGCGGCAAGGGAGTACCGTCACAGTACACCTTACGCTCCGATTGCGACTTGCGCCTTACTCGACGTGCGACAATAGAGCCATGAAGGCAGTGGTGATGGCGGGCGGCGAAGGGTCGAGGCTGCGGCCGGTTACGGCGAATCGGCCCAAGCCGATGGTGCCGATCTGCAACCAGCCGATCATGGAGCATATCCTCACGCTCCTCAAGCGGCACGGCATCACCGAAGTCGTCTCCACCCTGTACTACTTGGCCGACGAGATCCAGAGCTATTTCGGCGACGGATCGGACTTCGGCGTGAAGATGCACTACAGCGTGGAGAATGTCCCGCTTGGCACCGCCGGGAGCGTCAAAAAGGCGGAGGCGCTGCTCAACGACGGGCCCTTCGTCATCGTTTCCGGCGACGCCCTGACCGACTGCGATCTCACCAAGGCGCTCGAGTTCCATCGAAGCAAGAAGAGCCTCGCAACCCTGATTTTGTATCGCGTTCCCAGCCCGCTCGAGTTTGGCGTGGTCATTACCGACGACGACGGCCGGGTGGTCCGCTTCTTGGAGAAGCCGAGCTGGTCCGAGGTCTTCTCGGATACCGTCAACACTGGGATGTACATCCTGGAGCCGGAGATCTTCCGCTTCATGGAGGAGAACCACAACTACGATTGGAGCAGCGACATTTTCCCCAAGCTGCTGCAGGAGCGCCTGCCGATGTACGGCTACGTGATGGAGGAGTACTGGACCGACGTCGGCTCCCTCGGCCAATATCGCGAAGCCCAGGAAGACCTCCTCGCCGGCCGGGTCGACCTGCCGATCCTCGGCCGTGAATCCGTGAAAGGGGTGCACATCGGCCCCAACACGGTAGTCGACGACACCGCGACGCTGGTCCCCCCGATCTGTCTTGGCCGGAACGTCAAGGTGAAGAAGGGTGCCCGGATCGGTCCGTACGCGGTGGTCGGCGACAACGCGTTCATCGAGGAAGGGGCGAACGTCGAGCGCTCCATCGTCTGGGATTCGGCGTACATCGGCCCAAACGTCGGCGTTCACTCCGCCATCGTTTGCTCTCGCGCCACCGTCAAGCGAGATAGCGTGGTCCGGGAAGACGCGGTGATCGGCGACCGTTGTCTCGTCGACGTCGGCTGCAATATCCGCCCCCGCGTCAAGCTCTGGCCCGACAAGATCGTCGAGCGTGGATCGACCGTCACGATGTCGCTCGTCTGGGGCAATAAGTGGCGCGGCAACCTCTTCCGCGAGCTCGGCGCTGCTGGACTCAGCAATATCGAGATCACCCCCGACTTCGCCTGCCGGCTCGGCTCCGCCTTCGGCTCGCTGTTTCCTCAAGGGAGCCGGATCATCACTTTCCGCGACTCCACCCGCTCCTCGCGGATGATCAAGCGCGCGCTTATCTCCTCGCTGCTGAGCGTGGGATGCGACGTGCTCGACATGCGGAGCGCGGCGTTGCCAATCGCCCGGCATTTCGTCAAAACTAGCGGCGCGGCGGGCGCGCTGGGCGTTCGCAAGCTCCCGGGCAATAGCCGCGTTACCCTTATCGAAATGCTCGATTCTCGCGGCGCGTATCTCAGCCGCGCCATGGAGCGGAAGGTCGAGAACGCGTTCTTCCGCGAAGATTTCAAGCGGGCCGATCCCGACGATCTGGGAATCATGGAGTTCGTCAGCCGCGCCGTCGAAGAGTATCAGGCCGACTACTTCCGCCTCCTCCACCCTGAGCCCGCCGGCCGGCGCCTCCGTGTGGTCTGCGACTACGGCTACTCTTCTCTCTCCGGGATCTTCCCCGCGATGATCGCGCAGCTTGGGATCGAGTCGATCTCATTGAACGGTTTCAACGATGCCAAGCTTGCGCCGAGGACCGGCGAGGAGGTGGACCGGCACGTCAAGAATCTCTCCCAGATTGTCGGGACGCTGGGTTACGACATGGGAGTCCTCTTCACGGAGGAAGGCGAACGGCTGACCATCGTCGACGAGCGCGGAGAGCAGGTTCACGGCAACACCCTCTTGGCCACCCTGGGAACGCTCATTGCCAAAACCGTACCAAGCGCCAAGATCGCCATCTCCGTCACCGCCCCCACCCTCCTCGAAGAGGCGCTAAAGAAGGAAGGGGCCGAGGTGGTGCGGACGAAATCGGACGTTCGCTCCCTGATGGACAGCTCGCTTACCGGCGGCGCAACCTTTGCGGGGGACGAGCGCGGAGGCTTCATCTTCCCCGAGCTTCATCCGGGCTTCGACGCGGCGTTCTCGTTCGGAATGCTGGCGGTGATGCTGCAGCGAACCGGTCTCTCGATCCGCGAGGTTTCCGCGGAGCTACCCGTCTTCAAGCTTGCTTACGAGCAAGTCAAGGTTCCATGGGATGCCAAGGGCTCCGTCATGCGCCGAATCTCCGAGGAGACCCGGGACGGTCGGCACGTCGAGCTGCTCGACGGCATCAAGATCTTCGAAGACGACTCCTGGGTCCTCGTGCTCCCCGACGCCGTCGAGCCGGTCTTCCACGTCTACGCCGAGTCCCCCGAAGAAGAAGAAAGCCGCGAGCTAGTCGGCCGCTACATCCGCAAGATCGAAAAACTCATGCAGCCCTAACCCGGACCGCCGCTCTCCAGAGCGGCCCCGCCGAACGCAAGTTCGCGATCCGGTAGCGGAAAACAGTTTGCGGTAGGTTCTGCGACCGCCTGCCGGGGTCGGGGAGAGAGGGTGGGCTCTTACCCCGGGTCTTCGACCCGCGGCTAAGTTCTGAAGAGCCCTTCGGGCTCGGGATACCTTTGCACGGTGTTCTGCAGGGGGTGGGGACGGCGGCGTCCCTTTTCTTTACCAGGTACCTTCGCTAGGTGAATGCGCTGGCCCTCCTCGGCCTTCTGGCTCTCGGAGCACCACCCCCTGTCGCCGATTCGTTCGGCATGTCGCCATCGCAATTCTGGAGGAGCGCCTTCGGATCTAGCCCGTGGAACGCCTTGGCGGGCGATGCCGACGGGGATGGCCGTGCCGACCTCATCGCCGTCGGGCCGGGCGACGACAGCAACATCGAAGTGTCCCACACCGACCCTCTAGGGAAGCCGAACCCCAGCGGCCGCGTTCACGATTCGATCGGGAAAGGGCTCGTCGCTTGTGCCGCCGGCAACTTCATCCGGGTGCCCCCGGCTAAAGACGTTCTCACCATCTTCGCCGACGGAACCCTCCGGCTCGCTTCGCAGGGGATTCCCGACGGCAAGCTGTACCAGCGGATCGAAGAGGTCGGCAAGATCGACCCGCGAGATATTCCGGAGGCGCCGCTCAAAGTCGCCGTCGCGGACTTCGACGGTGACTTCCATACCGATGTGATGCTCCTTGGGAAAGACGGCCGGCTCCTTCTCCTCTACAACCGTCCTCTCAATTTGAAGCTCGCCACCAGTCCGGGTAACCCGCCCCGTTTCGTCGCCAAGCCCCTGAAGACCACCCTTCCCGGCGTCCGTCAGCTCGCCGCAGGCAACTTCAAAGATGTCAAGGTCGGCGATAAAGGGCAGCTCGCCTACCTGGACAGTAGCGGCAATGTCTGGCTGGCCGCCGTCGCCAAAGACGCGCTCGCCCCACCCCGGCTCCTCGGAACGCACTCTCCCGACGACCATCTCGTGGCTGGCAGGTTCCGCGGCCGTCCCTTCTCCGATATCCTCGTCGGCCGTCGCCTGTACACCAGCGGAGTCGCCACCGACTTTGTCGATCTAACGGAGCTTCCGGACACTGAAGCTGCAAAGAGCGACGGCACCTGGGATGTCGCCGATATCGATGGAAACGGCAAAGACGACCTGATCCGCCACCACGAAGGGCGCGAGCGGTGGGGCGCCCAAGACATCTACATCCACTTCTCTTACGACAAAACCGACGCCGCCAAAGGGTTCCTATGCTCCGCCAACGACGGCCTTCCCGACTTTTGGAAGATGGGCCGAGTGAATCCCGGTGGGCTCGATCTAAAGGCGCTTGGCTGCAAGGTGGGCCACCGCGACGTCGTCGTGGAGATCGAGCGGTTCGAAGACGTCGACCTCGGTGGGCTACAGCAACAGATGAACCGCGTCGCTCAGTACTTCGCCTCGATTCCGCTGAAGAATCCCGACGGCACCACCGGCATCGCCATCCACTTCATCTACCCCACGCCCTGGCCCAATAAGGACCACAACGTCGTCATGGGCGATTTCGACGGCCATTTCCCCCGGCACGAGCACCGCGGCATCGTCCACACCATGTTTGCCGAAAACGGCGGTCCGCTCGTTTCCGCGATCAACGGCGACCGCGGGCACTTCAACGGCCACTGGCAAGAGTTCATCCACGAGTTCGGCCACCAGCTCGACCTTGCTCACGACGGGTTTTATGGGAGCCCCAGCTACAACAGCGACACCGGCTGCGCGCTCTACCCCAGTCTGATGAGTTACACCTATTCGTATGGCCTGGATGGTAGCGGGGAGAACGTGCGGTATTCCGACGGCGCCCGCGCCTCCCTTGTACTGAACGAGGAGCACCTCGACGAGATCCTCCCGTTCCCGATCGCAACCGTCCACTTTTTGTCCGAGGGTCCCTATCGGTTCAAGATCAAGCCGGGGCCGGACGGTAAGACGACGCTGGTCGATTGGAACTGGAACGGGATCTTCGGCGAAAAGGATGTACACGGCGATCTGAACTACACCCACGGCACCGATCCTGGGCCACTCTTTCCGGTTGGGCGAGCGACCTCCGCCCCCGCCGTGGCCCTCCACGGCGACCGTCCGATCCTGGTCTATGCCCAAGACGGGGGCATCGTGGTCCGCACCTGGACCGGCTCCAATCGACCCGGGGAGGCGAACCGATGGTCGGACGAGCTCGCCGACCAAAGTGCGGGCGTCACCGGCGATCCGACTGTCGCCTACATAAAGGGGATCACCTACGTCGTTTATCCCACCGCGAAAGGGACCGTACTGCGCGCGGTGACGATGGAAGATCCGCGGCGTCCGCTTCTCCACGAGCCGAACCTGCTTCCCCGAACGGCTGGCGCCCAGCCGACTGTGCTTGCCGTCGACAACCGTCTGGTTTTGCTGCTCTGGCGTGGTAAAGCGCTTCCCGTAGACATTGCTTACTTCAATCTTGCGAGCTCGGGGATTACGATGGGCGACATCCACTCGCTCGCCCTCCGCAGCGAGGCGCCGGTCGGCGCGGTCACCGGTTCCACCGGGGGCGACGGCACCGACGTCTGGATCGGGCGCATCCAGGGCGACGGCCCCGACCATGGCGGTTTGACCGAGATCGTCCGCTATCGGCTCCCCGATTCCGGCAGTGAGCGTCTCATCTCGCGGCAGTGGGTGGCAGGAGTTTATGCGCGCCGGCGAATGACCTTGTTGTGGAGCCCCGAGCCTGGATTCTCGCCCGACGGCCGCATTTACCTAATCGGCAGCGGAGTCGCCCCGGGCGGCGAGCTGAAGGAGCAGTACATCACGATGCAGGTGCCGTACGCCGACATGGGCGGCTGGCTCATCCGCCGCTATGAGCAACCCAGCTACCGCTCTCCATCGGCGACGGGCGCATGCTTCTTCCACGACAACATCCTCTATGCCCTACGGTACGGGAACGACGAGCTCCACCTCTCCTTCTACGGCAACGGCTGCACCCCCTGGCCCACCGGCGACTTCGACGACCTAGGCCACATCCGAGACTGGGGCCTCAGCCACTCCATCCGGGAGATCCCCAAGTAGCCTCCGATTTAGACAGCGGTGGCCCACCACCGCTTTCATCCAGCGATCCCGCGAGCGCGTTACCGATCACCTCGTAATTGGAGCGCGGACTTCAGTCCGCATGCTCCGCCGGGCTTTAGCCCGAGGTCGAGACGTCGACTGAAGTCGACCCCGCATGCGAGCTAAAGCTCGCGCTCCTTCGCCTTCTTATTTCAGGGCTAGGACAGCTTGTCGGCTATCTGCCGCTACTGCTTCAACCCCGTCGGCACGCCGTTGGGGAACTCTCGCTTGATTTCGGCTTCGATCTTTCCCGAGCGGTTCTGGGGATTGGGGTGGGTTTGGAAGAACTCGGGGCCGTGGCTGCCGCCGACTCGTTGGAGAACCTCCATTACGCGGACCATCGCTCGAGGATCGTAGCCGGCTTCCGACATCAGGCGCACTCCGAGTTTGTCGGCTTCCAATTCGTCGTTTCGGCTGAATCGAAGGGTAATCAATTGGGCGATTGCTTGGGCGGCCATGCCGTTTCGGTAGGTGTTGGGGTTGTTGGGATCGGTGGTCGCCACCGTTCCGGCGGCTCCGAGACCCTGGACGAGGCGGGTCTTCGCCATCTGTTCCGCCGAATGCCTCGCCAGCACATGCCCGATCTCATGTCCGAGCACGCCAGCCAGTTGGCCGCGAGAGCCAAGGTTCTTGAGGAGGCCGTGGGTAACGAATACCTGTCCGCCCGGTAAAGCGAACGCGTTGACCGTATCGCGATCGGCCAGGGCATGGAACTGCCAGTTCCAATCGGTGTTCTTCGCCTCTGAATTCGCGACGATCTCGTTGCCGATCTGTTCGACGAGCGCCCGAGCCTTCGGATCGGTATCTTCTCCTCCGAACTGTGCGGCCATCTCCGGCGCCGCCTGCAGCCCCATCGCCACTTCCTGCTGATGGGTCGTGTCGATATGCTGAGCCCGCCCCGTGATCGGGTTCGGCTGGCTCATCCGATAGTAGGAAAAGACGCTGATCAGTGCGATCGCTCCCGCGATCACGAGTCGAAACTTACCGCTGCCACCACCACGTGAGTACACGTAACGTACGACGAGCCCCCGACGAATTTGGGTCCCACCGGTGGCACTGGCATCTTGCCAGTGGGTCCCAAGGGCATCCTGCCCTTGGACCGTTCACACGACCAGGATGGTCGTGATACACACGGGCCGGAAGCCCGTGCCACGTTACCGCAGGCCTTTGGCGTGGAAGTAGTCGAAGCTCTTTCGCACCGCTTCGATCGGATCGATGGGGGATTCGTCGAGCTCCAGTGAGCCGAATTCGACTCCCACTTCCTGACAGGCGGCGAGGACGCCGTCCCAGTCGACCTTTCCTTCGCCCGCCGGCCGCCACTGCGGCGTGAGCGCCGGGTCGAAGTCTTTCAGGTGGACCAGCGGCACTCGGCCGGCGTATTTGCGGATATAGGCGGCCGGGTCGGCGCCGCCGATCTGGACCCATGCGAGGTCTAGCTGCGCCTTTACGAGGTCGGCGTCCGCGGAGGTGTAAAAGGTGTCAAGACCGCCGTTCTCGAACTCGAAAGCATGGTTGTGATAGGCCAGCGTGAGTCCGGCTTCCTTCAGCTTCCGGCCGATCGGTTCCAGCCGCTTCGCGACTTTTTCCCAGCCATCCGCATAAACGTCGTTGCCGATCCAGGGAAGGATCACGTACTTAAAGCCGATCGTCTTGGCGTCCGCGATGACCGCGTCGAGGTCCGAAGACAACGCGTCGATACCGATGTGGGAACCGCTGGCAGTGAGGCCGTTTTTGGCGAGGAGCGCCTTCCACTCATCCGCGGAGCGGTCGTACGTTCCCGCAAGTTCGACGTACTCGAGCCCGATCTCTCGGACCTTGGCGAGCGTACCGGGCAGATCCTGCGACAGAGCATCGCGGAGGGTGTAAAGCTGGACCGAAAGGCGCATGACGCCACGATTATGGCGTCTTGGGCGGGTTCTCCGATGAATCGGGGCTACGGGTTGGCCACTCGTTTTGAATAACGTATGGAATCCAGGCATCCACCTCGGGGTGACCCTGGCTCCAGGTATCCACGAGCGTGTCGGCATAGCGAGTCCGCGGTACGTCGGCCATGTACACGATCCGCTCGTCTCGTACCCCGCGCAACGTGACGCTCAACGTTTCGAGGTTCTGGTCGAGAGTGGCTTTCGCCAGCTCGGCTCCCAATCGGCGCGGGTCTTCTTGGGCGGCGACCGAATAGGTCAGGGTCGCCGTCTTCGTGCGGGGGTCAGTCGTTACCTCGATTAGATGGGTTCCTTCCTGACTCCGCTGCTGAATGGTCTGGAGCAGGTTCCGGTCTTCGAGAGGGGGCTGGTTTGCAGAGATCGTGGCCGGCACCGTCTCCGGAACCGTCGCGGGCGGCTTCGTCTTGGTGTCGCTGCTCGGGGCGGGTTTGACGGCGGGCGCCGTGGCCAGCGTCTCGTCGGTGGCCGAAATCGGAGCCGCAACCCCGTTCGTTTGCTTGGCGACCTTGGAGGACGAAGCGTTGATTCCTACGACGACCGCTCCTACGATGGAGAAAACCGCGAGCAGGGCGAAGACGATGGCGGTCCAGGGGATCGGCCGCGTAGGAGGGAGGCCGAGTTGCTCCTCGGTCGATGCGGTCTCGCGGACTTGGAGGAGCACTTTCGCATCCTCGAGCTTGCGAGGAATGTCCGGGGCCAGGTGATCTAGCCCTTGAGCGATCTGGTAGTGCTCCACCGCCTCCGCGGCTTTGTCCTGGGAGAACGCGATGTCGCCGAGCAGGGTGTGGGCGGCGGCGCTTTCCGGAAATTGTTCGAGCACGCGTAGGCAAATCTGCTCGGCTGGGGCGAATTCTCCGCGCAAGCGCAGGAGGTTCGCTCGAGCGAGGTCGGCATGTAAGTCGTCTTCTCGCCGGCTCATTTCAAACCCCTGTACTCCCGAATCCGCCTGCTCCACGTTCTGTCTCATCTAGCTCCTGGACGACTTGAAGCACGGCCCTCGCCACCGGTGCGATGACGAGCTGGCCCACCCTTTCGCCTTGGCTGAATTGGACGACGTCGGAACCGAGATTGATCAAGATGAGTCCCACTTCCCCCCGGTAGTCTGAGTCAATGGTCCCAGGCGAGTTCACCATGGCGATCCCGCTCTTGAGGGCCAGGCCGGATCGCGGCCTCACCTGAGCCTCGAATCCCTCAGGTATGGCGATCCTGAGCCCCGTCTTCACGAGCCGTCGCTCTAGCGGCTTGAGGGAGAACGTTTCCGCGCAGCAAACGTCCATCCCCGCCGACCCCGAGGTTTGATACCTCGGCATCGTAGCCTGTTCGGAAAGCGCAACAAGGACGGTCGGATTCATCGCCGAGAGTATAAGTCGAAATCGTCGCTTCTCGCGGCGATGCTGCCGCATTGTATTGGGTGGATTCGAGGGCTCCTGTATTGTTAGGTTGATGTCGCCGCTTTCAGGGCTCGGAGGTTTGGTCGGCTCTCTACCAGGGCTCCGCTTCGCTTCGCCCTTAGCTTTGAGATATCGCCTCTTCGACGCTGGCTCAGGATCAGCACTTTCCTGACAAGAGATGGGGTGCTCACGATTGAGTTGAGAAGTGGAGCCTTCGACTGTTTGCCGCTCGTCCGAAACTTGGACACAATGCCCTAACTTCTGCTGGGCACGCTCAAAACAAGGTGCCTTGCTCCTCCGCCTCGATCACCATCTTATCGGCTTTGCCCATAGCGTCTTTCTCCACCAGTCGCTGGGCGGCTTCCCAAGCCTTTTGAATGTCGGCGACCAGAAGAGAGAAGCCGCCGTCGCCGGAAATATTCTGCTGGCGCAGGATATAGGCGGGGTGCAGGGTAGCGATTGCCGTCTTGGCAAACTCGGAGGGGAAGTACTGGCCGCGCTCCTTGGTGATCATGAAGTTCTTCTTGATCAGGTTCTTCGCGCTGGGCGCGCCGATGCAGAGGATCACCTTCGGCTTGATAAGGCCGAGTTGCGGGACTAGCCAACGACGGCAGGCCAAGGTTTCCTCCTCGGTCGGCGCTCGGTTCATAGGGCGGCCGGTGCTCCAATCCGCAGCCCGGCACTTCACGGTATTGGTGATGTAGACGGAGGAGCGTTCGATTCCGGCCTCGGCCAGCGCTTTGTCCAGCAGTTGCCCGGCCTTACCGACGAAGGGACGCCCCGTCTTGTCTTCGGTGTCGCCAGGCCCCTCGCCGATGAGGACGAGGGGGGATAGGATGTTTCCTTCACCGAAGACGACGTTGGTCCGTCGGCTCGACAGGTTGCAGGCAAGGCACCCTTGAGCTTCGGCGCGGAGCTCTTCAAACGTCACGCGCGATCACCTCGGCCAAACGAGCATAGCTGTCTTCGAGCGTTTGCGGCATCACTCGCACCTCCCCTACCGAGGTCATGAAGTTCGTGTCACCCGCCCATCGCGGCACCACGTGCCAGTGGATATGGACCGGGATTCCGGCCCCCGCCGCCGAACCCATGTTGACCCCCACGTTAAACCCATCCGGGTTGTAGGCGGCGCGGACCCAACGGACGCACTTTGCGAGCAGCATGTTGATTTCGCAGAGTTCGGCCTCGTTGAGCCCGTCGATCTCGGCGACCTGCCGGAATGGGGCGATCAGGAGATGGCCGTTGGTGTAGGGAAAGGCGTTCATCATCACGAACCCGGTGGTTCCTCGGTAGAGGATCAGGTTTTTCTTGTCGTCGCCGGCGGCGGGAAGGTCCAGGAAGATGTCGCCCGTACCCCCGGGGACCGAAGGCTTCTCGATATATTGCAGCCGCCAAGGCGCCCAAAGGATTTCCTGCATGGCCAATTATCGCACCACATCGCCCGCTTCGCAGGAACGCTTCCAGCCGCTACCGAGTCACAACGTGGGCGAAAATATTGACGCCTTCAAAGGCCGGATTATCGAACCCATCGGGGCCGGGCAAAGTCGAACCGCCCGGAAGGCCGCCTTCTTTGCCTGGTTCCTTGTCAAAAGGGCAGCGAGGCGAACGGGGGGCCGGAGGTGATGATGCAAATGAAAATTCGCTCGAAGGCACTGTGTTTTATTTGTCTAGGTCTGGTCCTCTCTCTCGTGGGATGCGGCGGCGATGGCGGGGGAGACGGGACGCCGGGAAGTCACGCGAGTCCGCGGAGCGCTAGTTCGCAGTCCTCGAACAACCCTTAACCGGCAAAGGCGGAGCCTCCTCGTTCCTTGTACGTTTTGTACACTGGTGAGGGGGGTGTACAAAACGTACGACAAAGTCCCTTCCAAATTGGTCGCAAAGATCACCGGGGTTGGTTGACTAAATGGCAAAGAGGGCTCGAGCGGAAACGCCCGAGCCCTCTTTGCCATTTGGATGGGTCTCTTTAGACCGATTTGGCGAGGATGATCGCTTCGGCGACTTCGCGCATCGTCTTGCGGAGGTTCATCGACTGGATCTGGATTCGCCGGTAGGCCTCTGACTCGTTGAGCTTGTGCTCGTCCATGAGGATTCCCTTCGCCCGGTCAACCAATTTTCGCGCCTCGAGCCGCTCCTGAAGGGTGGTGACCTCGTTGTTCAGGTGCATGTTCTGCTCAAACCGGCTCCGCGCCACCTCGATGGATGGAGGGAGGTCGCTCGGCTTGAACGGCTTCACGAGGTATGCGAAAACGCCGGCCGCCTTTGCGCGGTCGACCAACTCCCGGTCGGAGTAAGCCGTAAGAAGAATGGTGGGCGCGATGTTTTCGTCGGTGATAATGTTCACCGCTTCGATGCCATCCATCACCGGCATCTTCACATCCAGGATGCACACGTCTGGATTGGTTTCGCGTGCAAGATCGACGGCCTGCTGGCCGTCGCCGGCCTCCGCGACCACGTCGTATCCTAGGTTCTCAAGCATCTGCTTGAGATCCAGTCGGATAATGGGATCGTCGTCCGCAATAAGAACTCTCATTTTGCTGCCTTAAAGATGGCCCGCGCTTCACGCCGATGTGGCTCCGGTCCGGTTAAGCTTCCATTTTACCGCAAGTGGGACGGGCGAGACGCCCCGAGGTCCGGGCGCGACCGCGCTGTGTTAGCTCCCGGTCTACACCGTACACCCGGTTCGGGCGAGACGCCCGGGGTCTGAAGGGCGGGCGGGACGTCCGCGCTCCGGGGTTTAGCCCTTTACGGCGCCGGCCAGCATCGTCTCGTGAATGCGGTCTCGGAAGATGGCGTAGACGATCACGACGGGGAGCATGACGATGACTAAGCCCGCGAACAGGGCGCCCCAGTCGCTCTGGTATTGCTGCGTCATCGTCAGGTTCGCGATTCCTAGCGGCAGGGTTTGATTGGCGGCGCTGGGGATAAGCACCAAGGCCAAGCCGTACTCGTTCCAAAGCCCGATCGCGTTGAAGATGCCCACGACGATGAGGCCCGGCTTGGCAAGCGGAAGCATCACCTGCCAGAACGTCCCCGCGTGGCCAGCCCCGTCGATCATCGCGGCCTCGCCAAGCTCCTTGGGCAGGGTTTGGAAGAAGCCGGTCAGTACGAACACCGTGAAGGAGAGCGAATAGGCGACGTACACGATGGTCAACCCGGTCCGCGTGTCCAAAAGGTCGAGGCTTTTCATCAAGAAGAAGAGCGGAACGATGACTAGGAAGTGCGGAAACATCATGCCGCCGAGAAAGCCGCCGAACAGGAGGCCCCGTCCGGGAAACTCGTAACGCGCCAAGACGTAGGCCGCCATCGCTCCGGAAGGGAGGAGCAGCGCCAGCGTGCCGAGCGTCACCAGAAGGCTGTTGCCGAAGGCGCGCCCGATGCCTGCGGTTTGCCAAGCGTTCACGTAATTGACCCAGTGCGGAGTCGTGGGGAGGGACCAGGGATGGCCGACGATCTGGTCTCCCGTCTTCAGGGAAGACAAAAGCACCCAAAGGATCGGAACGAGAATGACCAGGACGCAAACCCCGGTGAAAAGGGCGGCGATTCGCTTCACGGCTGCACCTTCCTCGGCTCCTGGGGGTCGCGGCGGAAGGCGACGAGGATCAATCCGCTTAGAATCATGACCAGCACGAAGTTGACGACCGCGATCGCGGTGGCATAGCCGAACTGCGAGTTCCTAAACGCGCTCTCGTACAGGTAGGTCAGCAAAACCTCGGTGGCCCGGTCGGGCCCGCCTTGGGTCATCAAGAAGACGAGCGCAAAAACGTTCACAACCGTGATCGTGAGGTGGACGACGGCAATCCGCTTTACGGACCAGAGCATGGGCCACGTCACCTGCCAAAAACGTCGCAGGCCGATCGCCCCGTCCAAGGAGGCGGCTTCCCCCACTTCTTCGGGAAGCGACTTCAATGCAGTTGCGAAAAGCATCGTGTAGAACCCCACCGCATACCAGACGAAGGCGATTCCTACACTCGGCAACGCGGTCTTCGGGTCCCCAAGCCAGGTGTGCACCCAGCCCCCCAAACCGACCGCTTTCAGGCCGGCGGTGAGCAACCCGAAGTTCGGATTGAAGATGAAGGTCCAGAGGATGGCCACCACCACCAGCGAGATCATCTGCGGAAGCAGGATCACCGACCGGAGCGCCTTCGGCATCGTTCCGCGCGCCTGCATGGCGTGGGCGAGGGCGACGGAGATCCCGATGATGACGATGCCGCCGACGACGAGCAAGGTGAGGTTATTCCGGATCGCCTTTCCGAACGCCTCGTCGTGCGAGAGCTTGACGAAGTTTTCCGCGCCGACAAATTTTTTATGCGCGGAGATGCCCCGCCAACGGTAGGTGGAAAATGCGAAGGCTTGAATCAGGGGCCAAACGACGAAGAACCCGTAAATCAGCACCGCGGGCGCGAGGAAGCTAACGATGAACAGCCCACGTCCCTTCTGCGTCACGATTCTGAGATTAGCCGTTTATGGGGATTGGTCGCTGTAGGTGGCACGGGCTTCCAGCCCGTGTGTATCACGACCTTCTAGGTCGTGTGGAGGTCCAGGGGCAAGGATGCCCCTGGGACCCACTGGCAAGATGCCAGTGCCACGTTCTACTTTTCGGCGAGGAGCTTTTCGATCATGGATCGGAAGGCGGGGAATTTTTCGGGTTCGTAGCCGATTTTGATGTTTCGCACCACACCTTTCTTGTCGATGACGGCGACGTGAGGGATGGCGGTGACGCCGTAGTTGACGAAGTTCGTTCGGTCGCCGTATTGGACCGCCCACGGAAGGTCGAACTCCTTCACGAAGTCGGCCATCTTGGCGTATTCGGCGTCTTTGGTGATCCCCCTTTCGGCTTTGTAGTAGCCGTAATAAGTGGTCAGACCAACGATTTCGAGGCCCTTTGCATGAAGGTCGGCATACATCGTCTTCATCTCGGGGAAGGCGGCTTTGCACGGGCCGCACCAGTGGGCGAAGAAGTCGAGGACGACCACTTTCCCTTTCATCTTGTCGAGACCGGGGAAGTCGCCGTAGCCACGCTCGATATTCAGTACGGGAGCGGGGGCGCCGACTACGGTTAGCTGGTTTCGCAGGGTCTTGATTCTGCTACCGGATTGGCTCTTTTCGTCGACGCGAAGCATGGAAGCGTCCAGCTCTTTAAGCGCGCGGTCGGTTTGACCGGCATCTCGGAGGAGTTCCATCTTGGCGGACGCAGTGTTGTAAACACCGGCTTCGGCGCCCTGGCGAGCCTTTTCGTCGGTTGCCTTGGTGTCCAGGCGCGCCTCGACTTTGTTCAGCAGCGCGATGGTCGCGTCGAGCCCTTTCGCTTTGGCGATCAGGTCGGAGTAGGCGGCGGTAATGGCGACGACAGTGGAGATTTGCGTGGGAGTTGCCGGTTCGATCTGCTCGATTGCGTTATAGATGCCGTCGCCGTTCTTCTCGGAATAGTAGGAGGAGACGATCATCGTTTGCGCGGAGAACTTCTCGTCGGCGGAAGGCGAAGAGGTCAAGAACCGCTCGGCTGCCGCTCGCTCGTCGGCAGGTTGGCGTGCGGCTTGGAACAACTGCGCCCAAACCAATCCGTCTTTCGGCTCGACTTTGCTTGCGTCGACGCCACTTACCGCTTCCTTTGCCTTCGCGAGAATCTTGGTTTGCGCCTCGCGGATGGCGTCGGGGCCGTTCGCGCGCGCCGCCGTGAACGTATCGGTCGAGAATTTGCGAAGCTCCTGCAAGGCCTTCGCGGGGTCGTCGGTCCCAACGAAGCCAAAGAGGCCGACCATGAGGGCGGCGAGGACGGCGGTTTTCAAAACGAATTTCATAGTGAGCTCTCCCGGGCAGGCCGGCTATTCTTGCTTACTCTTATTGTCGCACCGCGCGTGGCCGATTGTCCCAAAACATAGTGATCTGATTGATTGCTTGGCTGGCGAGGAATCTTTTTTCCGGAGTTACTCGCAAAAGGGATGGTTTGGGCCGCGTTGGACGATTTGGGTTCGCGCCGGTTTTCACTCGGGCGGGCCGCCGAGATACCCATGGGCGAGCCGCCCGTGCCACGGCGGGGTTATCGGATCGTCACCCATACGCAACTCTTTGCCGGAACCTCCACGGTCAGGGTTAGCTTCGACTTGCGGTCGAGGCGGCGGGGCCTTTCTGGGCCGTCGTCGAGGCTGATTTTTGCCCGATCCTTTAGGCCGGTGTAGTACAAGGGCAGGACCACGTCGCCTTTCAGTGGGCCGTCGAGGGGGTTGTAGATTACGGCCATGCCCTTTGTCTCGAGGGACGGGTTCACGTGGAGGACGGCGTCGAGTTGGCGGCCGTCGGCGCGGCGGACGTGGATCACGTCGGACTCGAGGATCGCCCGGTGCTTCTTGAACCAGTCGACCCACCGTTTGACCATCGCGCGCGTCTCGGGCGAATCGTACAGGCGCGGCCCGCGGTAGCACGCCTGCGCACCGTAGCCGAGGTTGTTCATGAGGTGCAGCGAGTAATCCTGCAGGTGTTCCTTTAAGGGCTCGATCGTAGCGGCGGCGCCGCCCCCTTGATATTCGACAAGGGGAGTCATCATCCAGCCCATGCTCGGCGTCTTCTCCCAGGTTCCGTCGAACAAGTTTTGGCGGGCGTGGATGTGCTGTTGGAGGCGGGGGAGAGACCAGTTCGTCTCGCGGTATCCCATGCCGGTTTTGTTGCTGCCGGCGAGGAAGTAGTGGTCCGGCACGTTCAGGAAGAGGCCACGGTCACGGCACCAGTGGTAGAAGTCGGCGATCGTGCGGTACTGGGTCCACTGTGAATCTTCCAGCCCTCGATGCCCCGGATGTTTGGTGGAGGCGCAGACGTCGCCGGGGTAGCTGCCGTCGTGCTCAAGGAGGTCGAATCCGGTCTCGGTGAGGAAGGTCCGCAGGTGCTTAAAGTAGCGGATCCCCCACTCGCTTCCGAGGCACGGTGAAAAGCCGAAAACCGCGCCGCCCGGCTTGCCGTCTTTGGGGTTCAGCACGTCGTTCGCATCGTCGATATGCCGGCTGGCGAGAAGGGAGTAGCCGCCGACCTGCAGCCCTTTCCTATGGGCGTACTCGGCGAAGTCTTTGAACTTTTGGATGTTCGGGGGCGAGACGTCCTCCATGTCCAGGCCGCTGCCGAACGAGAAGATCACCATCTCGAAGCCGACGTCTGCCGCTTGGTCCATCGCGCGGTGGACAACCTCCGGGTCGACGGAGGTGAGGTGGAGCATGAGCGGGTTTTCGGTAGCCCAGGGAGCGAGGGTGCGGTACATCCGGCGCACGCCGAGGCCTTGGCGCTCGCGCTCGGTAGAGTCGTGCACGAGGGTGAAGGTCCAGAACGTGTCGAAGGTTTGGCCGGGAGCGACCACCGCGTCCGGACCCAAGGGCGGCTTTACCACCAGCCGGCAGGGGGTCTTAAGGTCGTAATTGACTTGAGTGCCGTACTCCGGCTCGGTTTCCCAGCGGGCGCACCGATTGGAGGCGCCCATCGCCATTCCGGCGAAGCTGTAGTCGGTCACGACGGTGACAGGCGGCTTTCGCCACTCGGCGCTGGGGTCGACGCTCGATTCGCCTTCGACAAGGCTTAGCCGCTCGGTCTCGAAGCCGGTCAGATGGAACGGCTTGGATCCCACGTTGCGGATCTTGATGTGCTTGCCGATGAGCGGAATGCCGTCGTAGATCTCGTATCGGATATCGGCTTCGATGGCGCCGTTGGCGTATTTGAGGGTGAGCGCCTTTCCTTTAGGGGGCCAAGCAGCGTTGGGGGCGGGGCGATTGTGGACCCATGGCAGTCGCGCTACCGGAACGCCGATCTCGTAACCTTTGAAGGTCAGGGCGCCGGCGATCGGCTTGAGCTCTTTCACCCACTCGTCGAGGAGGAAGGCGCGGTTTGGTTGGCCTTGGAGGCCACCGATCGGAACGTCTTTGCCGTCGATGTTGAGAACCGCCTCGGGGCCGGTGGCGCGCAGCAGAGCGGTGCCGGTCATGAGGTCGTTCAGGGCGACGGTTCCGGCGTTCGGAGCGAACTTGAAGATTCGGGAGACGAGGCCGTTAGAGATGGCCAGACCGTCTTGCGTTCGGTAGACATCGGCCTTCTCCGAGGTTGTGGCGACGAGCCAATCGCCCTGGGATGGTTTCGGTTGGTAGGGGGGCAGATCGGACGTGGTCATGGCAGCGAGGAGGAGAGAGGCGGCAATCAACATTCGGCGGTCCCTTGCCGCTTATAGCATGATTCGCCTGTGGCACGGTGCTTCCAGCCCGTGTGTATCACGACCATCCTGGTCGTGTGAAGCCGGTCTGGAGACCAGCGGTCCGGCTGACGCCTCACTCGGGAATCGGATACTCGCGTTGGATGGCAGCGTCGATCTGTTCGGGGACGGCCAGAACTGGGATCACGCGGAGCCCGCTTGCCGCTCGGATTGCATCCATTGCCAGAAGGTTGGAAGGGTCGGCCAAGGCCACCCACAGGTTGTTGCCTTGCTTCTTTAGTGGAAACGCCCGTCCGGCGCGGGCGAGGTGGGGTGGGACCGCGGAGATCGCATCCGGATCGGGGATGATTCGGTCGAAATCAGCGAAGGCGTAGCCCATCTCCTGCGCTTTCGATTGTAGAAATGCGCGATCCCCGAACATGCCGATGGACAACAACGTTTCGCGGATGTCCTTCGCCCTTGTCGTTTTCGCTACCTCCCGAGCTTCTTCGATCTGCTCGTCACTTAGGTATCCGAGGTTCCGAAACAGGCGCACCCAGGCGGCCCAGCGTAAGTTGTCGTGGTCCGGCTCGGGAGCAGAATTTCGAGTACGTCTCATCGGGATGCCCCACCGTCTTCGGGCGTCGAATACCCTCGGGTGATTGCCATGGCGATGGCACTGGCGGCCGCGGCCACCGGGATGATGCGGCAGCCGCAGCACTCGTGAAGCTTTTCGATCGCTTCCCGATCCGAAGGATCTGCCATCGCCACCCAAAGGTTGTTACCATCCTTCTTGAGTGGCAGCGCGAGCCAGGTTTGGGCGATTTCTCGAGGAATCAACGCCAGTGCCGTGGAGTCTACCGGCACCTTTTCAAGGTCCGCGAAGGCGCAACCCATCCGGAGCGACATCGCAAGCGCCAGTTCGCGCTCCCCGATGAAACCTAGCGAGAGAAGTATCGGAGTGAGATCTCTCTCGCCGGTTGCGTCCGCAATCGAGCGGGCTTGTTCTAGCTGGCTCTCCCTCAAATATTCCCTACTCAGCATCAGTCTCAGCCAAGCCTCCGGCCTCCAATCTTCGGGCGACGCCACGTGTCTATCCTTTCCTATCGCGGGAGGAACTGACTTCATCAGTTCGTGCCGGCCGTTGGGTTAGGAGGAGCAAGCCTAGCCACCGCCCTTGGCGGGGACGGTCCAGTACGGGGTTTCGCGGCTGGCGGGGGCGGTGGTTAGGACGAGGAAGCGGTTTTTGGGGAGTTCGACTTTGACGAGGTCTCCTTCTTCGCTGACGAACGCTCGCTGCTTGGCCTTGGGGCCGACGATATCGAAGCTTTCGCCCTTGAATGGGATCTGCATGTAGGGGCCGGCGAAGCGGCCGCTGCGCTTTACCGTGTATTCGTCGTAGCCGCCTCGGAACGGATTGAAGACGGCGAATCGCTTTTCGTCCATTTCGACCTTGGTCCCTTGCATCATCGGCTTGAACTGGGATTGGATGCGTGACATCGCGTCGCCGGGGTAGAGGGTGGTTTTTCGCGTGTCTTTGCCCTCCGTCACCTCAATGTCCACTGAGTCTTCGTGAAAAATCGAAGTGGCGGCGCGGGCGCCGAGCGGGTCGCTCTGCAGGTCGAACTGCTTTAGGATCTGCCCTTCGGAGGTTAGCCAATAGTTGCGGATCGCCTGAACCATGACCTGAACGCCGTGGAATTTCGGCTTCGTGATCCCTTCCGTCTTTAGAAGGAGGCATTTGATGCCGTCGAGGTCGGACGGCTGGAGCGACCACCGAACGTAGCCTTCCGCGTGCTCCTCCCAGACCGGGGCCTGAATGCGGCCGCCACCGGAAAGAGGGGCCGACTCGCCGCTGTACTGGATCGCCATAACGGTGTCCCGGTATGGCTTTGCCCCGACGACGATCTCGCGCTGGCCGGGAAGGTAGGCGACGTCGAAGGTGACGGGGGTGATTCCCACGACCTGGCGTCCCTGGGACAGTGCCGCGAGAGCAACCAGGGTTCCGATCATCCGCCGACCTTTTGCCCTTCCTTCCCGGGGGGAGTGGAGTTCATCACGCAGTAACGGTCGTGCGGGAGATCGATCTTCACCAGGTCTCCCTCTTTGCTGATGTACGCCTTGACGGTGCCCGGAATGAGGCCGCTGAAGTCGACGTGGTTCCCCTCGAATGGGAGCTGAAGGTAGTTGCCATTGAAGCGGCCGGCGACCTTGGCGGTTCGCTTGATGAAGCCGCTCGTGAATGGGTCGTACACCAGGTACTCCTTCTCCGGCATTACGACTTTGCCTTCGACAATCATCGGCTTGAACTGGAGTTGGAGCTGATCCATGTCGCTGGGAAACAGCTCGGTGGCGGACCGGGCGCCGTAGTTGTCCACTTGCACCGTCACCGAGTCTTTGCCGTATGTGCAGTTGGCGGATCGGATTCCGCGTTTGTCCATTCGCTGTTCGTATTGGCGAAGAATGGTGCCGTCGGAAGTGACCCACCATTGGGAGACCCCCCGCACGTCGAGCGAGGTCCGTACCTGCTTGGTGCCGCCTTTGAACTTAAAGTTGTAGCTCGGAACGAAGAGTCCCTCCATTCGAAGCGACATGCACGGTTTTCCGGCAAAGCTGTCCGGCTTGACGCTCCACTTGACGAACCCGAGCGGATACTCGTCCCACACCGGCGGGTTGATCCCCTTCATGTCGGCGGTCGAAGGGAGATCCTTGCTGTATATCAACTGCATGATCGTCTCGCGATATGGCAGCACACCGAGGACGACCTCCCGCTGACCGGGAAAGATCGCTTCGGGCATTTCGAACGGAAGATTCTCGATCTGCCGGCCCTGTTGCGCGAGGACGAGGGAAAGCACCGCACTGAGCATTTGCACCTCATTGTCCGCCACATTTCACTTGCGGTTGGACTTCAATCGGTAGAGCGGTCCGGCGGATAGAAAGTTCTGGGCGTCACAATAGATTCGATGCCGATGCCGGAAAAATTGAAGTCGATCTTGGAGGACCTGTCGTTCTTCACCGACCGTAACGACCGGATCCAGGCGCTGATCGAGCTGGGCGAGGAGTTCCGAAATCCCTCACCGGAGGAGCTGCCCCGCAATCCGACTACGCGGGTTCCGGGATGCGAGAGCGAGGTGTATGTGGACTCGGAGCCGTTCTCTCGAGGAAAGCGGTATCGCTTCGCCGTCGACAATCCCCAAGGTATCTCAGCGATGGCCTTGGCGCGTATCCTCGACCAGGGTCTTTCCGGCGAGCCGGTTGAAGACGTTCAATCGGTACCGGACGAGATCGTTTACGACATCTTCGGACGCGAGCTCTCGATGGGAAAGAGCCTGGGCTTAACCGGAATGGTGCGGATGGTGAAGTCCGAGGCCGCGAAGACGTCGTAATATAGGAGCTGACACATGGCGCACAAACCCTTCCTGGCGTGGGATGGCTACGAATACCGTGACGTGCAAGACGAGAATGGTATCGATCTGGAGTTGTTGCGATCGAATCTCGAGCTGTCGCTCGACGAGCGGGTGGCCAAGCACCGATCGCTGGCGGAGTGGGTGATTCAACTTCAGAATGCTACGCGAACCGCCCGATCTGCCCGCTCTGCTTAAGGCGCTTTCGGCAGCCGAGCTCAAATGTGTCCTTATCGGCGGTATGGCCGTGATCTTGCACGGTGGCGCCATCATCACCGGCGACACCGACCTTGCCATCTCGTTCGATTCCGAAAATCGTCGCCGGGTGGTGGAGGCTTTGGCGCCGCTGAATCCGCGTCCGGTGCGGCTGGCGCCGGGGGCGGCGTGGGTATGGGACGAAAAATGTATCCGGGGGCCGTGGTCGCTCTTTCAAACGGACGCCGGCCGTCTCGATCTGGTGGTTCAGCTTCCGGGCGTCGATAACTTCGACGGGCTGTGGGAGCGGTCCGAGGTGGTTACGGTTGCGGGGTATCCGGTTCGGCTGGCGAGTCTAGACGACCTGATTGCCTTGAAGTCCTCAAGCGAACGCGAGAAGGACCGCTTGCACGTCATGGAGCTTATGGCGTTGAAGCGGTTGCGGGACGAGGGATTTGAGGGGTGAAGGGTTTTAGAGGGGCATCTTCGTATTTGCAGGGAGTCTCCTTCGTCGACCCAGGTGAGGAGGAGATGTAGCAACCGAGCCTGCAAGAGGATGGGTCAACGTGTTCAGGGTGTTGTTGAGCACCTAAGGATATTAGGAATAGACTGTTGGCGTTGATGGACGGGAGTCCCTCTCCCCCGGTTCACCTTCGTTCCTCAGGTTCACCGACCCCTCTCGCGAGCGGAGAGGGATAGGGCCGCCCCTTAGGCGATTTGGGTCGGTCGGGGCTTCGATTCTCTTGGGGTCCCTAAGAGCTGTACATCACAGTGCCCCACCCTCTTTCAGGGCTTGAAAACTAATCGGTCCCGTTACCCAGGGCTCATGCTCTGGGCTGGCAGATTTCACCCCTTCGGGGTTGGCCCGGGTTTCCGAGCTGCCAACTGCCAACCGCTAACCACTCTCCACACAATACGCGTTAGAATCGGGGCATACATGTATCGTAGGCCATTGATTGTGTCGGCGCTTGCCGTCGTTTGTCTCGTTTCTTTCACCACTCGGGCGTTTGCTCAGGCCGATCCGGATGAGGCGGCGGGACAGGAGGGCAACCAGCGGCTCACCAAAGCTCAAGAGCGGCAGAAGTTCCACCCGTACCCGGTGAAAGGGATGCCAGCGGCGGAGCGGATGCGCGCCTATCAGCAGCGGCTCGATCTAGAGGCGCAGAGTCCATTCGGAGGGCTCAATTGGCACAACATCGGCCCGGAGGTTCAGGGCGGACGCGTGCTCGATATCAAGTCCCCGAAGGACGATCCGAGGCAGCTTTTCGTGGCTTACGCCACCGGCGGGCTTTGGAAAACCGTTGACGACGGGACGACTTGGACGAGCCTTTTCGATGGCCAAAGCGCCTTCGGCATTGGCTCCTTCGCGCTTAGCCACGATGGAAAGACGATCTGGGTGGGGAGCGGCGAGGCGAATAACCAGCGCACGAGCTACTCCGGCACCGGCATCTTCAAGAGTACGGACGGCGGTAAGACCTGGACGAACATGGGGCTCCCAGAGAGTCACCACATCAGCCAGGTGATCATCAATCCCAAGAACGAAAACGTGGTGTACGTGGCGGCAATGGGTCACCTATACAGCCAGAACCCGGAGCGCGGGATCTATAAGACCACGGACGGGGGTAAGACCTGGGAGCAGATCCTCAAGGTCGACGAGTACACCGGCGGTACGGACATCGTCATGGACCCCCGCAACCCAGAGATTCTGACCGCGGCGATGTACGATCGCGACCGCCGCGCTTGGAACTTCCGGGAAAGCGGGCCGGGGAGCGGTGTCTTCCGCAGCATCAACGGAGGGAAGATCTGGTCGAAAATCACCACCTTGCCTTCGGGGGACGCAGCGGGGCGAATCGCGCTGGCCCAGGCGCCCAGCAACCCGAGCCGGATGTATGCGTTCGTAGACAACCAAGCGGTCGACCCGCGTGACTGGGAGGGGATGGACGAGCGCGTTCCATCGGGACGGCTCACGGCTCGGCGATTCTTGAACTTGAACGACGACCTGATCGTTCAGTTGGACCCTTCGATCCTAAACGCCTTCCTTCGGCAAGCCACGAACGGCGAGGTTAAAGCCGAAGACGTGATCAAGGATATCAAGGAGAAGAAGTCGACTTTTCAGCAGCTCAAGGATCGGCTGAAGGATAAATATCCGGCGACCTTCGACCCGGGCACGACCGGCGAGGAACTGTATCGAAGCGACGACGGGGGAAAAACCTGGAGCAAGGCGATGACCGGAAACTTCGGCACCATCGGCGGCTACTACTACGATCGGGTTTTTGTTAATCCGACCAATGCGGACGAGGTGTTCGTTACCGGGCTTCCATTGCTTCGCTCGGTGGACGCCGGCAAGACCTGGGAGTATGTCTTCCGGAAGGCCCACGTCGACTTTCATGCGGCGTGGTTCGACCCTCGCGACACCAGCAAGGTCTGGGCGGGGAACGATGGCGGGTTGTACCTGAGCTACGACAGCGGAAAGACCGTGAAGCCGATCAACAACCTCGGTGTCGGGCAGGCGACGACGATCGCCGTCGACAACAAGCGGCCTTACAACGTTTACATCGGCCTCCAAGACAACGGCACGATGCGTGGGCCGAGCAGCTACGTACCGGGGCAGAGCGATCCGAACCAGTGGAAATCGATCTTCGGCGGCGACGGTAGCGCGGTCGCGGTGGACCCACGCAACGACGGGGACGTCGTTTACGTGGCGTATCAGTTCGGGGAGCACTCGGCGATCAACCAGGCAACGAACGAACGGTGGCGGGCGCGCCCGGCGCCGCCCAAGGGGGACCCGGATGCGCGCTTCAACTGGATCTCGCCGATTTTCATCTCGACGCACCATCCGGACATCGTGTATTGCGGCGCCCAGCGGCTGTACCGATCGTTCAACCAGGGGCGCAACTACACTCCGATCTCGCCCGATCTCACCAAGAACAAGCCGAACGGCGACGTGCCGTATTCGACGATCAAGGATATCAGCGAGAGCCCGTTCCAGTTCGGCCTGATC
Source organism: Fimbriimonas ginsengisoli Gsoil 348 (assembly GCF_000724625.1). GTDB lineage: Bacteria > Armatimonadota > Fimbriimonadia > Fimbriimonadales > Fimbriimonadaceae > Fimbriimonas > Fimbriimonas ginsengisoli. The sequence goes on along the minus strand of NZ_CP007139.1, from coordinate 1,518,830 downwards.
TACGTGGGATGCGACGACGGGAACGTGCAGATGACGGCGGACGGCGGGGCGACCTGGAAGGCGATTCCGACGCCGCAGCACGATAAGTGGGTGTCGCGCGTAGTGGCGTCGAAGTACGACGCGAACACGGTTTACGTGTCACAGAACGGGTATCGCGAGGACGACTTCTCGCCGTACCTTTGGAAGTCGACGGATCGCGGAAGAACGTGGAGGTCGATCGTCGGCAATTTGCCCGCGGAGCCGATCAACGTAATTCGGGAAGATCCGGGCCGCAAGGATCTGCTGTACGTGGGGACCGACATGGGCGTGTACGTTTCCTACGACGGAGGCGTGGTTTGGGAAGCACTGCAGGGCGGACTGCCGCACACGCCGGTTCACGACATCGCGATCCAGCCGCGCGAGAACGAAATGGTGATCGCGACCCATGCGCGGAGCGTCTGGGCGCTGCCGCTGAAGCTGGTTTGGGATCTGACGCCGGAGCTTCGCAAGAAGGATCTGACGCTGTTCGAAGTGGATAACGCGATCCGCCTTTCCACCTGGGGCTACGACCGGCGCGAGCGATGGAACACGGAGCCGCCGAAGCCGCCGACGGTCAAGGTGAATTTCTACACGAAGGAGCCGGGCAAGGCATTTATTCGCATCAAGGACAAGGCCGGCAAGCTAGTGAAGGAGAAGAGCTTCGACGCCTTGCGGGGATATAACTTCGGCGAGATCGACCTGCAAATCTCTCCGGGGAATCCGGCCGCGCCAAGAAAGGAGGTCAAGACGGTTCAGGACGTTTTGGCCGATCCTCTGGCGAGTACCCGGCCGACCTACATTGCGGCTGGCGAGTACACGCTCGAGCTGCAAGTCGGGGATAAAACGGTGAGTCAAGCCTGGAAGGTTAGAGAGTAGGTCGTAGCGTCGGCGCCCTTGCCGATGATCCGGCGCACTGAAAGCGCAGGATTTGAGGCAATGCTATCCTCTTTTATGCCTTCCGTTCGCTCCGCCCTGGCCCTCATGCTGGGACTTGCCTTACTTCCGGTAGCGCAAGCCCAGCATCTCATTTGGAAGCCGAAGCCGGGTGGGGCGAAAATCACCGCGCTTTACGGTGAGATCGAGGTTCTGGAGACGGGGGACACGATCTATTACTGCGGCTGCAACTGGTGGCCGGGTAATCCCGCGGGCGGGTACACCGGGATTCAGGACCCGGGCGGCGGCCGCCATAACATGATCTTCTCGATTTGGGATACGAACGAGAAGCTTCACCCGCGAGTTACCGAGGCGGAAGGGCGGACGGTCTTCAGCCGGTTCGGCGGGGAAGGGACGGGCGCGCATACCCACCTCGATTACGACTGGAAACGGGGCAAAACGTATCGGTTCTATGTGACCAAGGAGCAGGACGCCACCAAGGAGAACACGCTCACTCGGCTCTACTTCGAGGACGACCGGCTCAGAAGATGGGTGCACGAGGCGACGATCTCGAATCCGAACGACGGGCACGAGTCGGTAACCACCTTTGGTGGGATGTTAAACGCCTTTCTGGAGAATTGGAGCGGGAAGGAGCGGGAGAAACCGAAGCTCGCGCTGTATCGGCTATGGGTGGGCACGTCGCCGTCCGACCTGACGCCGGTCACCGATGGGACGGGAGACGGAAACTGGGGGACCCTCAATGGGAGCTTCTATCTCGCCGAAGGGAAGGATGAGTTGCTCGCGCCGATTTTCGGCCGCTATTCGGGGTGGACGCGGGGTGGCGCCCGGGGGACGATCCTCTCCGTTCCGTCGCACGGCGTGGAGCGGAGGGTGGTTCGTTCGCTGAGACGGCTTCCCAGGTCGGGAAGCGTGAAGCAGTAGGGCTACTGAATCTTCGCGACCCAGACTCCCTCGACGCGCCGGGCCGGCCAAATGCCTTGCGGAAGGGCGTGGATGCCGCGACTGTTGAAGAGAGTCCCGTCCTGCATGATGAGAGGGCGGTGCGAGCAGTCCGGTCCGGTGATAAGGTTGCTCGGCTCCGGCTCCGGCAGTCCATCCACTCGGGCTAAGCTGGCCGCGATCCGGTCATCCCCCATATCCTCCCGCCGAACGACTCGGACAAGACGATCCATCTCGAACGGGGGGATACGGTAATCCATTCGCGTACGCAATTTTTACTACGAATGGGTCCAATGCATCAATGAATCGGGTGTGACTTAGTCTTTTGACCTAGTGCCGATATCTCCTCTCCGGATCTAAGGTGCCAATGGACGAGGCTGAGTTGAGTAATCGGGTTGCGCGCAGGCGCCTTGCCTCTCGTCCGACCTTCCATGACCTGAGACGAACATGTCTCATCAAATGCACCGGGGCTTATTGCCGAGGGTGCCAAAGTTGAGCTTGTGGCCCAACAATCCTAATCAAGATCAGTGGTCACGAGGAGGTTGAGACGTTGCTGAGCTTCTACACCAACGCTGATGATTCAATGGTGACGGCGGCAGTTCTCGGCAATGCCACTGTAGGCCCCTCAGCATCGTCCCTGAGGGGCTTAATCATGTCTCAGGCAGCACTCACGAGCCGACAGCCGAGGGCTTTGCTGGTGCCCCATATCCCAAAAACATGACCTATCACGTGAGGGGTGAGCAAGCCCCAGATGCAACTTTTGCGGGAAGATAGCGGTTGCAAGTGCAAGAGAGAGCACGAAGGCTACACGACAGACGTATACTATATGAGCGGGCAAGAACTGCCCGAATGGAAAACGACAATGAAGACTCGACACACACACACACGAACCCCCATACCCAAGCCAGGATAGAGCCCTAGAATGGCGCGGGTTAGGACCCTCAAATGGACCCTGCCCTCTTCACTTCAGCAGTAAATGCCGCCTCTCGGGACGGCCTCGACGACAAAACAATACTGAACCTGCCGCACGACCTTCAAAAGGCCGTCGTGCGTTCGCGGACTCGCAACAGCACCCTTAAGACTGTCGGTGCCGTGATTCTCATGCTTGCGATTGCCGCCAGCCAGGTGGTGCCTCTGGTTCGTAGGGATTACGACCGCCCAACCAAACCTCCCAACACGTCCACCTCTCACAAGAGCGTCACCAATCAAGCCCGTGCGCCTGACGATTAGAAAAGAGCGGTAAAGAACAGGCTTAGCGAAGCAGTTAGCGTTAGGAGTTATCCTTGCGCCTCGATCGGGAATCGTGGCCGTGAGCTAAGGACTTCCAAGACGAAGACTAGGCGGGTCCACTATCTTCGTCACCATCCTGGACAGGTTTCCGAATGTTGCGCACCTCGTCCATAGGATGATAGATACCCGCAAATTGGGAGATCACAGGGAATGAAGGCAAGAATAGAGGAAGTTCGGCATAGTCGTCATAGCTGTAGCGTGCCAACTCCGTAATATCAACGAGCCTATCGTCTGGGGGTGGTGACTTCTCAGTAAGGACGAATCCGAATGGGAAGAACGCGAACTCCAAGAAGAAGAAGTGCTTATGCGTCTCAATATTCGTAATCGCTTGGTTGTTACTTGTTCGCCCCTTAGTCGAAGGGTTAAGGTATGCGTAAATCCTTATGCCCCTCGGCAACCGCGTACGGTTCTTTAGCATGAGGTAGTGGTAAAAGTCTGGGTGCCTCTGAATCAGCCTTGGATGGTCCACCGACATAAAGAGCGTCACGACCTGCTTAAGGAATCGACCAGGGTAGCCCTTAAAGACCTGCGGTTCTTTTGGCGAATCATCGAGGCCAAGTAACTGCGCTGCCTGATTCGCCCATGAGGTGTATTCGTTCACGTACAGAGCGCCTGTCTTGCTATTGCAGTCGGTACACAGCGTGTGAAGCCCAACTCCGCCCTGCTTGATCTTGCCACCCGTTGGGTCAAGTGGATGATGTTGCATCGCCTCTTCAAAGGTCTCGATTCGAGCCGTTTGCTTGTTGAATGCCGATTGCGGCGGCAAATGTTCAAACGATAGGGGGCGCTTCCTACCGCAAATCCCGCAAATGCCTTCAGTGGTCATCGTCCTATTAAACTCTTCCAACCGCGTCACCCACCCGTACAAACCCGCTCGTGCAGATCATCACACGCTCATGCGCCATTTGGTGTGTCTCGCATCCGCCAAAGGTGGCACCGTCCTTGACCCGTTCGTTGGCTCGGCACAACTGCGGAGGTAGCAGAGTTTGAGGGCTTTTGAGAGCGGCTTGAACCAAGCGCACTCGGTTTTAGACTGCCTCGGTTACCATAGTTTTAGGCGTAATTTGAACCTAAAACACCCTCACTTACCCCTGAAGCAGAGCAAAGCAACCGTTCTGGTTGAGGCTTTGTGAGTCAAAATTTGGAGCGGGCGACGCGATTCGAACGCGCGACAGCTTGCTTGGGAAGCAAGAACTCTACCACTGAGTTACGCCCGCTCGGGGCTGTTTCGATTCTACCACTGCTTGCCCGAGATCGGGAATAAGTGGAGCGGGCGGCGGGAATCGAACCCGCATGGCCAGCTTGGAAGGCTGGAACTTTACCACTAAGCTACGCCCGCGTTTCGTTAATTCTACCCAGCCAGAACTTGCTGAGTGGTTTTGAAATGGAGTTTGGCGACGTTGCCCAGCGCCTCGCGGCCGTGCTTGGCAACGAAGACGCGTCCGGTCGGAATGACGTTGGTCGCTCCTTTGGGGAGCGGGACGCCGAACTCTTCTCCCAGCCTCTGGAGGCGGCGCAGGAACTCGGCCCGGGCGAGGATGGAGGCGGCGGCGACGGCGATGTCGGCCTCGGCACGAACCATCGAGCGGAATTCGATCTCCTTTCCTTTTTCGTAGAGGGCGCGTTTGACCGCCGCGCCGCCGGCGGCGAACTGGTCGGAGATCACCATCTTGCTGGGCTGGAGCTCGAGGACGTTTTCGATCGCCCGGGCGTGGCCCCATGCGAGCAGCGAGTTGAGGTTCTTGAATTTCGCGTACAGCTCGTTGTACTTGGCGGGACCGATGGCGATGATCGAATGGGGGCAGACGGCCTTAATCCGTATGGCGAGGCCGATCGACTGTTTGTCGGTGAGCTTCTTCGAGTCTTTAACGCCGTCCAGTTCGGCCAGGTGTTCGGGGCCGACGAAGCAGGCGGCGACCACGAGGGGGCCGAAAAAGTCTCCCTTGCCGGATTCGTCGACGCCGATATGTCCCTCGTCCATGAGGAGGTGATTGTACCGGCAGCGGCCCGTAGCGTCGGCGCCCTCGCCGATGATTCCGGGTACCGAAGGTATGCCGTTTGAGAACAGGGAGGCCGGTCTGGAGACCAGCGGTCCACCGGGCCGAACGTATCCGGACCGGACTTCCTCACCCCAACCCCTCTCCCTCGTCGGGCACATGCATTCCGAGGAGGGAGAGGGGCTCCGGAAGGCGGGTTGTGATTTAAGGTTTTATCGGATATGATTAATCCATCGATCAGACGCTGGGGCGGTGATCGAAATGAAGGCGATAATGCTGAGCGGAGTTTTGGGGTAGGGAGGGTTTATGGAAACACCTAACCGAAGCACGGGGTCGACCTTGAAGGAGGTCGCGGACGCGGCCGGCGTGTCGATCGCGGCGGTCTCCAAGGTCTTGCATGGCCGTGGGAAGAACGTTCGGGTCAGCACCGTCCGGGCGGAGGCGATCCGGGAGGCGGCGGAAAAGCTTCGTTACAGCCCTAACGCGTTGGCGCGTTCTCTCCGGACCAGCCGGACGCACACGATCGGCCTGATCTGGGAGCAGATGCAACGGATCGCGGATGGGCCGCTCTACTATGTCCATTTGCTCGACGGGGTCTCGCACGTTCTCTTTCAGCAGCACTACCGGCTCACGATCCTGCCGGAAATTCCTGAAATCCAGCCGGTGAGAGCGCTGAGCGATGGGCGCCTGGACGGTGTGATCTGGTGCAAGATGCCGGACGATCCGCTACTGATCGAGGAGTTTCGGCACTCGCCGCTCCGGGTCGTGGCGCTCAACTCCCCGGTTCCCTCCGATCCCGAGGCTTACCCGTCGGTGACTTGCGACAACGAAGGGGGCGCCGCGCTCGTCGTGGACCATCTGGTCGCCCTTGGGCATCGCCGGATTCTTTTTGCGCTCGACCTTGGGTGGCAGACCGCCCCCGACGCGTCGGCGAGACTCGCAGGATTTCGCGCCGCGATGGAGCGTCATGGATTGCCGTTTGGCGACGAGGACGTGGTGGTGTGGCCGGTGGCGGCGGCTCCGGTTGCGGAGTGGTTCGCCACGAATCCGCCGCACACGGCGGTGTTCGCCTGGCACGAGGGCTTGGCGGGGAGCATCCTCACCCAAGCGGCTAGGGCCGGAATCTCCGTTCCGGAGGAGCTAAGCGTCGTTGGTTACGACAGCACCCTCTATTGCGATACCACCACGCCGCGGCTAACGGCTGTGAAGCAGCCGGTCCGGGAAATGGCGGAGGTGGCCGCACAACTTCTTATCGACTTAATCGAGGGGCGAACCCCCTCTCCCTATTCGTATCTTTTCCCCTGCACGCTCGACGTCAGGGATTCCACGTCTCGTCCGTCTCCCCGACCATTGGCTCGGGGAGCCCCATCTGCTCAATGAAGAGGTATTTACCCATGAAGCGAGCTTTTACGCTCATTGAATTGCTTGTTGTTATCGCCATTATCGCGATCCTTGCCGCTATCCTGTTCCCGGTTTTCGCCCAGGCGAAGCTTGCCGCTAAGAAGACTCAGACCCTCAGCAACATGAAGCAATCGAGCCTCGGGCTCCTCATGTACAGCGGAGACTCCGACGATGCTTTCCCGATGGCAGAATACGGCGATGGCGATCCTGCGTATCCTCACATTACTTGGACGACCACGATCTTCCCATACGTAAAGAATGGCGACCAGGCGGTCGACTCGCACGGCATTACCGTTTCCACCGGCAAAGACGGAATCTTCCGCGACGTTGCAGGGCCGTCGCTGAACCTGAAGGATGCTAGCGTCGAAGGCTACTACTTTGGCGTCAACCGACTCATTTGCGCCGCGAACTACGATGGCGGTCAGCCATGGTTCAACGGAAACGGACAGGTGCTCCCTTCCATGTCGCAGACCGAACTGGACGCCCCGGCGGACAAGGTTCTCATTGCGACCAAAGGGCTGAACAGCCCCGGTAACAAGTGGAACTACCCGTGGTTCGTGGATTGGCAGTTCCAGTACATCGATTCCATCGCCCACACTCCGGGCGACGCCAGCACGGTCTACCGTGACGGAGATACGTCGCAACAAAAAGGCTCACCGGTCTACTCTCCGAAGTACGACACGGACTGCCAGAACGGCTTCAGCGACGGAAATTGGGAGTGCGCGGCTCACCCGCGGTACCGATACGCTGGCCAGGGAGTCTTCGGATATGCCGACGGCCACGCGAAGTCGGTGGCGCGAGGCGCTCTCAAGTGGTACCAGAACATCTACGTGAAGCGCGGCGGCATCACTTCAGCGAGCTGGACGTACGGCTGGTACTACCCGCAAGAGCCGTTCTAACCAAGTCTAGCTCTCACTCAAGCCTTCCTCCCGCCATTCTTTTTGGGCGGGAGGGGCTCCACTATTTTTTGCCAGTAGAGATGAATAACAAGATGAAATTTTCGGGCGCGGTCTTCGCTCTATCGCTCATCGTTGCCGCCGTCGCCGGCTGCAGCGGCGAGAGCGACAATCGCACGGTCAACCCGGCGGAATCCGCCGCCGCCGACGCGAAGCGGCAAGAGATGGTCGACAACATGAACATCCCGGAGTCGCAGAAGGCAGCCATGAAAGCCCACATGGGCGGCCCTCCCGCCGCCGACCCGGGCGCCGCGGCGCGGGCCAAAGCGGCGGCCTCGCAGTCGGGCCGCCGGAACTAGTGGTAGTGGCGGCACACGTAGGTGCCGGCTACACGGCTTCGCCGTAGCTCCCTCACCCCCCAACCCCCTCTCTCCTCGGGATGCATGCATCCCGAGGAGGGAGAGGGGGCTCCGGAGGTCTGGTATGGGGGCTGCTGGCCTACGGCGAGAAACTGCCGGCGGGGAGAAGGCGTAGATTAGGAATCACGGGCAGCCGTGGTGCTTCCTACCGACGCCGATGTGGATCGCCAACGCTGAACATAGCCGGGAAATCGACCGCCGTGCGAGCGAGGAATTTGGAATTCCCGCCAAGGTGCTGATGGAACGGGCCGGGCTGGCCGTCTTCGACGCCGTCCGCACCTTGCTTCCCCAAGGGGGGAGGCTTGCCGTCTTTTGCGGGAAGGGAAATAACGGCGGGGACGGCTTTGTAGTCGCCCGGTTGGCGACCGAATCCGGGTTCGGGGTGTGCTGTCTCGTCGCGGCGGAGGCGAAGGATCTCCGGCAAGACGCGGCCGAGCAGATGCGGGTGGCCCAGCGACAAGGGGTCGAGCCAATCTTCATCGACGATGCCCGCTGGTCGCGAAAATTAGACGGCCTCGCCTCTCTCGACCTCATCGTCGACGCCCTTCTCGGGACCGGCGCTAAATGCGAGGTGAAGGGGGCGGTTAAGGAGGCGATTCAGGCGATCAACCGGAGCGGGGTCCCGGTTGTGGCGGTAGACGTGCCCAGCGGCATCGCCTGCGACACCGGTGAGGAGCTCGGCGAAAGCATCTGGGCGTTGCGCACGGTCACCTTCGGCCTCCCCAAGCCGTTCCTTTTCGAGGGGACTGGGCTAGAGCACTCGGGATTCTGGACGGTGTCCGAGATCGGTTATCCGAACGTACTGCTACGGGAGCCGACCTACGCACGGGTGCTCGACCGGGAATGGGTGGCAAACCTCTTGCCGGAGCGACTCCGGGCGAGCCACAAAGGGGATAACGGATCGGTTCTCATCGTGGCGGGGAGCCAAAACATGCGCGGGGCCGCCTCGCTTGCGGCGCGCGCCGCGGTTCGGAGCGGGGCCGGGCTGGTCACGGTGGCGGGGATCGCGGACGTTTGCACGGCGGTGGCCGCTAACGTTCCCGAGGCGATGCTCTTGCCCCTTCCGGAAAACTCGGGGACGGTCAGCGGGGACGCCGCCCGGTTCCTCTTGCAGCGGGCCGGGAAGTACGACGCGGCGGTATTCGGCCCAGGGCTCACTCAAGAGCCGTCGATTTTGGAGTTCCTGGAAAAAGTCTGGGCGGAGTGGACCAAGCCGTGCGTCATCGACGCGGATGCGCTGAACGCGGTGAGCCACGGAGTGAAGCTGCCAAGCGCGGAGTGCGTCCTTACTCCGCATCCGGGCGAGATGAGCCGGCTGCTCCACACCAGCATCGCGGAGATTCAATCCGACCGATTTCGAACGGTACGGCTGGCGGTGGAGCGGTTCAACCAGTGCGTACTCTTAAAAGGGCCGTATTCCTTGGTAGGGGAACCGGGCCAGCCGATCCTGGTGAACGACACCGGTAACCCCGGGATGGCGTCGGGCGGGATGGGAGACGTGCTTGGCGGCGTGATCGGGACTTTGATGGCGCAGGACCTGCCCGGCTACTACGCGGCGAGCTGCGCGATGTATTGGCACGGCGCCGCCGCCGATCTGTGCGCCATGGAAATTGGGCCGACCGGCTACTCCGCGAGCCAAGTGGCGGAGGCTTTACCCAAAGCTCGCTGTAGAATCATTTCGTCGTGCGACCAAAAGCCCTGCTGATTACGCTCTTCCTTCTCGGAGCTGCCGCCCTCGCGCAAGCTCAAGACGACGTGACGCTGAACTTTGGAGCCGACGGGCCAAGGGAGGCTTGGACCACGACCGGTCCCCCCGGGAAGCCGGCTCCGGACAGCGTCCGGAGCGACCGATCGATCATGCCGATGTCTTTTAAGGGGAAAAAGGACTCGGACGCCCTGTACGTGGTGGACAAGACGACCGGAAATCTGGCGGGGACGACGGTAGGAGCGGTTCGCAAGACTGGGAATTGGCAGGTCGCGCCCGAGTCGTACAAGCTTATCGGCCAGGTGTCGGTGAAGGTCGAGCACTCCGGCCAGCCCTTAGCGGCAGGCGAGGTCTCCCTCGACGACGGCGTTCGGGAGCAGAAAGAGCTGCTCGATCCTTCGACCAACGGGAAGATCGACTTCTTTGGAATCAAACCCGGGTCGCTGAAGATCACGGCGAGATACAAGGCGAAGGACGGCACGAGTAAGTCGGTCACCCAGTTGCTGGACGCGCCGCTCACGAGGACCACTCCGATTCCCTCTGCCGTCATCTCCGTGCCGGAGGACGTGGCGGTCGTCGGGACTGCGGCCCCGGCAAGTTCGGATAAGCCGGCGGTCCCGGCTTCGTCGACGCCGGCCGCCGCGCCGGCGGGGGCGCAGGCTAGTGGGAAGCCGGCGGAGTCGGCTAACCCGATTGGGTCGCTTGTCGTCTATCTTGTCGGCATCGCTGTCGCCGGCGGCGTGATTTACTTGGCATTCAAATATGCAAAGCAGAATCCGGAGCTCGTCCAGAGCAAGTTGACTCAACTCGGGGTGGATATTCCTCAACCGGGAGATGCCACTCAGGGGCAGCAGTACGATCCGGTACCTGCTCCGATGCCGAAGAAGCAGGACCCTCCGCAGAAAATCATCTTGGATGGAGCGGCGCCCGATCCAATCGCCCCCTTCGCCGCGTCTACCGCAGTGTCCGTAGGCGAGCCCCGCCTAACGTCCGACGCCGGCGACGCAATGATTCTGCCGGAAGGAGAGACCGTAGTCGGTCGCGAAGTGGGGCTCGGGCTTAGTTTGGTAGGTGAGACAACGGTTTCTCGCCAGCATGCGAAGCTGTTCCGATCGGGCAACGAGGTGACTTTGACCGATCTTGGCAGCACGAATGGCACGTACGTGAACGGCGTCCAACTCAACGGCGGGACGACCCTGCGGCACGGCGACAGCGTCCAATTCGGCGCGGTGCGCTTCCGCTACGAGGGCTAAAGAAGATGGGAAGGCTATTCGCAAAGTTCCTTGCGGGGGGGCTCGCGGGCCTGCTCATCTTCGTGCTCTTTGAGCCGTTCGCGCCGAAGAACCTGTCGGACATGGCGGCATGGGACAGGTGGGAGGCCGGCTTCGTCCTCTTCCTGGGGCTGGCGATCGGGTTAGCCGTCGGCGGGCTCGATGGTTACACCCGGGGAGGCAAACAACATACGATCCGGGGGCTTGCCCTTGGCGGGCTGTTTGGCGCGATCGGTTGCACGCTGGGCCATGGCATCGCGGGTGCGATTACGTCGTCCATGTTAAATAGTGCGGTGGCGAGCGGCAATCCGATTCTACTGATGCTGCCGCGCACTCTCGCGTTCACAATCATCGGTGCGGCATTGGGAGCCGCGATCGGCGCCAGTTCCTTGAACGTAAAGAAGCTCGTTCAAGGCGCGATCGGAGGTGCTCTCGGTGGCGCGGTGGCGGGAGCAATCTTCGATCCCCTTAGCTCGGCGATTGGACAGTTCACCCTCGCCGCTCGAGGGCAGCAAGGTGGTGAAGTGGGCACGCCGGGACGTGCGGTGATGACCATCGTGATGGGGGCGGCCATCGGCCTCTTTATCGGTCTCGTCGAGCGTTGGTCGCGGAGCGCTTGGCTTCGGCTGTCGCTTGGCCGCAACGAAGGGAAGGAGTGGTCGATCGACTCCGCCCAAACCTTCATCGGCCGGAGCGAAGGGGCTCACGTGCCGCTATTCGGCGACGGGAACGTCGCCCCGATTCACGCGTCGATCCAACGTCAAGGCCCGAACTACGTGATCACCGACGGCGGTTCGCCGATCGGCACCATCGTTAACGGTCAGCGCGTGCAGTCGGCGCTGCTCATGCACGGGGCTCAGATCCAGATTGGCAGCTTTGTGCTTCAGTTCCTCATGAAGAACCAGGCCGCCCCGGTCGCGGGACCGGAGGCTTATCGCGGCCAGGCGTATCCGATGCAGCAGCCGTATGCTGCCGCTCAGCCGGCGCAGCCGGGCGCCTACCCTACGTCGATGCCCGGGCAGATGCCCGGCGCGATGCCGGGCATGCCGATGCAAGGGGGGCCTATGCCGGGGGCGCAGACTCAGATGATGCCCAATCCGGGCATGCCTCAACCGGGCATGCCTCAGCCGGGAATGCCTCAACCGGGAATGCCTCAACCGGGAACGCCCACCCAGGCGTTCCAACCGGCAGGTCCCCAACAGACCGTCGCTTACGGCAGTGGAATGGCGGGGATGGGCGGATATGCTCTTCTCGCGATGGATGGGCCGCTGCTCGGCCAACGCTATCCGGTCGGCGGGCCTGTGGAGATCGGTCGGGAGGGAGCCGGTATCCGAATGCCTCACGATGCGAACGCCTCGCGCCGCCATGCCGCGGTATCGCCGGGGGTGGGAGGCGTATCGGTGCAGGACCTTGGAAGCACCAACGGAACTTATCTTAATGGTCAACGCGTCTCCCAGGCGACCGCCGGCCCCGGTGACCTTATCAAAGTCGGATCGACTACCTTTAGAGTAGAACCCGCTTAACCACGAACGCTTACGCCCATGGACCCCACTCGCCGCCTCGACCTCAACAAGACCCAGCTCACCAGCGCGCCCACCGTGGGCGATCCGAACCGAACCCAAGCGATGACTGGGTTCGATCCGCTGAAGACGACGGCCATGACCGCGATGCCGAGGGGCGGGCCATCGGTATCGGTGGAGCTGATCGCGAGCCGCGAGGCGACGATGGCGAACGGCCCCGCTCGTGAGCAATTCCTCGTTGAGATCTCGGCCGCTGGCGACGGTCCGGCGCTGCCCGGCGCGGGCTTCGGTACCGGAACCCGGACTCCGCTCAATCTGTGCCTCGTCATCGACCGGTCGGGTTCGATGGAAGGACCGCCACTCGACTACGTGAAGCAGGCTTGCGCCTATGTGGTCGACATGTTGGGGCCGAACGACATTCTCAGCATCGTGACCTTCGAAGAAACGGTCGACGTGCTGATGCCGCCTCAGCGGGTGACGAACAAGCAGCCGATCAAGGAAGGGATCCAGCGGCTGATGCCGGGGAACACGACGAACCTGTACGACGGCCTTGCGCTAGGTATGCAGCAGGTGATCGGCGTGAACGAGCCGGGCCGCGCGACGCGGCTTGTGGTGTTGACGGACGGCGATCCTACGGCAGGGATCAAGGATTTTTCGGCCCTTGTGGCGCACGCGGGGGAGATTAAGAACCGCGGCATCACCTGCACCTTCCTCGGTTTCGGCCCGGATTACAACGAGGAGCTGCTGGCCAGCATGGCCAAGCGGGCGGGAGGAAATTACTACTACATTCCCCAGCCCCAGATGATCCCCGAGGTTTTCCGGGTGGAGCTCGACAAGATGATGACGGCGGCGGCACGCAACATCAAGCTGAGTTTGAAGACGGCGCGGTGGGTTACGTTGCGATCTCCGCAGCCGGGGCCGAACGGCGAGGTGGAGACGCAGCTCGCCGACCTGGAGCGTGGTTCGAGCATTCAGCAGGTTTTCGACCTCGACTTCGCCAACCACCCGCTCGGCTGGTATCGCGTCGGAGCGGGGAAGCTGACGTACGACGACCTGAGCACCGGCCGCACGGAAACCGTCGACCTGGACCTGGTTCTCGAGTTCACGTCGGATACGGCTCGCTATTCCGGTCCGGTGAACCCTCGGGTGCAAAGCGCGGCGCAGGTCGCGGTGGCTTCTCGAGCGGTCGAGAAGACGATCATGGGTCTGAAGACCGGGATGATCACGACCATGGGGGCGGTGCAAGAGCTGCAAAAGACGCAGATGCTGCTGGTCAACGAGGGGAGAACGGCAGAAGCTCAGGAGGTCACGATGGCGCTTCGGGCATTGCAGACCGGCGATGCGGGCCAAGCCGAGAAGACCCTCATGGGCACCATGGTCCATTTGGATCAAGGCAAAAAAGGCCCGTAGCCTACCGTGGCACGGGCTTCCAGCCCGTGCGTATCACGACCATCCTGGTCGTGTAAACGTAGCATCGGCTCCCAGCCGATGAACCCTCACGATCACCCTGGTCGGGTGAATCACTCAGGGGCGGGCCGCCCCTGAGACCCACGGGCGGGCCGCCCGTGCCACGTTGCCGAGCCTCCAGGCTCTCCTTCTGGAAGCTTCGGCGCGGAGTCAATTACCGGTGGTGGTGGCGGTGGTGCCATCGCCAATAGCGTAGGGCGCGTCCTCTCATAGCGTTCTGGCTCTTACGATCCTGCTCGTAGCGCCATGCCGAGTACGCGCCGCCGGCGAGGCCGCCGATCGCGAGAGTGTTGTTGTGGGTCAACAGGCCGTACACACCGAGCGCGCCGCCGGCGTACCCGAGGTTGCGCCACGTGTTCTTCGTCTGTTGGCGGTGCCGATAGGCCGAGGACTGCGCGGGAGCCATCACCGGGAGCGCGACGACCGAAGCGGCCAAAACTGCGCTGGCAATTTTTACGGTTAGTGTGCTCATATTTTCTCTCCTTTCCCGTTAAATTTGCGGGGTTTCTGAAGAGTTAGACGAGCGAGATCGCGCGCGGTACCTTTAATTTCTCTAAGGCCCATCCCCCATCCATCGTCGACCGCGATGGATGGGAGGGGGCCGGCCGTTAACCTTCCTTATCACTCAAGATCATCCTCACCTCCTCGAGGGCGGCGATCTCTTTCAGGTGCTTGGTGTCGAGGGTGCCAAGAACAACCTTGAGGTCGTCCAGTTTGGCGTCGAGCTTGAATCCCATGCTTTGGAGTTTGGACAGAATTGCCGGGGAGAGGTTCTTCAGACCGATCTGGACGCGGATCACGCCGGTCGCGTTCCGGACCTGGGCATCCGTTTTGGCCGTGAACGAATCCGTTGGCGTGACCTCCTTCTCGGCCAAAGAGCCGGCGATTGAGCCCGTTGCGGCGGATTTGGCTAGCCGGATCCGCCTCGTGACGCCCGGAACGGCAATATTTCGGCCGTTAACTCCGCCGCCGGCAGCGCCTTGCGGGGCGGCGGCGCTTAGGCTTGCGCCGAAGGAGAGGTTAACTGAGGCTTGGGAAGCCGGGGCTAGATTAACGCCCTCCGTCATGTCCACTGGAACCCGCACCGTTCGCTGCTTTCCTCCGATGTTGACGACCCGCTTCTCTACGGCGACGAACGAGGTGTAGGAACTCATGATCCCGTACTTGAGGGCAACCTGGGTGACGCGGTCTTTCAGCCGCTCCGTCGATTCCCCCCGCAACTGGGTGAGGTAGTCGTTTCGCTCCAAATTGGTGATCTGGCGTCGCGCCCAGAGGCGCATCAGGGGGTCCGCGTCGTCGTTTTTGCCGGACAGATTGACCTTTAGCGTCTTCTGCCACGGCTTTCCTTCGTAGATTCCGTTCAACTGAATCTCTCCGGTTCCAGGCTGGTCGTATCGGCCGTAGACGACGATCGGCTTGTCCGAGAGTACGTCCGGCAGCGGCGAGGGCAGAATGTCGGCGAGGCCCGTGCCGCTCACCGTAAGGTGAGTCAAGATCGGATTCCTGCTCCGGCGGGCGAACCGCTCGACGGCGGAGTCGGCCCGTTCGGCAAGGGTGACGACTTCGGAGTCGCCGCACCCTTCGGTGCTCATTGCGTCGACAAGCGAACGGTTGACCCCGTTGCCGATGCCGAAGACGAACATGCGGCTATTGCCCCGGTACATCTTGATGTCGTCGAGGATCTCTTTCTCTTGACCGACGAATCCGTCCGTATTGAATACGACGTACCGCAGGCGTTTGGGGTCTGGGGTTGGAGAGAGGGCGGCCACTACCGCCTTTTGCAACTCCGTCCCACCCGTAACTTGCATTTTGCGGACGAAGTCGGAGGCAATGCGGCGGTTCTCCGCGGTATTGGGCCGGGTTTCGGGCCAGAGGCTGGTGACGTTGTCGGAGAATCCGAGCACATTGAATGTATCGTTGGGACCCATTTGGTCGATCAGCTTGAGTGTCAGCTCTTTCGATTTCTCAAGTGGGAATCCCTGTTGGCTGCCGCTTTGGTCCATGACGAAGACCAGTTCCTTGGGCGCGACCTGCTGGGCCGTCGGCGCCTTGGGAGGCAGAAGGATCATCGTGAAGAAGCCGCCCCGCTCCGGTTCGTAGTGGGTGAGGAACGCGGATTGAACGGAGTCGGTGGCGACCGCGTAGCGGAGGATAAAGTCGCGGTTCGGGATCTCGTCATGTTTCGAAAGTGAGACCTGGGCGCTGCCGTCGCCGTCTCGCCGGACCTCGACTTTGTGCAGCACGGACGTCAAACTCTGAATCGGCGCTCCCGCGTCGAGGTTCACGTGGAGGTCGATGTCCGCGCCGGAACGCGTTCCTTTGGGTGCGTAGACGGGGCTGATCTTGTCGGGGTGAGGAGTGGACGCCCCCATGTAACGCGGGCCGACGACCATTGGGAAATCGAATTCGAATTGGCCGTTCTCGTACTTTAAGAGCTGCACGTAGCTGATCTCCACCTTCACGTCGGCGCCGGGAGTCAGGTTGGCGATCGACTGGGTGAAGACGTTATCCGTTTCCTGGTCGAGCAAGGCAGCGGTCTGGCCGGCGTTCTTGGCGGCGTCGTAGATGGCGCGGGCATCCTCGCGGCGCTTGAGCTCGCCTTCGATAATTCGGCTCCCGACCTGGATGCGCATCCGGTCGACCGCGGCATCGTGAGGAAGGGGGAAGGTGTAGACCGCCTCGACGGCGCTTTGGCTCGGGTTGTGGAAGGTCTGCACAAGGGTGACGCGGGCGCCGAACCCCTGAATCTTCGCATCGACGCTCGTTCCCTTTAATGCGGCGAGCACCTCCGGCTGGCCCTTGGGAAAGAGCGCCATTTGACCGCAATCTGAGACCGAGGGGTGAGTCGTTTGAACGAACTGAAAGAGAGCGAGAGTTAGGGCGGTGATCACGGCTTTTCTCCAAGGCGCGGCATACGGTGCAACGCTCGAACGGTAGCTGAGTGCCTGGGTGTGATCTAAGGGTTCAATCTCAGCATAATCTCTGCAGTCGTGCGATTTAAAGAAAGCGAACTGGCCGGAGCCCGCGACCGATTGCTCCCGGCGATACGTAGCCATCTCATTCGGCAGCAGGGGGTGGTCGGGCTGTTTCTCGCCGGGTCGATCCCGGCAGGGACGGCGGACGCGTACTCGGACATCGACCTGAAAGTCGTGGTTCGGCCGGGCCGCTATCTAGATTTCGTGACCCGTCGCCTGGAGCTTCCGCGGAACTGGCCAGGGTTCTTGTTCAACGAGTGGGTGGAGAACGCTGCCCACTGCGTATCGCATTTCCGGCCGTTTCTGAAGGTCGATGTCTACTATCTGAACGAGGAGGCGCTTGCGCCGACGCCGTGGCTATCGCTCCCGACGGAGATCCTGTACGATCCGGAGGGGATTGTTTGGGAAGTCGTCGAGCGGTCGCAGCGGCTCCGCTTTGAGCCCGATCCGAATGAGATCGACCGGTCGATCGGCAAGGGTCTTGCGGCTGCTCACGAAGCGTACCGGCGCATCCAGCGCGGCGAGTTGGCATACGCTCAGTCGCTGCTTGATGAGCTACGCCTGAATATGGCGATGGCGGACGATTGGCTCGGGGGACGTCCGGCCCAAAGCATTGCTCTGTCGAGGATCGAGCAACGTGGGAGCGAGCTGTTGCTGGCCGTCTTGCGGGCCTCCTATGTTCCTCTGGATGTTGAGGAAATGAAGGGGGCGCTCGCCCGCCTTGTGGGGGCGTACCGTGCGCAAGTGGCGGAGCTTCACGGGCGCTTCGCGCCCGGTCGGCCGTTGGAAAACGATCTGGAAGCGTTGGATATCGTTCTTTGAGAGAAACTCCGGAAAGGGATTTCTCGCCAAGAACGCAAAGAACGGGCAGAGTCGGTCGAAGAAAGCTTGAATCGCAAAGGGGGCAAAGGCATTGTCGCAAGATCTAATTGGCATTAGGCGAGCGGCCCGTGTCAACTCCGACGCCGACGGCACGGGAGATCATCGGCGGGGCGCCGACGCTACGGGGAGTCACGCAGCCAGGCGGTCGCGCTAGCTTTGTCGCCGGGGGCGAGGTCGCCCTCGATGACCATTTCGGTGAGGGCTTGTTTCAGGCGGCCGACTTCCGGGCCGGGGGTTAGGCCGGTGATTTCCATGATCTCTTGGCCGGAGAGGGGGCTGTCCAGAGTGGATCGGGGGGTGGCTTGCTGGACTTCGGCGATGCGCTTGCGGATGGGGCCCAGGTCCATTACGCGGACGCCGGCCTTGAGGCCGTTGGCGTCGGCTTCCACCAACTGGAGCAGACGCTCCAGGTCGCCGTCGAGATCTCGGATCAGCCGCCGAGCGGCGGCGGGGGTGAACTCCGGCGAGGAGCCGAGGCGCATGTGGTTCTTCACGAGCAGCGATATCGCGTCTACCTCGCGTTGAGGAAACTTTAATCGCCGAAGCAGCTCTTCGGTCATCTTGGCGCCGACCGCCTCGTGGCCGAAGAACCGGGTGTTTCCTTCTTCGTCGATAAACCGGGTGGGCGGCTTGCCGACGTCGTGGAGGAGCGCCGCCAACGACAGCACGAGATCGCCCGTTCCGGCATTTCGTAGCACGAGCAACGAATGGTTCCACACGTCGAGGTGGTGGAAGCTTCCTTGCTCGCAGCCGACCATTGGCAACAGCTCCGGGGCGAAGATTTCGAGAAGTCCGAGCTCGCGGAGGTCGTCCAGGCAGTCGGGACCGGTTGGCAGGGCGAGCATCTTTATGAGCTCGTCGCGGATCCGCTCCGCGGAGATGATTCGAAGGCGGTCTCGAGTCTGCCGGATCGCTTCATACAGTCCGGGTGCGGGCTGGAAGCCGAGCTTCCACCGAAAGCGGACCGCGCGCAGCATGCGCAGAGGATCGTCGTGGAAGGTCGCCTCGGGCGCGAGCGGGGTTCTTAGGACCTTGGCTTGGAGGTCGGCGATGCCGATGCCGAGCGGATCGCGCAGCTCCCAATCGTCGATCGATCGCATGAGAGTGTTCACGGTGAAGTCGCGGCGGGAGGCATCTTCCTCGTACGTCGCGGGTTCCACGTGCGGCTTGCGCGAGTTCTCGTCGTAGCTTTCGCGGCGAGCCGTGACGATCTCGATGTCGACTCCTTGGACTCGAACCATCGCAGTTCCGAACCTCTCGTAGGTGACAGGGGCGATCTCCGACACGCCTCGATCGAAGAGTAGCCGGGCAAGCTCGGCCGAATCGCTTCGGGTCACGAGGTCGAAGTCGGCTCCGTGGATGATTCCAAGCAGCTCGTCTCGGACGGCACCCCCCACGACGTAAAGATCGCCTTGGAAGGGAGTGCCAAAAGTAATCTCTCGTATTGCTGCTAGGGCGGGATGCACGTTAGGACTCCTATACTTTCGGCACAATGAAGATGAAAGGGCTCCGGGTCGACCCCGGCTTCTTACCGCTTGAGATGCTTGACCCGGCGGTCTCGGTTCCGCGCATCGTGGCGGATTGCAAGCGGTGGGGAGTCGACACGATCTTTGTCTTTGCGTTTTCCCCTGTTTTCGGCGCGTTTTACTTTACCGAGTTGCCCGGGGCATGGCGGCAGCAGGATCTGGCCGCCAGCAAGGAGAAGAACTTCCTCCCGAAGCTGATCGCGGCGGCCCATGCTCAAGGGATCAAAGTGGTGGCGTCTTTCCGGTTGAACCAATACGAACGGATCGCCACCGCCCACCCGGACTGGCGGGTATTGCGAAAGAACGGTCAACCGTACGAAGTCGACCTTGGCGGAATCAAGGGGCATCCGCTTTCTGCATGGCACCCTGGCTACCGCGCATGGTTCTCATCGCTGATGCACGACGTGGTCACGCTATGCCGCGACCTCGACGGGCTGGAAGCGTGTGAGGGAACGGTGGCGGAAGGGATGGAGCATGGGGACGTGGCGCCGGACTACAACGCCGCCGCTCTCGCCGACTTCAACCGAAAGCACCCGGGTGCGCCAGAAGGAGATCTGCTATGGAAGCGTCACCGGGCCGAAGGGATGACGGGGCTCCACGAGATCCTTCTTCACGCATCGCAACGGCTGCCGCAGGGCCAGTCGTACGCGATCCACGATCTCGTGACGGAGCGGTTCGACAGCTTGAACCTCATGAACCCCGACACGTATGCCGACGAGTGCGGCTTCGATTTTAAGGGGATCGCCTCTCTCGGATACGACCGCATGATTCAAGGGGCGATCTGGCAGCAGCGGGAGCAGAACGCGCGGCTACTGGGGAAGAGCGGCGTATTCACCCCGCAGTGGACGGATAACGCGGTCAAGGGGTTTGCCGGCATCTTTCCCACGGGTAAGCCCATCCTCCATGCTCACGTCGAAGTGACTCCGTTTTTGGCCGGGTCGACGGTCGTCGTGACGCCTCAGCCTGCGGATTTCGAAAAGGCGCTTGGGCTCGCTTTAGCGGGAACCCAGGGGTCGACGGTTTACTCGTATCATCAGCTTTTCGATGCGCATCCGGATCCGAAGTTCAAAGGAAAGAAACTCGGTCCGGAGAACGAGTTTGCGAAGCGTCTAAGTAAGGTTTACCGCCTACCTTGATAGGGTTTATCGACTAAGGAATTTCAAGAAATCGCACTTTCTGTTGACAAGATGGTTTTTCTTGGTCATAATGTCGACGTTAAGGAAAATTTACCCATGAACCCGGTCACTGTCACCTCGGCTGCGTTAGCTCCCATCGCTCTTTTCTTGAGTCGCGATCGCTTCGCGGTGTCCGTTGAGAGTGATACTTCAGGGACTGGGCGTAGCTAAGACTAAACAGAATTTAGGAAAAGCGGCCCGGTCCCCATCGAGGACCGGGCCGCTTTTCTTTGCGTCCGACCCTCGTTTGAACCTGAATCTCCGCCTAATGGGGGACATGTCCCTCTTAGAGCATGAGGTTAATCGCCATTCTTCGGCCACGTATTTTCAATCGGATTAGATGGGCGCACTGTCTATGCGTCGGTTGCGGGTTCGAGTCCCGTCGTGGCCGCCAATCTCTCAAGAGTTAGGAGATATTCGAATGTGAAAGAGGAACGTCAATGAGTGTGATCTTGAGTGGAAGGTGACGCCTTCTGCCCATCATGTTTAGATGGGTAGGGCTGTTACTATACGTGCCAACAAATGACCCTAAGGAGAGTAAGCCCTGATGGTGACGGGCGCTGTTTGCTAAACAGTTGGGGCGGTTTACCCCGTCTCGGGTTCGATTCCCGTGCTCTCCTCCAGAATAATTATTCGAGGTTTTCCTGCATAACGCGATCCAGGATCCGCGCGGCGACCGCGACGAGCGGAAAGATCGTCAGGGTCAACACCCTCTGCTTGAGCCCCTCCACCTGGCTCGCGTCGATTTTCAGAACGCCTGAATTGACCAGGACTATGGCGGCCATGACGAGGAGGGCGGCGGCCACGTAGGTGCGTAGCGCTTTCGTACGGCCGTATTTCCAGATAAAGGTTCCGAGCAGGAACGGCATCGCGATCATGAACGCGAGAAAGAGCGGATGCCCGCCATGTCGAGGATCCGGCATTGGAAAGTGGGCGGCCCACATACTTTGCAGTCCCCCCATGAACACCGCCGCAGAGATTAGGGCGGCGAGCCCCCAGGGCACGCCGGTTCGCCGGCTGCCGAGCCAAAAGCCGCACGCCGCGATCAGCATGAGGACCCCTTGTACGAAGATCCCCACGTTGAAGAACGACGCTAACGGGCTCCGATCCGACCCAAGCTCGCTGGCCACATTCCGAATGAAGCTGTACCCCGGGAAGAACGGCGCCGCGATGAGTTGGATGCCGAAATAGAAGAAAGGAACGGCGATTCCGGCTTTGAGAAAGAGCGAAATAAGCCTAAGCTTCGTCACCTCGCGGTCACCGATAGCCGATGTTCGGCGAACTCGATCTCGATCGGAGACGACGCACGAACCTTGGCGAATATCTTGCCGTCCCGCAGTACCTGGGTGGGCAGGATCGTCAAGGTGCCGAAATCGCTGGAGATAACCGCTTCCTCGCGATTTGCCCGCAACGTGGCACTGCCTTCGACGCTGGCTGTGACGCTGTGGCCGCCAACTTGAGCGGCCAAGTGGGTTCGACGGTTGTGAAAGGCGGTCGCACTTGCGATCGCAAGCGCCAGTACGGTGAAGGTGGAGAGGGTCGCGAAGTGAGTTCTCATGGTGTCGCCGGTAGGTTCTTTAGCTTAGGATCGATCCTGCCGGCGGTCTTGTATCAGGGGAACATCGTTTGGGTGTGGCTCACATTCTCGGCATTTCGCATTTCGGTTGGCGTCAAGCCGGTCATCCGCTTGAATGTCTTGCAGAAGCTGCTCTGGTCGCAGAACCCGAGCTCGACCGCGATCTCGGCTAAGGTCGAGTCGCCGGTGGTTAGCATCTGCCGGGCTTGCCGCACCCGGAGTCGTCGTACGTATTCCCCCATCGTGCAATGGAAGTGACGGCGGAAACTCCGCATAAGGTGGCCCGGATGGACGCCGACTTCGGTGGCAAGCGCCTCGATCGAAAGCGGCTCGTTCGGATGGGAGTGGAGGTGGTCGCGGGCGTTTTGGAGCCATCTCGGAGCTCGCGCTTCTTCGGTCACCGGGCGGGACCGGGACATCGCCACGAGAAGCTCCAAGGTGAGCCCCTCGAGCATGAACGGGGTCAGGTTGTCGCGCGACTGGAACTCTTTATGTAGGCGTTTCGCCAAGGCGAGTGGCGGCCCGTCTTCGTATTCTCGCGGCTCGTGGAGGGCTCCGCCGGCGGGGCCGAAGCGCTCCCACCAGGGAGCGTGGAAAGTGATGTAGAGCGCCCGAACCGGGTCGTGGTATTGGGTGGCGTGCGTCTCGCCTCGGGGGACGAACAGCAATGTGGCCGGGTCCGACGTTGTGGTGGATTGGCGGGTGAAGGTTTGGATACGCCCCTCCAATACGAAAGCGGCGTGTGCTTCCTCATGGGTGTGGGTCGGCATCCAAAAACCCCGCGCATGCCGCCGATCGCAAAACGTGACGGCGCGGCCCGGAAGCTCGACCGTATCCGCCTGAGAGGGCGGAAGCGCAGTTTCATCGAAGGTCGCTGCCATGGTTCTCATTGCCAACTCGGCTTGTAGCCGACGGGTTGCGGTCTTGGGTCCCTTGACGCTCATCCGTCAGGCGGGTACACTCAACTTTCCGCGAAAGCGGGGAGTCGGCTGGGTTGCCTTGAGCGGAGTACTTCCGCGCCGCCCGCCTGAATATTGGGGAATTAGCTCAGTTGGGAGAGCACCTCCATGGCATGGAGGGGGTCAGGGGTTCGAGTCCCCTATTCTCCACCAAACTCTTTTTCTAGGTTCCTCGGGGAAAACCAAGCTTGGTGCGATGCTCTATAGAGTGTCGAAAGGCCCGGGACATAGAGTCACCAACAGTCTTCTTTTGGCCTCGCCGGGGCTTTAGCTAAGCTTAAATGCAGGTTTCCTGCACCCTAAGCCGCTCCGCTAATTCATTCCACTCTGCCTCTCGACGCCGGTAGCCGCATTCCAGGATGAGTTTGCGGGCATCGAATAAATGCATTTCCGGATCGCCCCACGGACGCTCCGGTTGATCGGCAAAGAGGCGGGCGCGAAGAAGTAGGACATCCGCCATGTGCAGTCTCATTTGCCCAAGTTCCGCCATGCTCCACGCTTCATCGAGATCGAAACGTGCCTCGACCGGATTCCCACTCCAGTCGTAGTAATGGGCCAAGGCAAGGTGACCCCTGATCGTCTCGTTATCCAGCCCTCCGCGACGGAAATTCTGAAGCGCTGTATCGAGGAGTTCTTTCACGATCGCGTCGACTTCTTTTCGGTAGGCCCCGGCCATCATTGCGTAAGCTCGGTTGACTTGCAGGAGCGCCTTGAACATCGGACCGAGTCCGGTTCGCTCGACAAACGCCAGACCATCATCCGCAACTTCCAGGGCTTCGGCATACGCTTTCTTCCAAAGAAGCAATTCGCCCCAACGGAAACAAGCGTTAGAGCAATTCGAAGGCTCACGCTGGTTCTGCGGAGCTTTACTCATCTCATAGGCCTTCTGGAGGTTTTCGCACGCTAAGCCGAACTGGCCGAGGTAATGCTCCACCTTGCCCTTACTCGACAGCGAATACATGTATTTCGGCGTGTCTTCCGCGCCCTGGGAAAATTTCACAGCCTTTGTCGTGTTCAAAAGCCCACCTCTGAGATCCCCCGAATAGAGCTGCGTAACTCCTAGCAATCCGGCGACGATCGAAATGAGGTTTGCCTCCCCTTTCGACCCTGTATAGTTCGCCTCACGAATCTCTAAGCATGCATTAAAGGACTTAATTGCATCCGAAAGCATTCCCAATGAGCGCTCCGTATAACCTAATTGCTGAAGAATATCCGCCTTACCCACGAGATCGATCTGTTCTTCGTTGTGCCGTAAGATCGTCTTGCAGGCCACCCAAACTTCGGCTTGCATTCCCAGTCCCTTTGTGGCGTAATAGTCGTCGGCAAGGATACGAAGCTTGAACGTTCGATAGCTCTTCTTGGGCATCCCGGCCCTTGCATAGAAAACAAGCGCCTGAAAAATCAGGTCTAGCTTCGCATGGTCCTTGGGATAAGGTTCATCGACCAGATCCTCGTAATAGTGACCCAGCCGCAAATTGGCTTGCTTCCATGCCTCCAGATCATCCGTCCTAAGCCGCTCCGCGAAATACTCCCGGACCAGCGGATGGCAGTCCAAGGTGGTTATCTCGTCATCCGCGTTTGCGTAGAACACGAGGCCAAAGTCGATGAGGTGATGCAGGGCCAGATTAAACTTCGCCCGTTCGATCGGCTGTACCTTTACCTCGTCATGGGCAACCCCCTTGTGTCGTACGAACATCGGCTCGGTCAGCCCTTCGATCGGAGGTGCCTGCATTAAGTGCTCGAGGCAGCTCATTAAAACGGGACGATCGAAAAGTCCCATCATGCGTAGGATGGCAAGTTGGCGAAATTCGGTTCCCTCACCACTTCCGGCAAACCACGCTTCCAGAGTCTGAAATAGTCGAAACGAAGTACCGTTCCTCTTGTTGTCTGTGTCTTCTTCCGAGAATTGGATGAGCGATGCCCCACTAATATCGCCCTGATTAACTCGGCGCAAATACTGTCCGTAGAGGAACAGCGTAAGGGCGTGGCCGTTGACTCGGCGGGTCATGTCCCGCAGCTTTTCGTGATCGCAATTGATCGGTCGAACCCCAAGGCGATTCACACCGACGCTGTGAAGCAGTTCGGCGCCCGCCTCATCGCTAAGAGGTGGGAGCTCGACCGAAAGGACCTCTCCCCACATATCGGCCCTTCCCCTTTGGGTCGCCTGGAGATCGACGATCTCTTCCCGCGTCGAAATGAGACACAAGCCAGACCATTTATCCTTGCTACTAAAGTTGCCCAGATGGCTGAGCATGCTCCGGATCCCGGATGCCCGCAACCGTCCCTCTTTTGCCTCACCCTTTGGTACCTGGAGAGGTTCGATACCGTCCAAAATCAGCAATGTGGGTTTCTCGGCGATCGCTTGAGCTAGCCTGCGCCCCCGATCCGTGGGAGAGAGAGTCGCATCGTTCTCTACCTCGAAGAACTTCACCGCGTCTTCGAAGAAAGGCTGCTCCGAAGCTTGAAGCTCTTCTCTCGTACCTTGGCTATAGAAGCTCCATGCGTAAACGCGTTCAACCCCTTTCCAATTCTTCGCCTGAAGCGTCTCAAGCCAGTAACGCGTGAGCATCGTCTTTCCCGCTCCGCCTGGTGCCACCAACACTTGCGTCTTTACATCGGAACGGGCAAATGCTAGATTCAGCAGGGCGATTTCTTGGTCACGGCCGATGAGTCGACCCACATCTCGCTTGCGATCACCGTCGAGTCGCAATTTGTCTAAGCTCACCCATTTCGGATCAAGGGGTGTATGTCGATCGGAAATCCCGCCTTGCTCTAAGGCGATTTCGGTCAACCGCTGAGTGACCCGTACTACCAGTTCTTGAAGTGAGCGCTTCTTTTCTTCCTCATCTCCGTCGAGTGGCTTCAGGCTGTTCGGTGCCTGGCAACCGTTCAACCAGGAATGAGTGCCTAAGTCGCACGGTTCGCAGGGCAGCGGGATAATCTGAATCCGTTCCGCGTCGTACATTTCCTTTAGCATCGGAAGCTCTTTCTTGACGATGTAATCCGACCGAAGTGCTTCCGGAGTGAGCAGGACGATGGCGATCTTCGCCTTCACCAGTTGTTCAATGATGTGCTTGTCCCAATTGATCGCCACCGGGGTCAAATTGTCGTGCCACAAGCAAATAAGGTCGTTCGCTTCGAAAGTCCGGAAGGCTTCGAGCACTCTACTTTTCCAATCCGGCCCCTTTCCATGTTGGGAATAGCAGATAAAGATGAGGGGATCGTTCGGTGACGACATGACAGAACAGTGATAGCATATTTATGCCATCAACACTGACAATTCCACGGGTCAATGGTGCCTACTTCTCCTTCAGAACGACCACAATCCTTATTGAGCTATGCGTATGCAAGGACTCCATCGTCAGGTGTCGACCGAAACATGTAATCCAAAAGCTTAAGTGCGTGATGGATATCGCATAAACCAACTACCTAAGTGTCTGCAAGCTCCTTTCTCACGAAGCGCTACTCGCATCGGCACCGGGACGGAGCCAAACAACACCGGCAAGACATCCTGGGCGCCGATGAGGATGAGGTAGTTAAGCAGGGTTGTGTCGGAGACAACGAGCACTCGGTCTTGGCCCGTGGGGTTTCTAGGGTGGTGAAGTCCTCTTCGACCATATCGAGCATGTATTCACTCGTCAGTCCGTGGCGCTCGAAAAAGGCTTGGCGGATTCGTAGCCTTTGTATCCGAGTCGGGTCGCTGCCTTGCGGCAAGAAACGATGTGCTCGCGAGCGACTTCGACGACAATTGCCTCGATGGCCCAAGGGTCGAGTTCGCTTTTGGGCAGCTTCGTCAGTAAGATGTCCCGGACTGCGGGCGGCAGGGGCAACGATTCGAAATTTCGGAGCTGGATCAAGTCTCCACCGTGCTAGACGTGGGAAAGGCGGTTAACGCCGGGGGCAGACAGGTGGTGGGCATCGGCCTTGGAGTTACAGTAACCTGCCTTTGTGCTGGGTGCGCTTTTGGCGGCGGTTCTGCTGCAGGCGAATTGGCGGGTGGATTTTACGGGGAAGCCGGCTTTCGGGTGCTGCACGCGTGTGTTTGCGCTGGAGGACCGGCTGATCTTCCTCGATTCGCCGCCGCCTACCGTGAGCGACGGCGGTGACATTTACGTGTGGCGGGATAAGGCGCCGGCGGCTCAGAAGGTGTTCAGCGTTCAGGACCAGGGAATTCGGATGATCCGGAAGTTCGGCAAGTCGATCATCGTTCCGGGGATCGACGCGATGGAGAATTGGGACTGGGGGAATTGGTATCTCTCCCAGGACCAGGGGCAGACCTGGACCAAGTATCGGAACCTGCCGAAAGCGGTTCATGTTTTCGATTTCGCCCAATGGCGGGGCCGCCTGTACGCGGGGGTTTCGGACACTTCGGGCGCGGTCCTCTCCAGCACGGATGGGAGCATCTGGAAAAAGGAGTTCGGCGCGGCGGGCAAAGACTCTTTCGGTGAGGTTCTCAGTGTGGTCCCGCTCCCGGACGCGTTGTATGCGTTTTGGGTGGAGCAATGGGGGGCGGGGGCACCGGAGGCGAACAAGGCCGTGGACTGCTACCGGTTCGACGGCGCGACGTGGAAGCCCCTAAAGCTGCTGCCCGGGATCAACGCGGTTTGGAACACCAGGGTGGTTGGCTCCTCGGCGTTCATTCTGCTTCCGGGCCGGTCTTATCTCTTGCACGACGGCAAGGCGGAGCCGGTGTTGCCCGTTGACGGACTCGTGCCGGTTGACGTGATCGAACGGGATAAAGAGCTCCTGTGGCTCGCCGCCGGTTCTCACAACGACTGGGCGATCTTCCGGACGCCCTACGGTGAAAAGGTCGGCGAGCGGACGAAGCTGGTGGACTTGCCGCCCGGCCTTAGCGGCAACTCGCTGACCGTCCACGGGGACCGCCTCTACGTTGCCTGCAACGGCGCACCGTCGGGGCAGCTCATCTCGATCCCATTAGTCGAGCTCAAACGCTAACCCCGCGGCTTATCTCCCATCAAGCGGCTTAGGGTCGTCTCCATCGCCTTGGCCCAGAGGAGAGCGCCGGCGGGGTTTGGGTGGAGGTAATCGGGAACGAGATCCTTGTTCATCGACCCGTCAGGGTTCAGGAACGCGTTGTTTACGTTGCAGAAGAAGACGTGTCGGTTGTCCGCTAATGGCTTGATCAACATCCCCGTGCGGATCAGCTCCATGCCGCGGTGGTTGCCGGCCGGCTGCTCGCCGTAGGGGAAGCAGGCGAGCAGGAGGATCTTGGTATCGGGCAGCTCTTTGCGAAGCAGGGCAACGATCGCCTCGATTCCGCCCGCGATCTGCTCGGCGGTGTGGTGCGTGCGGTAGTTCCGCTCGTCGGCGTTGTTTGTGCCGATCATCAGCGTCACGACCTTCGGCGATTGACCGGTGAGCTCGCCATTTTTAAGGTTCCAAAGGGTGTTCTCCGTTCGCCCTCCGCTGTAGCCCAGGTTAATCGCATGCCGGGGCGCGAAGAACTGCTGCCATACGGGCTGAAACTCGGGCTTCTCAAAGTTCTGAGTGATGGAATCCCCGATCATCAGCAGGTCGAATTTCTCGCGCGAGATCAGGGCGACCTTCTCTTGGTGCCGCCTCTCCATACCCGGTTGGGGAACGGGAACGACCGCGGGATTCGGTTCCTGCCGAGTGGGAGATCCGGCAAGCGCGTTCGCAGATACGGCGAGGGCAAAAATGATCGGCAAGGTACGCATTGGGCGCAGGTTACCGCCGGTTTCGGACCGGCGGGGTCAGGTTATCATAAAGTCATTCTCATGACACCCTCGGAACAAATCGATAGGGAGATCGCCTCCTTGGCGGACTGGCGTGGCGAGCGGATCGCCCGGATTCGCGAGCTTATCAAAGAGGTAGCCCCGGGCGTTACCGAGGAGTGGAAGTGGAACACGCCGGTATGGTCGAGGAATGGGATGGTCTGCGCGGCGGGCGCGTTCAAGGATCATGTGAAGATCAACTTTTTCAAGGGGGGCTTCCCTTGCCGACCCGAACGGCCTCTTTAACGCCGGGCTGGAAGCGAAGGCGACGCGGGCGATCGACTATAAGGAAGGAGATCCGGTCGATGAATCCGCATTGCGAGAGTTGCTGCGCGAGGCGGTGGCTTACAACTCTCGGTAAGTTGGGAAATGCACTCGGGTCACGCGAAGGCTAGGTCGCTCGGTTTCGTCGAAGCTGCCGATGAGTTGGATTTGAATGCGGGTCACGCAAAGGCGCGAAGTCGCAAAGATCGGGAGACGAAGCGGCTCGCCCTTTCGTCGAAGTTGGCGAGCGGCCATCATCGAACGTCATGAAGGTTTTCGTTACCGGCGGGATGGGGTTTATCGGCTCGCATATCGTCGTCGAGCTGGTGGGTAGGGGCGACGAGGTCACGATTCTCGCGCGAAATCGCCGAAAGATCCCGAGTTTTCTCGAGACTCGCGGGGTTTCGATCGTCGAGGGTGACCTTCAAGAATACGAGCTGGTTCGAAGCGCCCTTAAGGGTCATGACGCCTGCATCCACAACGCGATCTGTTGGGACGAGGAGCCGACGGAGCTGCAACTCAAGGACACCCGAGCGGCCGCCAACGTTTTCGAATCGGCGGCCGAGGCCGGCGTCGCGCACCTGATTTACACCTCGTCGACGGCGGTGCACCGCCCGTTTCGGCCCGCGATGGACGAGACGCAACGCCTGACGCCCACCGACTTCTACGGAGCCACGAAAGCGGCGGGGGAGGCTTTTCTTTCGGCATTTTCCTATCAATCGGAGATGCGCTGC
This sequence comes from Fimbriimonas ginsengisoli Gsoil 348, assembly GCF_000724625.1. Taxonomy (GTDB): domain Bacteria; phylum Armatimonadota; class Fimbriimonadia; order Fimbriimonadales; family Fimbriimonadaceae; genus Fimbriimonas; species Fimbriimonas ginsengisoli. Next base: position 1,489,166 of record NZ_CP007139.1, on the reverse strand, counting down.
AATACCATCCGCCCCGGTCCCACGGTCGGCGTTCCCGTGGCCGAAGGCGCGCCGGTGAATTGCGATCGTCGCTTCAGGGAGATCGTCGACGCAGTGATTCGAGGCGAGGAGATCGTGGTCGCCAAACACGACGGACGGCAGTTCATCGCGGCCACCGACCTAGCGAAGCTGTATGCGGCGGTGCTTCATTCCGAAGCCAACCGAGAGGTGTATGTTGCGGTGGCCCGCGAATACACAACGTGGGAGGAGATCGCGTTGGAGGCGGTTTCGATGGTGGGATCTAACCGCTCGGTGATCGCCGAAGATCGGGGATTCTCCGAGACTCCTAACCACTTCGACGTGGGAAAGATCGAACGCGATTTTGGCTTTGAGTTCAGCGCCCGGGTCGCGCTCCGCGACTATCTACGATATTCCGTGTCCCTTCACACGCAATCCTAATCGCTTGCAACGGCAGCCGGGGTGCAGAGGGTTAGGTTTGTGCCGAGCCAGAAGCCGAGGGTTGAAGAAAAGACGCTCATGAACTGGTCGTAATCGATAGGCTTGCGGACGAAGGCGCTGCAGCCGAGGTCGTAGCAAGCGCCTACGTCGGTCATCTCGACTGAGGAAGTGAGAACGACCACGGGCACGGTGCGAAGTCTACAGTCGTCTTTCATCGCCATGAGCACATCGACCCCAGACAGCCGAGGCAACTTGAGGTCGAGGAGAACGAGCGCCGGTGAATGGCGCTTCCTAAGAACTTGCAGCGCCTCCTCTCCATTCCGAGCCACTAGAAGGGTCTCCGTGCGACTCGATGAAGTGAACGCGCGGCGAACCAAGTGTTCGTCGTCTGGATTGTCCTCGACCACTAGGACCCATCGATCTACGGAACTGCTCATGACTGCACAACCAACGGAAAAATTTCAGGGAAAGCGCGGCCTTGGCCGCCATCGGGCCATTAGACTTCCGTGTATTTCATCGCGTTCGCGCGATCTTAGAGTGGTGAAACTTATAGCGGAAGCCCGAGGCTGGGAGGCTCCACCTTTTTTCGTCGAAACGGGTTGGGAAGCGGCTCGACATGGGTCGAGAGCTCCCGCTCAAGCTCCATGTCGAGCTTGCCCACGCAGTGTCCGTGGTACCAGCGGATATTGCTCCGAGGCGGAGTGGCGTCCAAGGCGCAGGCGTTGAACCAGCGGGCGGAGAAGGCCTGGGTGATTCTGCTCAGCTCCCAGGCGTGGCGTTTCAACGTCTCACGCGGGATTTCGGCCGAAGGGAGGGCGGCCTGCAGGTAGTAGGTGAGCAGCTCTTCGCAAAGGTGCGCATAGAATGTTCGGCCAAGCTCGCAAAATGCGCTCCCGTCCAGCTCCCGCCACACCGTCCATTCGTCTCCACCGATACGGGCTTGCCGGAACCTTGGGCCGGAGGTGAAGGAATCGAACGCAGACAGACTCGCCCGTCTCAAAGCGCCGTCGGCGGCGGTAACGGCGACCAAGGTTTCCCGCAGCGATCCGCGGTAGCGGATCCCAAAGCTGGTTTGTAGGGCGTCAGGAGGGTCCGCCGAGCGAGTCACGATCGGAAGCGCAGCGAAGAACGAAACGACGTCCGTTGCGGACTCTTCGGTAGTTAACCCGGCCAGTCGTTTCCGAACGTTTCCCAAGATACGATCGGATAGTTCCGCGTCCGGACGGTCTAAAACCTGCTGGACGATCTCACCCCACCGGTGGGTTTTAGGAAACGGCCCTAAAGAACTCGATCGCCGCGCCATGGGGTTTCCTACGCCAACTAAGGGCGCAGCCGGCAAATTTCAGCCAGAGCCCCACGGAGCCGCCCAGAAGGTAAAACCGGGCGAATGGACGAGCCGATCCCGACTTTATATGAATGGCTGGGCGGTATCGACGCGCTGAATCGCCTGGCGGAAAGATTTTACGAACACGTTCGCGAAGATGCTCTGCTCGCCCCGGTCTTCGCCCACATGAGCAGCGAGCATCCGAAGCACGTCGCCGCGTTTTTGGCCGAGGTGCTAGGCGGCCCGACGGCGTACTCGCGGGAGCGTGGCGGGCATCCGCATATGGTGCGGAGTCACCTCGGCCGTCATTTGAGCCAAGGCCAACGTCGCCGCTGGGTCACCCTTTTGCTGGAGACTGCCGACGAGCTATCGCTGCCGGATGATCCGGAATTTCGCTCGGCCCTCGTCGGTTACCTCGAGTGGGGTTCGCGCCTCGCCGTCATTAACTCCCAGCCCGGCGCCGCCGCGGATGAGTCCGCCCCGATGCCCAAATGGGGCTGGGGCGAAGTGAAGGGTCCGTATCGGCCCTGACGGTTCTCTGGCTCAGGATTGAACCTTCCATGTGACTCCAAATCGGTCGGTCACGATTCCGTACCGAGCCGCCCAGAAGGTCTTCTCGAGCGGGAGAAATACGGCGCCGCCGACCTTTAATGCGGCGAACACCCGCTCCGCCTCCTCGTCGCTGTCCATGTGAGCCAAGAGCGCAAACCCGCCAAGGCGCCCTCGCTCGTTCTTGAGGTCGTCGCAGAGATTGATCGCCGTCTCACCGATCCTTATCGTCGCGTGAAACACTTTTTCCTCCCCACCGGAAGGGATCAAGTCGGGAGGGCCGTCTTTGTACTTCATTAGGAACATGAGCTCGGCGCCAAGCGCCTCGCGGTACAAGCCGATCGCCTCCTCGCAGGCGCCGTCGAAGAAAATATAAGTCTGAACATTCATGGCGGCAACTCTACCGGAGAGGCCGATGCGGTCCCCGCTTTCGCCCTCGCCATCGCCATGGCGAGTCAGACCGCCCCTTCCGCGAGAAGGTGCAACTCCCGGTCTATCTGGCGCTTCCGGTCGTGGCGCCGGCTACGGCTTACGCAGCGCCTGATCGAGCTTCGTATAGTTGACCAACATCCCGAGTTCCCCTTTGTACTTCGGATTCAGTCCGTCGATCTTGGTGCCGGACGAGGTGAGCGCCTTTCGCATAGTGCTCGGCGTGTTTGCCGGAATCCTTCGCAGACAATCGGCGATCGAGGCCGTAACCACGGGCACCGCAAACGAAGTGCCGTTCCACACTGCGATGCTGCCGTCCCAGAACTGACTTGCGAAACCGGTCGCGGGCGCCGCCGCGTCGGCGGTCCCTTCCCAATTGCTGAACGAGGCCTTGTGGTTGTCTTGGTCGACGCCGCTCACGCAGACAACCTTGCTAATCCGGGCTGGGAAGCAAGCCGCTCGCAGGCCATCGTTGCCGATCGCGGCCACGACGAGCAGGCGGTTCTGCTCGCACCAGTCCATCGCGTCCGTGAGAGCGACGACCTGAGCCAGCGAACCCAGCGATACGTTTGCGACCTCCGCTTTTTGAGTGACCGCGAATGCGAGTCCCTTGATCAGAGTCCATGCGCTGGCGTTGCCGTCGCTATCCGCGATTCGAGCGATGACGAACCTGGTCTTCGGCGCGATCTGGTCGATGATCCCGGCGACCATCGTTCCATGCCCTAGCGCCTCGTCCTTCTTCCCGTTCTTGTTCGAATCGACCCCCATCGGCTGGTCGTAAGCCGGTTTGCCCGGTTCGATCGCGTTGAGGCTCGCGTCGACCTTTGCCCAAAGCGCCGGCTGCTTTGGCGAAAGGCCGTTATCGAGCACCGCTACCCGCACCGAGCGGCCGTCGAGGTTGGCCAGCGCCGGGCTCCAGTTGATCTGCCCGAGAAGGTTCTTGTTGATCGCCTGAAGCGCCTTGCGGTCTCCCACGGCCGGCAGGCCGCCACCCTTGCTGGGGGTGGATTTCGACTGCGCCTCCGGACATCCGACGCTCCCGTCGTCTTCCGCCCAAACGAAGTTGACCTTGTCCAGCGCCATCAAGGCGTGAACCGAGTCGGCCATCGCCCGAGTCGGGGTGGAGAAGAGCGCAAACGGCGCGCCGTCGGTGGTGTCCTTCAGCGTGACCCCGTACTTCTTAGCGAGCCCAGCGGCACTTCCCTTCCCGGTGAGCTGACAGATCAGAAGGCTTTCTGCCGCCGCGTGGGTGGGGAGAACGAGAGCCGCGGCAATGCCGAGGAGCAAGAAGATTCGGTTAACGGTCGAGGTCATGATCTGTACCCCCCATATAGGAGGGGGGAGGCCCAAAAATAAGGGTGACTCTGCCAATTCTGAACGTCTTGGCGAGCTTTCCGCAAGGAAACATGCACGTTTAAGTCCTTCGATATCGAATTATAAAATGATTGGTATAGGTGGACGGCCGCTTCGTCGTCCAGTGGCCAAGCGCTTCCCACCACGAATCCCGCGCCGCAGGCCAAGAACGCCCGGACTAAGCCGTCTGGCTCGTGGTGATTGGTATCGGAGAGCCGGCCGGTGTCGCACCCTGAGAGCGTCACCAGTTCCGCGCGCAGTCCCGACCGTGCGATCTCGGCGGCGAGAACCGGTCCGTCTGTGAAATCGAGCGACGAGAACATGGGGTGACGCCATCGATGGCGGGCGTGCGAGATGACGTGTAGAATCGAAACATCGGCGTTGACCATCCCCTTTCGCGCTTCTTCGGCCGTCCGGCATACTTGCGCTCCGGGGAAGTAGCGGAGGAACATCTTCGCCTCCTCGCCCACCCAGGGAAGGTCTTGGTGCTCCGCCACCCACAGCATCGCGCCCTTTCCGCCGGGACTAGGATCTTTGCCGCGTAGCCCAGGATGCATCCGTAATTCGAGGTCGCTTTCCGCCCCTATCGCGTCGAGACAGGCGAGCCAAGGCACCCGCCACAGCGTTCCTTCGGGGCAGATGCCCAGCGCGGGACCATGCCGTAGCAAGGGGCGCAAAAGGGTCTCCCCTAGCTGCCTTAGGCCTTCCATCGCGGGGATCGGATCGGCCTTTCGGTCGAGCATCGGCGATAGCAGGTCATAGGCCAACCATTCCAGCTTCCCCGCTAGATCCGGATCCCCGAACTCCACCACCCCGCTCGTAGTGAGGGCTCTTAACCGGGTCGAGCCTTCGACCATAACGAGACTGTCGGAAACGGGAAGAAGCCCGGCGAGGGTCGCCGACCGCTCGACCGAGATCGTTTCCTCCACCCATTTCCTTTGCATCCTGTCGAGGCGGTCGTGCGTTCCGGAGCGCCGGCGGGTCCCTTGGGTCGGATTGTCACTCTCTCCTTCGTTCAGCTCCACGCGTAAAGCCCGTAGCCGTTCCGCCGCCTCCGGGGGGAGTTCGGTCGAACGGCCGCGGAGAAGCTCGTCGAGCAGCGTCACCGCGCGCGACCGGGAGACGACCCCGATTGCTTCCTTGACGTGCGCTGGCGTCGGATGGGCGAGCAGGTCATCGAGATAGGTCCGCAGAGCTTCTGCCTTATCCCTTAGGTGACCCAGCCGGGCAGCGTACGAAGAAATCCGCGCTTGCTCGGCGATCACCGCCGCGAGCATCCGGCGATGGTGCTTGAGCCGCCCCGCGCCGGTCGCCCGCCGAGCGCGTTCCGCGTGGACGCGCCATACCAGACGGGGAAACGCGTTGCGCCGCAAGATCGCGGCGGCTTCGTCGAGATGCGAGTCTGGACCGCCGCCGGAGGCGGACGAGATAAGGGCCCGGCAAAGGTGGTAAGGGCTGCCCGCTTCGCGCGCCTCTCGAACGGCAGATTCGATGCGCGGCTTGGCGATTTTCTTCCCAAGGAACCGTTCCGCTTCCGCCCGGTCGGTCTCGGCAGCGGCGTGCCAGACCCGGTTTCCGAGGGCCAAATACCGGCGGCTGGCCTTCGCCAGTTCCACAAGCCCCGCCTCGGCTTGCCCCGACGCCATCAGCGTCTGCCCGATCCCGAGGTGTAGATGCGCCTGGTGGAGCGGCTGGACAACCGAGCCGAGCGCCAGCGTCTCCCGGTAGGCGTCAACCGCCTCAATCCAAAGGTTCATTGCCGAGAACGCGTCGCCAAGGTATTCGAGCGAGCGGGCCATCTCGACGGGAGCGTCGACATTTTTCTCCCTAAGCTCGACCAAAGCGGATATCGCAAGGTCCGGGTCGCCCGCCAAAAGGTCGGCGTACGCTATATTCCCGCGAGCTATGTTCGCCAACTGGTCGAGGCCCAGCGCCTCGGCCTCGGAAGCCGCCCTTTCCGCGGCCTCTCGGGCTTGGGAGACATCGCCTCCAAAGAGCAGGCTGGTCGACTGCGCGAGGCGGGCCGAAGCGGCGTCCGTCTCATAACCGGCCGACAAGAGCCTTTCTGGCAGGCCCGAAACGGTTTGCCAAGCTTCTTGATACCGGTCCTGCTGCATCAGCGCGTAGGCGACGTTCAGAGAAGCGCGGGCGGCGAGCCCGTCTTCGTGTTCGGCGGTCAACCCTTCGATGAGCGACTGTCCGAGCGCGATCGCCTCCTGCACCCGGCCCCCTCGCGCCAATCCGTCGATCGCACCGGTCTTAAACGCCAGTTGGTCCCGAGGGTGGGTCGCGCTGTCGCCGGCACGAATAAACGCCTCCGCGCTGGGAATCCACCTCCCCTTGACCCGATCGATGATGGCGACGCAGCGATGACCAAGTGCGGGATCGTCTCCGTACCGAACGACCAACCGGGCAACCTTGGGCAGTCCCACCAGCTTCCCGTGGTCGGCCGCGAATAGCCGTAGCACACGTGTGAAGAACGCCTCGCTCAGCCCGGCGTAGTTTTCCTGGGCCACCAGCAGTCGCTTCGCGCCTGCTGGTTCGGCGATTAATCGATCGGCGAGTTCAGCGGCCGTCATCGCCCAACAACTGCGACATCGCGGGGACGACCAAGATTTGGTCCGGTCCGATCAAATTGAATCCGGACTCTTCCAGTGCGCCGACGGTGAAGCGGAAGCCGTTGGCATCCACCACTGCCGGCACCTCGGCGTCGATGCTCCATTCTCCTTCGGGCAACCGGCCCATCAACTGCCACCCCGCTTCGCTTCGGGTCGCCATGATGCGGATCGATAGATCCCCGCCCCCGACCGACATTTGGAACTCGTCGCCAAGACCGCGGGCGCCGGCGGCCAGCGAGGAGCCGAGCCGGGCTGCCGTCCAAACCCTTCGGGTTTCGGGAATAAGGTTTTTAACCAGCGCGATCAGATCCGCGGGGGCCGGCGTCCAGGCGACCTTGGCGGCGGCGACGATCTCCCGGTACCGCTCCACCGCGGCTGAGCACGACTTGCACTCTTCCAGGTGCCGCGTGACCTCCGGAGTCGGCCGCCCTTCGGCCGCGTCCATCAGGAGGCTTCGATAGTTTCGACAGGATTCTTTCATCGCCGTGGGTTAAGAGACCGGAGCTATCCGGTCTGATACAAGATTCTTTACTCGTCGAAAAATCCCTGTTTAGCGAGGACGGCCTTGAGCTTCTCCATACACCGTCCCCGAGTCGGGCCGATGGCTCCCACCGGCATCGACATCTTTTCCGAGATCTCGTTGTACGGCGCTTCGTCCATATAAAGCAGCTCCAGAAGCTGCCGGCATCGCCCGGTGATCTCACCCAGCGCCTGCCGTAGCCGGTACGCCTGATCCATCGCCACCGATGTTTGCTCGGCGTCGCATTCTTCGTTGGCCACGACTTCGTCGAGCGTTAGACCGATTGTGTCGAAATCGCTTGTTCGCCCTTTGATGCGGCGGATCCGCAAGCTCTCCCGGCTGGCGGTAACCGCCAGCCAGCGCGGCAACGCCTGCCCCGACTCGATGCGATCGAGCGACTTCACCAGGTTCTGAAACGTGGTTTGGAAAACGTCGGCGGCATCGTCTTGCCCGAGACCGTACCGGCGAGCCACCGAGTACACGAGCACCTGAAATCGATCTACCAGTCGCGACCAAGCCGAGTGATCGCCCCGGCGGCATCGCTCGAGCAGCCGCTCCAACTCTCCGTCATCCGTAAATCGTCGCATTCGGACTGCTCGATGGTACACCCGTCACTACGCCGGTTCTTGAGCCCAAGTCTCGTTTTGCGACTTAATCGGCCCGTGGGAGGTATCCAGCCGACCAGCCAAGAGAGCCGTTTCTCAATCCTCGCGGAACCAGGCCGCGGCTTTCGGCGCGAGTGAGTTCCGGTACGCGGCGCCTGAGGTGCTGGGGGCGCGCCACGAGGATTGTGGGGAGGCGAACCACTTAGTGTGCCCGTCGGCCAAGACATAGACCGCACCGCCGTTGTGCCGGTAGCGCCCGGCGCAGTAGTTGTCGGCCCGGCCGAGAATCTTGCCCGGGATGGTGGGGAACCCCTCCTCCTGCCCTCTGCACCCGGAGGTCCAATCGTCTCCCGCGGTCGTCCCGATATAACCCCAACCTTCGGTGAAGAGAACCACGTTAGAGGGAGCTTCTAACGAAGTTATAGCTCGGATGGCGCCCGGAAACCAGCCTCGGGCGAGGGCCGCCACGTGCATGGTCGGCATGATATTGCCGTTGGGAATGTACGACGCGGAACGGCTATAGAATTGCGCGGGAAACGGACCCGGGTCGGGATCACCGGCGGTTTTGGGGATGAAATTGGTCCCCATGTCGGGGCAGGTCCAAAAAGCGGTGTCTTTGCGGGCGGCCGGGGCATCGGGACGGCCAGCGCTGCCGCTCCCCACCTTCAGATACGGCTCCACCAAGTCTTGAACGGTGACGGCCGCCGGCATTCCCGCGAGGAGGTAGGAGCCCATCGGCAAGGTGTCGTCGAAGTCGTTAGAGTACAGCATCGTGCCGAGTCCGATCTGCTTGTTGTTATTGAGGCAGGCGCTCTTCTTAGCGGCTTCCTTCGCCTGAGCAAAAACCGGGAAGAGGATGGCGGCGAGAATCGCGATGATCGCGATAACGACGAGAAGCTCGATAAGAGTAAAGCCGCGACGAAAACCCATAAGACCAACTGCCGGAATTGCGGAGCCCATTCTATCGTCTTTAGCGCCCGACAAGGTCGTTTTCCGCAAGGGAGACTTGGTCGTGCCATTCTCTTGACTTGGATCTCGACACCGTCTTAAAGCAGCTTCAAGAAGAGCGGCGCCACGTTCGAGGGCAAAGCGATTGGTTCGACGTGCTACCGAATCTCACGCGATGCGGGAATAGAGCGCACGGCTGGGCCGAGGTGGGCTATTCAGAGCTCACGGAGAAGGATGTGGATGCGGCAATCGCGGAACAGGTGGCGTTCTTCGCGAAGATGGGTCAGGAATTCGAGTGGACGGTCTACGGAACAGACGGACCGGCCGATCTAAAGGAGCGCCTGGCGCGCCATGGGTTCGAAATCGGACCGCGCGAGGCGGTGATGATTTACGATTTGGAGGATGGCCTGGCTCCGTTCAGCCAGGTCGACTGCCGCGTCGTCCGTGTCGCCACCACCGACCAGGTCGAAGAATTTCGGGGCGTCGCGGAGGCGGTTTTCGAGAAGGATTACTCTCGAACGTGCGGCGAGCTTGCGGCCGGGCTGGGTTCGACCAACCACCTCGGCTACATCGCGTACGACGGCGACCAACCGGTCGGCATCGGCCGGCTCTATACGATGCCTGACAGCCGATTCGGTGGGCTTTACGGCGGCGGTACCCTCGCATCTCATCGGGGAAGGGGCTTTTACCGAGCCCTCGTAGCCACCCGCGCCCAGGACGCGGAAAAGTTCGGCGCACGCTATCTTCGAGTCGACGCCCTCCCGACGAGTCGCCCGATCCTCGAGAGAATGGGGTTTACCCACCTCACGGACACATGGCCATGCACTCACGGCTAAAGGTTCTCCAGGGTAGCGGCGCATAATGCAACGGGATATGGACCGATGGTCACGCTGAAGGACATTGCGCTCAAGGTGGGCGTGGATATATCGACCGTATCAAAGGTGCTCCAGGGGGCGCCGATTCGGGTGTCGGATGCCAAGCGGGACCAGATCCTCCGAACCGCCGCGGAGCTGAACTATCAGCCCAACGTCGTGGCGCGCGGGCTGAGGCTCCGGAAAAGCGGGGCGATCGCAATGGTTGTTCCAACGACGACCAACTATCTCTATCCCGAGATCATCGGTGGGGCGGAAGATGCCGCCGACGAGCACGGATACATCCTCTTTCTTGTCAAACAGTCACGATCCGATCCGCTGCAGCAACTCACCTCGGTGGTTGGTCAAGGACGTGTAGACGGGCTGCTGTTCGCCGACGACGTGCCGGAACCGAGGTTTCTCGATCGGCTGATGGAGCAGAAAGTGCCGTTCATCAGCCTCAACCGGATGGGGACCGAGGACCGGAGATACGTCTCTTTGAACGACGAAGCCGGATTCGCCCTGCAAGCGAGGCACCTCGTCTCGCTCGGACACAAGTCGATCGTCTTCGTAGCGGTCGTACCGCAGAGTTACGTTGCCCGGATCTGCCAAGGGTTCTTTGAAGAGGCATTACGCGGCTCGGAAAGCCAGCTTCATGTGCTGCGTTGCGACTTTGGCGGGGACGACTGCAATGCAGTCGCCGACCAGCTTTTGGCCCTTCGGCCGCGTCCGACGGCGGTTGCCGCCGCCAGCGTTTTGGTGGCTTCGCGCCTCGTCGGCATTCTGCGGAGCCGAGGGGTCGCCGTGCCGGAGGAAATCAGCGTCATCGGCTACCACGATTCCCCCGTGGCGGTGTGGCCGCCGCCGGGGGTGACCACCGTAAAAATGCCTTCACGCCTTCAGGGTCGGCGGGGGGTGGAGCGGCTGTTGGAGGTTATCGAAGGGCGGGATTTCCCAGGCGAGGTGTTAGCAGAAGCGCCGGAGATCCTGGAGCGCGGGACTTGCAAGAAAAGGGAGTAGGGCACAATCGTGAACGACATGGGGTTTGAGAATCGAGTCGTCGTGGTAACCGGAGCCGCTGGCGGGGTGGGGCGCCAGGTTGCGAAGCGCTGGTTGGATGCGGGGGCAAAAGTGGTGGCGGTCGACCGCTCGGCATCGCACCTCGACGTTCTCGGATCGCATGAGCGGCTGGCAACCTCCGGGGCCGATCTCCTTACCGCCAGTGGGGCGGAGGAGATGATCCGCTTCGCCCGCAGTGCATTCGGCGCACCCGATACGCTCATTCACACCGTCGGCGGCTTTCGAATGGGTCCGGTCGATGCGCCCGAAACGGCGGCCGACTGGGACCTGATGATGGCGTTGAACGCGGCCAGCAACTTCCACTGTTACCGAGCGATGCTCCCGTCGCTCCGCGAGCGAAACGGAGGCTGGCTCGTCGGTATCGCCAGCCGCACCGCGGTTCAGCCGGCGGCTCAAATGGCCGCGTACTCAGCGAGTAAAGCCGCGCTGATCGCGTTGACCCAGTCGATGGCGGCCGAGCTTCGCGGGGAAGATATCCACGTCAACGTCTTGCTTGCGTCCACGATCGATACTCCCGCCAATCGGGAGGCGATGGGAGAAGAGGCGGCCAAGAAATGGGTCACCGGCGACGACATCGCCGACGCCACGTTCTACCTCTGCTCGGATCAAGCCAAGAGCATCCACGGCGCAACGCTGGAGATCTACGGAAAGGCGTAACTTCTCCCTAGGACCGCCGGTCTCCAGACCGGCCCTATCCCGAAGGGATTTCGTTCCGTAGCCCCAGCCTCACAGAGGCTTCAGGGATACCGGTCGACATCGGAGTCCAGGGGCCTTCGAAAGCTGCTGGTCGTTTGTCATTAGATCGAAGTCGAACTCCAACGCTGTAGCAACGATTACGGCATCGGGAAGCTTCAGCCTATGAGCCCGCCTCACCGCAACTGTCCGCTCAACGACTGCGCTGCTTAACGGAATCACTTACATCTCGTGAACGAGCAGAATCCGGATACCTTTCTCGGCTTCCAACGATAACGCCGGAAATGAAAGCATTTCGATCATCGTTATGACGGAAACGGCGAAGCTACCGCTGCCCAAGGGAGGATCTAGACGGCTTGCAAGATGGTAGAGCGCGACGTTGGTATCAAGCAGAAGGGTCAATCCCACTCCGCACGGATCTGCCGTTGATACTCCATGGGATCGAAATCTGTTTTCAAGATCCCGTAATAGCGAGTGAGGTCACCCGTCTTCGAAGGCTCCGGTTTTCCCTGAGCTATGGCGATCAGCCTCGATGCCAAATCGAGCACTTCCGCTTTCGACCAGTTACGAACCTCGTTCTCAATTTCCTGCCGAGCTGTCAATCCGATTTCTCCTATGAATTTGGACGCTAAGACGTGCCGATTTATCAACCGGTCGCACTCAGAACTCATTGTAGCGTCGGTTTATATCACGGAGCCGCCACCGAGCTACTTCCCACCTGTCAACACAATCCCCTTCACGAACCAGCGTTGGCCGATGAAGAAGAGGATGATCAGCGGGATGCTGACCATCACCGAGCCGGCCATGAGCATGTTCCACTTCTCGCCGTTCATCGCCTGGTAGCTGCGCAGCCCGACTTCAAGGGTCTGTTTGTCCGGGTCATTCAGCATCATGAGCGGACCAGTGAAGTCGCGCCAGGCCCCCATGAAGGTAAAGAGCCCGACCGTCGCGAGGGCGGGTCCGCTGAGCGGCAAAGTGATCCGCCGATAGATCGTCCAATGGCTCGCGCCGTCCAGGAATGCCGCCTCGTCGAGCTCGCGCGGGATTCCCATGTAGAACTGGCGCAACAAGAAGATGTTGAAGGCGCCGCCGCCGAAGAACGCGGGGACGGTGAGCGGGAGGAACGTGTCCACCCAGTGCATCTTCGCGTACACCACGTAACTCGGGATCATCGTAACGATCCCCGGCAGCATCATCGTCGCGAGCAGGATAAGGAACAACCGGTCGCGTCCGGCGAACTGCATGCGCGCGAACCCGTACGCCACCACGCTGGAGCTGAACAACACTCCAAACGTAGCGAACGAGGTGATCTTCGCGGTGTTCTTGAGGAGCAAGGGAAAGCTAATAATCGGGTTCGTCAGCAAGAGCCGGAAGTTCTCCAGCGTCGGCTGCTTCGGCCACGACCACATCGAGGTCGTGGCGATCTCCGCCGGCGTCTTCAGCGACATCGCGACGCTGACGTAGAACGGCATGAGGAACGCGATCGCCCCGAGAACCAGGATCGCGAGCACCACGAGCCGAGAAGCCCGGCTTCCCGCCTGGGCCCGCCGGGCGGCGGTTTGAGCCTTGCTCATACGGTAGTTCCTTTCCCCATCCGTCCCTTAACGCGAAGCGTTGTAACCGCAGGTTGGCTCGTACCTGCGCGAGGGCGTGCCAGTCGATGGTGTGGGATGTCCGGATGGCGAACTTGCATTCGCTGGTGTCCGGTCTGGAGACCGGTACACCCGAACCGCCACCCCCAACCCCCTCCTCCTCCACGGCGCACATACATCGCAGGGCAAGAGGAGGGGGCTCCGGACGCAGGTACGAGCCAACCTGCGGCTACAACGCTTCGCCGTAGGGAGGGAAAGCGCGACATCACTTTAACCCTCCCTCGTAATGCACCCAGCGGGAGAACCGGAACTGCAAGCCGGTCAAGACCAGCACGATTAGGAATAACACCCAGGCGAGGGCGCTGGCGTAGCCCATGCGGAGACTGATGAAGCCGTCCAAGTACAGGTGGAGCATGTAAAACATGGTCGCGTTGTTCGGGCCGCCGTTCGTCATCACCAGCGCGCTTTGGAAGACTTGAAAAGAGCCGATCACCCCGGTGACGAGGCTGAAGAATAGGGTCGGGGAGATCATGGGCAAGGTCACCGACCGAAAGCGCCGCCAAGGCGAAGCGCCGTCTAACGTGGCCGCTTCATAGAGGTACTGCGGCACGCCTTGAAGGCCGGCGAGCAGGATCACCATTCCTCCGCCCGCGCCCCAGATCGACATCACCGCCATCGAGCCGAGCGCTGTCTTTTCGCTTCCCAGCCAGTTCACGCGTCCATTGACGTCCGCCAGCGGGGCCAGCATGTGCGCCAGACCGAGGAAGTTTCCGTGGCCGTCCGACCCATAGATGATCGTGTTGATCAAACCGCCGTCGGCTTGAAACAGCCGCTTCCAGATCAGTGCCGAGGCGACGCCGCTCGCCACCGTCGGCAGGAAGTAGCACGTTCGCCAGAGCGGCATACCGCGCACCTTTGTGTTCAGCAGCAGCGCGAGCGCCAACGACATTGCGACTCCAAGCGGCACCGCCAGGATCGTGTAGAGCGCGGTCACTTTCAGAGACACCCAGAATCGGGGATCGACGGTCGCCATCTCGACGTAGTTTCCGAAACCTCGCCAGCGGGCGGGCTGGATGATGTCCCAATCGGCAAAGCTCATCAGGAGCGAGAGGATCATTGGCCCCGCCGTGAAGCCGAGCAAGCCCAGCACCCACGGCATGATGAACACGTAGGCCAGTCGGCTCTCCCGTTTCTGCCGGCCCGTGCGCTTGATCTTCCGCTCCGGCCAGTACACCCACGCACCGAGGAGCCCTAGCAGCAGCGCCCCGAATAGCGCTCCGAGTGTCCAGTTAAACGGGGTGAGCGAGCGCTGCTGAAGGAGGTAGTCCAGACGGGCCTGCCCCTGGCGGTTCCCATCCGGCAAGATCTCTTTGGCGGTTGCGGTTCCTTCGTAGATCCGGCCGAACGCCGCCGTCGCCACGCCGCTTGCCTCGGGCCACTCAGGCGAACGGGGGCCGAAGAGGACGTACGGAACGCACTGGTCGGTGACGATCCGGTTGTGCGGAACCTGCTGCTCTGCCGGGGTGTTCGGGCCGGGAATCCAGGGTTCGCTCAATGCAAGACGGCGGATCGCCGGCTGAGCCCGGCCGGACTTGGCCAACTCAAGCATGCCGGGCTCGCCCGCCATCCACTGGGTGAGCAGCCAAGCCTCGCGCGGATGCTTGGTGCTGCTCATGATGCAATAGCCCGAGCCGCCGGTGGGGAAGACGCGGGTGCCGTCTTTATAGGCAGGGGCCATGGCGATGTCCCAGTCGAAGTACCCCTCCGTCCCTTTCTTCATCTCGTTCCGAAGCTGCGGTACTTCCCAGATACCGCTCTCGAACATCGCGACCTTCCCCTGGGTGAACATTTGCCGGGTGTTGGTCTGCATCTCGCTGTTGATCTCCGTCTCGCTCGGCATCCAGCGTTGCTTCATCGAGAGATCGGCAGTGAACTGGTAGGCCCGGATGATGCGCGGGTCGTCGTACCGCATCCGCTTCGGCGATTCGTAGTCGTCGGCGATCCGGGCGCCGGTCGATTGGAAGACCTGATACGTCCACAGGTCCTTCCAGCCCGGCGCGTATCCCCAGCGGGTCACCTTGCCCAGGGCGTCGCTTCGGCTGAGGTGGTGGATGACCCAAAGGAAATCCTTCTCCTTAAGTTCAGGTCGCTCTTGGAAGTCCCAGGTCCAAGTGCCATCCGGAAAGGGGATTCCGGCTTCCGAGAACGCCTTCTTGTTGTAGTAGATGATCCCGCAAGGGGCGATGTCTCGGGGCAGAACGTAGAGCGTGCCGTGCAACGAGTGCGGCTTGACGATCTCTGGATAGTAGTCGTCGAGCCGAAATTTGGGAGTCTCTTTGAAGAGCGGATTCAGCGGAAGCAACGCGCCACGTCGGGCGTACTTCTGGAAGTTCGCCGGGTCCATCATCGCCACATCCGGTGCGGTCCCGGAAGCGAACTGGGCCAGCAGCTTCTCCTGGTAGTTAGCGACGACCGACTCGACCTTAACCGTAATGTTTGGGTGGGCTCGCTCGAACTGGCGAGCCGCCGCGAAGATTCCCGCCATATCCTGGTCGCCATCCCAGCAGACGAACCGAAGATGGATCGGCTCACCCATAGCGACCGCGGCAAGCAACATCGCCAAGAAAACCCAAACAAGGCGAGTGCATCGGTACCGCATCGAACGAGTCTCAGGATATCGCATGCTATCGGCCAGCCGTGAGATGGTGGGGAACCATAGGGCCCAGTTCAGATCGTACTGGTTTACATCATGGTCCCCTTACTGGCGCTTCTCGGTTTTTCCTCGCCGATTACTCTCGAGGTCTCGATACCGAAGGAGGTCGTGTCCGGGCAGCCTGTTCCGGTTGTCGTGCGAGCAAAGAACGTCTCGAACCTGCCGCTTACGCTGGTGAAGGCGATTCCGCCCAACCAGAGGATCGGAATCGAGTGGAAGACGAGCCTCGTTCACGACGGACGGCCGGTCATGCGGGACGAGAGCAGCCCTTGGATGGCGCAGTGGATACTCTCTTGGCGGATCCGCGCCGACGAGTTCTTCGTTCTTCAACCGGGGGAGTGCGCCGTGATCTACCAGGACAAATTCAGTGGCCGCTATGACGCCGAGAAGATGCCGAGCCTCAAATCCGAGGCCTCGAGGCTTGTCAAGAGGCCGCTGCCGGGTGGCGCCTACACCTTTAAGGCACATTTTGCATTCCATCGCGGGGCCGCGAAATCTTGGTCAGGGGAGCCAAACCCCAAGTTCGAGCCGGAGGCCAAGAGGCGATACTCCCGGACATGGATAGGTTCGGCAGATGGCGAAGCGAGATTCGCCGTCGTGCCGGCCAAGGCTTCGCAGTAACGGCTCTTGGGGCCGGGGCGAACCGCCGATTGGTCGCAATAGTCGAAACCGCCAGGAGAGTTTGACTATTAATGGCGGCACCGACATCGGTTCATCAGGCGGCGGTCGAAGTGGAGCCTTGGCTTCAGCGGCTGGCTAGATTGGGGTACGTGGCGAAGGGTGTGATTTACCTTCTTATCGGCGCGTTCGCCTTTATGGCGGCGATCGGCTACGGGGGTAAGAAAACCAACCAGGCCGGGGCGATCAATAGTATTCGCGACTTGCCGTTCGGCAACGTCTTGCTGATTGGCCTTGGCGTGGGCCTGGCAGGATATGCCGTCTGGCGTCTGGTAGAGGCGGCCGGAGATCCGGAAGGGAAGGGCACGCTCAAGCGGATCGGATACGTGATCTCCGCCCTTGCTTATGGAGGTTTCGGCTACGCGGCGCTTTCGGTGGCCTTCACCGGCGATGAGGCCCGGTCTCAGCCTCAGCAAAGCGCGGCGAGGCTTTTCGGACTGCCGTTCGGCGCTCAGTTAGGCATGGCGCTCGCGGCGGGCTTCGTCGTCGGCGCGTTCGTTCAAATCGCGAACGGACTCGGCGGCAAGTTCTTAAAGGCCCTGAAACGAGAGGAAATGTCCGAAGATCAGTTCTCGCTCGCCCGTTGGACGGGCGGCATCGGCCTCATCGCTCGCGGGGCCTTGTTCGGCCTCATCGGCTGGCTCCTGTGGCGGGCGAGCAGCGATCACAACGCGGGGGAAGCGGGAGGGATCGACCGTGCCCTCACAACCGTCGCACAGGCCCCGTTCGGCTCCTTCCTTCTGGCGATGATGGGGGTAGGCCTCGTTTGTTACGGCATCTACATGTGGGTCGAAGCGCGGTTCCGAAGAATGACGCCCGTAGCCGGATTAAAAGGCTCAACGCACTGATCGTCCCGTGGCGTGATCGAGACCCGATCCGGCCGAGATGTTTCTCGCCTACTTTATGGTCACCAACAAAATAGATTGGCAATACAGGTTCACCCGTAGCCTGGGGATTTATCCCCGGTAGAACCTTGAACCGAGGCTAAAGCCACGGGCTACGGGTGAATCACATCGGGGAAATGAAACCTAATTTGTCAATGACCATTAAGTAAAGGAACTTGGCACAAGTGGCAAGGAGCGTACGGCGATTTCCAGTGGAGTGGGGTCCGGGAACAGCCGGCTCATTTCGTCGCGGTAGGCCTGCGTCGCGGCGAGGATCTCTTCGAGATTGCGTAATGGGAGACCGAGAAGCTCCAGCCGCCGCTCGTCGATGTGCTTGTCGTAAAGTGACTTCAGGGCGAAGATCGTGAAGACCTGATCCATGGGGTCGACTCCGGAATCGTAAAGCGCCCACGCGCGAAGTAGGTAGCGCCGGTCGTGGTGCAGGCCGTAAGTGAGAATTCCGTGCCGACCTCGCCAGAGACTTTTCCGATGCTTGAGCGACATCAGCCAAAATTCCTCCACCAGGCCGTAACCCGGCAGGGGAGCCGGAAGAACCGGGGTCGGCTCCGGCAGTTCCAGCGGGACATAGTGATCCCACGCCGGAGGCCCGAACAAGATATCGAGAATCGTTCCGCCGACCGAGACACCGTGAAGGAACGGAACGCCTCCCATCTGTTTGACTTCGGCGGTGAGAAAAATCGAACCCAGGGACTCGGGCGACCACTTGGCCCCAACAATCCATAGGTCGAGGTCGCTGACCTCGTCCTCTTCACCTCTGGCGAAAGAGCCGCCGATGAAGACTCCTTCCACGGAAGGATCGGCGGCAAGGATGCCTAGAATCCGGTGAAGGGTCTCGTGCGGGGTGGTCGGGCTGCCGCTCATACTGGTGAGCCTAGCTTACAACCGCTAAACGCAACATGGCCGGCGTCGGGCGCCCTCCGCCTTTCGCCGGCCATGTGTGTGGACTAGCCGCCTACGAGTTTCTGGGTTTTGGCGAGCGAGTCGGTGCGGATCCGGTGGGCTTCGTCGCGGATCCGGCGGACGGCGGCGACTTCGTAGCTTTGCGGACCGGAAATCGGGTGGTCGATATCGAGGGGCCCCATCAGGTCGCGGGTGGATGTGCTGTCCTCGAGGCCGAGGATGTGGCCCATCTCATGGGCGATTTCGTGGCGCACGCACTCGAACGGCATCGGCTGGCCGTCGAGGTTAATCGTACGGATCTGCAGGTCCCCTTTGAAGGTCACTTCCTGGACACGGGGGCCGTCGCACTTGAGGGTGCGCTTCCAGTTCGCATAGCCGGCGACCGGCTCCTTGCCCATGTTAACTCCCGGCTTGAATCGGATCACCACGTCGGCTTGAGTGGGATCGGCAACCTCCCGGAAGGTAATCGTGTCGTCTAGAGCTCGTTCCCAAACGTCGAACGCGCCTTCCATCGACTTAAGGCATCGAGCGTGAAGACGGTCGGGGACGGAAATGAACTGAACGTTGTACTTCACCTCATCGCCGACGAGAACAAGGTTCGCGTGAGCGGCGGCAACTTCGGGGGTCCCGTTCGCGGAGCAGTCCCGGGCGTCGTCCAGGTGGTGCTGAACTTCCGGAAGGATCAGCGACCGGGCGCCCGAAGGGGAACGGTGCAACGCGGAAGCTTGAAAGGCAGCCAGAGCCACGGTGGAGAGAAGAGCGAACCGGACAAAACCCATTGTGTTTTTTTCCTTCCCGTATCTGGCGGCATTCCTTTCCGCCTTTCCGCTTCGCCTTCTGCCTAGCGCATCCGTGCGCATTCCGTCAAACTAAGTGCTTCGGGATCTCGTCGCGAGTCCGGCCCCTGCGGTATATCAGGATAGGTTTAAAACCCTGGTGATGTTGCGGTATCGGTTGCCATCTTTGGCGCATGATTTGGCCACCTTTGCGGTCGTTGCTCCGGAGATAGCATCAAATGACCAATCAAAGTCCCCGGCACCCTTACCGGCTCGTTACGTTCGATGTTGGCGGAGTCCTGATCCGCATCTGCCATACGTGGCAGGCGTGCGCCCGAGAAGCGGGGGTCGACATCAAATGGCCGGCGCAGCCCGAGATCGCCCTTACCGATTTCCCCGCCTTCGACGCTTACCAGATGGGCGCGATCGACCTCGACGACTACCTGGCACGTCTTGCCGAATGGTTAGGCTGCTCTCCGGAAGAGGCGGGCCGGGTCCACGACGGCATCTTGGTTGAGCCCTACCCGGGAACGGAAGAGCTGGTCGCGGAGTTACAGGATCGGGGCGAGCTCACGGCCTGCCTTTCAAACACGAACGAACCGCACTGGCAAGCGTTCTTCGGCGGCCGGTTCCCGGCGGTGGCCCGATTGGATAGCAAGATGGCCTCCCACCTAGTGGGGATCAACAAGCCCGATCCGGCGATCTTCCGCCTTCATGCGGAGACAAACGGAGTGGCTCCGGAGGAGATCGTTTATTTCGACGACGCTCCCGCGAACATAGAGGCGGCCACCGAGGTTGGATTCCGAACTCTCCGAATCGACCCTAGCGGCGACACGGTGGCTCAAATGCGCGGATTCTTGGTCGACCTGGGCGTGCTAACGCCGGCTTGACACGAAAAAACCGCCCGGCGCTCTTGCTCGCCGAGGCGGTTTAGGTCGTGGGGGCGGTTGCCCTTACTTGCCTGCGGTTGCCGTGCCGGCGGTTGCCGCCGTGGTAGCAGGCGCCGTGCCCGTGGTCGTCGCCGGCGCGGCACCGGCGGTCGCTGCGGTGGTGGTTCCAGCGGTGGCAGTACCGGCGGTGGCGGTACCGGCCGTCGCTGCGGCGGTCGAGGTCGTGGTGCTAGGGGTGCTGCTGGTCGTTCCGCTCGTAGTGGTAGCTCCGGCAGTTGCGCCCTCGTCCGTGCTGCTGCCGCAACCGGCGACGATCGCAGCGGCCATGGCGGTGACAATTAATAGACCGATAGTCTTCTTCATGTTTTTCTCCTGATTGAGCGTGGTCTCCTGCGAGAACCACAATTCCAATTAAGGAATCGGTGAGATTATACGTTCCGAGAATCGGCTCCGAAAAGATTTTTTAGCCTGACATTAGCTCCGTGACGGCGTTTTCGGGAGCCCGGACTTCCGTTAGCCTCCACTTACGGGTGGGAAAGACCAGAAACGCCGTCGAATCTTCCTTCCGAAAGATGAGAGTGACTTCGCTAAGGTTCCTTTTTCCCAGGAGTCCCAGATCCAGTTCTACCGGGGAGACGATTCTTGCCTCGTCCCCCGTGATCTGGGGCGATGGATCTTGCACCACGACATCCGGCTTTTGCTCCCGGATGAACTGCGTGATCTGCCTTTGATTCGGCCCGACATCGATGTTATTGACCTTTAGGCTGTCGCTAAGCAGCTCGACTACGCCTCCGGGCCGTCCCTCACGGCTCGCCTTGATAGCTTCGCCGAGAGCTTGGGAGATCATCTTTCGATCGTCGCCGTTTGCCGATAGGGTCAGGGCTACCCGGATTCCGAACACCACCGCGATAGCGATCACGATGCCGATAAGGGTTTTGCCAGTCTTGTTCACATCTATTGAGACGGCATGAGAGTGGCCAGACGTCCGCGCGTCTCTTCAACGTCTCGCGCCATCTGCTCCTTTAACGCCTCGAGGCTGGAAAAGTCGGCCTCGGAACGTAGTCGAGAGACGAACTCCAGCCGAGCCGAAAGGCCGTAAAGAGATGCGCCCGGGTAATCGAGCAGATACGCTTCGATGGTCCGGGCTCCCCCTCCCACCGCGGGCCGCGTCCCGATTGCGGCCGCCGCCGCGTACCGACCGGTGGCTGACTCGAACCAGCCGGCGTACACGCCATCCGCAGGGAGCGCCTGGTCGATCGAGCGAGCGAGGTTTGCCGTGGGGAAGCCGAGTTGGCGGCCGAGCCGTTGTCCGCTGACGATCACTCCGGTCAGCGTATAAGGCCGTCCCAGGAGACGAGCCGCCCGGACGACGTCTCCGCTAGAGACGGATCGGCGGATATCGCTGGAGCTGACGCGCTCACCGTCGATTTCGAAGGGGGGGACTACCTTGGTCGGGATTCTCTGGGTCAGCCACTCGGTCGTCCCTTCCCGCCCATTGCCCATCGCGAAGTCGTGGCCCACCACGAGCTCGCTTGCTTTGGTCGCGCCGAGAAGGATCTCAGAGAGGAACCGGTCGGCCGACATACGGCTTAGCTCCGCATCGAACGGGAGGACCGAGGTGACGCCAACGCCGAGGCGCTCGAACTGAGCGAGGTTCTCCTGTAGAGGAGCGAGGCATTTGGGCGTGCGGCTTGGGGCCAGGATAGCGGCGGGATGGCGGTCGAATGTGACGAGCACGCAGGGAAGCTCCTGCCTCCGGGCGTCGGCCACCGCCGTCCGAATGACCTCTTGATGGCCAAGATGAACGCCGTCGAACGTTCCGACCACAACCACCGCCCGCTCCCACTCCGCCCTCAAAACCCCAACGCCGAGATGGACTTGCATGCGAAGAGGTTACTGTGTTCGTGGGAGCGTTCGGAGCGTTCGGAGCCTTCGATAGTGTTAGGAGCTACCTTAAATCTCCCTCGCTCCGCACGCTCCGGAAGCTCTGAAGCGAAGCGCTGCTCCGAACGCTCCGCGGGGAAGGGCTGCTCGAAAACTTACTCCTCCGCCGTTCGGCCGTACCGGCTCCAGAAGACGAGCCAGGCGGCGAGGCTGACGACGGCGACGAGAACTTTGGCAGCGCCGGGGACTCGGGGATTGAAGCTGAAAAACCCTTCGATCGGGGCGGCGATGAACATGAGGATGACCGAGGTAGCCAAGAGGACAATCGCATCGCGCCCCACCGCTTTCAGTGCGGCGCTCCGGGAGCGGCGACCAGGATTGATCAGGGCCCAGCCAAGCAACAGCCCCGCCGAACCTCCCACGATCGCCCCGCTAAGCTCGGGAACGCCGTGGGGGGCCACCGAAGAGACGAGAAAATCGAGGTTCCCAACCTCGTTGACCTCGTGCGCGAGCGAGCCGAGCATCGCGCCGTTTTCGAACACCATGTAGACGCTGGCAACGCCGAACGTTCCGGCCCCAACCGCGCCCGCGATCACCGCGACTCGTGGATTATTGTTCGCGTAGAACCCGGTCATGATGAACGAAGTCGAGGTGGAGCGCTCTTCGAACTCTCCTTTCTTCCAGCCGCCGAACAGCTTTTCCACGCCGGGTGGAATCAGCACGTCGCGAGTATCGGGAAATGCGCTCAGAAGGAAGAACGAGAAGAAGGCGGAACCGAAGAATATCGCCGCGCTGGTAAGCACGAACCACTTTCGCCGGCGGACGGTTTGAGCGGCAAGCGCCACGCCTAGGGCGATCGACTTCAACACGCTCGGCCTCGGCTCTCGATACAAGGTGGCGTACGCCCGCCCCACAAGGTCGTTAAGAAAATCGACGAGCACGCTGTTCGTCGAGGAGGTGCGGGCGAGCGCGAGGTCGGTAGAGACTCGCCGGTAAAGCTTCACGAATTCGCGAACTTCGGCTCCAGTGAGGCGAGAGGCGCCGGCGTCGGCAACATCGCACAGCCGGGTCAGCCGCTGCCAATCTTGCTCGCGCTTCTCTACGAAGGCCTGTTCGTTCATTTCGTCTCCGCCGAACTTATTCTACAGCCGAGCGTCGCTCCCATACGTCCCGATTCGGAACCTAGTAGCCTGTGAACGGCATCAAAAGGTCTAGGACGGCATATTCTTGACGCAAGAAAGAGATACGGTAGACTAATTGCCTCAAAAGTCGAACTGTTTGCCTTGCTCGGATCGTATGAACGATGCACGCTTGAGGCGATAAGGCGGACGGGGACGCTTGAGCGATCATGGGCAAAAATTGAAATCTTGGGAGACCGTCCCTTTGAATGAGCGCACAACCGCAGATGTCGGAACACGATGAGGGCATCCCCAGTTACCTGAGTCGACTGACTCAGGCCCCACTCCTCAGCCCGGAAGAGGAAATTGCCCTCACGCGTGCGGTGCAGGCGGGGAGCGAACCCGCACGTCAGCGGCTTATCGAATCGAACATGCGCCTCGTGATCAATATCGCGAAGACGTATCGAAACCGGGCCATCCCACTCGAAGACCTCATCCAAGAAGGCGCCATCGGCCTAATGCAGGCGGCTGAGCGATTCGATCCCGAAAAAGGGTTTCGATTTAGCACCTACGCCACCCACTGGATCCGGCAAGCGATCGGACGCGCGATCGACAACAAATCGAAGGCGATCCGCCTTCCCGCCCACGTGTCGCAGTCGCTTCGGAGGGTCGAGAAGGAGCGTATGCGCCTGGCCCGCGAGCTCGGCTACGATCCCGCGCCGGAGCAGATCGCGATGGCGATGGGGATCAGCCCTAAGAAGCTGCTTACACTCCTTCAATCTTCCCAAGAGCTTCTTTCGCTTGACATGACGGTCGGCGACTCTGGCGGTATGACGCTCGGAGGTCTGATCCGCGACACGACGAACGGCGATCCGGAATCGCTGGTCCTCAGCCAGGAGATGATCAACGAGCTCCAGCGGATCCTGCTAGAGCTGAACGACCGCGAGCAGCGCGTAATGCGCCTCCGTTTTAGGCTGGACGGCACCGAGCCGCCGCTTCAGGAGGACATCGCCAAGGAGATGAAGCTCTCCCGCGAGCGAGTCCGCCAGATCGAGGTGCAGGCGATCAAAAAGCTTCGAGCCCTCGCCCAACGCCGTCGCCTCCGCGACATGCTCAACAAGTAGCCTTTCTTAGCTCGTGGCGAACTCGACCATGGGACTCTCCGGCTCCACCACGAGGTTAAGCCCAAGCGGTTTCTTCTTATCGTATTTGCCCTTGATCCACCCTTCGGCAAGCATCGCCTCCATCGCCTGGAGTGCTTCGAGCAGAGCGAGCTCGGGGACGTTTTGGCGAAGGTAGCCCATGATCCGCGGCATCTCTTTCTCGCGCTGCAGCGCGGCGAAAGCGAGCCGGAACGGCCCGAGCAGAGGAAGACGCTTCGTTCCACGAACGTATGACTTGGATTGAACGATCCGGCCGTTCTCATAGGTGGCAAACGGCTCGATCGTCGCCCCCGAGAGGTCGAGTCGAAGCTCGTTGTACTTCGCGATCTGCCAAGTGGCATCTCCATCCGACATGATCTGTGAGATCTGTTTAACGGCAGCGACGGAGAAGGTACCGATCGACGCTTGCGGGTTTCCATCGTTCACAAATCCGCCGGTGCCGAGCCACTGGAACGCTTGGTCCGGGGTTAAGTCGAGGCCGGCATCTTTGGCGATCTGGCTGGTGAACGATTTGAGGTCCCCGAACTGGGCGTTGACGCTATACCAATAATCCGCGAAGCGGATATGTTGCCCGATCCGGCGGCGTTGGTTGTCGTCGTACGTGTCTCGAATCCACTTCGCATCCAACTCGCCGCGATCGAACTCGAGGATCGAGTAGGCGACCTCGCGGGCGCCGGCGTGAGCGAGCGTCATGCCAGCCGAGAGGATCGGATCGGCGAAGCCGCACGAGTCGCCGGCAAGGAACCAATTCTCACCCGCCATCTGATCGGCGAGGAAACTCCAGTCGTTGGTGGTCTGCAACTTGTCTTGGCTGACCGCGTTCTGCATCAGGCCGCGAATCCGGGGGTCCTCGGCGAGTGCCCGCGCGTACAGATCTGCCGGGCGTTCGCCCGACTCTTTGTAGTACGAAGCGGGGACCACGAGCCCCACGCTGGTTCTAGTGGGACCGAGCGGGATGAACCAGATCCATCCGTAGCCGAGCGACATCACCTGGATACGGGTTCCGCCGACGCCGATTTCTTCCGCCCAGTCGGCATTGAGCCAATAATCCCAAATCGCGATATTGCGTAACGTCGTCGGCGAGTCGACTTCGACTCCCATCGCCCGGCGAAGGATGCCGGAGCCACCGGAGGCGTCGACATACTGCCGTCCCTCGGCGATGAAAGGCTCGCCATCCGCAGGTTGCACGACCAGCCCGGTTACCCGGTCCCCTTCCCGCCGCACCTCCAGCACCCGATGCTCTTGACGAACGTCGCATCCAAGGTGCTCGGCATGGTTGATCAAGATCTCGTCGTAAACGCTTCGGTCAACTTGGAATGCGGTGGCAACTCGCTGGCCCCGGTATCTGGCGGGGCGCGGTTCGGAGAGCAATTCGCCGTGCGCTAGAAAATTAAAATGCCAAAGGTCTGGGGTCGTACCCCAGCGATAGGTCGCGCCGACCTTGATCGGAAAATCGGCGGCCTCGATCTGATCCCAAACCCCCATCTCATCCAAAATCGCGCCGATGACGGGAAGCTGGCTCTCGCCGACATGGTCGCGAGGAAAGCGCTCACGTTCGAGGATCAGAACGCGGTGGTCGGGCGCATATTTGCGAAGCAAGGTCCCCACGGTCGCGCCGGCAGGACCTCCACCAATGACAACGGTGTCGAAGGAATGGGTTTGCATGGTTGAAGAGGGGAAGGCGTTAGGGCGTTGGGCGTTGGGCGTTGGGCGTTGGGCGTTGGGCGTTGGGCGTTGGGCGTTGGGCGTTGGGCGTTGGGCGTTGGGCGTTGGGCGTTAGCAGCTTGTGGGCATTACCCTATTTCCAACGCCGTAGCGCCCAACGCCCTAACGCCCATCGCCTACCGTATCCCGTTCGCTTTCTTGATCTCGGCGATCTTCGATTCGCGTTCCATGCTGTTCATGCGCTGGTTGCTACGAAGGGCCTCAATCTGCTGGGTGGGCGTCAGCCCGGCCAGGGGATCCTTGCCGGGAGGCGCAACCGTCGGGGGCGCCGAAGCGCAACCTACCGCGAGGAGTGCCACCGTGAGGATCCCTAGCTTCACTAATTCCACTCCTTGATCTTGTTCATTTCGTTCAGCGTCCATTGCTGGCCGCCGAAGTCGGTCGGACTCTCAACCCGAGCCCCCGGCTTGAACACATCGAAGTAGTCGTTTGCGACCGCCTGCTTCGCCTTGACCGCCTTGGCGTGGCCGTCGAAGAACCCGAAGTTGATCATCCCGTTACCGACGCCGCGCATGCACGCCATGCCGGTGCCGCCCCAACCGTCGCCATATTGAGTGCACTCAAAGGCGACCTCAATGAACTTGGCATTTGGCCACGGAGCCCGGGTCGTAGTGAGCAGGATCGTGTCGGCCGGCTTCTCCAAGCTCGTCATGCTTCCGCTGCCGCCCTGGTTTTGAACCGTTCCATTGATCGGCTCGACCTTGGGCCAGAAGGTGCGTTGCTCGGTGTACCAGTGGACGGATCCGTCCCCTTCCGTGCTTCCCATTCCTTCGTTAACGCCGGCGCTGTTATTGACGACGTAGGCTCGTGGGAAGCGGGTGGTCGCATCGCCGAACGAGCCGGACGGCAGGTTATTGCTGGCCCAAGCGCCGTCGGTGAAGAGCGGCGACTGGAAGATTCCTCCGTCTCCCTTGTCTTTGTACGGCAGTTCGCCCGGCTGAGGGTAGCGGCCGCCGTTCTTGATGTAGGGAAGAACGCTGTCCTTCCAGATTCGCTGCTCGTAGCGAGGCCGGCCCCAGTCTTGGACTTGCCACATGGGGGGAGCGCAGTCATCCGTATCACCCGAGTAGATGTGGAATCCAAGGGTGATGTTTTTGACGTTGCTCATATCCGAGACCCGCTTCGCCGCGGCCTTGGCCTGGGCGAAAACCGGGAACAGAATGGCGGCGAGAATCGCGATGATCGCGATTACGACGAGGAGTTCGATGAGCGTAAAAGCCCTTCTCTTCGATGAGTGCATGGATTACGTAACCTCCGTTGGTCTGCGTTAGGAATTCGTTTTCATGGAATGAGCCGTTGGCTGCATTCCAGCATCGGCGACGAAGAAATCAGCGGGAACGCGGACGACCCGGGGGTCGCTCGGCCCGCTTTTGATGCGGTCAAGTAAAAGCTTTGCGGCCTCGGCCCCGATCTCGTGCGAGCGCTGCACGATTCGGTGGGCGCTCCACGGGGAGCGGAGCATCATGGGAGGCCAATCGTTGAACGTGGCGAGCTCGAGACCGTCCGGAATCGGGATTCCGAGCCGGTCGGCCGCGGTCAGCACCGCCGAGGCAACGCTGTCTTCCACGCAGAAGAGAGCGGTGATCGAGTCCTCTTGGCGGGTGAGGGCGAATAGCGCGTCCGCAACCATCTGGACGAGGTGCGCCGGATTCGACTCCAACGTGGCAGGAAACCATCTCGTGTAAAGGTCGGCTTCGCTGACATTAACCTCCGCCAACGCGCGGACGTATCCGGCGTGCCGCTCCGCGACCGACGAGAAGTCGGGTTTGTAGAACGAGAAGAAGCCGATCCGGCGGTGGCCACGTTCCTCAAGAGCGCGGATCGCCCGCAGGGTGGCGCCGTCGTTGTCGGTCGCGACGGTGTCGACGTGCAGCCCTTCCGGGAAACGGTCGAGAACGACGATGGGGTAGCCGCGGTCGAAGAGACCCTGCAACAACGGATTGTTGCGTGGGTCGCTGGTGGGACAGATGATAATGCCGTCGGCGCTCTTTTCCAGCTTACGGATCTGGCGCGCCTCCAGCTCAGGATCGCTGCCGCATTGGGTGATGACGAGATCGGTCTCTTCTCCAAGGCCGTCGTGGATTCCACGAATCAGGTCGGTTTGCGGAAAGTTGACCGATTGATCGAATCGGTCGACCACGAAGGCGACCCGTCCGCAGGCGACCGATTGGGCTTTGCTGCGGTCAGCGACCACGGTTCCCCACCTTCGCTGGCGGACGAGGAAACCCTGGCGTTGCAACTCGTGAAGGGCCCGGTGAGCGGTTGGCCGGCTGACGCCGTACTGCTCGGCGATCTCGGACTCAGACCGGACACGATTGCCGGCCGCGAGCTCGCCTCGCTCAATTTGCTCTTTGATCGCCTGCGCGATCGCCTCCCATTGATTTCGCCCCATTGCGCATTAACCTTTAGCTTAATAGCTTGGTGAAGGTTATTGTAAACGATCAAAGGAGGATTGACAAGGGTGTCTTTGCAATAGTGGAGAATTCTTTAAGCAATGAAGCCCATATAGACTGCGGTGACCTGTCACCGCAGTCTATAAAGTGTTGGCGTTGAAGCCGTTTCTTAGTCTTTCGACTAGCTCACGTTTCTTTTCCTCTGGTAAGAGGGAGGCGCGGGCGGCGTTTAGGCAAAGGGTCCAGAGGATGTTTTCGTCGAACTCGAACGTCTCCGCGCAGCGGTGGAATTCGTTAGAGACGGTGGTGTCGAACATCGGAGGGTCGTCCGAGTTGATCGTTACGTAGAGCCCTTCGTCCAGAAGACGGGGGAGGGTGTGTTCGGCGAGGGTGGGGAACACGCCCAGACAAACGTTTGAGGAGGGACAGACTTCGAGAGGGATCTGACGGTCTCGGAGCGCGCGTACCACCCCCGGATCTTCCAAGCAGCGGACGCCGTGCCCGATCCGGACGCATCCGGTCTTATCGAGCGCCTCGCGCACGCTCTGCGCCCCCTTCGTCTCCCCGGCGTGCGGAATGACCGGCAACCCCGCCTCGTGGGCGGCGCGGAATGCGTCCGCGTACGTATCGGCGGGAACGGCCCCCTCGATGCCCGCGATTCCGAGAGCGCAAACT
Source organism: Fimbriimonas ginsengisoli Gsoil 348 (assembly GCF_000724625.1). GTDB lineage: Bacteria > Armatimonadota > Fimbriimonadia > Fimbriimonadales > Fimbriimonadaceae > Fimbriimonas > Fimbriimonas ginsengisoli. The sequence continues at coordinate 1,460,346 of NZ_CP007139.1, read as the reverse complement.
CCGTCTCCGTGAGCGGCGATCGCCCAATCGGCGACTTGACATCCCCGCTCCGCGGGGTCGCCGCGGACGATGTCGAGAATAAGCGCCATGGAGACGCCAAGCTCCCGCTCTCCGTACTCGATGGCGCGCTTCAGGGCGGCGTGCTGATCTGGCCAGGCGATGCCGTTATGCTTCTCGATCGTGGAGGCGGTGTAGGTCACCTCGCTGTGGAGGACGTTCTGTTCGGCCTGACCCTGAAGGAACTCGCGGGCGATCAGCTCGATATCGTCGGGGGTCTTGATGCACTTGGAGACCGCTACGTACACCTCCACGAAGTGGGGGAAATCGCGGAAGCGATACCAGTCACGCAGCCCTTCGGCAGTGGCGGCCGGCAAAGTAATCCCGTGCCTTTGGGCGAGCTTGAGCACCGTTTCCGGGCGGATCGAGCCTTCGAGGTGAACGTGCAATTCGACCTTCGGCATACGGCGACAAAACTCTGCGGTGACCATTACGAGATGGTGGCACGGGCTTCCACACCGTGGCTGGCACGACCATCCCGGCCATGTGAAGTAATCCGAGCCGCATTTCCAACCCAATCGATATTGCGGTTGAGAGAGCATGATCTCGACTGTGTGCAAGGCCAGTAAAAATACGGGCGTAGACCTTCTTATGACTCGCCCGGGCGTTCTTCGCCGAATCAGCCGAGCCGTGGCGGTCGCCACGCTGGTGGGGATCGCGGTATCCGCCCAAGCGTTCAAGCCGATGCTTTCGGACGATTCGGTGAGTACGTTCAAGAGTGCGGTGGCCAATGCGAAGAGCGGCCAGACCCGGCAGGCGAAGGCAAAGCTCGACTCGCTGCTACTCCGCCGCGCGGTACGGATTGGGGTTGATACCTCCTCAGCTCCGGCCGGCCGCGCCGCCGAGTATCGCCAGGGGATCCAGCAGAGCCTCGATATTTGGGCGAACGCCCTCGGTGAGCGGCCGTTCGTGATGACGACGCCTGGCGAGAAGGCAGACCTTACCGTCAGATTCGTTCGCAAAATGCCCGAAGGCGGCGAGGTTCAGGGGGCGATCGGAGCCATCCGCCGCTTCTTCTGGGACGACCGAAGCGCGGGGTATGAGATCTCGGGCGGAATCCAGATCAAGCATAACGCCTACGGCCACACCCTCTCCGGAGTAGAAGCAGGCCGGGTGATGACGCACGAACTGGGTCACCTCCTCGGCTTGGCCGACGATTACAACGGCCATGGCGTAATGAGCGCCTTCCGCCTTGGGGTGGGCCGAGTTACGCCCAGCGATGCGGAGGTCCAAGCGGTCTCCGGCTTCCGCGACGAGCTCCGCAACGCCCTAAAAGTAGCATCGGCTCCCAGCCGATGACCGCCCGTCTCCGATCGCGGCCTAACTTGTAAGCGGATTCTCGATTCGGATTCCCTTAATCGTTTGCCCGTGCTGCATATCTTCCGAGTAGATTCGGTCACATTTGGCATCGATGGCAGCCTGCAGAATTAGGCAGTCCCAGATCGTATAGGAAGTAACGATCGATAGATCGACCGCATTTAAGACGAACTCGGCGGACGAAGGAACGACGCGTTGCCGATCGAAGGCGATCTTTTCAAAGAGAGCCCTCATAAATCTCGGCCCGGTTCCAATTCCAAGACTGGGGCGCCGGCCCGTGCTCGCGAGCAAAACTGACCAGCCTCCCGCCCATAGTATCCTTCCTACCGATTTCTCGCTCCAGAAGCTCTCGGACATATGCGTTCAGAGACAATCTTTTCTCCGCCGCTTCGTCATTGAGCCCCCTCCAAAGATCGTCGGGGACCGAAATCGTTACGTTCTTCACAAGGTCAATGTACACAAACTCTGTGTCTGATCCTGACCCTGCCGCTTGTTGAGCTCGCAAACTATACTGGCAACCAATATATGGTTGCCCTGCCTGTTCTCCTTAGCCTGCTCGCCCACTCCGGCGACCCCAAGCCGCGCGTGCTGAGCGCAGACGACCTGAAGGCGCTTTCCTGGCGCTCAGTCGGGCCCGCGAATATGGGTGGACGCGTCTCCGACGTCTGTTTCGCCCCTGGGAACGCCAAGACGTTCTTTGTCGCTTTTGGCTGCTCGGGACTTTGGAAGACCACCAACCGCGGAACGACCTTTTCGCCCGTCTTCGACCATGAGAGCACCTCCTCGATTGGGTCGGTCGTGGTCGCCGATGCGCCCGCGAACTGGCGAGGTTGGGCCGACGATAAAGAGGTCAAGGCGGATCAACGGGCGGAGAAAGGGCGAGGCAAGATCGTCTGGGTGGGAACCGGAGAGGGGAACGGCCGCAACTCGTCGAGTTGGGGGGATGGCGTGTACCGGTCCACCGACGGAGGCGCGAGTTGGAAGAAGACGGGACTCGAGGACAGCCGCGATATCCCGCGCCTCGCCGTGGACCCTCGCGATCCCGACACTTGCTACGCGGCGGCGCTCGGCCACTTGTGGGGGCCGAACAAGACGCGCGGAATCTACAAAACGACCGACGGCGGCAAGACTTGGAACCCGTCGCTACAGATCGACGAAAACACCGGGGCCATCGACGTGGCGATCGACCCGAAGGACCCTGACACCGTGTACGCGGCGATGTACCAGCGACGGCGGACGGCTTGGAGCTTTCAGAGCGGCGGCGCCGAGGGCGGGATCTACCGCACCCGCGACGGCGGAAAGAAGTGGGAGAAGCTGAGCAAAGGACTCCCCGGTCAAAGCGGGCGGATCGGCCTGGCGATAAGCCCCAGCAACCCGAAGGTGCTGATGGCGGCGGTGGAATCGGACGAGGGGGGCGGGCGCAATATCGACGATAATCGCTCGCGAAGAGGCGGCATCTTCCGGTCGGAAAACGGCGGCGACACCTGGACGCGCGTTAACGCTCAGATCCCGCGGGCGTTTTACTTTGCCAAGGTCCGTATCGATCCGAAGAACGACCAACGGGTCTATCTCCTCGGCTGGGACATCTGGCGATCCGAGGATGGGGGCCGAACCTTCCTCGCCGGCCAGACCGACAAGCTGCACGTCGATTGGCACGCGATGACGATCGACCCCGAAGATCCGGACCACCTGGTCGTCGGTTCCGACGGCGGACTCTATCAATCGAACGATCGCGGCGCGACTTGGGACTTCTTGAATACGATGGCGGTTGGGCAGTTCTACAACATCGCCGTCGATATGTCCGATCCGTACCGAATCTCCGGCGGCCTGCAGGACAACGGCTCTTGGATGGGTCCGAGCTCCTCCCTCATCGAAACCGGCGGCACGCCGAACACCGGCATCACCAACGGCGATTGGAAGGTGATCGGCGGCGGCGACGGGTTCCACGTCGGATTCGATCCCACCGATCCGAACATCGTCTACAGCGAATCTCAGGGCGCGTTCGTCGGCCGGATCAATCTCGCCACCGGCGAGTATCGGACGATCCGTCCAGATGTGAAGGAGGGACAAAGCGGGCTCCGGTTCAACTGGAACTCCCCGTTCTTCGTCTCGCCGCACGACCCCAAGGTGCTGTACCTTGGCGGCAACCACGTCTTTAAGCTCACCAACAAGGGCGAAGATTTCGCCAAGATCAGCCCGGACCTGACGACGCGAGATCCGAACAAGATGGATACCACCGGCTCGAATGCGGAGACGTATTGCACGGTGGTTTCGCTGGCTGAGTCGCCGGTTCAGAAGGGGCTCTTATGGGCCGGCACCGACGACGGCCTGATTCAGGTCACCTCCGACGACGGCGCCCATTGGCAGAACGTGACCCCGAAAGCGGTAAGCGGGCGCTACATCGCCAAGATCGAACCTTCACACCGGGATCGGCAGGCGGCATATGTCGCGGTCGACGGCCACCGGTCGGACGACTACGACCCGTGCGTCCTGATGACCCTGGACGGGGGCAAAAGTTGGAAGGAGATCACCGGCGACTTGCCGAAAGGCGCGTCGGTCCGGGTGGTGCGTGAAGACCTCCACAACAGTTCGGTGCTGTACGCCGGAACCGAGACCGGGATCTACATGACCGCCGACCGAGGCCAGCACTGGATCCGCCTCGACACCGGAAGTCTGCCGACCGTCGGGGTGCACGACATCGTTCAGCACCCGCGAGACATGGACTTGATCGTGGCAACTCACGGACGTTCCATTTGGATTCTCGACGACGCGGCCGCATTAGGTGAGCTGACCTCCGCCACCGTGGCGAAGGATCTTCATCTCTTCCCGATCCTCGCCACCCGCCCGCGGCTTCGCGGCGGGCTCGACGGCATGTGGGGCGACCGGTTCTTCGGCGCGGCGAACCCGCCTTTGGGCGCCAAGATCACCTATTGGGTTCGCGACAAGCAGGACGGCTCCGCCTCGATCAAGATCGAGGACGCCAAGGGTGAGACGATCGCCACTCTGACCGGTCCCGCCAACTCCGGCCTCAACCGGGCGATTTGGGACCTGCAGCCGGAAGCGAAGCGCCGATTGCAGAACCACGGTGAAGACCCCGGCACCGTCTGGGTCCCCTCCGGTACCTACAAAGTCACGGTAACGGTCGGCGGAAAATCAGAGTCGACGAACCTCGTGGTCCCGCCCTACCACCTAGGCTCGGACGTTCCCCTGCCGCCGGTAAGCAGAGGCAAACGCGACGACGATTAACGGTCTGGCTGATCAAGAAACTGATTCTTAATCCGAACTCCCTTGATCAGCTGACCGTGCTGATGAACGTCCCTAACGGCTTTGCAACCTAATCCGTCTATCCCAAAGGGATTACACCCAATAGCGAAGGGTTGCGAGGAACGAGCTACCCTGGTACCGGCAGCCACGGCTTTCAACCCCAACTGGGTTGCGCCCCCCTCCGGACACAACCCCGTTGGGGTTGAAAATGGTCCCGCACGCTCCACCAGGGTAGCTCGTGCCTCGCAACCCTTCGCTAGGGGACGAAATCCCTTCGGGATACCTTGATTAGTCCACGAAAGTCATTTAATACGTTCTTGCCGTCGATGAGGGAGGGCCAAAAGATCTTGGAGCCTGGTCGAAGGTTTACGCGCTAATTAAGCTTAAGAGGTCTACGAAGCCAGTCTTCAGTTCCGGCCTCTATTCCGAAGGGATTTCGTCCCCTAGCGTAGAGCTTCAATCAATGGGGGTAAACGTGATTTTATCTACTCGAGTCGTCTTATCGTTAGAGCTCATAACGAAATCAAGGCAAGTCAAGGAAATGGCAGAGGTTATCGTATACTTTGGCACCGCGTATGAGTCGCATCTCTGGCAGATAAGGCGACCGTTTAGCTCTGGCATGTGCCCGAAGAAGTAGGCATTGTCACCTTTCGGGTGCATACTATTGCAGTCGGTAACGTCTTCCGGTATCCACCCGATCCCGGGTAAATAGAATTCGCTCCATGCGTGTCCGACCAGCTCGCCCCTAGATGGGTGATTTACGAAGCCCTTATTCGATCGGGCTGGGACTCCTACGCTTCGAAGACAAGAGATGTAGACGTTGGTCATCCCGCCGCAGGCGGCCTGGCCGGTTTTGAGCACCGTGCGTGGGTTTTCAACAGGCGGTAAGTGATAGGTGAGCGACTTAGCGACGGCGAGAAATAACGCCCGCGCTACTTGAGCCGGCGTCATCTTCGAGCGAAAGTCATCGGGAAGGGAGTCCTTGACAAAGCGCTGAATTTCCGGTGCCTGTGGCAGGACGTTCGGCTCGCTCCCGAGGTGACACCGAACCTGAGCTGGCAGGTTCGATAGTTCTCTCCAGGAGACCGCGTCTAGCAATTTTCGGTTCACTCGAACCGAACGTGCTTCGATCGTGACGCCTTCATCGAATTCGAGAGGCGACTGAGGTTTGTCGATTAAGATCGCGTGAAGTGGCTGTCCGCTTGGTTCCGCATGCATCCTCACGAACCCGGGAAGCGGCGCCCATTCCAACACGGTCTGCGATCCTTCGCTCGTAGGCTCGCTGAGGTAGTAGTACGAGTAGGGTCTCGTTCCTGACCAATTCAAGGTCGTATGGATCGCCACCTTTATTTTCTTTGGTGCGTAGTATTGAATTGCGGACGCCGGAGGAATTGGAGAGATCGAGAAGCTCCCCGTGTTATCCTTTGGCGTTGTATCTCCGGACACATTGTCTGGATCTATGGTCACCGATACATCGATTGGTCCATCAAGAGCACCGATAAAACGGACGATGTAGCTATATTGTCCAGGCCCTTTGAACTCGGGCGTCAGAAATAGCTCTTGGTCCGCCATCGTGGCGCGCAGGCGATAGGGCTTATCGGGAGTCCCCAGGACGTTCCAAGTGATCTTCAGGTTGTAGTAATCGTCCCCAGCGGTCGGGGTCGTGACCTGCCCATTTTCGTCGCAGGTTCTGGCCGACACGAGTCGTATTTCGCAGGGGGACTGCTTGGCAAAGGGCAACGCTATTGCTAGGGCAAGCAGATACAGACCCATATCGGCATATTTTACTGGGATTTCAATTAGGAGCCCGGGTTCTCAAGGGCGATCGGCCGCCAAGTTCTTGGTGTCTCCTTGGGTCGACTCGATGTCGAGAGACGTCTCGGATCACAGCCCGAGCCGGGGCCACATGGCGTCGACTCTCGCTTTGACGTCGTCGGCCATTGTAATGAGCTTCGGGTAGTGGCGGCTGAACCCATTCTCTCCCGGCAGCTTGTGGGTGCAGTCGAAGCCGAGTTTGCCGCCGAAGCCTTCTTCTAGGCTGGCGTGGTCGAGTTGGTCGACCGGGCCTTTGCTCATCAACGTGTCTCGCATCGGGTCGCAGTTGGCGCCGATTCGGAAGAGGACTTCGCCGAGGTCCTGCACGTTGCAATCCTCGTCGAAGATGAAAACGAACTTGGTGAACGCGAGGCCGCCGAGGCCCCAGATCGCGTTCATTGCTTTGTAGGCGTGGCCCGGGTACTTCTTGCGGATGGAGACGAACGCCATGTTGTGGAACGTCGCTTCCACCGGCAGGTTCATGTCCACGATCTCGGGCACGCTCAGCTTCACCATCGGCAGGAAGACCCGCTCCACCGCCTTACCCATCCACCCGTCCTCCATCGGCGGACGGCCGACGATCGTTGCCGGATAGACCGCTTTCTCCCGCATCGTCACCGCGGTCACGTGGAGCACCGGGAAGTCTCCGGCCAGCGAGTAGTAGCCGGTGTGGTCACCGAACGGACCCTCGAGGCGGCGCTCGCCCGGGTCGACGTACCCCTCGATCACGATCTCAGCGTCGGCGGGGACCATCACGTCCACCGTCTTCGCCTTCACCAGCCGTACCGATTCCCTCCGTAGGAACCCGGCGAAGAGCATCTCGTCGATCCCCGGCGGCAGCGGAGCGATGGCGGCGAAGGTGTAGACCGGGTCGCCGCCGAGGACGACGCATACCTCCAGCCGCTTCCCTTGGGCCCCAGCATCCTCCATCTGGCGCATTCCGGTCTTGTGCATCTGCCAGTGCATCCCGCACGTTTTCGGCCCGTGGAGCTGCACCCGGTACATGCCGACGTTTCGTTTTCCGGTGTTCGGGTCGTGGGTAAAGACCAGCGGCAGCGTAATGAACGGGCCGCCGTCTTCCGGCCAACACGTGAGGATCGGAAGCTTGGTAAGGTCGATCTCGTCGCCTTGCGTCACGATCTGCTGGCAGATTCCGCTGGACGCCGTCTTGGGCGGGATGTTTTTCAGCTCGCTAAAGAGCCACGGCAGCTTCTTCAACGCCTCGGCCGCGCCCCTCGGGATTTCGGGTTTCAGCAGCGCCTCGATCCGCTGGGCGTGCTCCTCGAAGTCGTCGCACGACAGTGCCAGCGACATTCGCTTGCGGCTCCCCATCGTGTTGATCGCCACGGGAAAGGGGTAGTGATGTGGCTTATGACTTGTGGACAGTGGACTGTGGATGCTCTTGTGCCCGATCACCGCGCTCATCGGATCGGGCGTGCCCAGCCGGTGGTCGTCGCCTACTACGTTCTCGAACAGCAGCGCCGGACCGTTCGCCTTCATCACCCGGTCCGCGATCTCGGTAATCTCGAGCTGCGGACTTACCGCTTCCCGAATCCGGCGCAGCTCGCCCTTGGATTCGAGAACGTCGAGGAAATGCTGAAAGTCGCGATACGCCATAGTAGTGCCGGCGTCCCCGCCGGCATCTTCTCCAGTGTGACACCGCCTTCCAGGCGGTTGAGAGCGCACGCTTCGCGGGCGTGAAAAGCGCGAAGGGCTTCGCGCACTCCCAAAGGTAACCTTCCGTTAGCTATGAGTGTTGCTTCGACTGCGCTGCTGCTGTTTGTTGCCTCGGGTGGACACGCCGATACGGTTAGCGTGAAGACGCTGCTGCCACAGATGTGGGATCTGCGATACCTGAGCCGTCCTCCGAAGCCATCCTTCACGGCGGCTCAGGCGAGCAGCTACGATCGGGCATCTAACCCAGGACCGAACAGCGATCCGTTCGCGAATGGCGACGCGGGGCAGTTCATCCGGACCGAAGTCAACGACGGCCGTACCGAGCAGGTGATGGCCGATCTCAAGGGGCCTGGAACGGTCGTGCGCGTGTGGAGCGCCAACCCCAAGGGGACGATCCGATTCTATTTCGACGGCGAGTCGAAGCCGAGGATCGAAGCCACAATGGCCGACTTCTTGACCGGGAAGGTCGCCCCCTTTTACGACCCGTTCGCCTACAGCGCCGCCCAAGGGACCGACCTCTACTTCCCGTTTCCGTATGCGAAGAGCCTAAAGGTCACCGCCGAGAATTCCGATCACCTTTACTACCACGTCAACTACCGAACCTACGCGACGGGGACGCGGGTGGAAACATTCGACCCTGGTCGTCTGAGCAAGGTCGAGCGCGAGATCAAAACCGCCGCCGAGCACCTGACGCGCCTCGAACCGGCGATGCCTCGAGGTCTGGCGACGATGGGTCACGCGTTATCGACCGTCGAGCCCGGCCGGAGGGAACTATGCCTCCAGCTTGGGCAGCCGGGGACGGTCTCGGAACTCCGCGTGCGCGTGCCGATGTCGACCAAGACATTCATCAAAGAACCGGATTGGGATAGCCCGGACGCCACACACAACCTGATGCGGAACCTGCTCCTGGAAATGGAGTGCGACGGCGAGCGAACGATCGAGGCGCCTCTGGGAGACTTCTTCGCCACAGCGCCTGGTGTCAACCCGCTGAAGTCGCTCGCATTCGAAGTCACCGACGACGGATGGCTCGTCTGCCGGATGCCGATGCCGTTCCAGCGCAACGCCCGGATCTGGCTGAACAACGTCGGCCCGGTTCCGGTTAAGGTCGAGACCGCGGCCAAGGTGGAAACGAAAGCCCCACCCAAGGATGCGTATCACTTCTGCGCCCAGTGGACGGCGGAATACGCCTCGACCCGCCCGATTCGAGATATGCATCTCCTGGACGTTCGGGGCGAGGGTTACTGGATCGGATCCAACCTCCACGTCTCGAACCCCGACCCGGCCTGGTGGGGAGAGGGAGATGAAAAGGCGTACGTGGATGGCGAGAGCTTCCCGAGCACCTTTGGCACTGGTACGGAGGACTACTACGGATACGCGTGGGGTTCGTCGATGCTGTTCCAGCGCCCTTACCACGGTCAGAACCGGTGCGACGGCCCCGGAAGCTTCGGGCAGACCAACGTGCACCGCTGGAATCTGTTCGATCCCATCCCGTACACCAAATCGCTGAAGTTCGACCTGGAGATGTGGCATTGGGCGGCGGTCAAGGCCGCGTTCGACCGGACCGCTTACTGGTACGCAAAGCCGGGTGGCACGGCGCCGGTTCGAACGGACCGCACCCTCCTAATGATCCCCAAGATGGAGCCGCCGAAGCCGGTGGAAGGTGCGATCGAGGGGGAGAGCCTTAAATACGAAAACACCGGCGGCAAGGTGGAGATTCAGGACGGTTTCTTCGCCCTGTCCGGCGGAAAGCAGCTTTGGTGGATCGACAACCAACCCGGCAACAAGCTCGTTTTGCACGTTCCCGTAAAGGAGGCCGGCCGGTACGAGGTGATCGGCAACTTCTGCCACGCCCGCGACTACGGCCTCCACCAGATCAGCATCAACGGAAACCCGCTGACGCCGAGGAGCTTCTACGGGACGGGAGTGGAATGGCAAAAGATCTCCCTCGGCGCCTTCGACCTTCCGGCCGGAGAAATGGTGATGGAAGTGACCTGCCTCGGAAAGCAACCGGAGGCGCTCCCAGGGATGATGTTTGGATTGGACTACCTCTTGCTCGTCAAGAAGTAGAACGGATCCGAAAGAGGCTTCCCCGACCCCGGCAGGCGGTCGTTGAACCTGCCGCGAGCCTGGAGTTTGACGGAGACAGGTGGTTCTGAGGGCTCTCCGTTACCTTCCAACCCGGGGGAAGGAGTTGGTTGCGAGCTCGACGGTTGCCGCGAGCGCCATCGTCTTTTCGACGATGCGTTCCGCACTTAGTCCCGGTCGGTGAATTGGCCAGCCTAAGGCGCTTCGGAGGTTGCGCGACGTCTGATCTCGGAAGAACGCCGACTCCTCCGGAGTTGGCGCGCGGAACGACATGGCGGTCGCGAGCAAACCGTCGACTCCGATAACGGAGACCTGCCGCTTCAATTGGCGGAGAAGCTTCGCCAGATTCGCTTTCGACCTCTCGTAAGTCTCGTCTGGTACCGGGTCGGTGTATTCCGGCTCCGAAGAGGTGCGCCCCGCGGAATAGGGTGTATCCCAGAATTGCGAGTACCGAAACCGGGTCGGGTGGCCGACGAAAAGGCCGACCCACGGCTGATCGATCCGTTGAATGCCATCGAGAACGCGGGCGGTGGCGGCTTCGGCTCGGGCGTCATCGGCCCAGTCGACCTCGGAGATACTGAGTGCCTGCGGAAGCGCCAGCACGCCGTTAAACCGGTGGACCGCCTCGCCCGGGAGAGCCGTGAGCGCGTAGCAATAGGCGGCGATATCAAGCCGCTTCAGGGCGTCGGTAATTTCCGGTGACCAAGTATTCCCTGCGCCTCCCCAGAAGACCGGCGGGCGAGCGAACAGGCTAACGAACGCTTCGAATCCGCGCCTTTCCGCCGCGTAGGCGGCTTTGCATCCGTCTTCCCACGAAAGATCGGCCAGAAGCTCCATCGTCGTCGGGTGAAACGAGTGGGTGTCCGTGTGCAGCCCCAAGCAGTGCGGCGCGAACGCCTCCGCGATGTCTTGCCGCCCCCTCGCGTGAAGGGTTCGGCACTTCTCGCCGGTGAGACAGAACGAGCCCCGGACATCTTCGGAGGTGAAGAGGTTGGCCAGGTCGAGCGCCGCATCGTCGGCGAGCGGGTTGATCGGGTCCTCGACGTCCATGAACACGGAAACGTGCTTCATGGACGTCAGCCTACGCTAAGAACGGATCGCGGGCAATCCGTCGCCTTCGTTGGCGTTTGAAGAGGGCGAGGATCACGCCGTTTACGATCGCCAGAGGCACGACCCGGAGGAGGAACATGGAGAGCGTCTGTCCGGCGAAAGTTAGGACTGACGAATCACCACCGGACAAGACGGCTTGCCGCATCCGACGCAAGCTGGCAACGTACGCAGCTCCATTGGCAACCCAATCGTGGGCGGCCCCCTCCACGGTTCGATTCGGTGAGTAAACGAGCGACGGGGACGAGGGGATATCGACGATGAACGGAAGGTATGGAAATTGCATTCCAGTCGTCACCTTCACCCACTGAGGAGCCATATAGCCCTTAAAGTTCGGGTCGTAATAGGCCGCTGGATTCCGTCGGAAACCTTCGCTACCCGCAGCGGCCAGGGCCAAATCGTGGTCGAACTGCTTCAGCGCGGTCTCTTTCGAGACGTCGATCCCCGCTCTTTTCATGGCACCCTCGACCCCGGACTGATAGGCAGGTACCAGCGCAACGAGAAACATCAAGAGGGCGCCGAGACCCATAGAGATCGCAACCGGCCGGATGAGCCAACGGCGGCTCCGAATCGCCGACCAGATGAATGCCGCCAAAACCGCGATGGAAGACCACAGCATTTCCGTCGTTCCGAACAGGCCGTGGTAGTGGGCCGGAATAAGGGGAAGGATAAGGGGCAGTAAGATGTGGGCGATGGCGTCGAGCGTAATCGTCAAGGCGGCGACCCGCCAGATCGGACGGCTCGTCTCACCGGTTAGATGGCGAACGAGATCCTCCGCAACGTTCTGCGCGGCTCCGAGTCCGCGCAAGGCAAGCCGGGTCGCCTCCGTTTCCGGAATGCCAAGCTCCTCTTCCGCCGCCCGGTGGCTGAGAACCAAATGGGAGCGTAGTTCGGCCAGCACCTCCGCTCGCCTCTCGGCGTCGACTTGACCTGCCATCTGCCGGTCCACCGCGCCGAGATATGCTTCGAACCGCTCATTCATGGCCTGCCTCCAACTTGGGAGCCGACGGTAAGACCTGCCCGACCGCGTCGGCGAACGCCCGCCACTTTTGGGCCCGCGTCACCAACTCGGCTCGTCCTGCAGGGGTGATCCGGTACACGCGCTTGGGAGGATCTCCCTCCTGCATCTCCCACTCTCCGTGGATCCAGCCCGCTTCCTGGAGACCGTGGAGTACCGGATAGAGCTGCCCCTCTCCAAGCTTCAATACCTCCGCCGACCGCTCGCGGATCGCGCGAGAGATGCCGTATCCATGCTGCGGCCCTTCGCTCAAAATCGCCAGCACCAACGCCCGAGTATCCGTACGGTAGCTCATGAGCTACATCTTATCATGATGCACGAGGAAAGTAGCATCGGCACCTTGCCGATGAACACCGAGAGCTTGGGCGTTGAGGCGTTGGGCGTTGGGCGTTGGGCGTTGGGCGTTGGGCGTTGGGCGTTGGGCTGTAGCTTCCCAATTCTCTGTACCAGCGGGCGTTGTTTCTATGGGGGTTGTTACTCCCCGTCCGGCTGGTCTTGGCGATGGCTTTGGAGCACCTCGTTAGGGGTTCGGTAGCCAAGGCTCATATGGATGCGCTTTTCATTGTAGTGCTTTGCGTAGGCGGCGATGGACTCTTTGGCCTCGTTCAGGCTTTCATACTCGCTCCTTAAGATCTCCTCTTCTTTGAAGGTTCGGTTCAGACGTTCGGCATGTCCGTTCTCCCAAGCGCATCCGACTCGGGCCATGCTGAGGGTGACTCCCTGGGCGAGAAGGCGCCGGGTATAGACTCCCGAAGCGTAGGGCTTGCCTTGGTCGGAGTGGTGGATGGCGGGAGTTTCCCGGCTAAGCGCCATATCGAGCGCCGAGAGCGTCAGCCAGGAGTCGTTGGCAAAGGAGAGCGAAACCCCGACGACTCGGCGGGTGAACAGGTCTTCCACCAGCGCGAGGAAGGTCCGGCGCCCGCCGGCTACGAGCTCGGTGGTGTCGGCCACCCACACCTGGTTCGGATACGACGGCACGAGATCCCGTATGAGGTTGGGATAGCGAGGATGCTCGTGCCGGGAGTCGGTGGTTCCCTTGGACCGAGGCGGCGCCCGTTTGCCCAGGAGCCCCAAGCGGACGTAGACCGTGCGCACCTGCGACCGGGTCGCCGCCACTCTCAGGCGAGCCAGGTAGGCGTGCATGAGCCGAAGGCCGGCGGTAGGAAAGCTCGCCCGCAGGTGAAGGATCGTCACCGTCAGGCTTTCCAGGTCCGGCTCCTCTTTCGCCCGGTAGAGCGCCGAGCTGCGGGAGACTCCGAGCAGGCGGCACACCAGGCGCAACGGATACTTACCCGCGAGCGCTCGGGCCTGCTTCAGACGCCCTTCTAGAGGAGCCGACGCGACGCTTTTTTTAAGATCTCCAACTCCATGTGTTGGCGGCCGATCTCCCGCTCGAGCTCGGCGAGACGCTCCTGGCCGGTGGGTGCGGCGCCGAACATCTCGGGCGCCTTTTCCAAGAACTGGTCTCTCCAGCGCGCGAGCAAAGAGTCTTTGATCTGGTGCTCGCGGCTCAGATCCGCCAGCGTGCGCTGGCCCGAGACGATCTGAACCACCAAACGCAACTTGAACTCCGGCGCGAATACTCGACGCCTTCCCGACTTCGATTCCGACATGTGGCTTCACTATTTTCCCTCTAAGCCACTGGTACAGAATCCTGGGATACTACGGGCGTTGGGCGTTGGGCGTTGGGCGTTGGGCGTTGGGCGTTCTTAACTTGACGCTTTACCTTCTTTGATGGGACGGATGGGACTTCTGGGTCTGAAGGGGCTCATGTATTCCGTCAGGGCACATGCCACATCCCTAACGCCCAGCGCCACAACGCCCAACGCCTTCGCCCCTCACCTAAACATCAAACGCACGAGCCCGTAGGCTAGGGCGCCGACGGTGGCGGCGGCGGGGATGGTGATGATCCAGGCGGCGACCATCGTGTGGGCCACTTGCCATCGGACGGCGGAGATGCGTTTTGAGGCGCCGACGCCGAAGATCGAGCCGGCAATGACGTGGGTGGTGCTAAGCGGCATGCCAAAGTGGCTGGCCGTCAGGATAACTGCCGCGCCGGAGGTCTCGGCCGCGAAGCCGTTGACCGGTTCCAGGCGAATAATCTTGTGCCCCATCGTCCGGATAATCCGCCAACCCCCGGCGGAAGTCCCCAGCGCCATGGCGATGGCGCAAGCAATCTTCACCCAAAGCGGAACGTCGGCTTTAACGGGAAGGAAGTGCCCTCCGATGAGCGCCAGGGTGATGATTCCCATGCTCTTCTGCGCATCGTTTTGCCCGTGCGCGAACGCCATGGCGGCGGAGGAAAGGATCTGAAGCCGCCGGAACACGGTTCCCGCCCGCACCGGATGGGCGTTGGAGAAGAACTTGGCGATCAGCGCCATGATGACGAAGCCGATGATGAATCCGACGATCGGCGACGTTACCAACGGGATTAAGACCTTGAAGATTAATCCCTTCCACTGGATCACCTGAAAGCCGCCGTGGGCGAGCGCGGCGCCACAAAGTCCACCGATCAAGGCATGGGAGGAGCTGCTCGGCACCCCATACTTCCAAGTCACGAGGTTCCAAACGATTCCCCCGATGACTGCCGCCAACACGACCTGCTCGGTCGCGAAACTCTGAGCGACAATGTCTCCCGCAATGGTCTTGGCCACGCTATTCGCGATCAGGGCACCCGCGAAATTGAGGACGGTTGCCATCAAGATCGCCTGGAGAGGCGTCAGAACGCGCGTCGAAACGACCGTGGCGATGGCGTTCGCGGTGTCGTGGAATCCGTTGATGTAGTCGAACGCGAGTGCGAAGACTACGACCAAGACGATGAGGAGGCCGACCTCATGCATATTTGACGATCATGTTATCCAGGATCTTGGCGATGTCTTCGCAACGGTCCACCGCGTTCTCCACCCGGTCGTAAACCTCTTTCCACTTGATCACGGTGAGGGCGTCGATTCCCGGCTCGTCGAAAAGAGTAGCCAACGCGCCTCGGAAAAGCTTATCGCTCTCATTTTCCACGGTGTGGATCTCCTTCAAGGTGGTCTTGAGGCTCTCCGACTTCTGGAAGTTCCCGGCCAATTCTGAAGTCGCGCTAACGACCAACCGAGTGATCTCAACCAATTGGACCGCAAGCGGTTCCAGGTCGGGACGGCTTTCCGTGAGATGGTACAACGCGATCCGGGCAGCGACGGCTTCGATGTAATCCGTGATGTCGTCAAGCGCGTGCGACATCTCGCTCAGATCCTCTTGATCGAGGGGCGTAATGAACGTGCTGACGATCTTGTTTTGGAGCTGGTGCGTCAGTTCGTCGCCTTGGTGCTCGATCTCTTCAAGCTTCAGGGCGTGCGCGCGGTGATTCTCGATGTCGCGAACCATCGCCAAAAATGCGACCGCCGCCTGCTCGGACACAACGGCCTGTTTCTTCAACAGATCAAAAAAGATCGTTTCCCTACCGAGCTTGAGCACCCATTCCCCTCCGTCTCAAGGCATGGCCGAGAGACGTTCGGTTATACCGAATTTCACCTCCCACCCATGCCGCTCACGGCCACCCCTTTGATGATGTAGCGCTGGGCGAGGAAGAATATGACGATCGTCGGGACGATCTGGATGAGGCTGGCGGACATCAGTTGCCCCATGTTCGTACCGAAGCTGTCTTGGAACAGACGGAGCCCCATAGCGACGGTGTAATTCTCGGGCGAGTTGAGATAAATCAGCGGGCCTTCGAAGTTGTCCCAGTTTCCTATGAAGGAGAAAACGACGACGGCGGCGATCGCGGGCTGGCTCAGGGGCAAGATGAGCCGCCACCAAATCTGTGGGTAGCTTGCCCCGTCGATCAGCATCGCCTCGTCCAGCTCGTGCGGAATCGTGAGGAAAAATTGGCGCAGGAGAAAAATGTTGAACGGGCCTCCTCCGAAGAAGGCGGGAAGGATCAACGGGATGAACGTGTCGATCGCGTGAAGCTGACGCCAGATCAAGAAGACGGGAATCATCGTGACCTGGCTCGGCAACATCATCGTCCCGAGCATCGTGTAGAAGAGGGCGTTTCGCCCCTTGAACTTAAACCGGGCAAAGCCATACGCCACCAAAGCCGCCGAAAGCACGGTGCCGAGGGTTGCCAGCAGCGTTACAAACACCGTGTTGCCAATGAACGTGGTGAAAGGGAGCGCGTGCCAAGCGCCGGGAAAATTCTCGAGCGTCGGCTTGGCCGGAATGAGATGCACCGGATCTTTGGCGATCTCCTGGCTGGTCTTCAACGCCGTCGAGACGGTCCAGAGGAACGGGATAACGAAGACGCCGGCGCCCAGGACCAGCAAGAAATAGACCAGCGACATCCTCGCTTTCATTTGGCTTCCCCTTCGTAGTGAACCCACCGCTTGGAGAGGCCGAACTGGACGGCGGAGATAACTACGAGAAGCAGGAAAAGCAGCCATGCCATGGCGCTCGCCTTGCCGAACTTGAAGTACTCGAAGGCGTTTCGGAAGATGTAAAGCGCGTAGAACATGCTCGCGTTATTCGGTCCCCCGTTGGTCATCACGTACGCCGAAGTGAATATCTGGAAAGCGCCGATGCTCCCCAGAATCACGTTGAAGAACATCACCGGCGATAAGAGCGGCAGGGTGACGTGGCGGAATCGTTGCCAGGCGGTCGCACCGTCGAGACTGGCGGCCTCGTAGTACGCGTCCGAGATCCCTTGGAGTCCCGCGAGGAAGATGATCATCCGCGCGCCGCCGGCCCCCCAAAGCCCCATGAGGATGAACGCAGTCAGGGTGTACCGCTCGTCTTGCAGCCACTGGGGTCCGGCATATCCAAAGATGCCCAGGAGGAGATTCAAGATTCCGTTTTCGGCATTGAACACCCACTGCCAAAGGATCGCGGAGGCGACCGCGGGCACGATGGACGGGAGATAGAACAGGGTGCGGTAGACGTTTAGGCCGCGCACCTTCTGATTCAAAAGCATCGCCAGCCCCAGCGATGCCGCGATGCCCAGCGGAACGGAGAAGAGGGCGTAGGTGACGGTGATCCGGACCGACTTCCAGAAGATCGGATCGACGAACAGGAGCCGTCGGTAATTCTCGCCTCCAACGTATTGGCTCGTCGCGAGGTCGTATTTATGAAGCGAAAGCCAGAGCGACGTCACCATCGGACCCGCCGTGAAGAGGAGGAAACCGAGCAGCCAAGGCGTGATGAAGAGGAATCCCCAGAACGCCGGCTTTCGAGTCAGCGCCTTCAATAGCCGGGATCCTCCGCCAAGACGGCGTCGATCTTTTCTTTCGCTCGGCGCAAGACCGCGCGGGCATCTCGCTCCCGGCCGGCCATCAGGTTATCGGTCTCGGCGTTCAGAAGTTGGGTCCATTCCCCCCAACGGGAGTTAATCGGCAAGATACGGCCCGCCTCGGCGGCCTGGACGAAGGCGATCGGGTGGGCGGGAGGGAGCGAGCCATCGAGGTAGATCGGCGACTTGGCCACCGCGATCCGGGTGGGAAAACATCGTCGGATCTTCGCGTACAACTCCGTCTCCGCTTCGACCCCGGTGTAGAAGCGCATGAACCGCCACGCGGCCTTCGGGTTGGGACAATTGGCCGACATGATGAGCTGGTTCCCCTTGACCACGTCGACGAGCGGACCGTCGCCCCGGGGAGGCGGACAGACATCCCACTCGAAATCCTTAGCTTTCTGGCGGTAGCTGGGCACCATCCCCATAAAATCGAACGTCATCCCGACCTTTCCGCTCTCGAACGCGAATGCCGAGTTCGCGGCTTGAGACGGGGAGGGGGCCACGTGGTCTTTCCAAATTAAGTCGGCTAGAAACTGATAGCCGCGGACCGTCCCTTCGCTGTCAACCACGCAGTGTTTCATGTCCGGCGACAGAAAATCGCCGCCCATATTCCAGATGGCGACCGCGTTGGCGGGAAAGCTGGGAACGTTGAGTCCGAACGTCTTGGCGCGTCCGTTCTCGAAGTGGGTGAGCTTCTTCGCGTACTCCCGCATCCGGTTCCAGGTCCAGTCCCCCCGCTTGTACACCTCGTACGGGTCCTCGAGGCCGGCCTGGCGCATGAGGGTCTTGTTGTAGTACAGGATGATCCCCCCGTACAGGGTGCTAAGCCCATAGAGACGGTTGCCGATCTTGCACTCGGCGATGGCGGTTGGAAAGTAGTCGCTCTCGTGAAAGGTAGGGTCGTTCTTCGCGAAGTCCGTGAGGTCGCGGAAGTACCCCTTCGGCTGCATCATCGGGTAGTTGTAGTGGTCGATCCGCATGACGTCCGGCGCCGTGCGAGAAGCGAGCATTAGAACCGCCTTCTGCTGGTAGCTGCTGCTGGGCACGGTGAAGAGCGAGACGAACAGGTCCGGGTTCTGCCGGTTGAACTTGTCGACTACGTTCTGCTCGGCCGCAAGCTGCTCCGGGTTTCCCCAGGCCATGTATCGCAGGCACGC
The DNA here is from genome assembly GCF_000724625.1 of Fimbriimonas ginsengisoli Gsoil 348. Taxonomy (GTDB): domain Bacteria; phylum Armatimonadota; class Fimbriimonadia; order Fimbriimonadales; family Fimbriimonadaceae; genus Fimbriimonas; species Fimbriimonas ginsengisoli. The sequence goes on along the minus strand of NZ_CP007139.1, from coordinate 1,441,580 downwards.
CTTATCCGGCGGGCAACCCGCATTCGTCCGACAGCCGACAACGGTCAAGCCGGCCAGGATCGCGATCGCCAGACGAACGGTCATTTGGATGACCAGTATATGTGGCGCCGGCTTCCAGCCGGTAGCCCAAATGTTCGCGGACCGACCAATCATTGGCGGAAGGCGGAACTTGGGCTACCGGCTGGAAGCCGGCGCCACTTACGACTTGAGTTTGATCGTTAGGATTTCGAACGGTTTGTAGTCGAACTCGACGAGGCCGTCTTGGACTTCCATTTCGGCGATCTCGTTTTCTTCGAGGTCGCACAGCATCGCGGTCGCGAACGGCCTCGCGCAGGCGAGCTCGGCCCGGCCGCGGGCGTTGTGGCACTCGTACAGACGGACGATGAGGGCGTCGGAGTCCTCCGCCTTCTTCACCGCCTCGATTACGATGTTTCGGTCCTCGCAAGCGACGAATGCGGGCAGCGTCCCCGCCTCTCCGACTTGCGGTTGAAGCCAAGCGGTGCGGAGAGGGGCGTTGAACGCGTAGGCGGCCTGAACGATGCCGGCGTAGTTGTACGGTCCGTAATGGGGAACTAGCGAGTAGCTGAACCGGTGGCGGCCCATGTCACAAGTCGGGTCCGGCGCCTTCGGCGCGCGGAGCAGGGTCAGCCGCATCACGTTGCCGTGGATGTCGTAACCGTACTTACCGTCGTTGATCAAGGCGACGCCTTGGTCCCCTTCGCTAAGGTCGGCCCACTTCTGAGCGCAGACTTCGAACTTGGCCATGTCCCACGACGTGTTGTAGTGGGTGGCGCGCTCGACGTTGCCGAACTGGATCTCGTACGTCGCGCGGCCGGAGTTCACATTGACCGGGAACGCCACCTTGAGGAGCTTGTCCTCCTCCTGCCAGTCGATTTCGGTGTCGAACCGGATGCCCGGCGTAGGGCCAAGCGAGATTCGTTGGCGGATCGTCGACTTGCCGAATCGCTTGACGATCTCGGCGGCGACGCGTACCGGACCGCGCTCCACGATCTCGAAGCTCTCGCTTCGCAGCAGCTCCTGGCCCGTTTCGTAGGCGTAAACGTCGATGTCCCAGGCCGACCAGAAGAGCGGCTTGTCTTCAAAGAGTTGGAAGACGTTGCCGAGGCGCCCCGGCTCCAAAAACTCGGTGCTGTCTTCGAGGCTCTGGATCGAAGTGAGGTTCCCGTGGGGGTCGAACCGCACCGCGATCTCGCCGTTTTCGATTCGCCGGTTGCTCGCTTTGAGCCGAGTTTTGACCGTGGGCGCGGCGTCCGAGAGGTCAGCGACGGTGACGGCGCCGAGGGCGGCCGCCGGGGTCGCGAAGATCAGCTTTCGTTCGCCGAATTCTTCGACGAGCTGAACCGGAGCGTTCTCTTCGGTCGTTACCAAGGCGGTCGGCGCTGCGTCTTCGATCCAAGGGATCGAGGCTTGACCGACCATCGAGGCGTTTTGGAAAAGCGCCACCGGGCGAGTCATTCCGCTGGTGTCGAAGGCGCCCGCGATCTGCGTTAGCCGCTCCTCCACGATCCGGTCGCCCGCTTCGATGACCTTGCGGTACTCCCGGTCGCTGTCGACGTAAACCTCGCGAACGGAGGAGCCCGGAATGATGTCGTGGAACTGATTAAGAAGCACCAGCTTCCATGCCTCTTCCAATTCGCCTTGCGGATAGGTTGCAGGAAAGCCGGGATCGAAACAGGCGAGCAGCTCGGCGTCGCGCAGTAGGAACTCGCACTTGCGGTTGTCTCGCTTATTGGCGGCTTGGCTGGTGTAGGTGCCTCGGTGAAGCTCTAGATAGAGTTCGCCGACCCAAGTCATCAGGTCCTTGGAGCGCGCCTTCGCGTCGCGGAAGAAGTCGATCGCCCGCTTGCCGATGGCGACATCGGGGAAACTCGGCGCAAGCCGTCCGCGGCGCAAGAACTCCAGATGTCGTTCCGTCGGACCGCCGCCGCCGTCGCCAAATCCGAAGAGATAGAGCGATTGATCGCTTCGGCCATGGTCCTTGTAGTTCTTGACCGAAGCGACGATCTCCTTCGGCTCGGAACTGGCGTTGTAGGTGTCGGCGGGTGGGAAGTGGGTCCAAACCCGCGTCCCATCGATCCCTTGCCACCAGAACGTGTGGTGCGGGAATTTGTTGAACTGATTCCAGGAGATTTTCTGCGTGAGGAAGTACTTGATGTTGAACTTCGCCAGGATCTGCGGAAGGGCGGCCGAGTAGCCGAAAACATCCGGGAGCCACATATCCTGCGTCTCGTAGCCGAGCTTGTCGCGGAAGTAGCGCCGCCCGTATAGGAACTGCCGAATCAGGGATTCGGCGCCCGTGAGGTTGCAGTCTGCTTCGACCCACATGGAGCCGACCGGCTCCCACTGGCCGCGGTCGATCGCCGCTTTCACCCGTTCGAAAAGGGCCGGATACTCCTTTTCCAACCACTCATACTGGCTCGCCTGCGAGTGGGCGAAGACGTACTCCGGATACCGCTCCATCAGCCCGAGCTGCGTGGAGGTGGTGTGGGCCATCTTCTTTTTGGTGATCTCGATCGGCCAGAGCCAAGCCGTGTCGAGGTGGGCGTGGCCGACCGGGACGATGGTGTGCTTGAACTCGCCATTTAGCGAGCCCATGGCGTCGCGAATCAGTTTCCGGCACCGGCTAATCGTCTCGCGATTTTCAGGGGAGTACGTATTCACGACCTCGTTAAGGGCGCGCAAGATCGTGATATGGGCGGGATCGTTCTCGTCGATCGTCCCCAGCAGCCCAATGGCGAAGTCGACGTCGTAGTACAGATCCTTTGTTTCCGGATCGACGACGACGAACTCGGCTTTGTCGACGGTTTCGGTGGTCGCCGATCGCGGGGCTTCCTTGCCGTGCACGACAACCTCGGAGTTGCGGGTGTACGACTGAACGAGATACTCGACCTTTTCCCCGCCTTTAGCAAGCGCCGACCCGGACATGGCGCTTCCCTCGAGCCAGCCAAAGTCGGAGTGTTCGACGTCGACGCCGCACCAGGGGGAGCCGTCCTTCCAGACCGTGCGCTCGCCGCCTAATTCGGCGATGACCGCTACTGGCTTGTCCTTGAAGCTCTCCGGCATCGTGCCCGACAATCTGAACCAGAACGTGGTGTAGGCAGGTCCGTAGGCATAGCCCTTGGCGACCTCCTTCCAGGGGCCTTTCATGGCTTCGGTTTGATTGGCAGCGCCGCTTTCGTTGATCTCGATACGAAGGGGAGCGCGATCGCTATAAAGCCGCGGGCGCAATTCGTACCGGAGGAAAGACGCGATGCGCCGGCGGGTGAGGTCGGAGTGCTTAAGCATCGGAGGAGCAGAGAGCTTACCTGTGGCGGATGGCCCGGAGGGTTTGCCGATGTACGATATAATGTACTAATCGATGGGTACTTTATGCGATGTCGAGCCCTGCTTGGAAGAAGCGCACGTCGCGCTCGTGGCGCTATACCTACGGGGCGCCCCCCGTCCGTTCACCCCCAGTCCTCGCCTGTGGCCCCAGGTGGTGAGCGCCATCCGTGAATCCGGCGTCCCCGGGCAAATTCCGTCCGCGCTCCGCGCCAAGGGTCTTGGGCGCGAGGCATGGCTGGTGGAGGAGCCTTCACTCTGGACGTGGGCGGCGTCGGCGGCTTCGTCCTCTCTTAGCGTGATGTCGCAAGGGTATCCGGCTCGTTGGCGAGACGTACTTGGGGCGGCGGCGCCTCCCGTAGTTTGGGCTCGCGGGGCTAGGTCTAGCGGAGGCGGCCGCCTGATCGGGGTAGTGGGGAGCCGGGACGTCGGTCCCCGGGTAGCCCGGTTTGCTCACGAAGCGGCACGCGAGGCGGTCCGGTTGGGGTTCGGCGTTGTTTCGGGCGGCGCGGAAGGCTGCGACGCGGCCGCGGCGCAGGGCGCGGTTGGAGCCGGCGGTTCGGTCGTTACCGTCTTGCCGTGCGGCCTCTCTTGCCGCCGGGAGGCCGGTCTTGGTCTCGAGCTCTCCGTATGCGCACCGGACGAGCCTTTCTCGACCGCCGCCGCGATGGAGCGAAACGCGCTTATCTACGCCGCTTCGGGGGCCACCGTCGTGGCCCAAGCCCGGCTTCGCACCGGGGGCACCTGGCACGGCGCCACGGACGCCCTTCGCCGGCGGCTGACGCGTCTCCTCGTTCGCGTCGACGCGACGTCGGTGGCTCACCGCGCGCTTATCGGGCTTGGCGGGGTTCCCCTTTCCACCCCATGCGATCTCGGAGATGCGGTAACGGCGGCGGCTCCCCAGTCGGCGCTCTTTGCCTTGGGTTAACCGGCGCGAAGCGTAGATGAACCATCCTAAGGGGAAATGCGCGTTCTGCTTTTCGAAGACAACCTGATGTGGAGCTCCCGATTGGTTCAAACGCTCCGGGGGCATGGGCACGAGCCGCTACTGAGAATGGGAATTCCGAGCGAATCCGAAGGCGCGTCGGTGGCCGTCATCAACCTCGGCTCCGCCTCTCCCGATCCGAAAGAACTGGTGGCGAAGCTGCACGAGCTCGGAGTGAAAGTGCTCGCCCACGCCGGACATCGGGAAAAGGAGCTGATGGACTTGGGACGAGCGGCCGGGGCCGACCGGCTGGCGACAAACAGCGAGTTGACCTTCAAATTGCCTGCCCTCCTCGACTCCTTCGGCCGGGACTAAAGACCTAGCGGCCAACAAAACGCGAACGATGGGCCGCCGCCATCCGGTCCTCGGGGTGGCTTATCCGAAAAAGGACAACCGACGTGACTTTGGGCTCCTCTTAGGAGCCCTTTTTTCATATAGGCGCTCTCCGGACGATGTAGACTTCTGAGGCGGGCGAGGTTGGCCGTTGGGCTTTCCTCCACCGTGGTTGAAGCTCTATGAACAAGGTTTTTCCGGACGCGACGTCGGCGCTCGAAGGGTTGCTGTTCGACGGTATGACGATTATGTCGGGAGGGTTCGGCCTCTGCGGGATCCCGGAACACCTGATCCTCGCCCTCCGCGATTCCGGAGTGAAGGAGATCACCGTCATCAGCAACAACTGCGGCGTGGACGACTTCGGCATGGGGCTCCTGCTGCAGACCCGGCAAATCAAAAAGATGGTCTCCTCGTACGTCGGGGAGAACGCGGAGTTTGAGCGGCAGTTCCTAGCCGGCGAACTGGAGCTTGAATTCAACCCGCAAGGGACATTGGCGGAGCGAATCCGCGCGGGCGGAGCCGGCATCCCCGCCTTCTTCACGAAGACCGGTTACGGCACGCTCGTCGCGGAAGGGAAGGAGACCCGGGACTTCGGCGGCGAAATATACGTGATGGAGAGAGGATTGAAGGCAGATCTCTCAGTCGTTAAAGCTTGGAAAGGGGACGCTTCGGGGAACCTAATCTACAAAGAGACGGCGCGGAACTTCAATCCGATGATGGCGACGGCGGGTAAGGTGTGCGTCGCGGAGGTGGAAGAGCTGGTGGAAGTCGGCGAGCTCGACGCGGACAACATCCACACTCCCGGCATCTACGTCGACCGAATTCTTATGGGAACGCATTACGAGAAGCGGATCGAACGCAGGACGACCCGCCCCCGAGGCTAAAGATGGACGAGCTGTGGAAACAAAGCGCCATTGATCTCTTGGATGAAGCGTACGTCTCACCCGAGTACGAGCACACCTGGTTCAAGGACAACGATCCGGACTCGAGTCTCATTCCTAGTTTTCGCTCCCTTACCGCGGAGGATGCGGAGCGAAAGCCGGTCGTTGGGCGAAATGCGGTCGCCGGGCACGCGGTGCACCTTGCCACTTCTTTGGAGGGGGCCGCGATTGCCATGCGGGGAGGTCCTTATGCAGTCGACTGGGAGAAAAGCTGGGAATTTCCGAGGCCGCTAACCCAAGCCGCCTGGGAAGAGATCTGCGACCGCCTGGAGCGGGCATATCTGGATGTGCGGGGCATCGTCGCGGCGAATACTGACTGGTCGAATCCGATCTACTCCAAGAGCGTCCAAGCCTTGCTCGCCCATGCGGCGTACCACCTCGGCTCGATCCGGCAGATCGCCGCGGATCGGCTCCCCCGCGCCTAGCCAAAGTCGTCCCTGCCATTCCTTAGCATTAGGATCAGTATTCAGCTCAAGGAGTCCAACGAAATATGGATAAGAAACTCATGGATGAGTGCATCAAGAACTGTCAGGAGTGCCATGCTGCCTGCGCTTCTCTGATTCCGCACTGTCTGCACCTTGGTGGATCGCACTCGTCGAAGGAGCACATCGGACTCCTTCAAGATTGCGCCCATATCTGCGCCACCGCGCTCTCGTTTATGCTGCGCGAAAGTCCTCGCCACACGCTTACCTGCGGAGCTTGCGCGGCGGTTTGCCGCGAGTGCGCGACGGACTGCGAGGCTGGCGCGAACGGCGACGCTTGGATGCTGGCGTGTGCGGAACAATGCCGCACCTGTGCCGATTCATGCGCTCGCATGGTTTCGTTGCGGATGCCCGCGGTCTCGATGCATTGAGCTGTTGCGGACTGAGTGCCTACTCCCGCGGATAAGCACCGAAGGGCGGTCTTTTACGCGCTTGGATGTTGCATCATAGGTGCCAAGCTTTATGCCCGCCCGTATCCTTGGTATCCACCATATGAGCGCCATCTCCGGTCCGGCGCAGGAGAACTTCGATTTTTATTCGGGGGTATTGGGCTTTCGGTTGGTCAAGCTGACTGTCAACTTCGACGATCCCACCGCCTATCACCTTTATTACGGGGATGGGGCAGGGTCGCCCGGTTCCATCGTGACCTTCTTTCCTTATCCCAACGGATATCCGGGGCGTCCGGGAAGCGGTCAGGTTACGGTGACGTCGCTGTCGGTTCCGCACGGGTCGCTGACCTATTGGGCAGACCGGTTCAAGGAATTCGAGGTCGATTTCGACCGGGTTGCTCACCGTGGCTCCGGCCATGTTCTCCCCTTTCGCGCGCCGGATGGCTTGCCGCTCGAGCTAGTTGCGGCTAGCGACCATGTTCCCGGAGTTGAGTGGGACGATACCGACGTTCTGCCCGAGTTCGCCATTTCCGTGGTTCGTTCGGTCACGATGGTTGTGCGCCAGTTGGAGCCGACGGCCGAGCTTCTCACCGGGCTTCTTGGGTTTCGCCTTGCGGATGAGCGGGAAAACCGTCATCGATACGAGGTTGCCGAGGGTGGCCCCGGAAAGTCGATCGAGGTAGTGGTCGATGCCGAGGGGCCGGTCGGTCGCCCTGGCCATGGCAGCGTCCATCACGTGGCGTTTCGGATCGCCGACGATGCGGAACAGCTCGCCGCGAAGGCCGAATTGACGGCCGCCGGCTTTCAGGTGAGCCCGGTGATGGACCGAGATTATTTCCGGTCGATTTACTTCCGCGAGCCGGGCGGGGTGCTCTTGGAGATCGCCACCGACGGCCCCGGATTCACAACAGACGAGACGCTCGAAGACCTGGGCGGTGGTTTGCGGCTCCCGAGCCAGTTCGCCAACCACCGCCGGCAAATAGAAAGGTCGCTCCCACCGTTGAAGATATGGTGAGCGATTTCATTCACCTCGAAGAGCCGGGCGATCCCACGCTCGTGATGCTGCACGGCACCGGGGGCGACGAAATTGAGATGCTCCAGTTCGGCAAGGAGCTCTCCCGGCGCACTGGCTTCCTCTCCTTGAGGGGGAAAGAGCCGGAGGGGCGCGTCAATCGCTGGTTCCGCCGGTTCGGCGAGGGAGTCTTCGACGAGCCGAACCTGCGCATGCGGACAGAAGAATTGGCGGACTACGTGATGGAGAAGCTTCCCGAAAAGAAGCGGGTTGCGGTCGGCTTTTCCAACGGAGCGAACATCGCCGCCGCGACGCTGCTGCTTCGCCCCGAGGCGTTCGACGCCGCCGCTCTGCTGGCCCCGATGGTGCCATTGCAGCCCGACACCCTGCCCGATCTCGGCGGCAAGCCGATCCTGATGATCTGCGGCGAGCGCGACCCAATGGTCCCTCGGATGAACGCGCTCGCTTTGGCTACGATGTTCGAGACCGCCGGCGCGGCCTTGGAACTCCACTGGCACCCCGGCGGCCATGGATTCGGCCCGGCCGAACTCAACGTGCTCAAAGCCTGGATCGCCCGGCTCTAAGCCGTGTCGGCGTCCCAGCCTATGGATGCTCAATGCTCCCGGTACAATCTCGGGAATATGGCTGGCCATTCCAAATGGAAGAACATCAAGATCCGCAAGGGAAAGCAAGATGCGATCCGCGGAAAGATGTTCACGAAGATGAGCAAAGAGATCATCGTCGCGGCGAAGATGGGCGGCGGAGATGTTTCCATGAACCCACGCCTTCGCGTGGCGGTAGAAAAGGCGCGAGTGAACTCGATGCCCGTCGACAACATCAAGCGCGCGATCGCTCGCGGCACCGGTGAGATCGAAGGGGCCGATTACGAAGAGATCGTATACGAGGGATACGGGCCAAGCGGCGCCGCGATCATGCTCGAGTGCTACAGCGAGAACCGAAACCGCACCGTGAGCGAAGTGCGGCACGCGTTCGCCAAGCACGGCGGCAATATGGCCGAGAACGGCTCGGTGAGCTGGCAATTCAAGCACCTCGGCCAGATCGTCGTCGAACGCGGGAGCCTCGACGAAGACGAGTTTACGTTGGCCGCTCTCGAAGCCGGAGCCGAAGACGTGGTCGTAGACGAGGAGAGCTTTACTGTCTACACAGCGATGGAAGAGCTCCACAAAGTGAATGAGGCGATGGAGAAAGCCGGGTTCAAGCCCCAGGACGTGAACCTGACCTACATACCTACGAACAAGGCAACTCTTTCCGAAGCCGACCAGATCAAGCTGCTTAAGTTGCTCGACGCCCTCGACGACTTGGACGACGTTCAGGAAACTTACGTCAACGTCGATATCGACGACGAAGCACTGGAGGCGTGATCGAGCGACGCGTCCCGATCGTGACGCTGATCCTGATTGGGGCGAACCTCGTTGCGGCGTTCGCCCTGATCATTTCCCCTAGCCTCGCCGAGGAGCTAGGGTTCAATCCCGCGCGCCCTCGCCTGTCCTCCGCCGTAACCGGGCTTTTTCTCCACGCGAACCTCTTTCACCTGCTCGGCAACATGGTCTTTCTGGCCGCGGTCGGCGCGGCGGTCGAACTGGCTACCGGGTCGTTGCGCTTTGCTCTGGTCTATTTTTTTGCCGGACTTTGCGGAGTGGCCGTGCACTATCTGGTGACCCGTGGAACCCAAAGTCCGGCTTCGCTCGTCGGAGCGAGCGGCGCGATCGCCGGGTGCGCCGCGTACTACTCGGTTCGCTACACCGGACTCAAAGTCGCATTTGCCCCGCATCGCGCGCTGAGCGTGGCGGCGGTGACCGGAATCTGGGTGATCTTACAGGTAGTGGGCGCGTTCGTCCGAGTAGGGCAGACAGAGGGGGGAACCTCCTACTGGGCTCACCTGGGCGGCTTCGCGGGCGGCGTTCTGCTCAGCCTGCTTTTTCGAGCGCCCGACCTGGGACAGATCCGGCTCGGCCACGAAGTTTTGGAGCAGATGAACGACCGTGGGCCGGGAGCGGTCGTTACGGCGGCGACCCGCCACCTGGAAAAGCACCCGCGCGATCTTAAGGCGCTTTGGGAGTTGGCAAACGCCCAGCGGTTGCTTGGCGAAGGGGAGGCGGAGGCCGACGTCCTTCTGCGCCTTTTGGAGATCGAAAGCGAGGAAGAGGTTCCAGAGGTCTTGCGGCGGCTTTGCCAAGCCGGGCGAGTAACGCGACTTCCGACCCTTCGCCGCCTGCAGCTTGCCGACCGGATACGCCTTTCATCGCCGGCGATCGCAAAAGCGTTGCTGCGAAGCGTCGTCGAGGGCGAGCGATCGGAGCCGCAACGGCCCGATGCGATCTTGTCGCTAGCGACTCTCGAGCGGGACGAGAGCCCCGTCCGTGCCGAAGAGCTCCTTGGCGAGCTAAGCTCCGAATACCCAATGCACCCAGCAGCCGAATTGGCAAGGAAGCGTGGATGGATCGGCTGAAGTACGGCTGGCGCGCCGTGCGTCCGAGGCTGATCAGCGGGGTGCTCTACGGCATCCTCCGATTTCTCGGCGCTACGATCCGGATGCGACTGATCGACGAGCCCGAAGACGAAGCTCGAACGATCTTCTGCGGCTGGCACGGCCGGTCTCTGCTCTTCGCCAACCGGTATCGCGGACGGGGCTGGTGGGTAATCATCTCGCAGAGCAACGACGGCGAGATGCAGACCCGGATCTTTCGAAAGCTGGGATTCCAGATCATTCGTGGCAGCACCGGGCGCGGCGGCGTGCGGGCGGCGGTGGAGGCGATCAGGGCGCTGAAAGATGGCGGGACCATGGCGATCACCCCGGACGGCCCACGCGGCCCCAGCGGGGTGGTGCAGGGCGGCGTGATGCTGATGGCTCAAAAGAGCGGCGCGAAACTGGTGCCGATGGGGATCTCCGCGCGGCCTCGAATCTTTATTAAATCTTGGGACCGGTACATGTTCCCTCTCCCGTTCGGCCGAGGAATCTTCATCTTCGGCGAGCCCCTGACCGTGGAGAAGGACGCCGACGAAGCGGAAGTCGAGCGCGTCCGCCTAAAGCTCCAGGAAGAGATCCACCGCCTGGAAGCTGAAGCCGAACGCATGCTGGGCTATTAGTGGCACGGCGCTTCCAGCCCGCGTGTATCACGACCATCCTGGTCGTGGGAATGAGGCCAGGGGCAGGATGCCCTTGGGACCCACTGGCTGGAAGCCAGTGCCACGGGTGGTCGTGATAATCCGCCAACGGCAAGATGCCCTTGGGACCCATTGGCTAAAAGCCGGTGGCACGGCGGGCGGCTAGAATGTAGGACGAAGGCCGTCGCCGGCCTCCCCCGGAACAAGGGAGTTTCAGGACTCAAAAATGGATAAGACTTTCGCGATTCTCGGTGCTGGGATGCAGGGCACCGCCGCTGCCTACGACCTCGCCAAATTCGCCGACCCCGCCACGATCCTGCTCGCCGACGCGCGGATCGAACAAGCCGACCGCAGTGCCCAAAGGGTCAATGCGTTGGTCGGAAGGACAATCTGCAGGCCGATGCAGGTGGACGCGTTGGATCCCGAAGCGCTCGCGGCATTCCTTCAGCCGGTGGACGTGCTTCTGAGCTGCGTACCGTACTGGATGCACCCCCGCATCGCCAAGGTCGCGATCGAAACCGGGACGAACATGTGCGATCTCGGTGGGAACACCGAGATTACGATGGAGACACTCCAGCTTGACGAAGCCGCCAAAGCCGCCGGGGTCACCCTCATCCCCGATACCGGTCTCGCCCCCGGATTGGTTAATTCGGTCGGCAAGTTCCTCATCGAAAAGCTCGATGAGGCCGAATCGGTCTGCCTTTACTGCGGCGTGCTCCCGCAGCATCCGATCCCTCCGTTCAACTACAAGCTCACGTTCAACATCGAAGGCCTGCTCACCGAGTACGACTACAAGGCCGTGGTGCTGCGCGACGGCGAAATCGTCATGGTCGACACCCTCTCCGAGTTGGAGGAGATCGACGTGGAAGGGCTGGGCCGGATGGAAGCGTTCACCACTTCGGGTGGTACCAGCACCGCGCCGTACACGTTCCAAGACCGTGTGACGAGCTATCAGTACAAGACGATCCGTTTTCCCGGGCACTGTGAAAAGATGCGGATCTTCAAGGATTTTGGTTTTTGGGGCGAGGAGCCGGTCGATATCAAGGGTTCGGTGGTGCGCCCCCGCGATCTGTTCTACAAGGTCTTCGGCGACCGGTTGGCGGCGATCCAAGATACCGACCAATGCATCGTGCGGGGGGTGGGTGAAGGGATCCGTAATGGTGAGCGAGTTCGGCTACAGGTCGACATCCACGACCGTCAGTGCGAAGCCACCGGTTTCACGAGCATGGAGCGGACGACCGGCTTCTCCATCTCGATCCACGCCGCCGCCATCGCCGCCGGAGAAGTGCCGCCTGGAGCCATCCGTTACGAAAACGCAATCACCGGCGCCCGATTCATGGAGGAGATCCAACGGCGGGGAATTACGTTTAAGTTCTCTGAAGAGAGACTTGGCAACGTACGCTTGGCGGTGTGAACATATCGGAACCCCATCCTGCTAAGGTTATGGGGTTCCGATACTCCACCAGCCATGTCCCAGCTTGCCCAATCTCTTGCGATCATCCCCCTGCCTGCCGTTATCGAGCCTCGGGAAGGATCGTTCGTCTTCGGTCCGCAGACGCGGATTGCGGTCAGCCTGGATAGTCGGGAACTTGGGGAGCGGCTTCGAAGCGAGCTTCGTCCGGCGATGGGATTCTCGCTTGAACTGACCGGGCGCGGCGGCAAAGATACGATCTCCCTCGGACTTGATAGAAGCCTAAAACTCGGTCCGGAGGGATACCAGATCGAGGCGGCCGCCGACCAGATCGACATCCGTGCCGTCGAACCCGCGGGACTCTTCTACGGAATCCAGACGCTCAAGCAGATGCTCCCGGCGGCGGTGTTTCGGCAGGGACGTCAGGAGGGGGTGGAGTGGAGCGTCCCATCCGCAAGCATTAAGGATTCTCCCCGTTTCGGTTGGAGGGGGGCGCACCTCGACGTCTCCCGGTACTTCATGCCGAAGGAGTTCCTCCTCAAGTTTATCGACCTGCTGGCGCTCCACAAGCTCAACACCTTTCACCTTCACCTCACGGACGACCAAGGGTGGCGGATGGAGATCAAGAAATATCCGAAGCTGACCGAGGTGGGGGCCTGGCGGAGCGACTCGATGCTCACCTACGATCCCCCCACCCACGATGGGAAGCCGCACGGCGGTTTTTACACGCAGGAAGACTTGCGGGAGATCGTGGCGTACGCCAAAGAGCGGTTCATAACCGTCGTTCCGGAGATCGAAATGCCCGGACACGCGCAGGCCGCGATCGCCGCCTATCCGGAGCTTGGGAACTCCGGTCTTCCGTTGCCGGTGGGCGTTACTTGGGGAGTCAACGAGAACGTCTACAGCGTCGACGAAGCGACGATCCAATTCAACAAGGACGTGCTCGCCGAGGTGATGGAGGTCTTCCCTTCGAAATTCATCCACATCGGAGGCGACGAGGTTCCCAAGACCCAGTGGAAAGCGAGCAAGGCCGCGCAGGCGAGGATTAAGGAGCTCGGCCTCCGAGACGAAGACGAGCTCCAAAGCTGGTTCGTCCGGCAAATGGACACCTTTCTCGCCGAGCAGGGCCGGAGATTGGTCGGGTGGGATGAAATCCTCGAGGGCGGACTCGCCCCTGGCGCGACGGTGATGAGTTGGCGTGGTGAGGAGGGTGGAATCGCCGCCGCCAAAGCCGGGCACGACGTGGTGATGGCGCCGAACCAGTGGACCTACTTCGACCATTATCAATCGCGGGACCACGCGAGCGAGCCGCACGCGATCGGCGGATTCTTGCCCCTGCAAAAGGTTTACGAGTACGATCCGATCCCGCCGGACCTCACGCCGGACGAGGCTGAGCACGTCCTCGGCGCTCAAGGGCAGGTCTGGACGGAGTACATCGCAACGCCAAAAGCGGTCGAGTATATGGCGTTCCCACGCCTATCGGCGCTAGCGGAGGTGGTCTGGTCGCCGGTAGATAAAAAGTGCTTCGACGGGTTCGTTACGAGGCTGCAGAAACATCTCGAAAGGTTGGAAGCAAAGGACGTGAAGTACCGTCCGCTGAGCCCCCAGCCACACCCCTTGAACGATTTAGAACCTGAGTTGGCTTCAAATCTGGTATGATGTACCTACGGGTGTGGCTCGCTGAGGCCGCTCTGGCTTGAAAACCTATGCAGGATATATCCTGCGCGGCGTCCCGCCCTTGTATAGATCGAGAGATTACCCGTGCTAAAAAACCAATCGACCGTCGTTTGTAAAGAGACTGGAACCGAGTGGCGTATTGAGCGTCGCACCCGCGGACAAGACCGCGATGGTGGGCCGGGTGGCAAGCCAATCCAGACGTGGGTTTTCGTTCTGACGAATAAGCTTGGTCACCGCCGTTTCGTGGCGCAAGAGAGAATGGCCGAATTCTTCGGAACCGAAGAAGCTGCCGTTGCGGCTCCGGCCGCCGACAGCTCCGAATAGCAACGTTTCCCGGGCCGCCGGCCCGTTGGAAACGGTGTTAAGCGATTGCTGGCCATCTTAAGATATCACCCGATACACAATCGGTTGTACACTCGTGACCGATGAAGGGCAATTCGCGAATCGATGTCGGGTTGCTGATCCTACGGATCGCACTAGGTTCGATCGTGCTGATCTATGGCTGCCAGAAGATGCTCGGCATCTTCGGCGGACACGGGTTTGCCAAGACGCTGGAGTTCTTCTCGGGAACCTTCGGCATACCCGAGGTGCTTGGAATTCTCGCGATCCTCACCGAATTCTTCGGTTCGATTTGCCTCATTCTGGGGATCGTGACCCCCGTTGCCGCCTTCGGTCTCGCCTGCAACTTTGCCGTGGCGACTTACATCAACTTACGGGCGCCGGGCGCCGTGGCCGGCGTTTTCTCATCTGGCGACCCGGCCAAGATGTCGAACGTCCTCTATCCCACCGCGCTTTTTTTCATGTCGGTGGCACTACTCATCATGGGAGCGGGTAAGTACTCCCTCGATGCCAAGTTCTTCCGCGGCCGCCGCTAACGCCATCCGCCCCGCCACCCGTGCCGATATCGGCCGCGTCTGGGAGCTCGTGCTCGAGCTTGCCGAGTACGAGCGGCTTACCCATACGGTCGTCGGCGACGCCTCGGCACTAGAGCGGAACGCATTCGACGACCGCCTCATCGAGATCTTCGTGATTGAGGAGCCGGGCGAGATCGTGGGATACACGATTTCGTATCGCACGTTCTCAACCTTCCGTACCCAGCCCGGAACTTGGCTGGAGGATCTTTACGTCACCCCGGAGTGCCGAGGAAAAGGATACGGAAAGGCGCTTCTCCAAAACCTAATCGACCGGTCCCGCGAACGCGGTGACGGCCGCCTCGAGTGGTCGGTCCTAGATTGGAATGAACCTGCGATCCTCTTTTACGGGTCGATGTCGGCCACCGTCCTCCCGGACTGGCGCGTCTGCCGCTTCGACCTTTAGGCCCCGCCCGATGATCCCGATGTTCACCGGGATCATCGGCGGGGACGCCGGCGCTACGGGGAGCGGCTTCAGGCGTCGATTGTTAGGTCGAGGGTGATCTCGGCATTGAGGACTTTCGAGATCGGGCACCCTTCCTTGGCCGCATGGGCGGCTTCTTCGATCTTCGCGCGGTCCGCTCCGGGCGCGGTGACGGTCGTCGTCAGCGCCGATTTCGTAATGGCGAGATTCTCCATCGTCACCGCGGCCGTGGTATCCACCTTCCCGCTGATGCCGCGATCGCCAAGCTGAGCGCTAAGCGCCATGCTGAAGCACGAGGCGTGGGCGGCGGCGATCAACTCCTCGGGGTTGACACCCACTCCGTCTTCAAAACGCGTCCGGAAGCTGTATTGCATCCCGTTCAGCGCGGTGCTTTGGGTCGAAACGACCCCCTTCCCATCCTTCAATCCCCCGTCCCAGACGGCATGCGCGGTTCTAATCATGATCTTGTTCTCCGTTCGCCTAAAGGGTACCGTCGGCGGGCGTCTGGCGCTGGGACCGGAGCGTTTGGTTTTTGATGGGTCTGATGTGTCTTATCCCAACGCCCAACGCCCAACGCCCGCGTCCGCCCATGTATCCTAAGCTCCATGCCGTACGCATATGAGGTCAAGCCGGGGGGCAACGTTAATCTTTCGCAGATCGATCCGGAGGATACGGCGGGGCTGGATAAGGAAGAGGGGCTTCGGCAGTTGTTCAAGCTGGGCGAGCGGATGGCCGAACTTCAGGAGCTCCTATTCGCAGCGCGCCAACACTCGCTTTTGATCGTGCTGCAAGGGCGCGATACCAGCGGAAAGGACGGAGCGATCCGTAGGATCCTCGACTTCGTGAACGTGCAGTCGACTCGCGTCGCTACGTTCAAGGTTCCTACCGAGAACGAACTCGCGCACGACTTCTTGTGGCGGGTGCACGCCGAGACACCGGGCAAAGGGGCCATCACGATCTTTAACCGTTCTCACTACGAGGATGTTTTAGCTGTCCGAGTGCACGAATTCGTCCCAAAGCCGGTTTGGAAAAAGCGGTACGACCACATCAACGCGTTCGAGCGGCTACTCACCGACTCGCAGACGATCGTGCTCAAGTTCTATCTTCACATCGATAAGAAAGAGCAGGAAGCGCGGCTGTTGGAACGGGAGAAAGAGCCGGAGAAATCCTGGAAGCTTTCCGTCGGCGACTGGGAAGAGCGGAAGCTCTGGGACAAGTACACGGATGCTTACGAAGACGCGATCCAGAAGTGCAGCACGCAAGAGGCAATCTGGCGCATCGTGCCGGCAAACCATAAGTGGTTTCGGGACCTCGCGGTCGCGGAGGCGGTCATTCGGGCGCTCGAGCCGTACGAGGATGGGTGGCGAGAAGCGCTCGCGGAGCAAGGGAAGGAACGGACGGCTGAGCTGGCCGAATACCGGGCGAAGAAGTAGCCGTGATCGGGCACGCTTCGCATGCCGGTTCCGTAAGATGAGTTAGATGATTGCCATTCTCACGGCTGCGATGCTTGGCCAGACCCCGCCTCAGAGCCAGGCGTCGTTGGTTTCGTCGATGCGCGCGGTCAGCCCGGGCCAGTCGTTCGACGTCGCCCTGCGACTTTCCCTCAAGCCGGGTTGGCATGTCTACTGGCGAAATCCTGGCGAATCGGGGATTCCGCCGACGCTTCAGTGGACGCTTCCGGCCGGATGGAAGGCGAGCGAAATCGCCTGGCCGGTCCCTCACCGAACCCTGGAAAAGGGGATTTCGAACTTCATTTACCAGGGTGACGTACTCCTTCCCGTACGAATCTTCACGTCGAAAGCGACGCCTCCAGGATCGGTAACTCTGAAGGCGACCGCCAAATGGCTCGTTTGCCGGGAGACGTGCATTCCGGGCAAAGCCCAGTTGTCCGCTTCCGTGGTCGTCGGCGGATACCCCGTTGCTGATCCGGACTGGGCGAGCCGCCTCTCGGCCCTTGACGAGCAGATCCCTCGGCACGTCCCGGAACTCCCGCTTTCCGCATCGCGGCGAGGGAATACGATCAGCCTCAGCATCGCCCCGAAGGCGGCGGTAAGCGGCGTGGCGTTCTATCCCGCGGACGACCTCATCGATCCCGGAGCGAAGCAACCGTTGCGTCAACGCGACGGCAAGAGCGAGCTCCTCCTCACAATTGCCTCATACGCGCCCAGTAATGTTGAACGGTTGAAGGGATTGCTCGTCGCTCCTAAAGGAACGACCTGGGCACCCGGCCTGGAAGCGATAACAGTCGACATCCCCATCCAAAGGAAGAAGCCATGAAATCCACCTCACTTTTCCTCGTCGGTCTCGCGACGATAGCGAGCGTCGCCGCCGTGCGGCAGAACGCGACCACCCACATCATCGCCGGTGAACCGACGCAAAGCTGGTCGTTAACCGACTCGAACGGTAAGAAGCACAGCCTCAGCGATTACAAGGGCAAGTTCGTGGTCCTGGAGTGGACGAACAAGGATTGCCCGTTCGTGCGGAAGCATTACGAAAGCGGCAACATGCAGGCGACCCAAGCGAAGGCGAAGGAGATGGGCGCGGTCTGGCTCACGATCATTTCCTCCGCTCCGGGAAATCAGGGGTACCTCTCCCCCTCCGAGGCGAACGCCTACCGCAGCGAAATGAAGGTTAAGTCCGCTGCCACTCTGTTTGACACGGCCGGCAAGGTGGGCCGAAACTACGGCGCGAAGACGACTCCGCAGATCGTGGTGCTCGACAAGGCCGGCAACGTGGTGTACAACGGGGCCATCGACGACAGGGCGACTCCGGATCCCGAAGACATCAAGGGAGCGAAGAACTACGCTCTCGCCGCCCTGAGCGAGGCGATGGCGGGCAAGAAGGTCACCGTCGCTACCAGCCGCCCCTACGGCTGTTCGGTAAAGTACTAGTCGTGGCACGGGCGGCTCGCCCGAGTTCCCTTGTGTAACGAGCCGATGGACCCGGAACGAGGTCCATCGGCTGGGAGCCGATGCTACGTAACTATGAATAACTTGACCCGCGCCGATGTGCGCAAGGAGGATGCGGCCTAGTCTCTCGCCGTGTCCACTCGTCGTCCGCCCGCTCTCGGGCGATTTGACTCCCGATTTCGTACGCGCCTTGCATTTTCGGCGCGCCCGCGATGAAACTGGCCTATTTATGGCCGAAGGGGCCCGGTTCCTCGCCGCCGCCTGGCGGGAGGCCGCATCGTTTGCCGGGTTAGTGGTGTGTCCCGCGCTTCTTCACGGGGAAGACGCTTGGGGGATGGTGGACCGCCTCCGCAAGGCGCAGGTCCCGACGTTGCGCGTCGATCCGAGGACGTACGCCTCCGTTTCCCTTTGTCATTCGTCGCCGGACGACCCGGTGGAGCGACTCCCCGCGGCGGCCCGGCAGGGGATCTTGGCGATCTTCCGCCAGCGCTGGGAGCCGCTTCCGGACCGCCTTCGCCGAAACGACCTCTGGATTGGGGTGGAGTCGGTTCGCACTCCCGGCAACTTTGGGACGATGCTGCGCGGAGGCGATGCGGTGGGGGCTAGCGGCGTCATCGTATTTGACCGGTCGGAGGCCGGCACCCCCACAGGACCGGACCCCTACGACCCCGCCGTCGTAAGGGCGACCATGGGCTCTCTCTTCGCCCACCGCCTGATTCGGACCACCCACCGCGACTTTAGGCGCTGGGCGGGCCGATCCGAGATCAGCGCAATCGGCGCGACCCCGGAGGCGGCGACCGACTACCGGTCGATTACCTACCGCCGCCCCGTGCTGCTCATGATGGGCGACGAGCGGGCCGGCCTTTCGGACGGCCAACGAGGAAGCTGCGACCGGCTGGTAAGAATCCCGATGGTCGGCAGTCCCGATTCGCTCAACCTCGCGATGGCCGGGACTTTGATGCTTTACGAGGCATACAACCAGCGCCACCCGGTGGCGCGCCGGGAGCGGTGATTACCGCTCCTTGCCGGCGAAGAGCACGGCTGCCTCCTTTGCCCGCTGGTCGGCCAACTGTATTTCGCCGGCGCGGCGGTAGCAGTCGCTCGCCCTTTCAAGCGCGGTGTGGCCGCCGTACTTCACCACGCCTCGGTGGGCGACGGCGCACTCTTCCCACGCTTTCGCAGCGGCCAAAAGGTCGCCTCGCCGGTCGTATTCTTCGGCCCTCATGCTCCAAGCGACGATACCAAGGTCGAATCCGTAACGATCCAGACTCAGGGCGGCGAAATAGTGGGGGCGAACATTGGCTTCTTGACGGAGAGCGAGCTTTAACGGCGGATCGGCGGGGGTCTCCGTCCGGTCTTCGGGCTTGCCGAAGTTAGACCACCAGACCGCCCGTTTCGCAAAACGAACCGTAACGGCTCGAGGCAGCGGCTGGGTGGGGTCGAGGCTGACAAACGGAACCAGAGAAACTGGTTGACCATCGATCTCGACTGAGTCTTGGTCGCTGGCATTCACACCGGGGCTGACATCGTGGCTCCGGAGGTAAGTCGCGCCGCCGGCGGTCACGCTCGCGGGGCGAACCCACGGGTCGCCAGGAGTCGTGATGGCCAGCCATATCGTTCCGTCCGGAGTTACCGCCGCATCGCGGACGGTGCACTCGGCAACTTGTCCGAGCGGCTTCCTCCACGAGGCGAGCAGCTCGCTGCGAGCTTCCGAAACCCGGATGATCGGCTTATTTCTTTCGAAGGAGAAAGTCGACTCCGGCAACTCCTCGTTGAAGTGGTAGGTCTGAGTTCGGACGACATCGCCGGTCCAGCCGGGAGCGGGAGCCCTTATTTCGGCTGAAATCGGAAGGTCGGTCTGCCGATCGACGACGAATTCGGCGTGGGAGTGCGCGCTCGCGTCGTCGATCGAGAGCTGGTAGGCAGGTCGGCCGTCGACCGGCGCGTGGGCTTGGATCTGAGGCTTGATGTGGTCCTGATTTCCTCCAATGCTCTGTTTCGCATACTCGAGGGCGTCCATCTCGCCCGACCGCATTCCATCGAAGGCGCTTTCAACGACCGGACCGAGGGTGGCGTGGTCGAGGTTCCAGAAGTCGGTGAGCGCTTCGTTGCCGCGCACAAGGTACGTCATCCGCATCGCATCGCTCTTGGAGACGTCGTACCGCCACGCCCCTCGGCGGTAGTAGACGTGGAGGAACTCTCGCCACTTTCCGCCGGGCATCAGCATCCGGCCGGTCGATTCCATCGTTCGCGCATTGCGGATCGCCAAATCCATGCGATGGAACGCCCCCGCTGCGGTTGCCTGACGGGGCCACAAAAGCAGCGTGGCGGTGGTCAACGCCGCAGTGAGGGCCAAGGCGCCCGCCATGCTCGGACGCCTCGCCACCCTTGGCCGTAGCGTCGGTTTACCGAGCGAGTCGGCGTAGACATGCATCAGTCTTTCCAGTTCGGGTTCTTTCATAGGTTCACCTCATCGCTCGAGGTTCGGGTCCATTCCCTTGCGAAAGCGTCGCGAGCCCGTTGCATCAGGCTGTCGACGGCTTCCGGCCGCTTGCCCATCGCGGCGCCGATCTCCGCGCTGGAGA
This sequence comes from Fimbriimonas ginsengisoli Gsoil 348, assembly GCF_000724625.1. Taxonomy (GTDB): domain Bacteria; phylum Armatimonadota; class Fimbriimonadia; order Fimbriimonadales; family Fimbriimonadaceae; genus Fimbriimonas; species Fimbriimonas ginsengisoli. The sequence continues at coordinate 1,421,053 of NZ_CP007139.1, read as the reverse complement.
GTCCAACGACGTATTTCATCGCCAGCGCCTCCCGGTGTTCCGGGCTTAGGCTGGACATCGTGCGGGCGACCATTGCGGCTTCGTCCGATGCGTGATCGAAACGGCTAGCCGCTTCCGATTCTCGTATTTCGTTCACCGGATGCCGCCGACGCAGCCGGTCGGCGATCTTTCGCCTCGCCATGCCGATCATATACACGCGGAGGTCGCGGCGGTAACACGGGTTGGGAAGCGCCTGCACCACCTCCATCGCCACGTCTTCCGCCTCTTCCCGCTGTCCCATTCGAGACATCGCGTAGCGGAACACGTCGTCGACATGTTTCATCGGATCCTCCCCCTTTCGGGGACGCAGCCAATCTAAAGCCAAACTCATCCTTCTCCTCGAGCGTATAGCCTTCGCTTTAGAGGAGGGCAATCCATCGCGCTATTCTGAAAACTATTTTCGCGGGGCACGTGTGGCCCGCCTTGGGGATCTGGTTCACGCAAAGGCGCTAAGACGCGAAGAAATTCGGAACCACTTCGCCGGTTCGGTAGCCAATCGTATCTATGATCGACACGCAACGAATTCAAGTGCGCCAGGAAGTGGTGGGTCTCGACGGCGAGCACGTCGGCACGGTGGATCACCTCGACGGGAACACGATCAAGCTGACCCGAAAGGACTCCGATTCCGAAGGGCAGCACCACTGGATTCCCCTGGATCTCGTGGCCGAGGTGGACGATAAGGTCTACCTGAGCGTCACGACCCCCGAAGCCAAAGAGCTTTGGCTGGTAAGCGGGCCAACTCACGAAGTCTAACCGGGCGCGATCAATCGGATGGTCTCATCGACCGACAACCCGGTGTTATCGATCACCTGCCAGCCCGGTGGGATGTCTTCGCGGTAGTGGGTGTTCGTGTAGTGGATCGTGTCGTCCAGCATGTGCGGGTCGAACGATTTGTTGGTTCGCGTGTGGCTGCGCCGGAGGTTTTCCTCGAGCTCCGGCATGAGGCAGACGCGGGTGACCGGCAGGCCCGCGAGTTCTTGCGAGATCACGGCTTCTAGCCGGCTCATGTTGCGGCAGTGATCGATGGCAACGGCGAAGCCGGCTTCGTGATAGGTGCGCGCGACCGCGCAGGTGGCTCTTTCGGCGACTTGGAATTGCCGTTCCGTCTCATCGGTCCAGGGGACCGATTCCGATATCCCAGAGACCACCCAGAGACGGAGGTCGTCAACCGGAATCAGTATCGCGCGCTCGTACCGTGCCAGCAGCGCCGCGCAGAGAGTGCTCTTGCCTGCCGCCGGCGGTCCGGTAATCCAGAAGATGGGTGCCAAGACTCGGAATGTACCGAATCTTGGCCAGGTGCGCTACTTCCCTCGCTTTGAGGGGATGTACCGCAGCCGAATCATCGATTTCCCGTCCTTTCCTTTGCCGGCGAGATACACCCAGCATTCCTTGGGGAGCTTCGAAACGGGGTCTACTTCCACCTTATAGGTTTTATCGGGGGAGGCGCGATCCACGAGAACGAGGAAGTTCTTGTTGTCTCCGAACCGGATCGTCTTAAACGACTTCTCCCCTTTCTTAAGGACCTTCGACGCCCCTCTGGCGTCGAGAACGACGGTTTCGTTGGGGCGCGTGGCGATCGATTTGCCATCGAGCACGATCTTGTAGTCGGGTGCGTAGGAGATCACCACGTCGTGGTCGATCTTTTTCTGAACGGCATCGTGCATCGCCCGGAACACGTCGATCGGCGATGGTGACGCCTCGGCGGAGCCGGGAAAGAGGGAAGCGCCGACGATGAGGGCGGCGAGGGCGCCGAAGGTGGAAAGCAGGGTCTTCTTCAATTTGGGATCTCCAAGCGTTCTTTCCAGCCATGTCCGCGGGGCGGGTCGATCGATTTTGTCGGTGACGCGCGATCGCAGCGAAATCGGCACGGCCACTTCGGCCGCAAGTTGCGAGGTGAGCCTCCGCCGAAACTCCAGCGCCTGGCGGCAAGCTTCGCACGCCGCCAGGTGGGACTCCAGCGATTGCCGGATCTCTGGTTCCAACTCGCCCGTTTGGTACCGGTCGAGCCACTTTTCGTACCCGTTACAGCTCTTGCTCACACGTCACCTCAATCGATCGAACGGGAAACGGCTCGGCCGCCAAGCTCGCTCGAAGCCTCCGAACGGCCTGATGCACCCGAAAGTACATCGTGCCGACCGGCGCGCCAACCGCCTTGGCCGCTTCCGCGTGGGAGAGTCCCTCTCCTTTTACAAGGAGAAACGCCTCTCTCAGCGGGTCCGGCAGGGCGTTGAGCGCCTCTGCCAGCTCCAGCGCTTGGAACTGAAATGTCTGAGCGATCGCTTCCGCCGCTTCCAGCCGTTCGGGCCGGAGGCGCTTGCGCCGCCACTGCATCCGCCACCGGTTCAGCACGATGCCGTACAGCCAAGTGGTGGCCGACGACTCCCCGCGGAACCGGTCCCAGTTTTGAAACGCCGCGGCGAACGCCTCCGCCGCCAAGTCCTCGGCCTCCTCGCGACTGCCGCACAGTCGCAAGGCGAACCGATAGACCTGGGCCTGATGCGCCTCGAACACCTGCTCAAAGCCTTCCGCCCCGTTCCCTTTCATAGCTGTCCGTAAGCCCCGTCTCCGGTTCCTACATTAGCTGAGTTGCCGTATATCGGCGATTCCTTTGCAAAGTCCGAAAAAAACGGAGCGCGGGCGTCTCGCCCGCCTCTCGGACCCCGGGCGTCTCGCCCGTAAACCGCCCGGTGTACTTCGTACACCGGAGTTGCCGCTCTGGAGAGTAGCGGTCCAAGCGACAAAACGGTCGCGGCGTTCGTCTTAAACCTCCGTGACGATCCTTACCGCCGGGTATGGAAACCGAGGTTTCGGCCCCTTCATCGAACTGATGAAGGGCCACGGCGTGACGCACCTGGTCGACGTGCGAAGCGTCCCGCAGTCCAGCTACTGGGAAGACTTCCGCCGCCAACGCCTGGAGCAAATCGTCCCGCCCACGGGGCTTCGTTACATCTACATGGGCGACACGCTCGGTGGAAAGCCGGTATATGCGGAGGGGTCCCCGGCGGCTTCTGACGAAAAGGCGCATCTCTTTTGTAAAGCCGACCCATCCGCAGTCGATCTGCACCCACTGTTCAACGATCCGAATTTTCGGCTTGGTTTGGAGAAGCTGACGAAGGCGGCAGCGGACCCGAATCGCAAAATCTGCCTAATATGCGGCTGCTTACGTCCGCATAACTGTCACCGGTCACGGTTGATCGGAGAAGCTCTAGTGTCAGAAGGCGTCGAGGTATTCCACCTTGACCCAAATGGAAATCCGGTGACTCAAAAGCAGGTGATGCTGGAAAGCGCGCCCATCCAGACGTCACTTTTCTAGCTCAATCCGTAATCGCACGATCAAGGCTTAGCGCCGTTCGAAGATCCCCGATGCGATTGGGGATTCGAACAGGTGCCATTCGGGTTGCCACCAAGCCGTTGTGGTTTCGCTACCTCGGAGATCTGAGATGCCGACGTTGAGGCGGAAGAATCGCCAAGGGCTCCCTTGCCGATCGTCGAGGAGCCGGCGATGAATAGTGAGTGAGAGACGATAGCCATCCGGAAGAACTTCACAAGCTGTATCGATACCCTTTGGAATAGCGGTAGACCATTCAAGGCCCTTTTCCGAAGATCGAAGAGCCACCGATCCGACTCCGGGGCCTACAGCGAGGCGAAGAAAAGGCTCTCCGTTGTCGTAACCATCGCCCCGACACAGGACGGATTCCGGGCGGGCATCGAGGCAGACGCGGACGTGACTTTGCTCGAAAGGATTCCCCGTCGCCGCCTTATGCTCCGTCTTTCGGTAGCTCTCGATACGCAGGTAGAGGTGCTCATCGTCGTATCGAACTCCGAACCTCCCCACGGGTTCTAGATCTGCGTCCAAAACCTTATAAGGCAGATCGAACCGGTCGCGAAGACACGGCAGGAGCGGCTGCGAAGCGTCCGGATCGGGAGTAATCACCGACAACGAGGCCTCTAAGCGGCCATAGGTCGAGCGAACCGTCGTCTGTCCCCTTCCGACCGGTTGCAGGAGAGCCGGATCATGGTCGTCCACAGAAACGACGGAGGGGGCATCGACCGTGAGCATGGGATGGGGCAGGTTCAGCCTTAGCCCATTCTCGTACCAGGCCTCAGCGCCTACGATTCGTCTTAGCCCGATTCCCAGATCCATAGATGGACCGCTCGGGCGGACCGCCGGCACAAGTCGGAAATCCTCCAGGCGTAAGGGATCCTTGTGGAGCAGGAAGTAAAGCATCTGCCAGATCCGATCCCGCCATGCGGGAATGGCGTGCTCTCCGGTGTAATCGAGGTGAGCCGCAAGGTCCAGCCCGCTTGTCCATCCGCGTTGCTCCAGAATCGAGTAGACCTCCCGGACGTCTTTCCACGCTCCGTATTCGCTGCCGCCGGCATCCAGCCAAAAGCGCACCGCTTGTTTGCTTCTTCCGTCCGAGCGGAGCAACTCGATCGCGCAACGGTCGCCGTGCCAAAAGGAAGGGGACATACAGGCGGCCATTCCAAAGGTTTCCGGGTGGCGGTGAGCCATCAGGAAGGAGGCCAAACCGCCCATGGAAATCCCAATAATTGCCGTGGAAGCGGGATCGGGCTTAGTCCGGAATTGAGCGTCGATATAGGGCTTGAGCCGTTCGGAGACAAACCGAGAGTAGCCTTCCAGATTGCCCTCCTCATCTTGGGCGGGGGTGAGGTCGCGAATTCTTCCCTCGCGTCGAAAATCGATGGCGACGAAAATGGCGGCTTTGACGAGGCCGGCGGCAAAGAGGGCATCGTAGGTGAGGTCACACCGGAGCTGAGGGCCGTCCCAAACTCCAGCCAGCCAGGCTTGCCCGTCGTTTAGGTAAACGACGCAATAGCTTTCGTCACCGCTATCGTAACCGTGAGGGAGATACACATGAATCCCCCGAGGCCCGGAAGTAAGCCCCCCATCCTCAAAAGCTTCGATATCAACTCGCAGCCCCTTCGGAGATGTGTCCATGAGTTAGAACAAGGCCATTCGAATCCGTAACCGAATTCCCATAGAGTGTAGTGAGAATTACACGCTGGCCGTGCATAGAACGAGGGATCATTCACGCGGAGAGGCGTCGGAAATTCTCCTGTACTCTGCAAAGACCCGAAGGCGGTGGATATCCACCCGCTCTTTCACGATCCGAAGTTCCGCCTGGGACTGGACAAGCTGATGAAGGCGGCGTCCGTTGAGGGCCGGACAATCTGTCCGATGTGCGGATGCCTGCGACCGCACAAGTGCCACCGATCCCGCCTGATCGGTCAGGCACTGATTTCAGATGAAATCGAAGTGCCGCACCTGGACGAGAACGCAAAGCCAGTGCCGCACACAGTTGTGGTGGAGCAGTCGATGGATCCGCAGGCGTCGCTGTTTTAGAAAGGGCGAGGGACATCTAGCACGGTTCAGATGGGGATAGCGGCAACCTTTTGCCGGGGCGGTGACGGAACATGACTGAGATTGTCGTGATAGGGTCATCGGCTGGGAGCCGATACTACGGGGGTACGGCCGATGGTGCTTCTCGACCTGATTCAGGCGAGGGAAGCGGTTTGCAAGCGTTCCGATCTGGTGTAGGATTGGATACCCCCATGTCCCCCGCGCTCGCGCTGCTCCTCACCATACTGTCTCCCGTTGCGGACGCACCCCGGGCGCTGCCTGGAACCACGTGGATCAAAGACCCCTCGCTTTTCGCTGCGCTGGATGAAAAGGTTGCTCAGCTTCAGGTTCCTCCGGGATCTTCGGTCAGAGACATTGCTTCGGCCCTAAACTCGATATCGAACGGGGAGTTGGAGAGGGCTCGCGCGCTCTTCGACTGGATTGCCGGGCACATGGCTTATGACGACGACGCGGTCGCCAAGAGGTCTTTTGAACGCGACCCTGCAGTGTTGGCGGCGACCCTTCGTTCCGACTGTGGTGGTTTCGCCAGACTCTTCCACGCCGTTGGCAAGGAGATGGGATTGACGATCCACGAGGTCGGGGGCGTCATACGGTCGCTCCAACCTCCAGCCGAAATCTTCATTTCCGATTCGAAGCAGTTTGTTAAGGGACAGTGGCTGGTAAGCCACGTCTGGAACACGGTAAAGATCGGCGATGCGACCGGCCTGCTTGATTGCACGGCCGCATGTACGCGCAGCATCACGAACGGAAAACTCACCGACCGCGCGAGAATCAACGAGGAGTTCTTTCTCCCGGAGCCTGGAGCATTTGCGACCCGATACATCCCCGATGAGTCCAAATACGGCTTGGTGGATCACCTTCCGGTCGCAACGGCTCTCGCCGGCCTGCCGATCGTTTATCCGATCGCGTCTCGCACGGGTCTCGATCCCGCCGCTCTGCAACCCGCGATGAGCGACTCCGGTCCCTTCAAACGCCTCGTTTTCAAGGGCTTCGGGAGTGTGGGAGCGTGGTCTCAACTGACTTCCGAAGGCAGTACGGTGAATAGATCCACTCTGAGCCAATCCGACGGGAAGGACCTCGTCGTCTGGATCGCTCCGCCCGCGGGACCCTCCTGCCTGAACATTTGGTGGATGGATAGTAAAGGAAAGGAGCGCATCGTCGCCAGTTATCCGATCGGATTGAATACGGCTAGCCCGAAATTGCCGACCATTTACAAAATCTTCGGCGAGAGCCGATCTGAGCTTTCGGAACCGATCGCCGGCGAGTTGAAAGCCGACGAACCGGTTACCTTCCGGATCCGGATTCCAGGTGCGGACAGTGCCGGGCTCATTTGCAACGACCAACCGGTCGTTCACCTGCAGCGGAACGGCGATTGGTTCTTTGGCCGTGGCACCGTGCCCCAAGGCAAGGTCTGCGTGTGCGCCCAGTTCGGCGGCAAGAGCTACTGGCACGGACTCCTGCTATACGACGTCCGCTAATCGACATCTGCGCCGATGCGCACCGGTCCGCGTGCTACAGTCGTAACCTACGCGATGACTCTGCAAGTGCCGTTTGAACAGTTTGCTGCCGCCGCCAAGCGGGTGTTGGGCGCGCGGGAGGCGTTTGTTGCGCGTCATCCTTCCGGGGCACTGGTGACGGCCAGCAGCTCGACGGCCCGAACCGTCGTTGCCGCGGTGGCTCCTTTCCCGCCGGAAGAAGCGCGAAAGCGGCTGAAGGAGGCGGGGCTCGAGACATTCGAGGGGGTTTGGTCGATCGAAGGGTTGACCGAACTCGAAGAAGAGTGCCCGGCGGAAACGTACGTGGTGGCGATCGGGTACGAGAGTAGCGACGGCAAACCGGGCGTCTGGGTCGATGCCTTTGCCGAGCTTCCGACTCAGGTTCAGGCGCTTAAGGCGATGTACGAGGAGCTAAGGGAGACGGGCGAGCTGTCGGAAGTCTCGTTCGAGGAGTTTGTCCGCCTCGCAAATGTGAACGTCGTCATCGTGTCGCCGGCGCAACTGCGAGGATTTCTATCGGCAAAGACGGCCCGCCCCGCCAACCTTGCCTCGTAGGGCGCTAGGACGTTGTGGCCGCTTTCGAGGGTGAGCGAACGGCGGATGAACACTACACTTCTCCTTGCCGCAACTGCGTAGACTAAGAACATGACCGGGAACGTGTCGGGCGAAGCTCCGAAGCGGGAGGAGCAAGTGTTGGTTCTAGCGGCGGGCGGCCTTACAGATAAGGAAATTGCCGTCCGTCTCGGCATCAGTCCGGATACCGTGGGCACGTACTGGCGGCGGATCTTGGCCAAGTACCAGGCCGCCAGCCGGACGGAGGTGGTCGCCAAATACACCCAGGAGCGGGCCCGCGCGGCGGTGGACAACCTCCGATACGTCAACGAGTGCCTAAAGCTGGTGAACGAACACATGATCCAGCACGCGGTCGGCACCGGTTCGATCGCCGCTTCGCTTTCCGACGCCATCTTGGCTAGCCTCGCCGACTGGGTTCTTTTGATCGACGTGCAGGGGACGGTGCTCTTCTCCAATCGGAAGATGCCGAGCAACTGCCTCGTCAAAGATGTGTTTCGTTTCGAAGACGGGGTGATCGAGGACGTTCTCGCGCTCGCGGCGGCAGAGCCGACGGACGTTACTTTGCACGCGGAAGCGCCGCTAGACGAGGCACTGCGTGGGACGTATGCGTTCCGCATGACTCCCTGTCTGGGAGAGTCGGTGGGGAACGTCGTCGCCTGCGGCCGGGCCGTGTAACCGCGTTGCGCCTCTCGGGCAGAGCTGGAGCTCTGCGGTCCGTAAGGATTCAGGAGGCAACTTCTATCGGCACGCTGCCGTTTCGGAGCGATTCGGTGGCGGCGACTCCGGCGGCGACGGCCATTCGGGCGGCTTCGGGGGTGGCGTCGGTTGCGCAGCCGTGTTGGAGAAATCGGAAGAACTCGTCCACCGTGCGCCCATCGGCGCCGCCATGGCCGTCGCCCGAGGCGGTGGGGACGGCGTACTGGTCGTCACCTTCCGGCGAGTAGTGGTGCGATTGATTCCAGAGGCGGACCACGGCTTGGCCTGGGGCGTCGCCGAAATTCTCGATCCGGCCGTGGGTGCCGATTACGGTGTAATTGCGCCAGGCGTCGGGAGAGAACATGCAGTGCTGGTAGCTGGCGAGCACGCCGTTGTCGAGCTCCATTAGCATCATGCTCACGTCCTCTACGTCCACGACCGGGTAGAGCTTGGTCAGCGATTGGGGCGGCCAGGTCTTTTCGAAGGCGACTTTCACCGTCTCCCCGGGTTCTTGCCGCTCCTGGATATCGCCGTAGACGCTTAACGCCCCCATGGCGGTCACCCGCTTTGAGAATCCGCCGCAGAGCCAATGGAGGATATCGATGTCGTGGGCTCCCTTCTGGAGGAGCAGACCGGTCGATTTCGACCGGTCGGCATGCCAGTCGCGGAAATACGCCTCGCCGCCGTAGCTGACGAAGTGGCGGCACCAGGCCGCTTTGACTTCGCCGATCCGCCCGGCGTCGATCCACTCCTTCATCTTGCGGACCACGGCGAATTGCCGCATGTTATGGCCCACGTACAGCTTGACCCCCGTTCGGCGGGAGGTTTCGAGGACGCGGTCGCATCCTTCTACGGAGATCGCCATCGGCTTTTCGAGATAGATCGGCACCCCGGCTTCGAGGCAGGCGACGGCATGCTCTTCATGCAGCCAGTCGGGGGAGAGAACGAAGGCGGCGTCGAGGTTTTTCTCCAGCATCTCGGCGACGGTTTCCACGGTTTCGCCGCCGGAGTAGGCGTGAAAAGCGCGGCGGGCCTCCTCGCTCGGGTCGGCGAGCACCACGAGCTCCCGCCCCTCTTCGGGCCGATGCGCGAGCTGCGCCACCCCTTTCCTCAACCCCCACCCAATCACTCCGATTCGCATGAGATAGAGGTTACTCCCTCGTGGCACGGGCTTCCAGCCCGTGTGTATCGCGACCAGCCAGGTCGTGTGAACGGTCCAAGGGCAGGGATGCCCTTGGGACCCACTGGCAAGATGCCAGCGCCACTTACGTCGTTCGGCGGAGGGCGGCGCGGCGGGAGAGGGTTTGGTCGGCGAGAACGCCGATGAGGATGACGGCGCCGATGACGGCGAACTCGAGCGAACTAGGGATGTTGAGGAAGATCACTAAGTTACGGAGCACCTGCAGCAGGATCGTGCCGAGGAGGATGCCCACGATCGACCCTTCGCCTCCTCGGAGGCTGCAGCCGCCGAGGACGGCGGCGGCGATGCCGTAAAGCTCGTAGAAGTTGCCGTGTCCGGACGGAGAAATCGAGTTCGTGTAGAACGCGATGAGGATGCCGGCGATCGCGGCCAAAAAGCCTCCGATGACATAGGTGCTGCCGATCACCCGGACCGTGTTGATACCGGAGTAGCGGGCAGCTTCTTCGTTTCGTCCGGCCGCGAACAGGTGCCGGCCCCAAACCGACCGGTGCAGCAAGACCCCCATGATGAGGCTAACCACGAGCAGAATGACGACCGGCATCGGGAGGCCGAACAGGCTTCCGGTCGCGAACTTCTGCAGAGATTCGAATCCTTGCGCGCCTCCGAACCCTTTCGTTTCATCGTTGGCGATAAATCGCGCCATGCCTCGGTAGAAGAGCAGCCCGCATAGGGTTACGATGAACGGCTGCATGCGCAGCTTGGTGATGAGGAACGCGTGGAAGGTGCCTAGGGCCGTGCCGAGCGCAAGGACGGCGGCAATCGCGAGCATCGGCGACCAGTGTTTCTCGCTGAGCCACATCGCTAGCAAGACGCCGAGGAGCGCGAACATCGATCCGACCGAAAGATCGATGCCGCCGGTGATGATGACCAGTCCGGCGCCGATGCTAAAGATGCCGTAGAGGCCGATAAGGCGGCTGGTATTGACCAGGTTTTGTGCGCTTAGAAAACGAGGCTCCTTGAGCGCGGTGACGAGGCACAGCACCACGAGAAGCACAAAGATCCCGGTCTCTTTTCGAATCAATCCTTTCATTCGTCATTCCGCCCGACGGCAAGCCGCATTATCTTTTCTTCGGTCGCTTCAGCGCGCGTGAGGGTGCCGGACAGCGAGCCCTCGTGCATCACGCCGATTCGGTCGCTGACCCCGAGCACCTCTTCCATGTCGCTGCTCACCATTAGCACCGCGACCCCTTCATTCGTCAGCCTGCGCATGATCTCATAGATCTCCGCCTTCGCGCCGACATCGACCCCCCGGGTCGGTTCGTCGAGGATCAACAACTTCGGTTTGCTGAGCAACCACTTTCCTAAAACGACTTTCTGCTGGTTGCCGCCACTCAAGTTCGCGCACCTGACCTGAGTTGAGGGGGATTTCACCGCCAGCGCTTTCGACTGGGCCGCCGCCGCCACTTCTTCCGCTCCGCGCTGAACCAATCCTTTGCTGGAAAAATCCCGGAGGTTCGGCAGTGTCATGTTCTCGCGGATGTTCCAGTCGACGAGGAGCCCGACCTCCCGGCGGTCTTCCGGGACGAGGCCGATACCGGCGGCGATCGCCTCTCGAAGGTTGCCGGATCGCACGGGCGCGCCGTCGATCGAGATGACGCCGTTGAGGGCAGGGTCGGCGCCGAAAATCGTCTGCACCACTTCCGACCTGCCGGCTCCCACGAGTCCGGCGAGGCAGAAAATCTCACCGGCCCGGACTTCAAACGAAACCTCTTTGGAAGGATAGCGATTCGTGCGCAAGCCCTGAACCGACAACCGTACGTCTCCGCTTGTGCCGTAAGAAGGGAGCGTCATCCGTTCGAGATCGCGACCCACCATCAGGCGGACCATACGGTCGTGGTCGATCTCGTCTCGGGCCAGAGCCCCCGCGTTTTGCCCGTCTTTAAGCGCCACTACCCGGTCGGCGACCTCTGTAACTTCACCGAGCCGGTGTGAGATGTAAACGACGCCGACCCCTTTCTCGCGTAGGTCGCGCACGACTTGGAGGAGCCGCGCGGTCTCCGAGAGGGTGAGGCTGGATGTGGGCTCGTCCATGATCAGGACGCGCGCGTTCAGCGAAAGCGCTTTGGCGATCTCGACCATCTGCCGTTGGGCGAGAGACAGCCGGGTCAAGGGTGTGTCGACGGAGATCGGTAATGCAAGCTGCTCGAGGAGGCGCGCGGTGTCCGCGTGCATCTTGCGGTAGTCGATCAGCCCCCACTTCGAGGGCTCGCGCCCGAGGAACACGTTGCCGGCGACGTCGAGGTTGTCGAGGGGATTCAATTCCTGGTGGATGAATCCGATTCCGAGTTCCACCGACCGATTGACGGAGTCGATTTGAACCGGCTTCCCATCGTGCAGGATCTCACCCTCGTCCGGCCGAACGATCCCGCCGAGCACCTTCATCAGCGTCGACTTTCCCGCTCCGTTTTCTCCGATGACGGCTACTACCTCGCCCGAATGAATCGACAAGGAGACGCCCCCCAAGGCGGTGACGCCTGGGTATCGCTTAACGATCCCGCGAACTTCAAGGATTGGGGTGGACGTGGTCATGTCGTGATGCAGGTGCCCCGCACGTCCTTGTGGCAGGAGAGTTTATGAACGGCTTGGGCGTCCTCGGACCGATGCTTCGTCCCGTAGCCCGTGGCTTCAGCCGCGATTCAAGCCTTCGACCGGAATAAATCCCTAGTCAGAGGTTGAGTAGATCGTAAAAGTGTTTGCCAATCGACGATTGGCAAACACTCGCCCAAGATTTTACTTACCCTTTAGCTCGGCGAGCTTCTTGGAGAATGCCTCGACGGAGTCTTTGTGGATCGCTTGCGTTGGGACGATGATCTTCTTCTCGGCGGGGACGACAGACTTGTCGCCCTTCAGATACTTGGCCATCATCGTGATCGCTTGGTAGCCGAATTCGAACGGCTGCTGGACGATGGTAGCGTCGATCGAGCCGTCTTTTACGCCGGCGAGCGTGTCTGCTTCTTCGTCGAAGGCGATGATCTTGACCTTGCCGGTCTTGTTGGCATCTTTGACCGCGCTTAGGATCGCCGGTCCGTTGTAGCTCCAGAGGCCGACGAGTCCAGCCACGTCCGGGGTTTTGACGAGCGTGTCGGACACGTTCGCCTTTGCGCGGACCCGGTCGGTGTCGTCGGTGAGCAGGCCGAGGATTTGGATGTTGGAGCCCTTGAGCGCGTCGCTCAGTCCTTGGAATCGCTCTTTGGCGTTTTGCGCGTCGCTCTTGCCGACGAATACCATGATCTTGCCGCCGCCCGGCAGCGCCTTCTTCACTTCATCGGCCGCCATTCGACCAGCGGCGACGTTATCGGTTCCTACGTAACAGGTTCGCTTGCTTTCCGGCGCGTCGCTGTCTTGGGTGAAGACCAGGGTAGAGCCGGCCACTTTGTCTAGCTCGGCGGTTTCATTCTTGGGGTCGACCGGGCTGACGGCGATGCCGTCTTCGCCTTTGGTGACGAGGTCGTCCAAGATCTGCGTCTGAGTAGCGGCGGTGCCATCGGACGGCATTTTGAAATCGACTTCGACGTCGGATAGTTCCTTGTCGGCTTTTTCCGTTCCCTTCCGGGCGATCGTCCAAAAGTCGGACGAGTTGTTGGTTACAAAGGCGAGGTGAAGGGTTTTCCCGGTTTTGTTGTCGGTGGTGGCCGGCGGAGTGGTTGAGCCGGTCGTGGTCCCTTCGGCAGTGGCGGCGCCTTTGTCTCCACAGCCAACCGCAAAAACGAGCACTGTTCCGAGTGCCAGAAACTGAAGCGAATTTCTCTTAATCATCGTCAAGCCGTCCTTCCGAAGCGAGTGGCGATGCGATGTTATCACAAGGGAGGCCCGGCGTTGGGCGTTAGGCGTTGGGCGTCGGGTCCAACAACGCCCAGCGCCCAACGCCTAACGCCTTCACACCTACCTCGTCGCGAACCGGCGGACGTGGTTGAAGGGGCCGCCGTCGCCGTTATTGCCGTCGGCGACCCATAGGGTTTGGCCGTTCGGGGAGATATTCAGGCCTTCGATCCCGAAGAACTCGGCGGCGGCGCCGACGCCGTCGGCGAAGCCGGCAACGCCGTTGCCGGCGAAGGTGGAGACTTGGCCGTTCGAGATGCGGCGGATGAGGTGGTTGCCGTTGTCGGTGAGATAGATCGTGCCGTTCGGGGCGATCGTGACGCCCTGCGGATGGTTGAACGTCGCGTTAGCGACGGCGGTGTTCAGGGCTCCCGCGGCTCCGGTGCCGGCGAATGTGGTGACGTCCCCGGTGAGGGTGACGCGGCGGAGCCGATTGTTGTTTTGATCGGCGACGAGCAGGCTTCCGTCATGCATGACCGCGATGCCGTACGGACGGTCGAACTGAGCATTCACGCCGTTGCCGTTGGCGAACCCGGGGGTGCCGGTCTTGCCCGCGAGGAAAGTCTTGGCGCCCGTCGCGGGGTCGAGCAGGTAGACCGTGCTGTTCCCGAGGTCTCCGCAAGCAAGTCGGCCGTCGGCGAGGGCGGTCAGGCCACGCGGTCGGCCCAGGTTACGAGCGACGACGGTCGGCACGCCGGTCGTGGTGTTGATCTCCCAAACCGTACCGGTGGTGGCGTCCTTCTGGCCGGTGTCGTTTCGGTCGGTTTCGACGAAGAGGCGGCCGGTAGAGGTCAAAGCGATCCCAAAAGGGGTGCTGAAGTTGGCTTGGGTCGTCAGGGTGGAGACGATTCCGGTCGGGGAGATCTTGCGAACGGCGTCGTTGTCGAAGTCGCAGACATAGACCGTGCCATCGGGCGCCGCCGCCACGTTGACCGGATTGCTGAACCGAGCGGTGGTTAGGTCGCCGTTGACCAATCCCGACTCGGAGGAGCCGAAGACCTCGGAGGGGGGCTGGGGCTGACCCGAGGAACCGCTTCCGCCGCATCCGGCAAGGGAAGCCGCTGCCAGCGAGACGAAGAAGAAAAAGCCAGACTTTCGCATGGCGTCAGTGTCGCGTATTGCGCGTATTCTGCGATAGGGTCCTAGCCAGCGAATGGGTCTACGGTTGGCTAGCCTATCGCTAGTAGGGTTGCACCGTCCGGAGTTCTTTGACGGCCCGAAAGTGTTTGACATTAAATTTGCAGAGCTCGGCGTCCAAGCCTATCGCGGTGAAGGCGATGAGGACGTCTAACAAGCCCAGACGGTGAGAGAGGTGGAACTTCGCGAAGCAGTCAGCCGTTCCTCCAACTCCTTGGGCATCTCCACATGAATCATTTTCTCTTGCCTTTTTAGGTCATGCGACTTCGTAAGTCTACCGTTTCTAGTACGTTGAGGAAGCTTCTCAGATGTCGTCCTCCAAACATCAAAAGCAGCGAAATTAGATAAAGACTTAACGATTTAAGGGATATATTAAAGTGTCCTAAGAAAATCAGTGCGACCCCGTTTGAAGTGCAATGCCGCTCCTCTTTTCCCTTACACTCCTCGCCATGTCCGGACCCACAACGCCTATGCGCGACTACCCGGTGAAGCCGGTCCCGTTTACCGCGGTGCACCTGCACGACGTTTTTTGGGCGCCCAAAATCGAGACGAACCGGGCCGTCACCATTCCGTTCGCATTCCAGAAATGCGAGGAGACCGGTCGCGTCGACCTGTTCGAACGGGCGGCGAAAGTTCTGCGCGGCGAGCCGCTGGAGAACAAGAAGCCGCCCGGATACCCGTTTGACGACACCGACATTTACAAGGTCTTGGAGGGGGCCTCCTACGCGCTGAGCGTGAAGCCGGATCCCAAGCTGGAAGCGTACGTGGACAGCCTCGTCGCCAAGATCGCGGCCGCTCAGGAACCCGATGGCTACTTGTACACCACCCGCACCATCGACCCGGTTCACCCGCACGCCTGGTCGGGCGCCGAGCGGTGGGTGAAGGAGGAGGATAACAGCCACGAGCTTTACGACCTCGGCCACCTATACGAGGCTGCCGTGGCGCACTACCAGGCGACTGGCAAGAAGACGCTGCTGAACGTCGCATTGAAAAGCGCGGACCTCTTGGATCGAACCTTCGGGCCAGGTAAGCGCAAGATCTGGCCAGGGCACCAAATCGTAGAGATGGGATTGGTGAAGCTGAGCCGGGTAACGGGCGATCCCCGGTATACGAACCTCGCCAAGTTCTTCCTCGACTCCCGGGGCGGCAGCGGCGAATATTGGCAGGCTCACAAGCCGCCGGTCGACCAGACCGAGGCGGTAGGCCACGCCGTGCGGGCTTCGTACATGTACTCCGGAATGGCCGACGTGGCCGCGATGACCGGCGACGTCCGGTATCTGACCGCGATCGACAAGATTTGGGACAACGTGGTCAGCAAGAAGCTGTACATCACCGGCGGCATCGGCGCGACGGGAGCGGGAGAGGCGTTTGGGCAGAACTACGAGCTCCCCAACATGAGCGCTTACTGCGAGACGTGCGCCGCGGTCGGCAACGACTATTGGAACCAGCGGCTGTTCCTCCTGCACAAGGACGCCAAGTACGTCGACGTCTTCGAGCGAACGCTATACAACGGGCTTATCTCCGGCGTGTCGCTCGATGGCAAAGGATTCTTCTATCCGAACCCGCTGGAGTCGAGAGGGCAGCATGCTCGCTCGCCGTGGTTCGGCGTGGCCTGCTGTCCGGGAAATATCACCCGTTTCATGGCCTCGGTCCCGGGCTACTTCTACGCGCAGGACAAGAGCAATCTGTACGTGAATCTGTATGCCGCCGGGTCGGCGGATATCAAGATGGATAGCGGCCGGAAGGTTCAGGTCGTGCAGGAGACGACCTATCCGTGGAACGGCGACGTCAAGATCACGGTGAACCCGGATCGGTCTTCCAAGTTTGCTTTGAACGTGCGCATTCCCGGCTGGGCGCGGAACAAACCGGTGCCGAGCGATCTTTATCGCTTCGCCGAGATGGTGAAGGCGCCGGTCGGCTTGAAAGTGAATGGAAAGGAAGTCCCGATGATTCCCGACAAAGGGTACGTCGCTTTGAACCGGACCTGGAAGAAGGGAGACGTCGTGGAACTTTCGCTGCCGATGCCGGTTCGGCGGGTGGTGGCGAACAGCCAAGTAGCGGCGGATCAAGGGCTGGTCGCGCTCCAGCGCGGCCCGGTCGTCTACTGCGCGGAGTGGCCCGATAACGGCGGCAAAGTACGGAACCTGATGGTCCCGAACGAAGCGGCGCTGCACCCTACGATGCAGCCCGACCTTCTGGGCGGGGTCGTGACGCTGAACGGAACGGCGGAAACGCTGGCGTACGACAAAGCCGGCAAAGTGGTGAGCGAGCCGCATCCCTTCGTCGCGATTCCGTACTACACATGGGCGAATCGCGGACGGGGCGAGATGGAGGTATGGCTGCCGAATACCGAGGCCTCGGCGCATCCGACCCCCCAACCTACGATCGCCTCACAAGGAAAAATCACTACCTCGCGGGGAACGAACCCGACGGCGATTAACGACCTGAGCGAGCCGAAGACCTCGGAAGACGAAACCTCGTTCTTCCACTGGTGGCCGCGGAAGGGAACCACGGAGTGGGTGGAGCTGACGTTCAAAGAGCCCGCGACGGTGTCGGAAACGGAGATTTACTGGTTCGACGACACCCACCGCGGGGAATGCCGTGTTCCCGAGTCGTGGCGCTTGCTGTACAAAGACGGCGACCAGTGGAAGCCGGTGGAAACCACGGATCCGTACGGAGTCAAACTGGACGCCTTCAATAGACTGACGTTCAAGCCGGTGACGACGAGCGCGTTGCGGGTGGAAGTCAAGCTTCAGCCGAATTGGTCGGCGGGGGTTCAGGAATGGAAGGTCAAGTAATCCCCCGTGGCGCCGGCTTCCGGCCGGTAGCCCTAAAGTGGCGTCGGCTTTCAGGCGGCAGACTTATCCCTACGGTGCTGCTAGGAACGTTGGCTTCCGGTAAACAATACTTTGGGCTACCGGCTGGAAGCCGGCGCCACGTCGTAGCGGTTGGCCTACTCATCCTCGGCGCTACGTCCTTCTCCCAAACCCCCATGCACAAGCCCCAACTCAAGGCCGAGCCGTTCCCGCTGTCCGATGTCAAGTTGCTCGGCGGCCCGTTCGCCGATGCGACGAAGAGAACCGCCGATTATCTCCTTACCGTCGAACCCGACCGCCTCCTGCATAGCTTCCGGCAACATTCGGGCCTCGCTCCGAAAGGGAAGATCTACGGCGGATGGGAGAACTCGGGCCTCGCGGGGCATTCGCTGGGGCACTATCTCACCGCCTGCTCGCAAGAGTTCGCTTCCAGCGGAGACAAGCGGTTTAAAGACAAGATCGACTACATCGTCGACGAGCTCGTCGCTTGCCAGAAAAGCCGTCCGGACGGATACATCGCCGCAATGCCGGATGGCGACCGGATGTGGGCCGAGATTAAAAAGGGGGAGATCCGGAGTCGCGGGTTCGACCTAAACGGCTTATGGTCCCCCTGGTACACCCATCATAAGGTCTACGCCGGGTTACTTGACGCCTACCGGTTGACGGGCAACAAGGCCGCCTTAGGGGTTGCCGAGAAGTTCGCCGACTGGGCGATCGAGACGACCAAGGGGTTGACCGACGAGCAGTGGGAAAAGATGCTCGGCACCGAATATGGCGGCATGAACGACGCGATGGCGGAGCTTTACGCCGCGACCGGGCAGCAGAAGTACCTCGACCTCGCGCGCCATTTCTACGATCACCGCGTCCTCGATCCGCTCGCCAACGGGGAGGACGACCTCCCCGGTAAGCATTCGAACACCCAGATTCCCAAGATTATCGGCCTGGCGCGTCTGTATGAATTGACCGGTGACGAGAAAGACCAAAAGATCGCCGAGTTCTTCTGGCGGCGGATCGTCGAGCATCACACCTATGCGATCGGAGGGAACAGTAACCACGAGTACCTCGGCCCGCCCGATCATCTTGCGGATCGGCTCAGCAGCAACACCTGCGAAACGTGCAACACGTACAACATGCTCAAGCTGACCCGGCACCTCTTCGAATGGGAGCCGCGCGCGGAGCTGTTCGACTATTACGAACGGGCTCACCTGAACCACATCCTCGCCTCACAGAATCCGGCCGACGGCATGGTCACCTACTTCATGCCGCTCGGCACCGGCAGCCACCGCGAGTACAGCGATCCCACCGACAACTGGACCTGCTGCCACGGCTCCGGGATGGAAAACCACACGAAGCACGCGGATAGCGCTTACTTCCACCACGGCGGCGACCGGCTCTGGGTGAACCTGTTTATTCCGACAGAGCTGACGTGGCGGGAGAACGGGATGAAGCTGCGCCAGACGACGAACTACCCGAACGACGGCGCCGTCAAGATCGTCGTCGAATCCGGTTCGCCGAAGAAGTTCGAGATGAACATCCGCCACCCCGGCTGGGCGGAGGGGGAAATGATCGTCAAGGTGAACGGAGTAGCCCTGGCTCGCTCCAACGAAACCGCCTCCTACCTCACCATCAACCGCACGTGGCACGCCGGCGACCGGATCGAGTTCACGGTCCCGATGCGGCTCGATACCGAGGCGATGCCGGACGCGCCAAACCGGTTATGCGTGAAATACGGTCCGCTCGTGCTCGCCGCCGACCTCGGACCGGACGGCGGCCCCCAGCCTCGGACTCCAGTGCTCGTCACCGGTACCCACGGTCCTTCGGATTGGCTTGCCCAGGCGCCCGGCAAGCCGATGGAGTGGACCACCAAAGGAGTGGGCCGCCCCGCGGAGCTAACCTTCCGCCCGTTCTATACGTTGCACACCAACCGCTACGGCGTCTATTTCGACCGGTTCACCGAGGACCAATGGAAGCAGGCGGAAGCGGAATTTCGCGCCGAGGAGGCACGGCAGCGGGATTTGGAAGCGCGCACGGTGGACAACGCCCGGATCGGGGAGATGCAGCCGGAGCGAGACCATAACCTGAAATCGGAGAAGAACGACATCCGTGGCGCCAACGGCCGCAACTGGCGAACCCCGCTCGAGGGTGGCTGGTTCGAGTTCGAGATGAAGGTGGACCCGGCGAAACCGATGGAGCTGGTTCTCACCTATTGGGGAAGCGACCGGTCCCATCCCGAGTTCGACATCCTCGTCGACGGCCAGAAGATCGCTACCGAAGACCAGCCCCACCGCAAGAGCAACGTCTTCTTCGACGAAACTCACGCGATTCCTTCGGAGCTGACGAAAGGGAAGTCGAAGATCGTTGTCCGGATCCAAGCGATTCCCGGCAAGCCGGCGGGGTCGGTCGCCGGAGCAAGGGCCATCGTGGCGACCCGCGGGTAAAGCTCTACTTTAGTGGCGAGCGCCTGATCTCGGAGACGGACAATCCGTCTCCGAGAACGCAGGTTTCGAGGAACTTTCCACGCCTTCGGACTACCTTCACGTCGACCTCTACCGGCCGGCCAAAGAAACCGACCCGCCGCTCGGCCGGCTGGAACATCATCACCGGGCCTGACGATTGGTCCCACCGGGCCACCGTCTTCTTCACCTCGGGAGAGACGTCCACTGTCCGGTACTCCTGCTCCTTCGCCATCTCGTAAAAGCTCTGAACCCCCGCGGGGCCGGCGACGAGGCGATCGGCCCGAACCTTCGGCAGCCAATAGGCGACCAAGAAGATAACGACAATCAGTGCGAGGACGACACCGCCGACCAGGAGCCGACGCGGACGTTTTCTTTCGGGGGCTGCCATCTGAGTAAGTGTGATCCATCGCGGCGGAGAGCAAGTTGGAGGCTCCGCCCGCGGGACAATCCGGGCCATGGGCATAAGATATTGAATAAGCTCGTTTTAAACTCCAAGACCACAAAGTCGTGAAATTTGAAGGTACAAACGTTATTCGATGTCTGGTGCATCCCGAGTCCAAATGGTATACCGTTGGTTCCTTGGACTCGTCTGGGTGTGTGCATTCGCGCTCTTTGGCTTGCACGTCGTCAATCTTGCCGCCTTGTGGGGGGCGATCGGAGCCGAGCCGGGTGGGCCAATTTTTCCCCGGGATGCTTCCCGCACTGGAAACCCGTTGTCCGGGGCGCTTTCGGCGGTCGGGTTGGCGGCGACGGTTCCGGCATTCGTGTTCGGTGCGTTGGCGTGGAGTCACCCGCGCCTCTGCCGAGGCGCGTCGCTCGCGGTTTCGATTGCCGCCATCTCGGTTGCCGGCTTCGAACGGATCGCGCCGAGGCAACCGCTCCTGGGAATGGTCCTTAGCGCGATCTCGCTCTTCGCGGCGGTCGGACTGTGCGCCTCCAGCTTCGTTCTTCGCCGCAACGAACATAAAACTGAACCTTAGGACGATTCGCCGTAACCTAAGCGTGTGAAAACCAACGCCTTACACTGGAGCTGGGCCGTCGCCGGCCTAAGCCTTTCCGTCGTCGCCGGTTCCGGATGCAGGCGCGCCGCCGCCGCCGAACCCACCGTCGCCGATCCGTCCGTGCCGCTGGACCTCACCGTCTACAAAGAGGATTTCGGCATGGTTCAGGAGCGGCGTCCCGTCGATCTCTCGGCCGGCGCCAACCATCTGCGCCTCGGCAACGTCAGCGCCACCCTCGACCCGAGCTCTGTCATGTTCACCGCTCCCAACGGTTCGCATGTGGTCTCCACGACTTACGACTTGGGCGTGGGTAACAACCAAAACTTGATCCGCCGGTTGGCGGGCAAAGAGGTCGAGCTGATCTGGGCGTCCACATCCGGCCACGAAGGAGACCGGATTAAAGGAAAGCTCGAGCCGACCGCCGACGGTGGGTTTCTTCTCCGCACCGCCGATAAGGTGTACATCAACCCCGCCGGCACGCTGGTGGCGCCGGCCGACTCCGACGTAGCCACCCTCCCCGGCCTCGCCGTCCAAATTGAAAGCGATCGAGGCGCTCGCGAAGAGCTGGGGGTTTCCTACCTCACCCGCGGTCTCTCCTGGAGCGCGGATTATGTGGCTCACCTCGACCCGGCGACGTCCAAAATGTCCGTCGAGTGCTGGGCGAGCGTGGAGAATAAGACCGGAATTCCGTACCGCGATGCGAAAATCGCGTTTGTCGCGGGAAGCCCCAATCGGGCCGTTAGGGAACCCTCCTACGCCCCTGCTTCGACAGCGGCGTTTACGGTCGATAGCGCCCGAATGACCAAAGTAGATACGGGGCTTGCAATGCAGCCCCAGTCGATCGGCGAGCTCTACGAGTACAAGCCCAAAGACAAAGCAACGATCGGCGTCGACCAGATCAGCCGGGTTCGAATGTTCGAGGCCACTAAGGTCCCGGTCCACTTGGACTACGGCATCCGTCTGAACCCTCTCTACGCATGGGGAGGCGGCGAGGCAAACCATCAGAACGCCCAACTCTCGGTGAGCCTGGATAATAAGACCGCGAGCGGATTGGGAATGCCGATGCCGAGCGGCAGCGTACGGATCTTCCTGCGAGACGGCGACGCCGACCGCTACACCGGCGCCGATACCCTCGGGGACGTTCCCGTTGATGGCCACGTCAATCTAACCCTTAGCAAGGTGTTCGACGTCACCGCTGACTCCTCCATCGTCCGCAGCAAGCGAGTCGACAAACACACTGAGCGAAAGACGCTCCGGGTGATCCTCAAGAACGCCAAGGCGACCGACGTCGAAGTCAGAGTGGTTCAGGCGATCGGTGGAAAGTGGACCTTCGCGAGCGGCGAAAAGCCGGAAAAGATAGATGCCGCGACCTCCCAGTGGAAGGTGCGCGTTCCCGCTCACGGCAAGGCGACCCTGGAATCCACGTTGAACCTGAAGGGTTAGCTCGGGCGATAATAGGGCGATGACGCTGGATCAGCTCATCGCCCTCGACCGCCAAAGCACCGTGGCTCTCCCGTGCTTTCGCGAAGAGCGTGTCGGTGACTGGATCCTCCGTTTCGGCGGCGGTATGTACGGCCGAGCGAATAGCGTCCAACCTTTCGGCGACCCAGGTATGCCGCTTCCGGATGCGGTGGAACTCTGCGAGACCTCGTACTTCGCCGCCGGTTTACCATCCCTCTTCCGCCTTCCCCACATCGGAGACTGGGAAACGCTCGACCAGGAGCTCCTTAGCCGAGGCTACGAGATCAACGACGACGCCCTTGTGCAGGTTGGCCCGCTGGGGGACTACGGGGCGGACGAAGTGGATCTCCTCGAGGCGCCCACGGCGGAATGGTTCGCCGCCTTCCTCATCGGCAGCGGCCGCGCCATCGGTCGGGAAGCGGCGGCGGAGAGGCTGCTCCATCTGATGCCTGCGCCTCGGCGGTTCGCCACTCTTCGTACCGAAGGACGAATCGTCTCTCTCGGCATCGGAACGATCTGCGAAGGGACCCTCTGGCTATTTGGGATCGCCACCGTCCCCGAGTTCAGGGGCCGTGGGTACGGCCGCGAGGTATGCCACGCCCTAGTAGGTTGGGCCAAAGCCGAAGGCGCGGATCGGGGAGCGCTACAAGTCGGATCGAAAAACGAGCCGGCCCTCCGTCTTTATCGGAATATGGGATTTACCACCGTCTACGACTACCACTACCGCCGCCGTGTATCCCCACGGACCGCTGGTCTCCAGACCGGCCTCACTAACGGCGCCGCCGTCTAGATGCAGGTTGACTCGTACCTGCGCGACAACGCTCCAACGTTCTCTCAGCTTCGTCAGAAGACGAAACGCTCCCGCGCAGGTACGAGCCAACCTGCGGCCCCGATTCCGCTTCGCTTCGACTACAACGCTTCGCGTCAGCGTTCCCCACCAGCCGCGGAACGCAGACAACCCTCCCCAACCTCGAAGAGGTTGCGCCCCCTAGCGAAGGGTTGCAAGGTACGAGCTACCCTGGTGCAAAGCGCCCCGCATTCCTACCCCAAAGGGGTTGCGTACCTCGCCCCATCCGACCTGCGAAAGCAGTAGACTCCCGGGACTCCCGCCGATGAAGGTCGACCTCTTTATAACCTGCCTGAACGATGCCCTCTTCCCCCGGACGGGGGAGGCAACCGTGCGGGTATTGGAGCGGTTGGGACACGAGGTCGTCTTCAATCCCGAGCAAACCTGTTGCGGGCAGATGCACTTCAACACTGGCTACCAACGCGAGGCGCTGCCGATCATTCAGCGGTTCGTCCGAACCTTCCGCGACTCTGAGGTGGTCGTCGCACCGAGCGGCTCGTGCGTCGCGATGGTGCGCGAGCTGTATCCTCGGGCGGCGGAGTGGGCGGGCGAGCACGATCTAGCCAAGGAGGTCGCGTTGCTCGCGCCGCGCGTATTCGAATTGAGCGAATTTCTGGTCGGAAAGTTGGGAGTCGAGGACGTGGGCGCTTACTACCCGCACCGGGTCACCTACCACCCCACCTGCCACGCCGCCCGCCTCCTGAGGGTCGGCGACATGCCGCTTCGGCTTTTGAGGAAAGTGAAGGGAATCACCCTGGTCGAGCTACCCGCCGCCGACCAGTGCTGCGGGTTCGGCGGAACGTTCAGCGTCAAGAACGCCGACACGAGCATCGCGATGCTCGCCGACAAGGTGCAAAACGTATTAGGTACCAAGGCGGAGGCGTGCACGGCGGGAGATAACAGTTGCCTCATGCATATCGGCGGCGGACTCTCGCGACTGCGAACCGGCGTACGCGCGGTTCACCTCGCCGAGATCCTCGCGAGTACCGAGCAGGAGGCGTTCGCGTGAGCGGAGGCGGAATCCGGCCCGCGAAGCCGTTTGCCCAGGCGGCGCATGCGACCCTGGCCAACGCCCAGATGCGGCGCAACCTCCGGCATGCGACGACCACGATCCGCGAGAAGCGGCTTCGTGCCATCGCGGAGCTGCCGAACTGGGAAGCGATTCGCGTCGAAGGCGCCGCCGTTAAGGATGAGGCGATGGCCCACCTTCCCGAGCTGCTGCAGCAACTGGAACAACAAGTGGAGCGTGCTGGCGGCAAGGTCCACTGGGCCCGAGACGCGGCGGAAGCGCGGCGCATCGTCGCCGACCTCTGCGTATCTCACGGCGCGAAAGAGGTCATCAAGGTTAAGAGCATCGCGACCGACGAGATCGAGCTGAACGGGGGTCTGGAGGAGCGAGGGATCTTTGCTCTCGAAACCGACCTCGCCGAGCTGATCGTCCAGTTGTCCGGCGACACCCCGAGCCACATCCTAGTCCCTGCGATTCACCGGAACCGGTCGGAAGTGCGAGAGTTGTTCCAGCGAACTCTCGGAGCCGACTTGCCGACCGACGAGCCCAAAGTGCTCGCCGACGCCGCTCGGACGTACCTGCGGGAGAAGTTTCTGACCACCAAAGTCGCGATCAGCGGCGCGAATTTCGCGATCGCGGAAACCGGCACCGTCTCCGTCTTCGAGAGTGAAGGGAATGGTCGCATGTGCCTCACGCTGCCGGAGGTGCTGATCACTGTCATGGGGATCGAGAAGGTGATCCCACGGTGGCAGGATCTCGCCGTTTTCTTCCAACTCCTCCCCCGATCGAGTACCGCCGAGCGGATGAATCCTTACACGAGCTGCTGGACTGGCGTCCATGCCGGTGACGGCCCTAGGGAGTTTCACCTGGTGCTGCTCGACAACGGCCGCACCTCGGTGCTTGCCGACAAAGTGGGGCGGCAGGCGCTTCGCTGTATCCGCTGCTCGGCGTGCCTCAATGTGTGCCCGGTGTACGAGCGAGCCGGCGGTCACGCGTACGGCAGCGTCTACCCGGGGCCGATCGGCGCGATTTTGACCCCGCAGCTTCTCGGCATGCACGATAGGAACGCGAACACGCTTCCGTACGCTAGCTCCCTATGTGGCGCGTGTTTCGACGCGTGCCCGGTGCGGATCGACATCCCCGAAGTGCTGATCTACCTGCGCGGGAAGACGGAGCACGGCGGAATCGAATCGGTCGGAATGAAAGCGATGGCGTGGGCGATGAACGATCCCAAGCACTTCGAGCTCGCCCTGCGATTGGCGAGGATCGGGCAAGGACCGCTCGTCCACAACGGCGTTATTCGCTGGCTGCCGGGAATGCTGGGGGGTTGGACCAGCGCGCGCGACCTCCCGGCGGTACCGAAACACTCGTTCAGAGAGTGGTGGAGGAACCGCAAATGAGCGATGCCAAGGCCGAGATCTTGGCCCGTATCGCAGGGGCGAGGGTGGCGGATTTCACTGCGCTTCGTTCTCCGGTCGTGCCTTCGAATCGATCCCGCCACGAGGTAATCGAACAGTTCGCGGAATATGTTGCCGAATACCGTGCCTCCGTCCGGCGAGTCACTTTGGAGGAGCTGCCGTCGGCGATCGCCCAATTCCTCGCCGAGCGGCGAAGTGAGCGGGTCGTGGTTCCCGCCGACCTCCCGGACGGTTGGTGCCCGCAGGGTAGTCCAGACGAGGGGTTTTCGCATCGGGAGTTAGCCGAGATGAACGCGGTGGTGACCTCGTGCGCTCTCGGCATCGCCGAAACCGGAACCATCGTGCTCGACGCCGGACCCGGCCAAGGCCGCCGAGCCCTCACCCTCATTCCCGACCACCACATCTGCGTCGTGCGCGAAGAGCAGGTCGTCGACTCCGTCCCCGAAGCCGTAGCTGCTCTCGCAACTAGTATCCGAGATGGCCGCCCCCTAACCTGGATCAGCGGCCCCAGCGCCACCAGCGACATCGAGCTCTCCCGCGTAGAAGGCGTCCACGGCCCCCGTATTCTGGACGTCCTCATCGTAGCCTCGGCTCCCAGCCGATGACCGTAGCATGGGCTTCCAGCCCATGTGTATCACGACCATCCTGGTCGTGTTTCGGACCAGGGACAGGATGCCCCTGGGACCCACGGGCTGGAAGCCCGTGCCACCTTAGGTCAGGCGGGGGCCGACCGCGGCGAAAACTTGGTCCAGCAGACCGGCAAGCGCTCCGTACAGCTTGTTCCCTTGCGCGCGGTGCAACTGCACCCCTTCGAAGGAAGGGCCGAGGGCTCGGGCGCGGGTTTTTACCCGCAGGCGATCCATCGTGTCGGGCGCGAGGTCGAGAAGGCGGCCGTGGAGGAAGATCGCTTCGGGGTTAAAAAGGTTCGTTACAGAGGAAAGCGCGATCGCCACGTAATCGAGCGTGCGGTCCAACTCCGGAGCGATATCTAGGTTCCCGCGGGCGATCCGGTTCGTCATCTCTTCGAACGAGAGCCGCTGGCCGACCCGCGCGCAGACGGCGTTTAGCAGAGCGGTGTCGGTCGCCACCGTCTCCATGCAGCCACGATTTCCACAGCCGCAAAGCTGGCCGTTGGGCTCGGCGGTGACGTGGCCGATCTCTCCCGCAAACCCTCGCCGGCCGTGGATGTAGCTTCCTCCGCTAACCACCCCCATTCCCATACCGGAGCTGACGTCGACCACCGCATAGTCGGATAGCTCCTTCGCCCGCCCCAGCCGCTGCTCGGCCAGGCAAAGCGCATGCTCCTCTTGGGTGCAGACCACCTCGATCTCCAACCGCCTTTGTAGGTCCGTGCACAACGGTTGGCCGTCCAAGAAATGGAGGTTTGGAGACATCGCCACTCGTCCGGAGCCCTCATCGACCAAGCCGGGAACCGCGAGTCCGAGGCCGAGGCATCGCCCCTTTCCCGGCTTGAGATAGGCGTCTGCGTGCCGAAAGATCGCCTGAAGCAAGCCGTCGTAATCCTTGGGGGTGGGGAACCGTTTTGCCTCGGCATCACGTGGGATTCCGTCAAGCCCGGAAGGGGCGATCACGCACTCGTCGATGTCGATGCGCACCCCTAGCACCATCGCGGTCGAGGATGAGGCGAGGCGAAAGACCTTTCCCGGACGCCCCTTAGCGGTTGCGCGATCGTCGTCGGACTGCTCCAGCCAACCGGTTTCTAGTAAGTCTGCGATCGTGCTGGAACTGGTCGGAGGCGCCACGCCCGTGGCGCGGGTCAATTCGGCTCGGGTGCTTGGTCCTCGGGTTCGAATCTCTTCGAGGAAGCGGCGCATGTTGATCCGCTTGAGGGTGGCCGGGCGCGGTGGGTTTTGCTGGACGCCGAGTCCAAGATCCGATTGAGGCCTCTCTTCCATATTGCGAACCGGGGCGAGCCCATTAACAGTATCACCTAATTTATCGGTAAATAAAGCTAAGCACTTAATCTTCAATCATTTCTTTAATAAGTCTAAAAATGTCGTATATTAAAGCTATTCGGGGCTGCACCCGTTGCACCAAGGAGAAACTTGCAATGTCGCACAGCGCATTTTCTATTCGCGTCGGAACCGCCCGCCGCGCTTTTACTCTTATTGAACTTCTCGTCGTGATCGCCATCATCGCGATTCTCGCTGCCATCTTGTTCCCCGTCTTCGCTCAAGCCAAGCAGGCCGCCAAACGAACGGCCACCCTCTCCAACCTCAAGCAAGACGCCCTTGCGAACGTCATGTACGCCAACGACTTCGACGACACGCTCGTCCTGGTCTGGCTAGGCGGTCCGTGGACCGGACCGGATGGCGGATTTGCGATCCAGAAGCTCTATCCGTACATCAAGAACCTGGACACGGTGTGGGATGCTTCGAACCCGATTCCAAATTTCCAGGGTGGCCGCCCAATGAAGGACGGCTACTGGGGAGACTGGACGGCCAGTGGAACCCTCGGCTTTTCGAACGGAGGCATGATGATGCCGAGCCAGGGATACAAGCCGCGGGTCATTAGCTCCCAAGAGCATCCCGCCGAGCTGATGATGATGGCCGCTTGCCGAACCAGCGACCCGCAAGGTTGCTTCGCGTTCACCGAAACCCAGCCCTCTTGCTACAACAAGATCCAGGGGCGGTGGGAAGACCCTCAGAGCCCCGGATACGCGGCGGCGTCGTATCACAACAACATGTTGCCGAGCGCGATCATGGATGGCCATGCGGTGGCGGCGAAGGGAATGATCTACTCGCCTCCGGCGAACGACTGCGATGCCCAGACGTTCGCTTGGTGGTCCGGCAAGTCGAGCAAGGGAGATTACACTCCGAACAACGAGTGGTCGGCGCACTATCTGACCCCACGAGTCCTAAACTTCTGGGGCACCTGGTGGGACGGTACCAAGTAGACGATGAAGAAAGAGCTGAGCCCGGGCTCGATCGCGATTGCGGCGGTGGTCGTCGTAGCGATCATCGCGGTGATCGGCTGGACCCTATTTGGGTCCAGCCTCAGCGCCGGCCCACCGATTAAGCCGCACGCGTACGTGCCGCCCGCCGGCTATCGCATGCCCCAGACGGGAGGCCCTATCGGCGCTCCCGCTTCCGGCCAACCGGCCAAGAAATAACCCGGATTCGACGTCACAAATCCGTCAACTGCAAGCCGCCAACCGCTGACCCGGTGCCAACCGCGCCGCGTTAGGTAAAGAATGATCACGATGAAGCGCAACGCCGCCGTTCTATCCCTCCTCGCCTGCGCGGGGGCACTCCTTTCTCTCGTCGGTTGCGGCGATTCGGGAAGTACGACCTCCTCCAACTCTCCGGCCCCGGAGACCAAGACGGGCGCCGCGCCGAAGAAGTACACGGTCGGTTTCTCCCAAATCGGAGCGGAGAGCGCTTGGCGCACCGCCGAGACGAAGTCGGTCCAGGACGAGGCGCAGAAACGGGGCGTAACGCTCAAGTTCGCGGACGGCCAGCAGAAGCAGGAGCTTCAAATTCAGGCCGTCCGCAGCTTCATTGCCCAAAAAGTGGACGTTATCTTCCTCGCTCCCAAGGTGGAGACCGGTTGGGAGCCGGTCCTTCGCGAAGCGAAGCGGGTAAACATCCCGGTCATCTTGCTCGACCGAGGAATCAAGGTCTCGGACGACTCGCTTTACAAGACGCTGCTAACCTCCGACTTCGTGGAGGAAGGGCGCATGGCCGCCAACTGGCTCGCGAAGCGGATGAACGGAAAGGGGAACATCGTGGAGCTTCAGGGCACCGTCGGCTCCGCTCCGGCCAACGACCGGAAGCAAGGGTTCGCGGAGGTCCTCGCCAAGTTCCCGGACATGAAGGTGACCAGGTCGCAAACCGGCGACTTCACGATCGCCAAGGGGAAGGAGGTCATGGAGGCGTTCCTCAAGGCCGACCCCACGATCCAGGCCGTGTACGCGCATAACGACGACATGGCGCTCGGCGCCGCACAAGCCATCGAAGAGGCGGGCAAGAAGCCGGGCAAGGACATCATTTTGGTCAGCATCGACGGCGTCCACCAAGCGCTGGAGGCGATCAAGGATGGAAAGCTGAACTGCAGCGTCGAGTGCAACCCGCTCCTCGGCCCGGGGGCGTTCGACGCCGCCGAGCAGATTCTTGCCGGGAAAGACGTTCCCAAGCGGATTGTCTCCAAGGATCAGCAGTTCGACGAATCGACCGCCGCCCAGGCGCTACCGACCCGGAAGTATTAGGCCCATCGAAACGATGAGCCAACCGACCGAAGAAACGCTTCTCGAGATGCGCAGCATCTCGAAGGCGTTTGGGAGCTTTCGAGCTCTCGATAACGTGGATTTCCACCTTCGAACCGGGGAAATCCACGCCCTTCTCGGTGAAAACGGAGCGGGAAAGTCCACCCTCATCAAGGTAATGACGGGCGTTCTTCCCCCGGACTCGGGCGAGATCCGGCTCTCTGGCCAGGCGATCCGGCCCAGATCCCCGCTCGATGCCCAGGCGCTCGGCATTGCCTCCGTCTACCAGGAGGTCAACCTTCTTCCCAATCTATCCGTCGCCGAAAACGTGATGTTCGGGCGGATGCCTCAAAGTTGGCGTGGCATCGATTGGAAGAAGCTGAACCGGCAAGCCGAAGAGGCGTTGGCCGTTCTCAACTTGGAGATCGACGTGCGGATGCCACTCGGCTCGTACTCCATTGCGATCCAGCAGCTCGTGGCGATCGCCCGGGCGATCTCTACCAACGTGCGCGTTCTCGTCCTAGACGAGCCGACCTCGAGCCTGGACGAGGCGGAGGTGGAGGGGTTGTTCGTCGTCCTGCGCCGATTGCAGGGGAGGGGGATCGGCATCGTCTTTATCACCCACTTCCTCGACCAGGTCGATGCGGTCGCGGACCGGATCACCGTCCTCCGGAACGGGAAGCTGGTCGGCGAATACCCTTCATCCTCGCTTAGCCGGGTCGAGCTCGTGTCGAAAATGATCGGCAAGGAGCTCGGAGCTTTTGCCGCTGAGCAACAATCCGTCGTCCATGCCACCGAAGGCGCGCCCCTGCTGCAGGCGGAGGGGCTCCGCAAGAAGCGGGTCGGCCCCGTCGACCTCGCCATCCGAGCCGGCGAAACCGTGGGGCTGGCGGGCCTACTCGGCTCCGGAAGGACCGAAACCGCTCGGATGCTCTTCGGGTTGGACCGCCCGGATGGCGGGGCTCTCCGTTACGAAGGAGCCGATGTCCACTTCCGCGCGCCGAGGGCCGCCATGCGCAAAGGGCTCGGGTACTTGCCGGAAGACCGAAAGCTGGAAGCGATCATTCCCTCGCTCTCGATCCGAGAGAACGTCGCTCTGGCGTTGCAGGCGAAACGAGGGTGGCTTCGGCGGATGTCGCAAGAAGAGCAGCGGGCGCTGGCGGAGAAGTACCGGCAGGCGCTTGGGATCGCGACCGACTCCATCGAGAAGCCGATCGGCCAGCTCAGCGGAGGCAATCAGCAGAAGGTGATCTTGGCCCGATGGCTTGCCACCGAGCCCAATCTCTTGATCCTTGACGAGCCGACGCGCGGGATCGACGTAGGGGCTCGCGAGGAAATCGAGCGGCTGATCGCCTCCCTTTGCCGGGACGGCATGGGGATGCTGATGATCTCGTCGGAGATCGACGAACTGCTTCGCTGCGCGGATCGTTTGGTGGTGCTCCACGAAGGGAGACAGGTCGGCGAGCTCCCCAGCAGCGCAACGGACGAGCAAGTGATGCACCTCATCGCGGGAGGCGGGGCTTGACCGCGGCCCAGCACGGATCGGCCCTGCGCCGGTCGGCATTGCCGGTAGGACTGATCCTCCTCCTGCTCATCTTGAACACGGTAAAGTCACCCGGCTTTCTGGCCGTTCACAGCGTCAACGGCGCCCTAACCGGCAGTCTCATCGACATCGCCAACCGGGCCGCGCCGGTGATGATCCTCGCTTTCGGAATGACCCTGGTCATCGCTACCGGCGGCATCGATCTTTCCGTTGGCTCTTTGGTCGCGATTTCCGGCAGCTTGACCGCGTATTTGATCACGTCGCGGCCGAATCTGCCCGTCTTCGGTGCGTTGACGCTGAGCCTTGGGCTTTCGCTCATCTTGGGAGCGATCAACGGGCTGCTCGTCGGCACTTTTCGAATTCAACCGATCGTCGCGACGCTGGTCCTCATGGTCTCCGGCCGCGGCGTCGCGCAGCTATTAACCCAAGGGCAGATGATCCGGCTCTCGGACCAGACCCTCTCCTATTGGAAGGCGGGACGGCTATTTGGGCTCCCTACTTCGATTTACCTAGCCCTTGTCGCCGGGCTGTTACTGTTCGCCCTGACCCGAGGAACCGCGCTCGGGCTCTTCTTGGAAGCGACTGGCGATAGCGAGCGAGCCGCGGAAACCGCCGGGATCGACGTTCGCGGGGTCAAGCTGGCCGCTTACGCGGTAAGCGGGCTTTGCGCCGGACTGGCCGGCCTGGTGATCATGTCCGACACCCACGTGGCGGACGCAAACTCGGCGGGGCTTTACATGGAGCTGGATGCGATCCTTGCTGTGGTCTTGGGCGGCACCCTGCTCAAGGGGGGGCGCTTCAGTCTGGCGGGTTCTGTTCTTGGCGCGCTGCTGATCCAGACCCTGACGACCACGATCCTCACCACCGGCGTCAAGCCGGAAGCGAACCTGATCGTGAAGGCGACAATGGTTTTGGTGGCGTGCCTGCTTCAGTCGGAACGGTTCCGGGCGAAGTTCAGGAGGAAGGCGTGAGAGCAGTCGTTTCGCGAATGCCGGTCGTAACCGCATTCCTGGTTTTTGCCCTTTTCTGCGGCATCACCGGATCGCGGCACCACGAATTCTTGCAGCCGAACGTGTTCTGGAACATCCTGCGGGACAACGCTTTCCTCGGCATCGTGGCAGTGGGGGAAGCGTTCGTCATTCTCAGCGGGGGGATCGACCTGTCGGTCGGCGCGATGATCGGCCTGACCAGCGTTTCGATGGCGGCGTTGATCGGCGCTCACGTGCATCCATTGTTGGCGATGGGGATCTGCCTTGCCGGCGGTACGACGTTCGGCGGGGTGATGGGCAAGGTCATCTCTTACTTCGAGGTTCCACCCTTCTTGGTGACTCTGGCGGGGCTCTTCTTCGCTCGCGGCTTTGCGTACTTGGTGTCGACGGAGAGCACGGTTATCTCCCACCCGCTCTACAACAAGATCGCTGACACCGAGTGGATCTCACCTCTACTCTTCGGCCTCGTGCTTATCGTAGGACACTATCTTCTCCACTTCCGCCCGTTCGGGCGAGCCGTCTATGCGATCGGCGGAAACGAGCAGTCGGCAAGCCTCATGGGATCGCGGACGGAGCGGACGAAGACGCAGATCTACGCGCTAAGCGGCTTCTGCGCCGCCCTCGGCGGCATCGTGTATACGTTCTATACGGTTTCCGGCGATTCGACGGCCGGCGTCACCCTGGAGCTCGACGCGATCACCGCCGTCGTGATCGGCGGTACGCTGCTTACCGGCGGCTACGGCAGCCTCGTCGGTACCGCGCTCGGGGTTTTGCTGCTGGGCGCTATCCAAACCGCAATCACCTACGAAAACAACATCTCCTCTTGGTGGACTCGCATCATCGTCGGCGGCCTGCTGCTCATGTTCTTGTTGATTCAGAAGGCGGTGGAGAAAGGCGCGGCGGCGCTGGTGGCTCGCCGGAGCGCGTAGCCGGACATTTGTCGAACATTCATCGCCGAATCGCGAAAAAGTGCCGGAAAATGGAAGCGAGGGCAACTGCCCTAGGAGGTCTTTTCGATGACCGATCGTAACCGAGCTTGGCGCCGCCGACAGGAACGCCTTGTGTCTTGGAAAGGTGAAGAACAGCAGCGCGTCGTCGCTAGCCAGTTTCAAGATCCGAATGCGAAGCCGCTGGCCGCATTGAAGCAACACCAGCACGGCAAGTTGACGCACGTGCAAGATCTAAGGCTGGCGTATAGCCTCAACTTTCAAGCGACCGACGGTTACGACTCTGTGTAGAACGGTCTCCGGGGCGGCCCTTGCCGCCCCGGAGACCACAATCCAAGAACGTGGCAGGGGCGGCCCGTCCCCGTTTATAACGCAAGCCCGCCTACCCCTTCTGCTTCGCAATAATGCGATCCAATAGATCCGGAACGAGTCGCTCGATAAATCCGGCCACGAACGCCCAGAAGAGCACAAGGCTGAAGTCTCTCGAGCTTGCCGGCATCATAGCCCAGACGTACTGCTGGGTCCGCCTCCGCTCCCCCTCTTCCGTTCGAATCTGAGCGGGCCCACTCGGGGTCGGATTCTCCTTGGTCCCGCCGACGGCGGACTCCGGCTTTGATGGACTCTTCGATGCGGCGGACGCATCCGGACGGTAAAGGGCAGTCGCCGTATCGACCGAAGTCGGCGGACGCGGGCCGTCGACATCCGGTAGATAGACCGCCTGGCTTGTGGCCAGCATGTTCGGAAAGAAGGTCCCGTTCACGACGTTGGCGCAGAAGCCGATGTACAGCACGATCGCGAACACCGCGCCTAGGAGCGGAGCCGTGTAGACGCTCTTCATCGCCTGCTTGAACTGGATCACCAGCGTATCCTCGTCCCCTTTGGTGGGGGCGTTCGCTACCCGGATCATCGCGCTCACGGCTCCGCCCATCAGTCCGGCCCAGATGACGAACGCGGGGACCGGCCAGTAAATCCTGGAAAGCGCCTTGTACGTCCCCGGCCCATATCCGAGGGCGATGGCGAGCAATCCGAGGGCGAATACGGTGGCGGTGAAGGCCGCCAACCGCTTGAGCGTCACGATTCTGCGATGCTCCTTGTCTCGCACCGAAGAGAGCAATAAGTAATACCGGGCCAAGATGCTGGCCATCTCCTCCCGAAGCTCCTCCGCGGAAACCGGAGCCGGCGGCGGGTTAAGGGTCATGTCGGGCCTCCCGATTCGGTTGTCGGCGGGGTCAGGTCGGCGCGAGTGTCGCGAATGGTGATGGCGTGCGGATTCGGTGACGCCTGCTGGAAGTATCGGAGGACGATCGGGTCGTCGTCTCCGGCGAGCGAGCGGTACCGCACGAGGATCTGCTCACGCAGGTAGGGCAACTCGATCGCCGGACAGCACCGGATGATCGCGTTCTCCAGCGCGAAGAGGTCGCTGTAGTCTGCGTCGTGAGGGTGACTCTCGAGCTCCAACTGGTTTTTGACCAGCTCGGTTTGTCGAAAGAGTTCCTTTGCCGTTTCCTCGGTCTGTGGAAGCGACCGGAATCTCATCACCGCGATCCGGTAGTAACGCGGGAAGAAACTGTCTTTGAAATAATCGTCCAGATCGGGGCTCCCCTTTGGCCGGACAAGGCGCTGGTACCAGGCGCGCCCTTTCTTGGGCGGAGGAGAGGGGGCCGCTACCGCACTGAACAACGAGAAGAACACAGTACGATAATCATCCGCCAATTCGTTGAGAGAGACGCCAAGTAGATTTGCCGGTTAGCCAGGTCCATTCGAAAAACCCTCCGATTCGGGAACAATGACTTGGCATGTCCAGACGCGATCGAACGTTGCGCGTAGCCGTCGCGGGTGTCGGCGGATTCGCCGGCCAGCACCACCTTTCGCTTGCCGAGCTGGAGTCCGAGGGGGAGTGCCGGGTCGTTGCCACCTGCGACCCAAGCGCCGCTCGCTTGGGTCAAGCTGGCGAGCAGTACCGGTTCGAGCAACGCGGGGTCTCGACTTACCCGAACCTCGGTTCTCTGCTGCAAGCAACCGCCGGCGAGATCGACGTCGTTACCTTGCCGACTCCGATCCCGCTTCACGCCGCTCAGCACGAAGCGGTAGTCGAAGCGGGGGCGGCGTGCTATCTGGAAAAGCCCCCTAGCCTATGGTGGCCCGAGTACTTGGAGATGCTGGAGCGAGACGGGCGAGCTTCCCGCCAGACCCAGGTCGGATTCAACTTCACCGGCGACCCGATGCGCCAAGAGCTGAAGAGCCGCATCCTTTCGGGGGAATTCGGCGTCCTGCGCGGGGTTTCTCTGCTGGCGGAATGGCCGCGCGATCGCGAGTATTACACCCGCAACGACTGGGCCGGGCGATTGCGAGTCGGCGACCGGTGGGTCCTCGACTCCTGCATCGGCAACGCGTTGGCGCACTACGTTCAGAATCTGCTTTTTTGGTGCGGGAAGGAAGGAGCCGTGGGCGAGGTTGAGGAGGTGTGGGCACGTCTCTTCCGGGCTCACCCGATCGAGAGCTACGACACCGCCTTTGTTTCCGCCCGCACCGACGGTGGCGCGTGGCTTCGGATCGGGGCGACCCACACGGGTAAGGACCGCTACTTCGAGCGGGAGACGCTCGTGCTCGACCAAGCGACGATCCGCTTCGACACTTGGCGTTCCGGCGAGATCGAACACCGGAACGGCACTCGCGAAAGGTTCGAATCCTCCCGCGGCGACCACGCCGAAATGCTTCGCGAAAACTTGCGCGAGTATTTCGCCTACGTCCGGGGTGACCGCCCGCGTCCCACGACGCGTTTGGAAGATTGCCGCGGCTTCGTTTCTCTCTGCGACCTTGCGCTCGTATCCTGTGGTGGAATCGAGGAGATCGCGAGGGAACGGATTGAGACAGATGATCTTGGTCGGGTCCAGGTAGAAGGGCTCGAGCGCGAGTTAACCGCCTTCGTCGAGCACGAAACTTGGCCTACCGGCGAGCTTCCGTTGGAAAGCGCCCGGATGGACGACCTCGACTGCTTCGAGGCGACGATGTCGCAGAGGTTAGGATTATGAGACGCTCCCGATTTGCCGACCTGGAACCGGGAACGCACCTGTTTTCCGCCATCGTTGATGGCTCCCGGCTCTACAAGGGCGGTCTGTCGTTCCACACGCCCGGAATGGTAACCCACGACCAAGAACGGCCTCACTTGGAAGTCGACCAAGAGATCTTCTGCCTCCTCCAGGGCGAGGGATGGATTGAGGTCGACGGCGTACGCGAGCCGGTACAGGCCGGCGACGTCTTCGTCATCGAACCGGGCGAAGACCACCACCTCATCAGCAGCGAAACCAACCCGTTAATCAACCTCTGGCTCCACGCCGCCGACCCGAATTAGCGGGCCGGGTACGAAGGGCGGTAGCCGAAGCGACCCCTAACTCTGCTACGGTATCGGAATGCTTGCGCTGTTTGCCTTGGTGGCATTGACCGACTCCGACCTGACCCCCGCGCGGTTGCGCTGTGAATACCTGCTAAATCCGGTCGGGATCGACGAAAGGACGCCGCGCCTTAGCTGGATCGTCGAGTCAGGCCAGCGAGACGCCAAGCAGCGCGCCTACCGGATCGAAGTCGCGACCAGTCCGGAAAATCTCCGCACCGGCAAGGACGACCTTTGGGATTCCGGTCGAGTAGCCTCCAGCCAAACCGTCAATGTCGCTTATGCTGGCCAGCCGCTCCAGAGCGGCCAACGGGCTTGGTGGCGGGTGACGGTTTGGGAAAACGGCGCCAGTCGCACCAGCGCGCCCGCATTCTGGGAGGCCGGCATCGTGAACCCCGGCGATTGGAAGGCGCAGTGGGTTTCGCTGCCCGATGCCTTCAGCAAACCGGCGGACATGTCTAAGGCGAAGTGGATCTGGTACCCGGAAGGCGATCCCGCTCGCGATGCGCCGACCGGCGTCACTCGCCAATTCCGTACTCAGGTCGACCTGCCTTCGGGAGAGATCACTCAGGCCGTGATGGGATTCGCCGCCGACGATAAGTTTCGGGCCACCGTGAATGGGCAGGCGGTTAGCAACGGAGGGGGTTGGACCAGCTTCACCGTCGTAGACGTCAAGCGGCAGCTTCACCCCGGCAACAACGCGGTGGCCGTTGACGGGATCAACGACACGTCGCGAGCCGGGGTCGCGGTCGTCGGCCGAGTGACGTATGCGGACGGGCGAGAAGTTTCCATCAACTCCGACGGCCGATGGCAAGCGAGCACCGACGGGTCGACTTGGGTCGATGCGAAGGAGCTCGCCCCCTTAGGCGGCGCACCGTTTGGCCGCACGAAATGGGCGCAGCCCGCATATCCGGCGCCGATCGTCACGACGTCGATCCAGATCCCGAAGCCGGTTCGCCGCGCCCGCGCCTATGTCACCGCCAAGGGGCTTTACCGGCTTCTGGTGGACGGAAAGCCGGTCGGGAAATCTTTCCTCACCCCGGGTTGGACCGATTACCGCAAACGGATTCAATATCAAACCTACGACGTCACTTCCATGCTGAAGACCGGCGCGCGAGGCGTCGGCCTCGTCCTGGGAGACGGCTGGTATTGCGGCCACGTCGGCCTCACCGGCGGGCAGAATTACGGCGATAAGCCGGAAGGGCTTGCCCAGATTGAGGTGGAGTATCGCGACGGCACTCACGAGACTTTCGCCAGCGACTCGTCCTGGAAAGCCGGAACCGGGCCGATCCTCTCGAACGACCTCCTGATGGGAGAGACGTACGACGCCCGCGTCATCCCCGGCAACTGGAAGCCGGTGGAGACTCGGCCGGTCGGTGAAATCCCACTCGTCGCCCAGCGCAGCCCGACCGTCGAGAAACTGGAGGAGCTGAAACCGAGGCGGATCACCGAGCCTAAGCCAGGCTCGTTCGTGTACGACCTTGGACAGAACATGGTGGGTTGGGCCCGCCTGCGGGTTCGCGGCAAAGCCGGTGATACCGTGCAGCTCCGTTTTGCCGAGATGCTGAATCCGG
The DNA here is from genome assembly GCF_000724625.1 of Fimbriimonas ginsengisoli Gsoil 348. GTDB lineage: Bacteria > Armatimonadota > Fimbriimonadia > Fimbriimonadales > Fimbriimonadaceae > Fimbriimonas > Fimbriimonas ginsengisoli. The sequence continues at coordinate 1,383,029 of NZ_CP007139.1, read as the reverse complement.
ACGGCACCGTCTACACCACCAACTTGCGCGGCGCCAAGGCGACGGACACGTATACACTTCGAGGAGGCGGCACCGAGGTTTACGAACCCTCCTTCACGTTCCATGGCTTCCGCTATGTCGAAGTCACCGGTTACCCCGGCAAGCCGGGGCGAGGCGCGATCACCGGCGTGGTCGTCGGATCCAACAATCCGAAGAGCGGAACGTTCCAATGCTCCGACCAGCTCGTGAACCAGCTTCAGCACAACATCTTTTGGGGGCAGCGCGGCAACTACCTGGAGGTCCCCACCGACTGCCCGCAACGCGATGAGCGGCTGGGATGGATGGGCGACGCCCAGATCTTCGCCCGCACAGCTTGCTTCAACAACGACGTCGCCGCGTTTTTGGAGAAGTGGACGCAGGACGTAATCGACGCCCAGTCGCCTCAGGGCGGCTTCTCGGACGTTTCGCCCCGGATGGGAGACCAATCGGACGGCGCACCCGCCTGGGGCGATGCCGGCGTCATTGTGCCGTGGACCGTCTACCGGTGCTACGGCGATACTCGCCTCCTGGAGCGGAGCTATCCGGCGATGCAGGCTTGGATCTCCTACATCGATTCCGTAAACCCCGACCACATCTGGGTCAAGCGGTCGAACAACAACTTTGGCGACTGGTTGAACGTGCAAGACGACACCCCTCGCGAGGTTCTCGCCACCGCCTACTTTGCGTACAGCACCGACCTTCTCGCCCGCTCGGCGCGGGTGATCGGCAAACTGGACGACGCTCATCGGTACGAAGCGCTACGCGACTCGATTCGCACCGCGTTTAACGATCGGTTCGTCGACTCGGAAGGGAAGATCAAGGGGGACACTCAGACTGCCTACGTGCTCGCCCTCGCGTTCGATTTGCTCCCGCCGCATGCTCGACCGGGAGCAGCTCAGCGGCTCGCCAACCACATTCTCATCGACCGAAAGGGGCACCTCTCTACCGGCTTCGTAGGAGTTGGGTATCTGAACCCGACCCTTACCGCGATGGGCCGATCGGATATCGCGTATAAGCTGCTGCTGAACGATACGTATCCCTCGTGGGGCTACTCGATCCGCCAAGGCGCGACCACGATCTGGGAGCGCTGGGACGGCTGGACTCAGGAGAAGGGATTCCAGAACCCGGGAATGAACTCGTTCAACCACTACTCCCTTGGCTCGGTGGGCGAATGGATGTACCGCACCGTCGCGGGAATCGACATGGACCCGGTCGTCCCTGGTTACGAGCGAATCGTCGTCCGCCCCATCCCGGGCGGCGGGATGACCTGGGGGAAGGGCTCTCTCGACTCCATTCGCGGCCGGATCTCCACTTCTTGGAGGCGATCCGGGCAGGAGTTCTCGTTGGCAGTGACGGTTCCGGCGAACACGACGGCGCTGGTGTATGTGCCGACTTCCGCTAGGGAGTCGGTTCATGCGGACGGGGGACGTTTCCGGCGCATGGAAGGTGAGGCTGCCGTCTACGAAGTCGGCGGGGGTACCTACCGGTTTACGTCGCAGTTGAAGTAGAAAATCCGGAGTCCCTTCCCCTGCCGTCGTGGCAAAGATATCCCGCATTGGGACACTGTAAATCGCGGTTGGGAGGACGGGGTTGAAGGTGGCTGTTCAGTTAAGCTCTTCTGTTGCATTGAGATCCAAACCTTGCCTTCACCCCGAGCGGCTCTATGGCTCTCCTCTGCTGCCCAAGGAACGATAGGAGGATCGGCGAGTCGCGAAACGGGAGAGTTAAGTCCAAATGGATGCAGGGAGTATAGCCCTCAAAAAACAACGTAGTGCCAGCATACAGCGGTATCAGGGCGCGAGCCGCCCCTGCAAAGAAGATAGACGGAGGTGGCACAGTATCTATCAAGGGCCTAATTTCAATTATTCTTAAGTAAGAAGGGCTGAGGGTGAAGGTTAGTGGCCCTGTTTCCCGTCCAGGCATCGGGCAAGCTTATGGGAACAGATTTGCTACCTGCTCAATGGTTACTGCTCATATGGGTCTTCTATCCGCGTACCTTCTTTTGAGAAGGTGGCCTTTCTGACAACCCTTGCCTGATTACGGTCAATCATTTTTTGATAGAACTTCTTGTAATCCTTAGAACGTTTTTTATGCGGAAGGGTATCGAGCGAAGGTTCGTCAAACAGTCTACATAGGGATTCATGACACTGCTGCAAGAGATCTTTGGTCCTGAGTTTCTTGCTGAGTACGTCGATGTCGTTTGGAGAGGTATCAAAAGCTCTGAGAATTTGCGTACACCGTGAAGGTATTGACCGCACAAACGGGTTAACCACCGCCGACTCAATGGATTTTCCATCCTTCAAAGGTATATTTATCCACGGTAGATAGCTCCCGTGCTCGAAGAAAAACTCCTTAATCGCGTTGACATCAGTATCCTTTCTACGCGAATTCACCCACTGGGAGGAACGTATTTCAATGAGATCGTTGTAAAGCAGAGGACTCAGCCAAATACAAGCACAATCAGACAGCTCGTATCTTGACGCCGCTTCATCAATAGCTGGACCTACAATGATGGATTTGTTGAGCGCGAATTGCCCCCTGCAAATGTAGCCACGGGAAAGCCAACGAAAGCGACTATCGAACAACATGCGCTGAATCCGGGCCGCGACCGCACCAATGTGCAGCACCCCGTTTATATCGTCAGGTGTTTGGTCTTCGAACGCAATCACTATTGTGTCACTTATTAGAGCGTAGTGGAACGGGAGTGGATACTGAATGATTTCAGATAGTAAAACAACACCCTGATCGTCCCTTTTCCACCCAATTCCACCACTATCTGACAAATGAGCAATTGGCACCAAGGAAGAGCTTGGTGTCTCACTGTCTTCCTTGAACCGAGTCAGTGCCCGTTCTATGCTAGTGAAGAATTCGATCAAGTCCTGAGAGCTAAAGCGGTTCCATGCGCCTTTGAAGCCTAGAATGTCGATGAGAGCTACGTGGCCGTGGACAAGGTCTCGAGAAGGATCAAGACCGGCGTTTGGATGTTTATTGACCCGTGCCATAAGTTTCGACTATGAGACTCCCCGATCTCTGTACTGCACTGCCTCTGAGAGGTGGCTCTTTCGAACTAGATCGTCACCCGAGAGATCGGCGATTGTGCGGCCGACTTTTAGAATGCGGTCGAATACCCGAGCCGAAAGGTTCATCCTCGCGGCCACGAGCCGCATGAAATCCTGACTGTCCTGATCCAGAACAATCAGCTCACGGATTTCGCGCGGGTTCATTTTCGCGTTTACGCGGTGGTTGCCCAGGCGGACGTTCTGCCTTTCCCGAGCCGCGATGACCCGATCTCGAACGGCCCCGCTGCACTCCCCGGTCGGCATCCCGATGAGCTCGTCCGGCTTCAGGCGCTGCACTTCGAGATGGATGTCGATCCGATCCCGCAGAGGACCGCTGATCTTCCCGGAGTACCGCTCGCACTGCGATTGGCCGACGCATCGCTCCTCCGGAAGCCCCTTGAAGCCGCAAGGACAAGGATTCATAGCGGCGACTAAAATGCACTCGGCGGGGAAGGTAAGCGTGTTGCTAACCCGCGCAACCGTAACCTCCCCATCCTCCAACGGCTGCCTTAGCGCCTCCAAGACTCCCCGATCGAATTCAGGAAATTCGTCGGCAAAAAGGACCCCAAAATGGGCGAGCGATACCTCGCCCGGCTTTGGGTTCTTACCTCCGCCGACGATGGCGGCGTAGCTTGCAGAATGGTGAGGCGAACGGAACGGCCGCTCCCAGACGAGACCGGACTTATCCCCCTTTTGGCCGGCCGCGGAGAGGATGCGGGTTACCGCGATCGACTCTTCGAGCGATAGGGGCGGCAGGATTGTTGGGAGACGCCGGGCGAGCATCGTTTTGCCGGAGCCGGGAGGGCCGTTCATCAATACGTTGTGCCCGCCGGCCGCCGCGACTTCCAGGGCCCGGACGGCGTGGCGCTGACCCTTCACGTCGGAGTAGTCGACGTTGTATTCAGGAAGTCGAACGTCCAGGCTCGGCTCGAAACGATGCGGGGAGAAGAGGCTGGAACCGCTCAGGATCTCGATCGCGTCCAGCAGCCGGCGTACGCCGTACACTTCGACGCCCACCGCGACGGATGCTTCCGCGGCGCACGCTTCGGGAACGATGAGCCGCTTGAAACCTTGCTCCTTCGCCATCAGCGCCACGTTCACGGCGCCATCCATCGGCTTTAGGTCGCCGTCGAGACCGAGCTCGCCGATGATGAGGGTGCTTTCGAGCTCCTCCAAGGGGAACTTTCCGTCCACCCCACAGATCGCGACCGCCATCGGAAGATCGAGCCACGGCCCCTCCTTGCGAATGTCGCCGGGGGCGAGGTTACACATGATCTTCCGATTCGGGAAGCCGAGGCCGCTATTCCGGCAAGCGGTCCGCACGCGCTCGCGGCTCTCTTGGACGGCTTTGTCGGGGAGTCCGACGAGGATGAAGTAGCGTTCCCCGTCGCCTTGGACATATCCCTGCAGGTCCACCTCCACGACAATTGGCAAAGCCTCGATCCCGATGAGGGTCGCCGAGTGGGCCTGCGCGATCATGGCGGTAGTTTACAGAACGGCGAGGCACTTCGCGGAGCCGAAACGATTCACTCCACCGGGAACCGGGCGAGGCCGTTGAAACACGCCTCCATGCGGGGGCCGAGATCGTGCCGGCCGTTGAAGAAATTGATGTGCATCTGGGTTTTATTGCCGCGCCCATCTACAAACTGAATGCTGTCCGGCTGATTGAATTGTCGATCGGGAACCGGCACCACATGGTGCGTCGCCTCCACGCACGCGGCAATCGTTTTTGAATCACCTGTTTCGAACTCCAACGTGTGCCCGGCCGCACTTTGAGCACGTACGCGAATTCTCACGATATTGTGTTCGTCCAGCCGACGCAAAACCGTGTCCCATACGCTGGCAAGGTGTGCGGCGTCCCGGTCCGGGACGCCGCAACCGCAGAGCGCGATCAGAATCGCCCCCAAAGGGGCCAGGTTACGGGATATTAGCGTCGCCAATGTTAACCAGCCGGCTTGGATCGTCTGGTCCTCTTTCCGATGAGGGGCGGCGAATGAACCTATACGATCTTGCCGATAGTTTACAGAACGATTGAACTTGCGTGGCCGCCCGCGGCACGAAGGAGGTAGCCATGTTCGCTCCCCTCCTCGCCATCGCCGCCGTTTTCCAAGCCGCTCCCGCCGATACCGCGTGGAGTAAGGCAGATCGAGGGCTTACGTTTGGGCTCTCGATCACGGCCAAGTCAGACGGGCCCGATCTGATTCGCTGCTTCGTGAAAAACGACAACGACCTCCCGGTCACTCTATATATCGATCGAAGCATCGAATTGCCGAAACCGGTCTACACGTTGAAGAGCGAAAAGGGGATGATGTGGCAGCTCAAGCCCGCCACCGCGACGCCGATGGTGTGGGGCGGCCCGCCACCCCTGATCTATCTGCCGCCCCATGCGACCACCTTGGTACATGCTTCTCGATCTTGGTTCCCTCTGGTTGCGGGGAAATATGAAGTGACGGCAGGCTTCGTTGCGTCGCGGCAAGACTATGGCCTGGGCCGCCCGGAAGCGTTAACCGCTTCGTTCACGTCGGCAACCGCGATCCTAACGATTAAGCCGGGAGACGTGCAGCCAACCATGGCATCCGGCTCCGGGTACGGCTCTTGGACCGGGGCGGCCGGATAGGGGAAGCGTCGCAGGGAACCTCCACCTTGCCGAGCTGGTTAGAGTGAAGCGTCCCATGGCCCAGCATCCGCGTATTCTCGTGCGTCGTCTCCTCATTTTGTCGGTGGTGCTGGTCGCGGCCGAGCCGATCGCGCAGGCGCTGAACACGGTGGCGCCGTCTACCCCGTTCGCCCACGTCGGTTCGAAAGAGATCGACGAGATGAGCGGCATCGCCAAGAGCGCCCGCTTTAAAGACACCTATTGGGTCCACAACGATAGCGGCGACACGGCTCGAATCTTTGCCATAAAGGGGAACGGAGAGTTGATCTCGGAAGTGCAGATTCCGAATGCTCAGAACGTCGACTGGGAAGAAATTTCGCGAGACCGGAACACGCTCATCGTTTCCGATATGGGGAACAACAAGAATCGGCGGAAGGATCTCGGCGTGTATCTCCTTCCCGAGCCCGATCCGACCAAGGTGAAGTCGGCGCCGGCTGCGCTGCATATTCCGATCGCCTATCCGGATCAGAAGGAATTCCCGCCGAAAGGAGCGTACGAGTGGGATTGCGAGGCGTTCTTTCCGCTGAATGGCAAGCTGTACTTCATCTCCAAGACCCGGCTGAACTCGTTCTTCCCCGGAACCATCGCTCGGCTTTACCGGCTCGACACCCGCGATCCTCGGCAAACGAACATGCTGAAGCTCGTGGACCAGACCGAGTTGGGGGGATGGGTGACGGCGGCGTCGGTCTCACCCGACCGCAAGCGGCTGGCGGTGCTTACCCATTTGCCGGAGCAGGCGATTTGGCTCTTCGACACCGGTGCGAAGGGTGAGCACATCCTTTCCGGACGGCATCCTTCCAAGATAAGCCTCGCCGGGATGGGGCAGAGCGAGGCGATCTGCTGGGACGACGCTCGCACCCTGCGGGTGGGCAACGAAGAGGGAGATCTGTTCCGCGTTCCCGTCAAATCGGCCCGCCAGATTCGCTAGCGGCTATAGCTTGAGCCACTGGCGCAGCTTTTCCATCTTCTTCGGCCCGATCCCTTTCACGTCGATCAGGCCGTCTACGCTGGCGAACGGCCCGTGCTGTTGGCGATAGTCGATGATTTTTTGAGCGGTGGAAGGCCCTATTCCGGGAAGCGTTTGAAGTTCCTCGGCGGTGGCCGAGTTGAGGCTGACGGCGCCGGTCGGCGTCTTCGCCTTCGTCCGGTGCTGACCGGTCGATTCCACCTTTAGGTCGGGCGGGGCTACCGGCTCGATGGTGGAAGGGAGCGAGCCGGCAAGACTTTTCGGCGGCGGAGCCTGGGGCGCCTTTTCCGGGGTGTAGAGGGGCGTTGCATCTTTGCCACCCCGGTAGGTGGGGGCGACCTCTCGAGCCTTGTCACCCTTAGGCGGGACATACACGACGGTGGCGTCGATCAGGTGAGCGGCGAGGTTGATTCGGTCGAGGTCGGCGTTCGCCTTCGGGCCTCCCGCCGCTTTAACCGCGTCGTCGACTCGGGAGTCCGACTTAAGTCGAACTACTCCTGGCGATTTGACCGCTCCCGATACATGGACGACAAGCTCCGTGGGAGCTGCGGCCACGGGCTCGGCCGGTTTCTCTTTCGCGGCGGGCGGCACCGCCGCCGGCTGAATGATTAGCGGCCCGGGCTGCCGGAGACGCTCCGCGCCGACATACCCAGCGCCGGCAAGTAAAAGGACACCGATGCCGATGACCGCGTACTGTTCTCGCGGAGAGCGATGTTGGAACATCGTGACGTTACTCTAGCAGATGTTACGAACCCCGCTCCAGCAGCGCGTGCCGCCAACCGCGGACCGAGACGGAGCAGCCGGGAGCGCCAAGGGCGTGGAGGAAACGCTCGAGGATGAGCGCGCCGATGTGGAGAGTCTTTTCGCGGCCTGGCTCCATGCCGACAATGGCGGCGCGTTGCGCGTCGGACATCGGCATCATCCAGCCCACCGCCTTGCTGATCTCCTCGTAGTCGAGGTACGCGCCATGCACCTTTTCCGGCTGCCAGGTGGCGAGCCGGTCGCGGATCGAGACGAGGTTGGTGCCGGTCGCGCCAAGGACGACGGTATGCCCGGCTTCCCCGGGGGCGTAGTTGAGGTTCAGAAGGTCGTCGATGGCGCTGGAGGCGCCGAGAATGGCGCCGAAGTCGGGCGACTCCTCACCCAACATTTGACTCTTGAGCCCGAGGGTGCCCACGGGATAGCTTCTCCGGAAAGACACCTGCCACCCCTCTGCCGCGCGGTCGGCCGTCATCAGCTCGGTGCTGTGACCCCCGGGGTCGACGATGGAGAGGCGGGGGTACTGGGCGAACGTCGGATCGTCGGCCACGGCGCGAAAGCCGAGCTCGGCCTCGTCTTCGCCGGAGAGGACGAATACCGGAGTGCCCTGAGCTTCGGCCCGCGCAAGGAATTCGTCGGTGTTCTCCGCAATCCTCGCCGCCATCGTGGCGGCGGCAACGATTTCCGTCGCTCCGTGTTCGCGAGCTTCCCGATACATCCGGGCCAGCGCAGCCAAGGTGTCGGCCATCCCTCTCTCGCTCAGCCGCCCGGTCGTCTTCGTCCCTTCACCGAGCGCGGTCACCGCCGTCGTCTCATAAACCTGCCGCCATCCGGCGTCTGTCTTTTCCTCAACGACCAAGAGGACCGAGTTAGAGCCAACGTCGATTACGGCTTTGCGCATTGCCAGAGAGGGTACCGGCACATAGCCGTTCCAAGGGCATCACGCCTTGGCGGATTTAAACGACCAGATGGTCGCGAGACACACGGGCTGGAAGCGCCGTGCCACGGGGTTGACTGGAAAAAGTTCTGCGACCCTGCCGGGTCGGGTGATCGGGGCTCTTTACCAGGGGTCTGCGACCGCCTGGCTAAGTTCTGCGACCCTACGGGTCAGGGACGATGCGGCGCCCGATCCTGTAACTGTGCTGAGTTCAGGGATGGGCTTCCGAGAAGACGCGTTATGGGACGCGGGCGTCTCCCTGCATCCGTGGCACTGGTGGTTGTAGAACGGTGACGCCCCATTCTCTGTAAACTCCGGGCATGCCCAAGCTTCTCGGGATCGATGTCGGCACTTCGGGGTGCAAGGTTTTGCTGATTGATGAAACTGGACGCGTTCTGAAGGAAGCGTCGGCTGAGTACCCGCTGTCCGTCCCGCAGCCGCTCTGGTCGGAGCAGAATCCGGAGGATTGGTGGATCGGCGTTCAGAAATGTCTCGCCGAGATCGGAGAAAAGCCGGATGCGATCGGGGTCACGGGGCAGATGCATGGGGCGGTTTTCCTCGACGAAAACGACGAGGTAATCCGGCCCGCGATCCTGTGGAACGATCAGCGGACGGCGGAGGAGTGCCGGGAGATCGACAACTCGGTGGGACCGGACCGGGTGCGGCAGATCACCTGCAATCCTCCACTGACTGGATTCCAGGCGCCCAAGATCCTTTGGCTGCGAAACAACGAGCTGAGCAACTACCAGCGAATCCGTACCGTGTTGCTGCCGAAAGACTACATCCGGTTCAAGCTCACCGGCGACAAGGCGACGGAAGTGAGCGACGCGAGTGGAACCGGCCTGCTGGACGTCCCGCGCCGAGCCTGGTCGGCCGAGATGATGGCGAGGCTCGAGATCGATGCCTCGCTTTTTCCGACATGTTTCGAATCGCACGAGATCACGGGACGTACCGCGGAAGGGATACCGGTGGTCGGGGGCGGGGGCGATCAGGCGGCGGGGGCGGTCGGAACCGGCGCGGTTCGGCCGGGGGTTATCAGTGTCAGCCTGGGGACAAGCGGGGTTGTCTTCACCGCAATCGACGCTCCGAATTACGATCCTCGGGGCGCCGCCCACACGTTCTGCCATGCCAACCGGGCGTGGCATGCGATGGGAGTGATGCTCTCTTGCGGGGGAGCGTTGCGGTGGTACCGAGACACCTTGGCTCGGGGCGGTTACGACGAGATCGCGAAGGAAGCCGCCGAAGCTCCGGTCGGGAGCGACGGGCTCACCTTCCTTCCCTACCTCACGGGCGAGCGATGCCCGCATAACGACCCGCTCGCAAGAGGGGCGTTCGCCGGGATTACGCTCGGGCATACGAGGTCGCACTTCAGCCGCGCCCTTTTCGAGGGGATTAGCTTCGGATTGCTGGAAGGGATGGACCTGTTGCGCGGACTAGGCGCGACCGCCGCCGAGATCCGGGTGACGAGCGGCGGCGCGAAGAGCCGGTTTTGGCTGCAGATGCTGGCCGACATGTTCGGCACTCCGTGCGTCACCCTCCAGAGTGACGAAGGGCCGGCTTTCGGAGCCGCGATCCTCGCCGGCGTGGGGATCGGAGTGTGGCCGGATGTTAAGACCGCATGCGATCAGGTCGTGCGAGTTAAGGACCGCGTCGAACCTGGAGTCGCCGACTACGGCGTCGCATACGCAAGATATCGGTCTTTATATGAAGCAACTCGACCGTGGGGACACGAGATTGCGTCATAATGTACAGCTTTCTGTTCTGCCAAACGTTCCTTCGAGGCTGAGGGGCTTGGGGTAGCATAGATCGCAACTCTTTGGAGCCTAGCCTCACACCCCTATGACGATCGACCAGAACCCGACGCCCATGGGCGAACAAGAAGCCCTACCGGTGGATAACCCCGGTACAGCGTCCGACGCCCCCGAGACGACCCCAGTGGCCGTTGATTCGACCAATGACGCGCCCGTGCCCGCCGAGCCCACCAACTCGGTAGAGAACGCGGTGGAAGATGCTCCGGTAACGGAAGCGGCTTCGGCCGACGCCGCCCCCGTGGCGGAGTCGACGCCGGTTGCCGAAGAAGCGCCGGCCACTCCCGCGGAGGAGCCCAGCCTGCCCGGCAGCGAGCCAAGCGAGCCCGAGCACCCGGCGACGATCGGCGATCCGGTCCCCGCGGCGCCCGAGCACCCCGCCCCCGTTCACGAGCCAAGTCCCGCCCCGGCCGAGCCTGCCACCCCTGGCGAGCCGGCGGTTCCGACGCCTGCCCCGGCAGTGCCGCATGCCGCGGCGCCGGCAGTCGACGCGGCGCCGCGAGACAAGGCGGCGGATGCGGATCTGTTCGAATCGTACATGAGTGGCGATTTCAACGTCGAGGGCGACGCACCGGAGGGAGGCTTCAAGCGCCTCACCAAGGGCGAGCGCATCGAGGCGACGATCATCCAGGTCGACCGCGACAAGGTCTTTGTGGACCTCGGCACCAAGAGCGAGGGGATTGTCCCGCTCGGCGAGCTGAGCGAAGAGAACCTTGAGACGGCAAAGGGCCACTTCAACGTCGGCGACAAGATCAACGTCATCGTTCTGCGTCCGGAAGGGGCCGAAGGGAACCCGATCGTTTCGAAGAAGCGAGCCGAGTTCGAAGAGGCTTGGGACCGGATCGAGCAGGCTCACCGCGACCAGACCACCATCAAGGCGCAGGTCGTCGACCGCGTCAAGGGCGGTCTCGTCGTCGACGTCGGAGTTCGCGGCTTCGTGCCGGCAACCCACGTCGGTTCGGGCAAGCTTCGCAACATCGAGAAGTACGTCGGCAATCCGCTCGACCTCAAGGTCATCGAGATCGACCGCGACCGTAAGAAGGTCGTGCTGTCGAACCGACAGGCCGAAGAGGAGCGACGTCAAGCCGCCAAGGACAATATCTTCAACGACGTCAAGCCGGGCGACACCCTCGAGGGAACTGTCCGACGTTTGACCGACTACGGCGCTTTCGTGGACCTCGGCGGGGTCGACGGCCTGTTGCACATCTCAGAAATGAGCTGGGCGCGGATCAACCACCCCAAGGAGATGTTCAAAGAGGGCCAGAAGATCAAGGTCATGGTGCTTCGGCTCGATCCGAGCGCCGGCAAGATCTCGCTGGGCCACCGTCAGGTCCTTCCCGATCCGTGGAATCTCATCAAGGAGAACTACAAGGTCGGCCAGAACCTCAAGATCACCATCGGCCGCATCGTGCAGAGCGGTGCGTTCATCAAGCTTCCGGAGGGCGCCGAGGCGTTCATGCCGGTCAGCGAGATGAGCTACCGGCGCATCAAGCGCCCGCAGGACGTGGTCGAAGAGAATCAGGAAGTCGAGGCGCAGATCATCGACCTGCGGCCGGACGAGCGACGGATGGTTCTTTCCATGCGCGCTCTCGGTGGCGGCGGCGAGCTCAAGCCTGGCGCTAGCTACCAGCCGAGCGGATACGAGGAAGACATGCGCCGAGCCGGCGCGGGTCGGCCGGGCGGTCCTGGCGACAAGAAGAAGGGTCCTGGCGGCCGTGGCGGCGCCAAGGGTCGAGGCGGACGCGAGGAATTCGAGGATTTCGAAGATCTCGGCGGCCGGCGCGGCTTCTCCACGAGCGGCGGAGCGACCATCGGCGAGCGTTTGGGAATGCTCAAGGGCCTCCTGAGTCCGGACGACGACGAGCCGCTGGAAGGCGAAGAGAAGGAAGCCACCGAAGAGGGCGAAACGGAATAAGCGTCCGTTAGCCCCTTGGCTACCTAAAGAGGCCTCCTGCAACCGCAGGGGGCCTCTCTGATGTTTCAGGGGTGTAGCCGTGTTCTGAGGCTTGCCGCGGCAGAATGGGGCGAATGGGACATCTGGGTCTCACAGGTCCCATATGTCTCATCAGACCCATTCGTCCCCTCAGGCTCCGTAGCCCGGGGATTTATCTGCGGAGGAGCCTTGAACCGCGGCTAAAGCCACGGGCTACGGGCAACCCGGGATCTCCAGCGATCCCCATCAGTCCACAAGCAACAGTCCACAAGCCACAAGTCCCGGGCCCCCGACACGCAGTACCCTATCCCCATGCGAGTCGCGATTACCGGAGGGATTGGGGAGGGGAAGTCTACGGTGCTCCAGATGCTCGAAGAGATCGGCTATTCCACGTTATCTGCCGACGCCGTGGCACGCCAAATCGCTGCTCGGGGGGACGTAGCGCAAACGCTTGCCAGGATCGCCGGGCTGGAGCACCCGTTTGCGCCTGCGGAACTGCGGGCGGCGCTTGCCGGCTCGGAAGAAATTCGTCGGCAGGTCAACGCGACGATGCATCCGCTCGTTATGGAGGAGATCGACCGTCATCCCGCGACCTTTGTCGAGGTTCCGCTACTGATCGAAGCTTGTCTGCAGAGTACGTTTGACCGGATTTGGGTTGTCACTTGTGGTCCGCGAGAGCAAAAACGGCGGTTGATGCAGCGGTACGGCGATAAGCGGCACGTGGAAGGCATCCTTTCGACTCAGCTTTCTTCGCGTGCGAAGATTCCATTTGCGGACGTTGTCTTGCGAACCAATCGCCCTTTAGACCACGTCCGGCGTTTACTCTCCGAAGCGGCTTCGGAACTTGCGGTTAGGTGAATTGCGCGTTCGTTAGCGTCGTGCTATACTCGCTCAGATTTGCCTGCCCCGGTTCGCCGTGGTTGGTGGAGGAGGGGCTTCTGCGACGCTACGTGAAAGCGAGAGGGTTCGCAGACCCTTTATTTGGCGCCGAGCGCCATCGAAGGAAGGACACGTAGCCATAGCAATGCCCCAAATCGAAGAAGGATTGAGGAAGGAGGACGCGTCATAGTGAGGCGGTTCATCGCATCGTTAACCGGGAAGGTGTTCAGTCAGTTGGTCATTGTGGCCCTGCTGCTCCCATCCATTACCCTGGCTCTTCTGAGCCGTGCGGAGGCTCAGGTCGCGGTCCTGCCAACCTGGACTGTCGTTGAGTTCCGCAACCTAAAGTCGCCAGGCACCGCGTTTGGCAAGGTCGCGGCCAAAGCCGTCATGACCGAGTTGGGTAAGACCAACCAATACGAGGTCGTCGCGGAAGAGACGGTCAACCGGGTCATCACCGACCTTGGTATCACCTCTCCGCCCGTCGGCACCATCAACCTCATGCGCGTGGCGCAAGAGACGCACGCTTCGACCATCGTGTCGGGCGATATCGTCGACTACCGAATGTTCAACGACGCCGGTGGCAAGCACGCCGTCGTCAATCTGAACGTCGTCATCTACGACGTAGCGTCCGGTTTGGCCATCAACGGGTCCGTGGCGAGAGGCGAGTCGATCGTCAAGCCGTCCGACTCGCCGGATGAGGCGCTCATCAATGACGCCATCAACAATGCCGCCGGCATTGCCATCCGGGATATCCAGACCCGAAACCTGCCGCAGGGCACGGTCTTAAACACCTACACGAACAGCGCGCTCATCAACAAAGGAACGCGTTCGGGCTTTAGCGTCGGTCAGGAAGTCGTCGTGCTTCGTGGCCGGGAGCAGGTGGCAACGGCGCGCGTCAGCGACGTCGAGCCGGACAGCTCAACCGTTCACATCGAGCGGTTCATCAAGGGTATCCAGCCGGGCGACAAGGTTCGAGCCATTTGGACCCCGCCGAGCATTTCAAACCTTCAACAGATCGATTCGAGTGGAAACGTTCACCCGGCCAGGGTTCGCAAGAGCGGCGGCAACTCGGGCTTGATTTCGACTCTCTTGATTGTTGGCCTCGTCGCGGTCTTGCTCAGTAACGGAAACGCCGGCAGCAACACGACGACGAAGGAAGTCCACGCGGAAGCCGCGCTCTTCCCGGGCATCGGCGGCACCCCCGCGGTCCGCATCACGTGGTCGGCGAATGCCTTCGCCGGCGGCAACAGCACGCGCGTTGCCTGGCAGATTTGGCGCAACGACGTTCTGGACGCACCAGTGTTGGTTGCTCCCGGCACCGCGAATTCGATCTACGATCAGAATACGCAGCGCCCGGCGATCACCTACACCAAGCGCAACCAGGCGGGCGGAACCACCTGCGACTCTTCGCTCAATAACTCGACTTCGGCCGCGCCCATCCCCGGCGTAGTCTCAGGTCGGCCGTACGTTTACTCGGTTGAAGAGGTCTACGGCCTCCAATCCATCGATCTTCCGGACGGAGGAACCTCCGGCACCGGCACCGGTACCGGCACTGGAAACGGTACGAGCACCGCAAGCGGCACCGGCACTGGTACAGGCACCGGGAACACGGGTGGCACCATCGGTGGCACCACGGCGAACACCACGGGCACCGCGACCGGCACTGGAACGGGAACGGGTACTGGAACCGGCACGGGCACGGCCACCGGATCCACGATCTGCTACTTCACCAGCGAGCGGCAGAACGCGGTCGGAACCGCGACTCCTCTGACGCCGCCGGTTCTGGCTTCGCCGTCGCCGGGCGCTTCGGTCACCACTGCTCCGTTCACGTTCGACTCAGTCGCGACGAGCGGTTTCGGGATCACGGTTCAGTACCTGGTTCAGTTCTCCGACAGTCCGAACTTCCCGCGCAACCGCACGGCGAATGTCGTCACTTTCGTGTCGAACCAGACTGGAAGAGTGTCAACTCCGACCTCGATCGATACAACTCGTAATCTGCCAAGCTACATAACTCGCGCTTCGACCGTATATTGGAGAGCAGGTGCGCGGAATCTTGACGATCGGCCCGGTCCGATCCCAGACCCGCTCACTGGCCAGCGCTACATCTTTAGCCAATATCGAGTCTTTGTACGGCCGGGCACTCCGCCCCCTCCGCCATAGACAGGCGAAAAGAGCGAACCAAATGACCGCCATGCCCCCGTCTAGCTTTCAGGCGATTCGGGGGCATGGCCCTGAACTCTTTAAGGACATACGATGAACCGCAATCTTTTTAAGGTACCGGTGGTGGGGCTTGCCGCCATGACGGGACTGGGGACGGCACTTGCCCAATCTGATTTCCCCCCAGCTCCGTTGCCAATACTTTGTCTGGACCCTACCGTAACTCCGCCCGTCGATCCGTACAGCACGGACTACGGAGCTCAGCTCGATTGGAACGACCTCTTTGGCACTTTCCTCGGCGTTCAAGGGACGGTTGGCTACAGCAAGTTCTGTTTCCCTCCGAACGGGATCACGATCAACGTTGCCGGGCGCGTCGGCTTCATGTACGGCAAACTCGGTTCCGTTCAAGATACTGCCTATGGTGGCGATCCGATCGACGACTGGCTCGGTCTGACCATGGGTATGTACGATGGCGTCGGCGGCAACTGGGGTTATGCCAAGTCGGTTCGCCAGGAAGGGACCGCGGCCCCGACCAGAACGCTTTTTGGGCAGAATGCCATCGACACCACGTATTACGGGGCCAGCGACCGTTACTTCGTGGGTGAGTCCACGAACGACAATATCCGGATATCGCTCCGAGTCGACATCAAGGGCGATACCTCGCGCTTGACGTGGACGATGACGAACACGGGTCCCCAGGCCAATATCGGGCTCGAGTTTGGCCAGTGGGTCGAAATGTTGGCTCCCAGCCTCGGCGACTTTATCGGCACCACTTTTGTCGAGGTGCCCGGTTTCCGACCGCTGCACACCGACCACCGTTTCCGGCGCGACCCGAACCTGAATGCGACTTCGCCGCACGAGAATCCGATGCCGCCTTACGCGAACTTCGGCATGACTCAGTCTTTGGCGTACGGTCTCAAGGTTCCTACCATGGCCGATCCGTCGATTCCGGACCAGACCCCGGTCGACATTCTCGACATCGGTAAGGCGGGATTTTTGCTGGGAATCGAGACCGGTAACTCCACTCCGATGCCCGCGGCCTACTCGACGCCTTCCCCGATTCTGGAAGACACGAGCATTTTCCCCGACGTGGGTTATGTGCAGCGCTGGCTGCCGCAACTGACCAACCAGAACGAGCAGCGGATTATCACCGCTTATTACCGTTCGACTTGGGGCGTCAGCGACTACGCCAAGCCCTATGCGGTAACGGTAGATACACCGAAAGTCGTCGCCGTCAACGACAACGATCCACAGGTATTCAATCCGAATCCGATGGTGATCCGGGTGTACGTCGACAACGTGAACGGATTCGCGAATGAAGCGAAGCCGATTCCGCTTAACGATGTCCGCATTACGTTGAACCTGCCGCAAGGAATGACGGACGTCGACAATCCCACGTCCAATCGGATCGTTAAGTTCATCGACACGGTGAACCCTCCGCCTCCTCGCGATTTGAACAACCTGCCCAAGGAGATCGCTCACCACACACTTGGTTTTGTCGATTTCCAGGTAAATGTCGATCCGACACTCTACGGAAAGCAGAGCTACACGGTGACGGTCGAGCCGCAGCCGGGTCCTAAGAAGACCATTACGGGCACCATCGACGTGGCCTCTCAGCCCCGGCTTCTCATCCGCGACGCGGCAAATCTCGTCACGGCTCCTTGGCAGTTCACGGACACGACTTGGTCCACGATCCTTGGAACGGGCCCCAATCCGCTCCAGATCAATCGCGACTACCAGGCGTTCGAGTGGGATGCGAATCAGCAGGCATACGTGCTGCAGACCGGACCAAAGCGTGGCTTTGGCAACTGGTTGATCAGCACCCAGGACGTCGGCTTTAAGCAGCTAGGCGGCAACCCCCGGACGCCTTCCGATCTCGGGTCCGCAAACGGAGCTCCGCTCATCGTTTTGCACTCGGGCTGGAACTTGATTGCCAACCCGTACAACTACTCCATCCCGGTCTCTCAACTCGTCGGCGTCACCGCCACGGACCCGACGGATGCGCATACGTTTGCGGATCTCGCCGGTCAGAACGTGATCGGCTCGACCCTCTCGTTCTGGGATCCCAACACTCAGAGCTACAAGTTCACGCAGGACTTCACCGATCTCCTGATTCCGAACCGCGGCTACTGGCTGTTCGTGAATACGCCTCAGGACGTGACGATCTCGTTCGGTCCGGTATTCACCGCGTTCATCCCCGTCGGCACCGGTGGCATCACCGGCGCCATGAAGGTCCACGGTGCCGCGACGATCGCCGCGCCGACTGCGAAGTGGAAGGTCAACCTGGCCGTCCGCTCCGGAAAGGTCCTCGACGATCAGAACTACATCGGCGTGGTTACGAACCCGGCCGACACGGTTCGGGCTCGAATCCAGAAGCCACCGGTCGCCCCGACCCCCACCGCGGTCTCCGCGGCGATAGTAACGCTGAATGGAACGAAGAGCCTGCTCCTCGCCCAGTCGCTGGTGCCGGATGCCTCCCACAACCAGTGGGCCTGGCAGGTCTACACCAAGAGCGCGGGCAGCACGACCATCTCGTGGCCAAATGCCAATCAGGCGCCGGCTTCGATCCAGTTGATGCTGACCGACCTTACGACGAACCAGACGATCGACATGCGCAAGCAGTCGAGCTACACGTTCACCTCGAAGGCCCAGTCGAATCGACAGTTCAAGATCACGGCGGATTCTACGCAGGCCGTCGGTCCGGTCCTCTCATCGCTCACCGCGACCCGAACGGGATCCGGCACTACCGCTGGATTCAACATCCAGTACCAACTCGGCGCAGACGCCACGACCTCCGTTCGGATCCTCCAGAGCGGCAGGGAAGTATACGTCGTCGGCAGCCGAGCCGCTCAGACGGCCGGTACCCACAGCGTGCTGTGGAATGGCCGCGATGCCGCCAATCGCCGGGTTAAGCCGGGGCTGTACACCATCGAGGTGTCGGCCACCGCTCCTGGTCGAACGACGGAGATCAAGACGACCTCGGTGTTCGTCCTGAGCTAAACCCTCTCGCCGGGGCTTCCCCAAAATGGAAGCCCCGGCGTATCCTTTTAAAGCCGTTTCAAACGGACGCCATGTCCTTTCGCTTTAACCGCCCTACCGCGCTACTCGCGCTTGCGTGCACCGTTTCGGTGGCCGCGGCCGATCAACTCTCGGCGTTTCCACGCATCAGCGTGGCCGACGGCCGCAGCACCACGACGATTACCGCCGAGGTCCGCGACGCCCAGGGCCGCCCCGTCGCGGATGGCACCCGCGTTCTCTTTAACACAAATTTAGGCTCGTTCCGCGAAAACGCCGCTACGACCGCAAACGGAATCGCGCGAGCCATCCTCGTGTCCGGTACCCAACCCGGCATCGCCAAGATCACCGCCACCCCCTTGGCGGGCGGCGCGGGGCCTACTACCCTCGAATTCGAGTTCGTCGCCGACCGGGCGATGCTGTCCAGTGCCCGCGAGTACATCGAAATCGTCGCGCCGGGCAAGATGCGCTACACGGTCGACACCCGGCTCATCGGCGCCACCGGCGCTAATAAAGCGGTTTCCGTACGCTTCCGCGACATCGAGATCCAAGCCGACGACGTGCAGGTCGACATTCCGAATTACGAGGTTCGGGCCAGAAACGCCCACCTCAAGATCGGGAAGCTCGTCAAAGATTTCGACGAGCTGTATCTTAAGCTCAACCAGCGCCACGGATACGGTACGACGACCTTCCGCGGGCATGCCACCCAGTTCATCACCACTCAGGGGAAGTGGCTGGGGTTTGCGATAGAAAGGGATGACGGCAGCCTCGATTTCGACGTTCAACCCGATCGCGACCGGTACGGCCTCGTCGAGATCAAAGGGCCGACCCTGGTCCCTTGCACCAGCACCGTTCCCGCCTCGAACTTTGAATTCCAGCCGATCCTGGGCGCACCCTCCAGCATCGGAGCCAAAAAGGCGGTCATCTTCCCCGGCAAGCTGATCCAGTTCCAGCGAGCCGACATCTATGTGGCCGACAACAAAGTGATGAAGCTGCCGCTGTATCAGGTGAACCTGCAGCAGAGCAACAGCCCCCTCATCACCGAGGATCTGGTCGCGGTCAACGACAACACGTTGGCCATCAACTATCCTTACTACTTATCTTTGAAGCCGGGGCAAACGAGCCTTCTTCGGTTCCGAACCGGTGAAGCGTACGGCCAGCGCAGCTACAGCAGCCGTGGCGGCGCTTTCGTCGACTATGAGCTCAATTGGAGCCACGGCGAGGATATGGAAGGCGGGATGTTTGTCAAAGGACTTGCCCGCCGCGACTGGCGGCTTGGCGTGCAGCAGTACTACCGGCTGGACAGCCGCAGCACCGCCTCCGCTCAAGTCGAGGTGCCCGCCGGTAGCAGTTTCTTCGGGTCTGGCAGTATCAACCGGCAGTTCGACGGCTGGCAGATGAGCTTGAACGGAAGCGCGACGCGGTCCCTCATCGGCCTTCGGTACAGCTCCCAAGATTTCTCGTTTGGCGCAACTACCGACCCGCGACGGACGGGCAAGTTACCGTTCCAGTTGACCTACGGGCTTACCGCGAATACCAGCTCGAACAGCTTTAGCAACCTGACCCAGAGGGCGGCCGGCATTCAAGCCCGCCTGCAGTCGTTCCCGATCACGTTGAATCCAACGATGAGCCTTACGACAAGCTTTTCCGCGAGTCGTCTCGTGGGACAAAACGTGTTGCCGGGCATCACCTTGGCCGCCAGCGCCACGGTAAGCAAGAAGCTATCCAGTCAATCCGCTCTGCTGGTCACCTACGACTACATGCGCGACGGATTCAACGACGCCGTCTTGGGACAGCACCGCCTCAGCGCGACCACCTACTGGAACGGTGGGCGCACCGACTTCCAGCTTTTTGCAACTAAGAGCTTGGATGTCGACCGAATGAACATCTTCGGGGATCTGGGTTATCGTCTTAGCGGACTTTGGCGGCTCTCCGGCAACTACACGCTGGATAAATATCTGGCGAACGAATATTTGGACTACAACATTGCCATCGGCTATCGCCTCGGCTGGCGGGAAATCGGTCTCGTATGGTCCAAACGCACGAACCGGATCGGAATCCAACTCCTTGGCGCGACGATTAATTAACCTGCTTCTGTTCGCGGCTGCGCTGGCGCCCGCGGCGGGCTCCGCCCAGTCGTTCGGCCGCTTTGGGTACGTAAGCCGGTTCGATCTGCCGGGGTTCACCGTCGACAGCGACGGATTCGTCGTCTCTCACCCGGCGGCGGATCGTATCCGATTTGCTCGGCCTGCGAGAGTCTGGAAGCCGACGGCCACGTCGGACATGGAGCAAACCGTCGCGCTTGGCGGGCCGGCCGGGAACCCGGCCAAGGTTCGCGCGAGCCTCCTCGCCCCGGGCTTCGCCCTCTATTTCGAAAAGGGGCTGTCGCTGAAAGTCGGATCGACGGGAGCGCCTTATCTAACCTGGAGAGAGGGAAGCGCCGCCAGCGGTGTGCCGACCCCCAACGTCCGTTGGGTCGTTCTATCGTTTCGCGACGCTCAGCCACCGCTTGTCTTGGGTTTCCCTGATGGACCATCGAGCCTCACGGTGACCGGCAAACCGGGCGCTTGGACGATCGAAGGCGCTCCGGACTTTCGGGGCTGGGTCCGTGTCGGTCTTCCGGTGGGGCTGCAACCCGCCGCGGCAAATAGCGCCGCCGCTCTCGGACGCCTTGCCGAATCGGCGGCGGAGGAAGAAGACATTTGGTCGCACAACGCCCCGGTGCTGCAAAACCTCACCGTTCAGGCCGACGAAGACTCGGTCGTCGCCGACTGGACCTTCAGCCGCGTGGGCGCGCTCTTGCCCCGAGCCGCCGTTCTCGCCGAAATCGGGGGGTATCCGCTAAAAGTGCTGTCCCCCGCCCGGAGGATGAAGCTCTCCCTCGGCGAAGGACCGGCGTCGGTTTGCAAGTCGACCGAGTTGCGCATCCGGCTCCCGATCCGCCGCGTGCCTACCGGGCGCGGCCTGAGCGTTGGCGCTGACTTGAGCGCTCCAATGGGTACGGTCTCTCCGTTCGACGTGCCGAGTATCGTCGAACTCTCGCTGGAAACTCTGTCGGCGACGAGAGACATTCAGACTCGCCATTCCGCGGAAGAAACCGGGTCCGAATATCTCTCGCAGGCCGCCTATTTCAAGGAGCCGTGGTCGGACCAGCTCTTACCCTACGATGCAGCCGGTGTCGGAATCGATTTGGCGTCCGCGCATGCGCTGCTCAGCCAAGCCGTAACCGCCTCCACCCGAGCCACTTCCGAGGACAACGCGCTACTGACCTCGGTCGCCTGGCGGCGAGATTGGCACACATGGCTCCCCTGGGTAGCAGATCCGAATCAGAGGCGGCGGGCCGCCGCGCTGAGCGCCCTCGCCGGAGTCTTGTGCCCGGAACCGGAGCGCCGCCTCTCCGCCGCCATGTTTCAGGCCGGTTTAAGCGCGGAAAGAGGGCTGGAGATTTGGCGTCGTCGCACCGGCCAAACTTCGAATGAAGCCAAGCTGCTCGAACCGATGCCGGGCCTGCGGCAAGCTCTCTTCCGACTCGCCGGCCTCGTGACCGAAGAAGCGCGATACGCCGATACCTGGCTCTCCCCAGTACGAGTTTTTAGCGACGTTCCGCTGCACGTCACCGAGTTCGAGAAAAACTACACGGTAGAGTGGCCGGTCCTCGAACCGAAGGCGAGCGTCTTACGCCTGGCCGCCGGATACGAGATTCGCTTGGACGCCATCTCGAACCTGCCGCGCTACCGCGTGGACCAAGCGCTGGGGACCACCGAAGTTTTATACACGCCGGAAACTACGGGCATCTGCCAGGCCCGGCTTTTCCTACCGGATTGGGCAAAGCCGTTGCCGAGGTCGAGATCGATTCCACGGTATTCGGAAGCTGCGAAGTAAGGGTGTGCCGGAAGGGATGCCGGAAGGGTCACGCAAAGGCGCTAAGGCGCAAAGGGGAGGGCCAGGTTCTATCCTTCAACTTTTGGCCTCGAGATCCGAGTTGAAGTGGAGGCCGACGTTCCGGTCGCGGCTTAACGCTCCGTCTACGACGTAGCGAGCGGCGAGCATGAGGTTCAAAGTTTCGTGCGGGTGCTGGGAGAAGGGAGTTTCCGGCAGGGAGTGGTACTCCTCGATCAGACCGTCGATGGCCTGTTTCGCCTCCTCCAATCCGTGGAATGTCCGGACGATACCCGCCTCGTTCGTCATCGTCCTCTGGAGCGCCCGGCGGATCCGGATCGACTCCGCTTCGCTGATGCAGTGCACGTTCTTTTTCTCCAAGCCTCCGATCTCCACCCGGTCGCCCGCCGATGCCTCCGCCGCCGAGACGGCGAACACGAGCGCCTCCAGCAGCGAGTTGCTCGCCAATCGGTTTGCTCCGTGGACCCCGGTGCTGGCAACCTCGCCGGCGGCGTAGAGACCTGGCACAGTGGTTTGGCCGTTAAGGTCGGTGACCACGCCGCCGCAGGAGTAGTGCTGGGCGGGAACGACCGGGATCCAATCCTTCTCGATCTCCAGCCCGATCGAGGCAAGCTTTTCGTGAATGGTCGGAAACTCATGCCGGATGAGCTCCGGACGAAGATGGGTCATATCGAGGTACACGCACCACGTTCCGTGCTTCTTCATCTCCGCCTCGATCGCCCGCGCGACCACGTCGCGAGGGGCGAGCTCCAGACGCGGATCGTAATCGTACATGAACCGCCGCCCGAGGTGATTGCGGAGGGTTCCGCCCGCTCCGCGCACCGCCTCGGTGATCAAAAAGCTCCGCATCTGAGGGTGAAACAGCGTGGTGGGGTGGAACTGCATGAACTCCATGTTTTCCACCCTGGCCCCGACCGCCGAGCCGAGGCCGATGCCATCCGCGGTAGCGACGCGGGGGTTCGTGGTGTGTTGATACATCCGCCCGCACCCGCCGGTGGCCAGCATCACCGCGTTGGCCAGCATCTGCCGTGGTTCGTTGTCGTCTCCCAGCCGGGCCTCGGCCCCCACGCAGCGTCCGTCCGACATCAGGAGTTGGGTGACGTAGGCGTGCTGAAATACTTCGATGTTCGCCGTCTGCCGTACCGCCGCCACCACGGTGCGCTCGATCTCCCAGCCGGTTTTGTCGGCGTGGTGCACGATCCGGTTGCGGCTGTGACCCCCCTCTCGCCCCAGCGCCAGGTCGTTGCCGTCGAAATCGAATCGAGCGCCAAGCTCGATCAGCCACCGGATAGCCTCCGGCGCCTGTTGGACGAGGAAGCGAACCGCCTGCTCGTCGCATAGCCCCGCTCCCGCGATCAGGGTGTCTTGCTCGTGAAGCTCCCAACTGTCGGCCTCGCCGACCGCGGCGGCGATCCCCCCTTGGGCCCAGCTCGTGTTCGAGTCGGTCACCTCGCCCTTGGTAAGAACGCAAACCCGGCCATGCCGGGCAGCCCGCAGCGCATACGTCAATCCTGCCAAGCCGCTTCCAATCACCAGGAAGTCGAATCGCGACGTGTTCATGGATTCGTTATAGACTTTCGAGGCGCGGTCGCGCCCACGTGGTATCTTCTCCCTCCCATGAACGACATGCCCCCGCCAGGAAAAAGGATCAGCGTGCGCGGGAGCTCCGCGGCAGGCAAGTCGACCCTCGGGAAGGAATTAGCCCGGCGGCTTGACCTGCCGTACGTCGAGCTCGACGGGATCAATCACCAGCCGAACTGGAAGGAGATCGAGACGGAGGAGTTTCGCCGGCGGGTCGGTGAGATCGTCGCCCAAGACGGCTGGGTCATCGACGGCAACTACGCCCGAGTCCGCGACCTGATCTTCGAACGCTGCGACACCGTGATCTGGCTCGACTACTCGCTGCCGGTCATCCTGTGGCGGCTAACCCGCCGCATCTTTCGCCGAAGCCTGCGTCAGGAGGTGCTCTGGAACGGAAACCGCGAGCGGTTCTGGTGGCACTTCTTCTCGAAGGAGTCGCTCTACCTCTGGGTCCTTACGACGCACCGTCGACGTCGCGGGCAGGCAGATGAATTCTTTGCGAGCCCCGAGTTACAGGGAAAAACCGGCATCCGCTTCCGCCGCCCGAGCGAGGCAAAGGCATGGCTGGAGTCCGTTCCGGATCGGCCGTAGAAGTTGCCTCCCGACCAAATGCGGGTCAGTTACCGTGGCACGAGCGGCTCGCCCGTGTGTATCTTGGGCGGCCCGCCCAAGTAAGAAGCCTCCCGTCAAACCGCACCTTCGGACGGGACCGGGCGCATTCCTCATTAGCGATATTTAGGGAAGATTGATCTCTTATGCAGGAGATTTGATGGCTTGCTTGGCTGAATACCAGGGGCGAGCCGCCCCTGCCACGTTGAGATTGCGCCGCTGGCACCCCTTACTCCAGGTAAAGGCTCTCCGCGCGCGTGAGAGTTCGGGTCACCCAGATCCGCACGAATCCTTCTTGGACCAATTTCTCCTTCGCTCTTTCCGCTTCTTCGAGGCTTGCGAACCGGCCGAACACGGCCGAGCCGGAGCCGGTGAGGGCGGCGTCGGTGGCGCCCAGAGCCCGCAGCCGGTCGATGAGGTCGAGGCAGTAGCGCGGCGCAACCCGCTCGAAATCGTTGTAGAGAAGGTCGTCCGCGGGGAACTCCCGCCACTCATAGGGGCGCTCGTCGAGCTTCGCAAACGCCGGACCGGTCGGGCAGCCGACGTCCGGCCGGACCACCACGAGCCACTCCGTCTCCCGATCCGGCAGAGGCTCGAGCCGCTCCCCATACCCCTCGGCCCGCGCACGGCCTCCGACCAGAAAGAACGGCACATCCGCTCCGATCGAAAGCGCGATCGCTGGGGCGTCTTCGGGAGCAAGAAAACCGAGTTTGATGGCGGCGCGCAACAGTCCCGCCGCATCCGAGCTTCCCCCGCCGAGGCCGCTTTCGCTGGGGATCTTCTTCTCCAAAGTTACTCGTAGCGGAGGCAGCGAAGGGATGAGACGCATTGCCTTGGTGACCGTATTGTCGAGCGGCACGCCGGGGTCGTCGCAGAAAAATCCGGGCTCGGCCGGATTCGTCTCGATCACCAGAATGTCGCAAAGGTCGATCGCCTGAAAAATGGTTCGCAAAGGGTGATATCCCCGCTCGTCGCGGGGACCCACCGCGAGGAAGAGATTCACCTTGGCCGGGCACGGAACGACCAACCGCGACGTCATTCGGAAAGTGAACCACGAAATCCGGAACTTCCGCTTCGTAGATGCATTACCCTTCACGCAATGACCGAGGAAACGACGGATGTGATGTTGGTGCGCAAGCACCGGTTGGCGACGAGATGGTTCCACTGGGTGAACTTTCCCGCCCTGACCATCATGATCTGGAGCGGCCTTCTCATCTACTGGGCCAACCGTGCCTACCACCTTGGGCCGTACATGCTGTTCTCCGACAAGCTCTACGACAAAGCCGGGATGAGCTCCCGCCTTGCCGAAGGGATGGCTTGGCACTTCTTCTTCATGTGGTTTTTTTCCATCAACGGGCTTCTGTACGTGCTGTACACGTGGTTCTCCGGCGAGTGGCGCGAGTTGTTACCGAACCGGCATACGTTGAAGGAATCGATCCACGTCGTTCTCCACGATCTCCATCTCACCAAGAAGCCGTTACCCAAATCGAAGTTCAACGGCGCCCAGCGGATCGCTTACACCGGCATCGTCATCATGGGCTTTTTCTCCCTCCTAACCGGAATCGCGGTCTACAAGCCGACCCAGTTCGCCTGGCTCTCGGCTCCGATCGGCGGATATCAAAACGCCAGATTCATCCACTTCTGGCTCACCATGGGTTATGTCGTCTTCTTCGTGATCCACGTGCTGCAGGTGCTGCGGGCGGGGTGGAATAACTTCCGATCGATGATCACCGGCTACGAACTCGCGCCGGTCGAGGAGGTGGCCCAGTGAGCGAGCCGCTCGAGCCCCATCAGCAGATGAAGCGGATGTCCCGCCGGAGCTTCTTGTGGGCGGGAGTAGCCGTCTTCGGCACATACGGCGGAGTGACCTGGCTCGCCTCGCGCCGGGACGACGACGGAGTCGCATGGCCGTTCCGGAAAGTGTTGGAGGCGAACGAACAACTTCAACGCGACCTCTACAACGGCATGGCACTTGCCCCCACCTTCGACCCTGCCCGCGCGATCGAGCCGACCGTCAACTCGTTGGATGAAGAGGCCAATGTCGAGGAGCTTGACATCGACGAGTGGAGGCTGAGCGTCGCAGGCTTGCCCGGCTTGGATGAGCCGATGCAGCTCACCATGGCTCAGCTCAAGAAGCTTCCGAAGATCGACCAGACGACGGAGCTGAACTGTATCGAGGGGTGGACCGCCATCGTCCATTGGACTGGCGTCCGTTTCGTGGATCTGATCGACCATATCACCGGCGAGCTGATGAAGAAGGCAAAGCCGGAAGATCGGAGCGGGCTCAAAACTCGTCCCGAGTACGTCGGCTTGGAGTCGGTCGAAGGATTCTATTACGTCGGCCTGGATACGCCGAGCGCCCTCCATCCGCAGACGCTCCTCGCCTACGAAATGAACGGTCAGCCGCTAACCCTGGAGCACGGCGCCCCGATCCGCCTGGTGATCCCCACCAAGTACGGCATCAAGAACATCAAACGGATCGGCACGATCACCTTCGGCTCCGCCCGCCCCAAGGACTATTGGGCCGAGCAGGGCTACGACTGGTACGCGGGCCTCTGAAAGGCGCGAAGCGCTTTGGGAGTGCGCGAGCTCGCTCGCGCTTTTCTCAGTGCTTCGGAACCGACAATTGAAGTGCTCTCGCGAGCTCGGCCACCGTCTGGAATCTGCCGGATTTAGCCGGGTAGGTCGCCTTCGCCAACACTGGAGCCAATTCATCGGCCAGCTCGGGCAAGTTGAGGAGAGCAAACCGGCCGAGGTTGAAGACCAGGGTGACCTGATCGATGACGCTGCCCCGAACGAACTCCTCGGGGGCTTGCAGGCGGCTCGACCCATAATTTGAGTCCATCTCGAGAACGAAGGAGCCTCCGGGGAGGCTTAGCTCCCAGTCGAACAGCCAGATTCGGCGTCTCTCGAAGTCGTAGATCATATTCCCCTCGTACCAATCGACGACGGCGAATCCAGCCTCGCAGACGGCGGCAAGAGCTCCGCAGACGGCGAGCACGGCGGTTAAACGTTCCTGTGTCGGCAGTTTTGAGAATCGATGCTTTGCTTCGGGCTGCCCCAGATTCTCGCCGTCGACGCGAGGGTACAAGAAGAGGTCGCCTCCGGCGCACTTAACGACGCGCTCGAGCGGAACGATGGAAGGGTGGAGTGCTTGGCCCGCGATGGAGCGCTCGACGCCGGACCAGGTGTCGCGCAAGGCGGACGGATACCACTTGGCGAAGACACGAACTCCATCGATCGTAGCGAACCAGGCGCGAGTATCGTGGGTCGTTTTCTCGACCTCTTCAAGTTCGCCCTCGCTCGCCCCCCTCAGCCACTCCTCGGCGCTCACTTGGTCCATAACCACAGGGTAGCTCGTCGCGGGCTAAATGCCCGGCGAGGCGTAGGCATCGGGGTCAATGAACCCGCGCACTCTCCTGCTCCGGACTCAATAGGGTTGCATCTCGCCGATAAAAAGGCTATGGTGCCTAGGGCAGAAATCGGAGGGAGAAGTGGAAATTCGCAGGTTGGTAGAGAAGGAGTTCGAGGAGGCCGACTTCCTGTGGCTTCAGAGCTTCGAGCGTGGGACCTTAAGCTCGCTCGGGGGTCTCGCGCGCTACAGGGACGGATTCGAGCATCGCATGGTCAGGTTCGGCCTTTGGGATGAGGCCGGCATGCAGGCGACCCTTCAGATGTACACGACCCTCATGCAATTCGAGCCCGGACTTGTTCTGCCGTCCACCTACATCTCCTCGATCGCTTGCGCGCCAGCACGCCGGGGTCGCGGATACGGTGGCGCCTGCCTTAGATATGCGCTCGAACATATGCGCGACGCCGGTCAACTTCTTACAACGATCTGCCCCTTCGAATTCGCTTACTATCGGCAGTTCGGTTGGGAGTGGGTCAACATCCGGAGGTCGTACCGGGTTCCGAGCCGAGCCCTGCGCCCCGTCCCGGAGACGGATAGTGTGCGAGCCGCGGGAAAGCAGGATCGTAAAGCGATCGAGGAGGTTTACCGGCGCATTGGGCGAGGCTATCGTGGAATGGCGGTTCGTGACGAAGCCGAGTGGGATCTTATTCTGAGCGACAGCAAGTCTCACCTCTCCTACGTGTACGTTTACGAGGGAGACGAAGGGATCGAGGGGTACCTCGTTCTTCGCGGAGGCGGTTCCGAAGAGACCTGGCTGCCGGAGTTCATTGCCTTAAACATAAAGGCCAGGCAGGCCCTGTTGGGTTTGTTGAGCCGCCTCCACATGCAGGCGAAGTGGTTCACCTGGCAGGCTCCCGAGGATGACGGATTCTGGTCCGAGATGTTTCACCACGATATGCAGACTTCCGTTGGGACAACCCTTCAGGGGCGAGTGGTCGACATTGCCTCCGCCTTAACCGCCCTAAAACCAGCGCCCGGGCGCAAGGGAGAGTTCGTCCTCGGTGTTCGGGATCCGTTCGCCTCGTGGAACGACCGGCGTTGGCAGGTGTCGATTGCGGACGGCGCCGTGAACGTGGAACCGACAACCGCGGAGGCGCAGGTGAGCATGGACATCCAAGCCTTCTCCCAGGCCTTCTTCGGCGCTCTACCCGTCTCGAAGCTACGGGATCGCCAGCGCATGGAAGTCGAAAGCGAGGATGCTTTCAATGTTCTTCGCAGCCTCCTCGACGGCCCACCAATGTGGAGCAACGGGCCCTTCTAGAACCGGCGGCCACAATCCTACGGATTACAGAGCGGCTATACCTCAAAGCTTTGTAGAGGGGGCTTTTTTGGCTCCTCTAAAGCGTTGCGATAACGGCCGGAGGATCGGTCGATGAGACCTTAACGACGGTCCCTCCGGTGAGGATCGACCGAAGCGTCAGGTCTCGGATCGGCGCCGACTTCACGATCACCCCGTCTACGACGAGGCGCACGCGGTGGTCCTTACCTGGACGGTCGAGGCATCGAGCCGCACGGGTGGGGGGTTCGGGAGGCGGTTTTGGCTTCCTGGGTTTGGTCGGTCGGGGCGGCTTCGGCTGAGGATCGAGCGCCGCGCTCCAGTCGAGATCAGCCAGTTTGGGACCCGTCTCCTTAGGTTTCCCGGGTTTCTCGGGCAGGGGAGTGGTGGCGGCGCCCCCGTTTCGGCTGGTCAGGTGGAATTGGTGACAGACCGGGCATTGATAAGCCCCATAACGCCACTCCGCAGTCTGTTCGGCTTCGTAAGCGGTCGCGAACTTTGCCTTACCCGCGCACGCCCGCTCTGCGTTCTTGATGTAGCGTCCTTTAGCCAACGCTAGGTCGCATCACCCGGAAGTTTGCCTCCCAGGCTCTCCCGAAGTCGATTCAGGTCGTCGGTATCCTTCGGTCGCCCAGAAGCCTTTTTCGTGGCCACGTAATCCGGCAAGGACAAGAAAAAGACTTTTTCACCCTGTAGAATGCCGGCCTCTTTGGCCGCCCAGGCACGATCAAAATCGCAACCATCCAGGAATGTAAGAATATCCACTCGATTTGGCGGGACACCCAACTGCAGTAACTGCTTGTCCTGTTTAAGAAGGTGCTGTCCTTGATCCCCGATCTTAAATCCGAACGAGTCGAGCACCTGGCGAATGCGTGCCGCGTTTTCTTCACTTCGCCGCACCCAAAGGTCCAGATCTATGGTCTGGCGAGGCAGCGCATGAAAGGCGAGGGCGTGCGCACCGACAATCAGGAACTCAACTCCGGTCGACGTGAACAAACCGATAAGTTCTTTCAAGTCGTCGGAAAGCGGTTCCATGCCAGGCATTCATCATCTCCATGAGCATTCGGACCCGTTCATCTGGCGACATTGCACGGTACATCGCCAAGTCTTCCCGGTCTGATTGTTCCGGCGTGGTGAAGTTGAACACCCGCTCAATTCGCCGCATATATCTATTTTGACACTAAGCGCCAGCAACCTAACCGTCTACGCTTTTTTCGTCTAGTTCCTGTGTATCGGTTTCTCGGGACAATCCATGGATTGGCTCCTCCCACGAGGGAGGAGCCCAGCGTCTGAGAACCTACTGGCTCTAAATCAACACTTCGTTGCGGCGTTCGGAAACGCGGCGCTCGGAGTGGTCGAGGATCTTCTTTCGGAAACGGAGCTGCTTTGGCGTCGTCTCCAAGAGTTCGTCGTCGCGGAGCCACGAGAGCGCTTGCTCCAGCGAAAACTCCTTGTGAGAGTCGATCACCGTGGTCGCTTCTGAGGAGGCGGAGCGAATGTTGTTCGCCGCCTTTTCCTTCGTCGCGTTCACGATCATGTCCTCGTCGCGCGAGCAGGCGCCGACGATCATGCCGCCGTACAGCTCGGTGCCGACCGGGTAGAACAGCGTCCCGCGCTCCTGTACATCCTCATATGCGTACCGAGTCAGCTTGCCGTTGTCCTTGTTGATCAGTGAGCCCTGGCTTCGGCTCTCGATCTCCCCCTTATAGGGGCGATAACCGTCGAATAGGGCGGAGATCAGTCCGAGGCCGCGTGTCATCGTAAGGAAGTTCGAGCGGAAGCCGATCAGGCCGCGGGTCGGAATCGAATACTCCAGCGACGTGGTGTCGTTGTCGTTCTTCCGCATGTCGACGAGCTCGCCCTTGCGGCGCGACATGTCTTCCATTACGGTGCCAACGCTCTCTTCCGGGCACTCCAGAGTCGCGATTTCGAACGGCTCCAGGATCTCGTCTTTCTCGCCGCGCTTGTAGATGACCTGCGGTCGCGAGATTTGCATCTCGTACCCTTCACGGCGCATCGTCTCGATAAGAATGGCAAGCTGGAGCTCGCCTCGCGCCTGCACCTTCACCGTGTCCGGAGGCGAATTCGGGTCGATCTTGACCGATACGGAAACCGCTTCCTCTTTCTCGACACGCTCGCGGATCTTGTGAATGGTGAGGAACTTGCCACCATCCTTCCCGGCGAGCGGCGAGTTGTTCGCATAGAAGTTCATCGACAGGGTCGAAGGCTCGACCTTGATCGAGGGGAGCGCGGGGCTGGTGTCGACGTGGGCGATGGTGTCGGAAATGAGCACCTTGTCGAGGCCGGCCATCATGGCGATCTCGCCCGGGCCGACCTCCTCGGTCTCCTTCATCTGGATTCCTTCGTAGGTCCAGAGCTTCGTGATGTTGAAGCCCATCTTCTTGTCGACCCCTTCGCGGAGCATCTCCACGCGGTCGCCGACCTTGACGGTGCCACGTAGAACCTTGCCGCCGAACATACGGCCCAGATAGTCGCTGTAATCGAGGTTGTTGACCTGGAGCAGGAACGGACCCTCGGCTTCCACCTTGGCCGGCGGAACCGCGTTCACGATCATCTCGAAGAGCGCGCGCAAGTCTGTCTCGCCGCCATCGGGAGAAACGCGCGCAAAGCCGCCGGCGCCGGAGCCGTAGAGGTGGGGGAAGAAAATGTCGTCTTCGCTCGCGCCGAGGTCGATAAACAGGTCGATCGTCTTGTCGTAGGCGTAGAGCGGACGGGCCAGCGGGCGGTCGATCTTATTGATAAACACGATCGGCTTGAGGCCGTTCTCGAACGCCTTCTTCAGCACGAACCGCGTCTGGGGCATGGGGCCCTCGTTCGCATCCACGATCAACAGCACGCCGTCGACCATCGACAGCACGCGCTCGACCTCGCCACCGAAGTCGGCGTGGCCGGGGGTGTCGACGATGTTGATCTTATATTCTTTGTAGTGAACCGACGCGACCTTCGAGAGGATGGTGATTCCCTTCTCTCGCTCGAGGTCGTTGCTGTCCATGACCCGGTCACCCATGTGCTGGTTTTCACGGAAGGTGCCGGACTGCTTGAAGATCGCATCGACGAGCGTCGTCTTGCCGTGATCGACGTGCGCAATAATCCCGACGTTGCGAATGGGGGAAGACATCGACATAAGTTTACCTACGCCGACCGACCCCCCTTCACATAGTGGCCCGATTGCTTTATATTAGGCAGCGATTAAATTACGGTCGTGCCACCGGCAGACGTTTACGGCGGAGCGGACCTCGCCAACCTTGGCGAGCGCAAGGCGACGGTCGCGGCCGTATTCGACGATGATCAGCTCCCCATCCGGTTCGTATCCCAAGATCATCGAACCCCCTTCGACGTCCGGGTGGTAGCGGGTTAGCGGAATGCGGCCGTGGTGAAAAGTGTCCGAAGATAGCACCTCGCCGGTGTCGCTTGCCCTCACCCGAAATTCGAGCCACTGATTCAAACCGGTCGTCTTAATCTCGAGCTCATAGGGCAGCTCTTTCCCGTCCGCGCGTCGCAGTGGAATCCTTAACATCTCTTTCCTGACCGGTAAGACATCTGTTTAGCGATTTTAGGTTCATTTTCTTCGTCGCGGGCTCCCTGGGAGCGTTAGTGTCACTTCAACGTGTCACCGGTTTCTATCGAAAAAGTGAGCCGGTCTTTTCGCTCCGCCTTACCATGCGGCCCTACGCTCCATACGATCCGGCGCGTTGGATCGTAGCTAAGAGCCTGGTCCGAGAACGGATCGATCAACGGCGCGTCCACGCCGTCTTCCGGCCCCAAATCGGAGAGCTTCCCTGGCCAAGTTCCCGTGCGCTTATGGTAGGAGTTGCTCGCAATGGCGAGGACGGTCAGCCGCTGTTGGGCGACAAACTTGAAGGGCTTCCATCACTTGATTGCCCGACCCAATCATCATCGAGTCGATAACGACACGGCCAATCGGATTGTCAATTTTTCGGAGAAGGTCGTGTATTTTTTTGAGCTGGGCCTCACTGGCGGGCGGTGGTCCTTCAGGGTACAGTCCCGCGAATTCCTTTGGAAGAACGCTGGTGAA
The DNA here is from genome assembly GCF_000724625.1 of Fimbriimonas ginsengisoli Gsoil 348. Classification (GTDB taxonomy): domain Bacteria; phylum Armatimonadota; class Fimbriimonadia; order Fimbriimonadales; family Fimbriimonadaceae; genus Fimbriimonas; species Fimbriimonas ginsengisoli. The sequence goes on along the minus strand of NZ_CP007139.1, from coordinate 1,350,003 downwards.
TTCTCGGGCGACGCCGGCAGGATCGACTTGCTTTCCCCATGGCCGCCTTGTGTTTTCGAGCGCAGCTTCCCAAATCTCGACGGCTTTCATCAGGGTCTCGCGAGCGTTGAACAGGTTGGGATGCCCATCAAAAACTCTGTTAATCCACTTTGGCCTGGGCTCCGACATTTGACTTGGTACGATCCCTACTAAGACTAGGCACGACCGGTCGAAGTCGCCCCGAGAGCAGTTCCGGAGCGCGGCGAGATTGTCGAACTTTGAGGTGCTCCTGGCAAGAAGCGCCACTTGATCTTTGCTCATGCTCGGTTTTGTCGCAAGACGACGGGCTCCGTCGTCGGCAATCGCTTGGCAGGCTCCCCCGACCAAGAAGTCGATGATGGAGGATCCGGAGTTAGAACACTTTTCGCCCACTGCCCGCGATAAGCGCACGTAACGCAGAGCCTCGGTCGCGTTTCCTTCCTTCGAAGCGGCAAATGCGGCTAAAACCCACGCCTTTGCTCCTAGCTTCAGAGCCGCGTCAATGTCGAAGTGGTCGGGATAGTAGTCCGGAGGGATCGGATACCGAGCCGCCGGGTTGAAGGGCGCGGCCCAGGGGCCGAGAGCAAGTGCTTTTTCCAGACGCGCAAGGTTTGGCTTCAGCCCCACGAGCGCCCGATGTGAGCGAGCCAATAGGGTGGGATCTTCCTTGCCTCGCCATTCGGCAAGAAGTGGGCTTATCTGGTCCTTCGCCCCGAACCCGGCCTTTTCTACCATCTGCAGTAATTTCCAAGCCTTGGGATCGCCCGGCTCCGCACGTAGCTCGACCGGTAGTAGAGCCCGCAACTCGCCGTAGGTGAGCTTTTCTGGCAGCTTGAACTGCCCAAACAAAACCAGGGCGCTAACTAACGCGAGCATGGGTCGTTCTTACCTCACGCGGCTTCAGCGTCACTTCGACACGATGCCAGTTACAACGGAAAAGGAGAGTGGAGCCACTAGCGCCGAATAACCGGGTGGTGCGACGCTCCACACAAGAAGCCGGGCTGGATCGAATTTGAACGGTTCGTTCGAGAACGGATCGAGCAACGGTTTGTCGATTCCATCCTCAGGCCCCAGATCGGTCAGCTTTGCCGGCCATTTCCCGGTGCGAAGGTGGTAGGCGTTGGCGGCGAGGATTAACCCTGTAAGTCTTTCGGAGGCCTTATTCCTCTTCGCGGCGGTTAGAAGGGGCTGTTCGTCCCCATCGAGGACGGAGCTTTCAAGAAGCGCATGAAGGCGAGCCCGCCCAACTGGATTGGAGACCTTCATCAACCGGTCGTGCATCTTATGCACGGGCAGATTCTTAGGTGCGGTAGGGCTGTCCCAAACGTTTCCTCTCAGTGCGGATGGAATGCTCGACGAGTACTCGAGAATCAATGCTCGCGGATCTGGAGTAGCTCGGTCGGGGTGCTTCATGTGCTCCAACTGAGCCCGCCAAACCTCCACCGCCTTCCCCAGCGTCGCCCTTATGTCAAGCGGTTTAGGGTGGCCCTGCAGAACGGCGCGGATCCAAGGAGCCGGCTTCTTTTCGTACATCGAGGGGATGCTCCCGATGAAGGTGAGAATCATCCGGTCGAATTCGCCCAAGCAACTGGCCCTCAAGGCAGCGAAACCGTCAAATACCGGCATCGACCTGGCTAGGCTCGCGCGTTGACTTGCCGTCAACGCCGGATGATTCGCCAATCGCCGCGTGGCATCGTTGGCGATGGCGAGAGAAGCAAAACCCACGAGGCAATTAATGACCGTGCCACCGCCTGCCGACAGCCTTTCGCCAATTGATCGGGCAGTGTTCAGCCCTTGAACGGCGCCTGCTCCGTCCCCCTCTTCGGCGGCGACGAGGGACCGCAAAACAAATAGGTTGGTGGTGTTCTTAAGAGCTACAAGCACCGAAGACTCCTCCAACTCGAGGTCGCTGAACACTGGGTATTTCTTGTCGGGCCCATGCGGCGCCGCCCAAGAGCCTGCTCTCAGAGCTCGCTCGACCAGGTCCATTTTTGGCGCCTCGAGAGTCAGTCGTTCACGAGAGCGACGAACGAGATCTGGCCCGCGTTTGCCGTTCCACTCGACCAGCAAGTCGCTAACTTGCGTCGGCGCAACTGGATCGAAAGGCTCATGCGGAGGCGTCGTCGCCAGGTTCTTGATTTGCACCAAGAGATTCCATGCGGCCGGGTCTCCCGCAACTGGCCGAAGGTCGACCGGTACGAGGGCTCGCAATTCGCCGTATGTGAGTCTTTCAGTGGACCTCATTTGGCCAAGCAGCGCCCAGACGCAAGCGATCGATAGCATGATCTCTTTGGTACCTCAAGCGGCCCCAGAAGAGAGTACGCGAAACGGAGGAGAATGGATAGGTGGCTTGGAGGTTAGCGCTTACCAACCCTGTTTGGATAAAACGCTAACACCATGTTTTTTGCCCGTAGCCGCGGATAACGGTCATTAATAAAATTAGGTTTACATTTCCCTTGCCTGATTTCACCCGTAGCCCGTGGCTTTAGCCGCGGTTCAAGGCTTCTCCGGGGATAAATCCCCGGGCTACGGGTGAACCTTTGTTGTCAATCTATTTGGTTGATGACCATACTCCCGGGCTACGGGCAATGGAAAGCTTGGCTACCCTAGCCGCCTTTCTTACGATGCGGGGCGGCGACGTGGTGCTTGAGCCAATGTTCGGCGTGCATGGCCGAGTGGTGCACGGACTTGTCGTGCTTCTTCGCCTTTCGCTTCCAGTGGCGGACGACATGGCGTCGGTGCGGCGCCGACGCATGGTGCTTGAGCCAGTGCTCGGCATGGATGGCGGCATGATGTACCGACTTGTCCTGCTTTTTCTGAATTCCAAATGCGGCGCCGGTGACCATAAGGATCGCGGCAAGAGAAAGAGTCTTGAGCATATCTACGGCTGTGGCTGGTTGGAAAGGCAGGATGTTCCCTGGGTCTGGGCGGCTAAACTCGGCCATAGATGAAAAGGCGGACGAAGATCGTTTGCACGCTGGGCCCGGCGGTCGACAGCCGGGATAAGATCCATGCGCTGATCGAGGCGGGGATGAATGTGGCGCGTATCAACTGCAGCCACGGCGACTGGGACACCCGCCGGCGCTGGATCGGGTGGCTAAGAGAACTCTCGCCCGACATCGCCCCCGTAGCGATCTTGGCCGACTTGCAGGGGCCGAAGTTTCGCGTCGGAATGCTTCCCGGCGACACGCTCGAGCTCGTCAATAACTCCACCGTCCGCGTCGGAAGCGGTGAGGGAGTCGAGATTCCGATCGAACAGGCGGAGATTTTGCGTGCCATGACTCCCGGCGGCCGCCTGTTGCTGGGGGACGGCGAGATCGAGCTCCGTGTCGTGGTCGGCGTTACTCCGACCGTCTTTGAGGCGAAAGTCGTTTGCGGGGGGACGTTGCGCAGCCGGAAGGGGGTTACGCTGGTAGGGAAGGCGTTCGACGTGCCGGCCCTGACCCCCAAGGATGTGATCGACGCCGAGGAGGCGGTGAAGGCCGGCGTGGACTTCGTGGCACTTAGCTACGTGAAGAGCGCCGCCGACGCCCGCGAACTGCGTCGGTTGCTGGAGCGGCTCGGCTCTCGCGCCGGAATCTGCGCCAAGATCGAGATGCGACAAGGGATCCAAGACCTCGACAACATCCTGAAAGTAGTCGATCTCGTGATGGTCGCGCGGGGCGACATGGGGCTCCAAATGGAGATCGAGGACGTTCCGTTGATGCAAAAGCGGATCATCCAGGATTGCACCCTTGCCGGAACTCCGGTGATTACCGCGACCCAGATGCTGGAGAGCATGATTCACGCGCCGCGGCCGACCCGGGCAGAAGCGACCGATGTCGCCAACGCCATTCTGGATGGCACCGATGCGGTGATGCTTAGCGGGGAAACCGCCTCCGGCAGCTACCCGGTCGAGTGCGTGCGGACGATGGCGCGGATCGCCGAAAAGGCGGAAGGGCTCTACGACCGAACGAAGATCGAGCGGGAGTACGAACGCCATCGCGACGCGGTCGGCCACACCGATGCGATCGCCCACGCGGTGAGCGACCTGGCGCAGATCTTACGCCCCCGAGCGATCGTCTGCACTACCACGAGCGGCCAAACCCCGCGCCTGGTGAGCAAGTTCCGGCCGCGCGTGCCGATCTTGTGCGCGACGGCGAGCGAGTCGACCCTTCACCAGATGGCGGTCGTTTGGGGGGTCGAGGCAGCCCGGATCCCGAGCCCCGCGAGCACCGACGAGACGATTCGCGACGCCATCGACGAGTTTTTTCGGCGCAAGCGCCTCAAGATCGGCGACGAAATCATCGTCACCGCCGGCGTCCCAGCGGGAGTTCCCGGCAACACGAACATGATCTTGACCCAGACGGTTCGGTGACGAGCCGCCACGCCTGGCTTGACTTTTCCACGCCCACTCGGATTTACTTAGGTAAATGCCTAACCAATTGGCAACCTTGGATCACGTATTCCAGGCGCTTTCGAATCCCACGAGGCGCGACGTCCTCACTCGGCTAGGCCGTGGCCCCGCCGCGATGACCGAGCTCGCTAAGCCGTTTGGCATGGCCCTCCCGTCGTTCCTCCAGCATCTGCAGGTGCTGGAGAAGTGCGGCTTGGTTCGCTCCCAAAAGAAGGGCCGAGTACGAGTCTTCGAGCTCGAAACGCAGCCGCTACGTTTGGCCGAGGATTGGATGAAGACGCACCGGGAGCAGTGGGAAGCCCGGCTCAACCAACTGGACGCCTACCTACTGACAATGGAGAAAGAAACTAATGACTGAATCGAAAAAACATCAGCCCGACCCGAATCTGGACCTCGTCATGGAGCGAATCGTCGATGTGCCTCGGGAGCTCGTTTGGAAGGCTTGGACCACCCCATCGCACCTGGTGAAGTGGTTCACGCCCGCACCCTGGAAAACGGTCGATTGCGAGATCGACCTCCGCCCGGGTGGCATCTTTAGGACCGTGATGCTCTCTCCGGAAGGTCAGGAATTCCCGAACCTCGGCTGCTACCTGGAGATCGTGGAGAACGAGAAACTCGTATGGACCAACGCTATGGCCCCCGGCTACCGACCTTGCGTCCCGGTGCAAGACGTAACCTGCGGCCCTTTTCTCTTCACTGCCGTAATCGCCCTCGAATCGCACGGTTCCGGCACAAAGTACACCGCCACCGTGATCCACGGCGACGAACGGTCCCGCAAACAGCATGAAGAGATGGGCTTCCACGACGGCTGGGGCAAAGCCCTAGACCAGCTCGTGGCGATGGTGAAAGAGGGGAGGTAGGAGCGCTGGGCGGTGGGCGCTGGGCGTTGGGTTAACGAGAATAATTTTCGAAAGAACGCCCAACGCCTTAACGCCTAACGCCCGACCCCCCTTTTTCCCGCAACTCTCGCCAATTCTCCTTGGCCCGGACGTCAAAGGGTGCTAGCATTTGGATAGCTGCGAGACGGGGAGATGCGGAAGGGAGTTTTCATAAACGTAATGGTGGTGGTCGGGGCGGTTGTCGCCGGCATTGCCGCCAGTCAGAGGCCTTGGCATGTGCTGCGCGAGCAACGCGACCGCACCTCCGATCAGGTCGCCGCGATGCGACGGTCGGAAGCTCGGCGCGAAGAGCTGCTTCGGCAGGAGATCCGGAGCAAGAGCAGCATCGGGATCGAAGAGCGAGCCCGAGGCGAAGGCTGGCTCCCCCCAGGCGAAAAACGCCTGTAAACCCGGACCGCTGGTCTCCAGACCGGCCTCTCCCTCAGATGTAACGTACGCTCAGGACGCGTCGGATCATCGGCGAGGGCGCCGACGCTACGGCTTCCATCGAAGGCGGGCGGCTTCTTCGCGCGTCACCAATTTCGCGTGGCCGTCGACGAACGCAACGGCGGCGCGGCCGTTCCAACGGAAACGGAGTTGGCCGTTCTTTCCGTCGTACAACAGCACCGTTCGGGCCGGGATCGGGATGCTACTCATCGACTTTCCGGCGACCGCCGGGTTGAGGTGGAAGCTTTGGGTTCCTTTCGGATCTCCCGGAGCGGTCCAAAGCGCCGGATTCTTGAGGTACGGCCGCAGCTTGGAGGTGGCGTTGGCGTCGCTCAGGGCGAATACGGAATTGCTGTCGTTGGCGAGGAGCAACGCGCCGAGGGCGAGCTGCTTGACCTCGATTAGCGCGGAGGTGGAGTCCGAGCCGACCCGATGACCTGGGTGAGCCACCATGAAGGCGACTCCGGGAAGGAATTTCGATGGCTTACCCGTTGCCTGTAACGGAATCAGCAGCCATTTCCCTTCGAAGATGCGAGCCGTTGCGACCTCATTTTGGGCCGGCGGCCCACCCGGAATCTCCACCTTCACCGAATAGGTGAGGCTCGCCGTCCCACGGTTGACGGTGGCTTTGACATTGGAGACGTGAAGAATCGGCCAAGGTTGGCTGGCGGTCAGCTTGTTGAACGCCGAAAAGTCCGCTTTCGGATCTGCGCCGTAAATAAACCGGGCCGCCGCCGGAAGATCCTTGCGATTCCATGCTTCGACAAAGCCCGCAAGAGATCGCTCCGGCGTCGTCTGCCCATGGGATAGCGCGGTGAGGGAAAGGAGCGGCAAGAGTAGTCGAGTCTTCATAAGGGGCCGGTTTCAGAATACGCGCAATTGGGTGAATGCGGGTCCATCTGCCACACTTGAAGCGTGATCCTCGTCGTCGACAACTACGATTCGTTTACCTACAACCTCGTCCAATACCTGGGCCAGTGCGGGGCCGAAATCGTCGTTTGGCGGAACGACGAGATCTCCTTGGAGCAGATCGAGAAGCTAAACCCGGACGGCATCATGCTCTCCCCCGGCCCTTGCACCCCGAAGGAATCCGGCGTCTGCCTCGACATCCTAAACGCCGCGCTGGTAACCAAGCGGCTACCGATGCCGATCTTTGGCGTGTGTCTAGGCCACCAGGCGATCGGCCACGTCGCCGGCGGCGTGGTGAAACAGGCGAAAAACATCATGCACGGGAAGGCATCGATGGTGCGGCACGACGGGAAAGGATTGTTCGAAGGGATGCCAAACCCGTTCCGGGCGATCCGCTACCATTCGTTGGTGGTCACCCGCGACTCGGTCCCGCCCGGCTTCATCGTCACCGCGACCGCGGAAGACGACGGCGAGATCATGGGCCTCCGCCACGAATCGTTGCCGATCGAAGGCGTCCAATTCCATCCGGAATCGGTGCTCACCGAGGAGGGATTTCGGATCGTGGAGAACTTCGTCAAACAAGTCCAACCCCTATAGACTGCGGTGGCCCGCCACCGCTTTCAGCCAGCGAGCCTGCGAGCGCTCGCAAATTCCGGCCGATGAGGTGATCAATGCAAGAGCTGCCCCGGCGCACTTTGAAGACGGCTGGTGCCGGTGTTGCTTGGAGCCTGATCGTCGTCTTCCTCTATCTTCCCTTGCTCAATCGATGGGGAGTCCTCAGAGAGTTAAGCCAGAGTTCCCTCGCTACCGGGCGCTTCGACAACAGCACCTACATGATCGTCCTTGCCGTCATGCTGGTGTCTTCCTTCGGCTTGGCTAGCTTCATCGCGACATGGCCCCACCTGTCGATTGTCTGGCTGGTGTGGTACCTGCTCTTTCCGTGGGGCCCCTGGTGCCTTTTGATGTACATGGGCGGTTGGACCCACAAGTCGCCGTTCAATCAGGAAGTGACCCTTCTCTGGTGGATCGCGGTTCCTGTCATTCACTGGGCGGTCTGCCACATTACGTGGCGCAAGACCGCCCCAAGAGTTAGTTAGCCGCCGCGTTTGCCGCTTTGATCTTCGCGGGCTTCCTTTTGAAGCTTGGCGTACTCCTCCGGACTGAGGGGTGGCGGGGCGCCTTCGGGGCGACCCGGATCGGGCTCGCCGGTACTCGAGTTTTGTGCGTCGCTAAAACCGTCTACGGGTCCGTTCTCATCGGTTGGAATCATGTTCGTCCTCCTGGCGGCACTTACGCCGCCGCTTTGCTTTGGACCGCCCCAAGGTCGCCAGCGTTCCTCTTCCTCACCACCTTAGCCGATTGGCGATTCCGTCCACCAAGCTCGGTGTGTGCGTATAGATCACGCTCGATACTCCCGGATCATGGGTCACCGAGGCTCCGGTGTCGTCCGCGATTCTCCCATCCCACACGACGAGCGAGTCTTCCCCCTCGACGTAAAGATCGCGACGTCGGTGAGATTGTCGATCTGAAACCGCTCCCGCTCAACCCAGTCGAGAATCTCCTTCCGATACTCCTTGAACGGCCGCGAAACCACGCAAGCACTCACCCGCGCCTGCCGGCTAGGAACGCTCTGACACCCGATCCACCCCGGCAACGTTCGCCGCCGAACCACAAAAACAAGCCCCATTGCGATCGCCATGGTCAGCGCGACCACGACCACCCACCGAATGCCCTTCTTACCGGACCGTTTATCAGCCATCTGAGTGCTCGAGCTGGGGTTCCGCTCTCCTCCCTCTTTGCGCCTTTGCGCCTTTGCGTGACCATGGCCCCTCCCTTCACGGGCGTTTAGATAAGCTCAGGAAGGGTGGAGGTGGCCGCCTAAACCGGGTCGACGAAGGAGACTCCATATAAAACGAAGATGCACCTCGACGACCGCGGTCACCTAACCGCCGGTTTCCAACAATGTCGGGCTCGGCTCCGCGTTCATGCTCTCGTGACCGTCCTCGGTCACCGCGACGATGTTCTCGATGCGGATCCCCAATTCCCCCGCAAAGTAGACGCCGGGTTCGATGCTGAAGCAGTTGCCCGGCTCCAGTGGCTCCGAGTTCGAGTCGTTGATGTACGGATGCTCGTGCCCTTGCATCCCGATCCCGTGCCCGGTCCGGTGGAAGAACGCCTCCCCCGCGCCGCCGGCCACGATGACGTCGCGCGCCGCCTTATCGATCGAGTTCGCCGGAACTCCCGGCCGGATCGCCTTCCGCGCCGCCATATGCGCCCGGTAGACCAAGTCGTACATCTCCTTGGCGCTATCGCTGGCAGGGCCAACGCTGACCGTCCGCGTAATGTCGCTGATGTACCCTTGGCGCTCGCACCCGAAGTCGAGGATCAGCGTGTCGCCCGTCTTGAGTACGGTGTCGTCCGAAAGATGGTGCGGCTCCGCTGCGTTCGCCCCGGCCGCCACGATGGCGAAGGCCGGCGTACCGCCGCGAGCGGTCATCCCGTCGTTCAGCATCTTCTCGATCTGCCGTTCGGTCTGTCCCGCGCGAATCTTGGGGAACACCTCGAGGAACGTCTCGTCCGCCACCGCCCCGGCTTTCCGGAGCCGATCGATCTCCTCCGGCTCTTTCCGGCTCATAAGACTAGCGACGATGGACTCGCCGTCTTTGAAGAGGGCGGCGGGGAGCCAATCTTGCATCTTCAAGAGCTGCCGCGCGGGTAAGACGGCGTCGACCGCGATGATCGCGCTCTTGAGATTCCAGTCGCGGGCGAGCTCGAAGAAATGCCCCATCGGGTCCTCCCCGTCCTTCCAGGGCCGGATGTCCTGGATGCCGATCCGCCGCGCCTGGCTCTCGGTAAGCGCTGGGCAGATCAGCCGAACCTCCCCCTTTGCGCTGATCGCCAAGGCGAGAAACCGCTCGTGAGCGTTCTCATGGAACCCCAGCAAGTACCCCATCGTGACCGGATCCCACGCAATAAACGCATCCGCCCCGGTTTCCCCGATCCTCTCCGCCAGCCGCTCCACTCGATTCGCCATGGTCACGAAGTATAAACCCTCCCTATTCCCGGAGGGCATCAGCCATCACTCATCACCCATCAAAAATCATCCCCACCCGCCCGGTATACTCACCCCGACGTTGCCGGATCGTCTAATGGCAGGACAGCGGTTTTTGGTGCCGCACGTCTAGGTTCGAATCCTAGTCCGGCAGCTCTGGGAGAATTGAACTTAAATTGAGCGGAAGCCCTAAGTAAGATTCAAACGCGCCGTAACTGCGCTTACGAAGACTTTAACGGCCAGCACGAACAGGGCAACCGCCTCTGTTCTAGGCTGTGCCGTCAAAAATGCGTGACCTCATGCATATTTGTCACCTGCCTTAACAGGCAATGAATTCAATCGCTTCTTCGGCGGCTTTTCGGGCGACCAGTACCGAAATGTGAGGCTTAAGCTCAACAAGTCGCTGAGCGACGATCGTCGCATCGCAGATGTCTTCGCGAACCACGATCCATGCAGATGTCACAACTGCCTCCAAGCCGCTTACATCGCGATCCTTGGCAAAATTGGCCGCTTTCTTGATCAATTCCGCCGCGTTTTTGGGCGGCGATGCCTGCGTCACAACGAACCTCGCTCCGGCACCTGGCTTCAACCGAGGGCCATACCCACCGACTCGCTCCTCGACCAAGCCGTCATAGCTTCTGAGTTGCTCAAGTTCTGCATCGATATCGAAAGAGTACGGACCATGCTTGTACAGAACGAAGTCAAAAGGAGTTTCTTCCAACAGATTGACCAAAGCAAGAGTTTTGATAACGTGGGTTTTGCCCGCCCAACTTCCGGCAGCGCGGAGATCCTTGACGGCTTCGAGGATGTACCAATGTCGGGTGAAGTCGATCATTTTTTCCTAGTTCTGGGCTTTGGCGTTGAAAGGACGTTTTTAAACTTGGCTTTGATGCTTTCTTCGGCTTGGTCCTTAATGGCTGACTCGGCGAAGACGAACCCGATCTCGATAGAAGGGACGTGGGCGATGACACTTGAGAACTCCTCGGCCCGCTGAAGGTCTCCACTTTCAAGAACCACCCAAAAAGTGTTTGCCTCGGACTTGGGGCCATACTGCGACCGTTCAATCCGGCTATCCCCAAACTGTCCGCATAAAAATGCGTAAATGTCCTCTAATATTGTTGGCTTTTTCTTCTTGTGGGGAGCCGCCAGTGAGTAAACGGTTCGGAAGTGTTGCCGTCCCATCGCCCGTTGGGCTAGGACATGGTGAGGGTGATTGAGGTCAGCCATCGCGGCTCGCATCGCCGCAAGCACTTCATCGTCCGTATTCAAGATCGCCCTTTCCCAAGCCACGTCGAATTTACCTTCGGCCAACCAGGCCTGTAGGAAGCGCTGAAGGTGTAGGTCGTAGATTCGACGCACCTCATGCATGTAGACTTGAGTATACATAAAATAACGAGCCAATAGCAAGGCCTCCGCCGCGTGGATCGCCCCGTCGTCCAATCCAATCGCGACCTCGTCGGTATCTGGAGCTACGATCGGCCGCAAACCCGCCACCAATCGATCGGGATCGAATCGTCCGTAGGCCACTCCTGCGTGCCACGAGTCACGCAGCAGATAGTCGATGCGATCTGCTCCAAATGTGTTCCCCGTGATGATCTCATTTAGCAGAGCCTTCCAAGGACTAAGTTTAAAGTCCGGTTCCGCCTTTGCCCGGTCCTTTGGCGACCACGCGATGTCAATGACATCCTCTGGCTTGATGGGCGATGTGGCGTTCCCGAGGATATCCTTGATCTCGGACTTACGAATGATCTCGGCGGTCAAGCGTTCATGGTCCCAACCGGCGGGAAGCAGTTCGGCTTCAGCGGCGTGCGAGAACGGGAGGTGGCCTAGATCATGGAGTAGCGCCGCTGCCCGCAAGACCCGCCTCCAGTACCCCTTATCATTCTGAAGTTCGTCAGCGATACGCCCCCTTACGTTGTCGGGTACTTGCCCGTCGAACAGCCGGTCGAAGATCCGTGAGGCGATTTCCATCACGCCCAGACAGTGTTCGAACCGCCGATGGGTTGCTCCCGGATAGAGTTGATAGGTTAAGGCAAGTTGATGGATTGAACGGAGTCGCTGGTACGGTCGGCTATCGATGAGGTCCCGCTCTACATTGTCAAATGTGACAAACCCGTGGATCCCGTCGCGCACCTCGTGCCGTGGCTTACGCATTTGTGCCCTCTCCGAAGCGCAACGCTCTCATACTCTGTCGACACAATCTACTTGATATCAGGTCGTCTTGGGCATGCCGTCTTTCTCCTTGACGTTGAGATCCGAAGTTTGAAAAGCTAGGACGGCCAGCCGCTCTCGTCCTGGCATGCCCGACTAGGGTTCGAACTTTTCCGAGTCACTTCGTTTCAGTGCCGAATCATATCTAGTAGCTGCGGTTGGGGATCGAGGGGTCGATTAGTTTGCGAGCACATTCGCTGGGGCAGACCGGGAGTCCCGCGGGATTCAAGAGGCCCACTTGAACGAGCACACTCGCTTGATCCCGGTAGATGTGCTCGAGCGCATCCAGACTCGCTTAATTCAAAGGTCCAAGGTCAGGCTGATCGGGCAGTGATCGGACCCCATCACGCTCGCGTGAATTTCGGCGGCAGTGACTTTGTCTCGCAGTCCGGATGAGACGAGGAAATAGTCGATCCGCCACCCTACGTTGCGCGCTCGCGCGCCGCCCATCTGGCTCCACCATGTGTAGTGACCGTTGCCTTGCGTAAAGATGCGGAAGGTGTCGATGTAGCCGGCGTCGAGAAAGGCCTGAAAGCCGGCCCTCTCTTCCAGTGTAAAACCTTTCTTCCCCATATTCGGCTTGGGATTGGCAAGGTCAAGCTCGGTGTGGGCGACGTTCAAGTCGCCACAGAAGACAACCGGCTTTGACTTTTCCAGGAGCTGGCAGTATTCGAGAAATGCGGGGTCCCAGTGGTCCCGGCGTAAGGGGATGCGGCTCAGGTCGTCTTTGGCGTTTGGCGTGTAAACCGTGACGAGAAAGAACTTCTCGAATTCCGCCATCAACACGCGACCCTCGGCATTCGGGTCGCCGTAACCGTCCGTACTCATGTCGTACTTCGCGAGAATTTCGGCCGGCAAGCCTCTCTGAACCGTTAGAGGCTTGGTCTTGGTGAGAATGCCGGTTCCGGAATACCCCTTCTTATCGGCCGAGTTCCAATACTCCTCGTAATCGGGCAGATCGACGACCGCCTCGTGGGGCTGCGCTTTGGTCTCTTGAAGGCAAAGGACATCCGGTTTTTCCGTGGCGACGAAAGGGCCGAACATGTCCTTCCGCAACACCGCCCGAATACCGTTGACGTTCCAAGAGAACAGCTTCACGGCCTAATCATAGATGATGTTTTGTCCACCACCTTCCTGCGAACGACTACATATGCGACTGGCCCCGTGCTTAATTCCCGCCGGTTGCCCACGGTTGCCGTACGCTTGTCGCTTCCGATCCTGTCTCTGCCGCTTGGTTCATGAGAAGGGACAGGTAATGATCCTGGCTGGCCTCGGCGAGGGAGTAGAAGTCGGGTCCTCCGTGGGCATGCTCGCCCATTTTCCACATGCATTCCGCGATCGCGATCTCGTCATCCATTAGCCTCGCGAATGGGAAGGGATTCCGGTATAGCCATTCGCTGCCGCCAAGCACTCCTTGGAGGAAGTGTCCGTCGAGGTTGCCGGTTTGTCCCGCGTCAACCCTTCGGAGCGCGTATTCGATCGGCGTCCGGAAGTCTTCCAGATACCGGACTTGGTCGCCGTTAATTTCCCCCCGCAGGCCCCGCACCAACATGCGATGGGACCGAATGTAGGAGTGATACATGGATCCGACGAAATCAAATACCGCTTGCTTATCTCCAAAATCGAGGTACGCGACGAGCTGCGATTGACGGTCAAGCCGTTCCTCCGTCGGGGGGCGGCCGTTTCGGTCGGGGCCCCCGACGACCACCTCGGGGAATGTTCGTGCGACGATCTTGGCCGGCTCATATCCGATACTGAGAAGGCGACGGATGAGGCTGATGCCGTGGTACCCATGGCAGACCGACACCTGGGCCTGAAAGACTTCGCCGAGTTTTCCGTCACGAACGAGCTTGATTCTGGCCGCGTGCAAGGGCTGAAAGCAGTACTGCTCGGCCACCTGAATCCTCGCCCCACGTTTGACCAGCTCATTGAGTTCAATCATTTGGGGGACATCCGAGGCGGGCGGGGTCTCCGAGAGGACAGGAATGCCGCGATCCGCCAGAGCCTTGACTACGACCGGGTTGCTCTCCCAGGAAACGGAAGTGATCGCGAAGTCCGGCCGGTCGGCCGCGATCTGATCGATCGAGTCATAAATCCGAATCGGCCAGGTTTTCCGCAGTTCGGCTGCGCGTTCGGGCCGCCGCGCCAGCACTCCCGTTACTTCGAACTTGTCCGGGAGTTCCCGGGCGATCCGGAGAAAGAACTCGGAACGCCACCCAGCACCGACGATCGCAAAACGAAACATGCCAGCCCGAGTTTGTCCGATCTTGACGAGGCGCCCACCCTCGGCCCGCGCCCATACGGGAAATCCGACGAAACTGGGCCGACCGACTTCACGTGGCCCCTCAAAGGCAGAGTGCGTCCCCCCAGCTTCCGATTAGCGTATCTTTAAGGCCATGAGGTTGGATGGACGGATTCACCCGGAAATTCTTCGGCTGGCCGACCAATTTGCCCAGCAATACACCTGGCCGGGGACGTCGAGCCTGGTGCCTGAGCATGCGAAAGCGATAAAGGCGTACCAGTCGCTTTGGATGAAGCAGTACGGCAAGGGCTGCTTTGCCTGGTTCGTCTTCTATAGTGTCGCGTTTGTCGGCTCCATAGCCGTGAAACCGATGCTCGGAAATCCCTCTGTAAACTTTGCCGTACTCAGTGTCCTCGTTCTTGGCTTTCTCCACGCCTACCTGGGCTACCAAACGAGCCGCAAGCGGCTTTCCGCAGACGAGCTGGCCGCACTGCTTCCCGTATTGGATCTCTCTCCGGTACAGCGCGCCTACAGCGAGGCCGCCCTCGTGCTTTACCGCCTGAACCTACCCGAGGAAACCGGCGACGACGTGTGGAAGCAGCTCAACCGGCTGATCGATGAAGAGACGCGACTACGATCGGTGCGGGACCGCGGATCGGTAGGACTTTCGACGCCCGCCCAAGTCTCCTCCGAGATGGAAGAGATTAGGAAGCGACTCGATCAAACCAATGACTCGATGACCCGTGAAGCCTTGGAGCGAAGCTTCGAATTATGCCAGGGGCGGTTACAGGCAGTTCGAGACCTATCGCTCGTCGTCGAGCGCGTCGACGCGCAGCTGGAGATGCTGGCGCAGTCGATGCGCGGCATGCGAGACAGTCTCCAGCGCCTCAGCACGGCTCCCTCCGATACCAACTGGGAATTGGATCTCCAACCTCTTCGCGACACGGTCGAACACGCAAGCTTCCATAGTCAAGCCCTTGAAGCGGCGGTGAACGAAGTTCAAACATTGGGTTAGTGGTTTGAAAAGTGTATAGGACGGCAAGCCACATCCTCTTGAACCTGGATACCTCGCAGCCGAGGCTAGGTTTCGAATATCCTTGGCTTTTCCCGGCCTCTAGCCGGTGGACTTATGCGAGGGAAGAGGGCCGACAACGGTGGATCGCGTCGACCTTCTTGTGAGCACCTGTCTCCACACCGCGTTGACTTGAGGACGCAGCTCACGGGACCGCGGGCCAGGTCGCGGTCGCTACTGCTCCTTCTTGTACAAGTCCTGGAAGATGAGCCGGCCCCAAATGTCGTCGTGCGCGTGCACCAGCGCGCCACCCTCGTCGAACTTACCAAGCTCGACGGGGGCGAACCCGAGTCGTTTGGCCAAATCCGCCACGGGCGCGACCGCATCCTCCTCGTCGCTAGACAAAAAGACCACCCGGTGGCCGCCGGAGACGGCCGGGTCGGCAGATAGGGTGGCGGCGATTAGATGATTGAAACCTTTCACGACGTTGGCGCCCACGAACGACTTCGCAACGAAGGCGGAGGACGGGAGCCCGTCCAACTTCTCGAGAGGCACGCCGTAGGCGTTGGTCACATCGACGATAGTCTTTCCTTGCCAGGTGGGGAGTGCCTTCGCCACGTCCTGGTGCGACTCGAAACGGACTGCCAAAAAGATGATGTCCGCCTTGACCGCTTCCGCCAGTGTTTTGGGGACGATCCCGGGTCCGATCGCGGCCGCATCGGATGCAAAGCTTTCCGGGTCGCGTGTGGTTGCAACCGATACTTCGATGCCTTTGCGCGTAAACGCCGTGGCCAGCGCCTTGCCGATATTGCCGAAGCCGATAATTGAGTATTTCATGATATTTCTCTGAGATTTGATTCGAAGCAGGTTTGATGAGCGTGGCCCTACGATTGGCGGCGCTGGTGGCCAGCCCCGGGACCACCGCGCCGGGGTCAGACCTGCGCCATGCCCCCGTCGACGGCGAGGTCTATGCCAGTGATGTAAGAGCTTTCATCCGACGCGAGGAACGCGACTGCCGCCGCGATTTCCTCCGGCATGCCTCTGCGCCCCATTGGGATCTGCGTGGTGAACTGTTCGGCTGCCTGCTGGGCTTGTTCAGCGGTGAGGCCGGTCGTTGTCGTGAGGGCCGGGGTATCGATTGCTCCGGGACTCATGCAATTCACGCGGATCTTTCGATCCTTCAGTTCGAAAGTCCAAGCGCGTGCGAAGTTGCGAACGGCCGCCTTACTCGCGGCGTAGGCACTAAACCCTGGCAGCCCGAGTACGTTCGAGACCGACGAGTTTAGAATGATCGAACCGCCGTCCTTGAACAAGGGAAGGGCCTTTTGCACGGTAAAGAAGAGCCCTTTCACGTTCACGTCAAAGGTCTGGTCGAAATGAGCCTCGGTGGCCATTGCAAGCGGGGAGATTGTTCCCGCTCCCGCGTTCGCGAAGAGAACGTCGATGTGACCATGTTTCTCTTTCACGACGGCATAAAGCCGGTCCAGATCTTCCAAGCGCGAAACGTCGCCCACGACCGTCGTAACGTTTTTCTTGATGACGGCGGCGGCTTCCTCCAGTTCTTTCTCTCGTCTCCCGGTGATCACCACGTGCGCACCTTCTTCAATGAAGCGCTTGGCGGTGGCCAAGCCAATCCCGCTGCTTCCGCCCGTGATCACGGCAATCTTGCCTTCTAGGTTTTTCATAGTCTTTGTCTCTTCTTGTGTACTTTTGGGGCGCTATCCCGCGAATGGCGGGGGCTGGCAGCCCCGCGATGGGACCTTGCCCGGGTTAGATTTGTGCGAGGCCGCCGTCGACGGCGATCTCGCTGCCGGTCATGAAGCTGCTGTCCGAGGACGCGAGAAAGGCGGCCGCCGCTCCGATCTCCGCCGGATCGCCCATGCGCTGGAGCGCCGTCATCGAGCCGTAAATCTTTAGGCCCTCGTCGCCCAATGCTTCCTTTGCGAGTTCGGTCGCCGTTGCCCCGGGCGACAGCACGTTAACCCGGATGCCGGTGCCCTTCAAGTCCTCCGCCCAGGTCCGGGCGAGGTTGCGCACGGCCGCCTTGCTGGCGCTGTAGGCGGTGAACGCCGGGGCTCCGGTGGCGCCGGCGCTTGATCCGGTCAGGATGATGGAACCGCCTTTGCCCATTAGAGGCAGCGCCTTCTGGACCGTGAAGATTGTTCCCTTTACATTGACATCGAAGGTTTCATCGATGTGCTCGGCGGTGATCTCCCCGAGCCGAAGCTGGCTTCCCACTCCGGCATTGGCGAAGACGACGTCGAGGGTTCCGCGCTCGGCCTTTACGGCCGCGTAGAGTCGGTCGAGATCGGCCTCATCCGAGACAGAGCCCTTTACGGCTCTGGCATTGGGGCCGAGTTCTGCCACGGCAGCGTCGAGCGCTTCCTGCCGGCGGCCGAAAATGAATACGAACGCGCCCTCCTCGATAAAACGCTTTGCGGAGGCGAGGCCGATGCCCGTAGCGCCACCGGTGATTACGGCGGTCTTGCCGTTGAGTCTCTTCATGCTTGTGCTCATATTTGTGTTCCCTGGAACTTCGGGTACTCTTCTGGATCACTGATCCATATACGGATTCAGTATAAACGGATCAGTGATCCGTTTGTCAAGAGGTTTATGAGAGCCGACGCCAAAAAGAATTACAACCACATACTTCCGGCCGCGCATGAGGTCGTCATCGAGCACGGGGTCGACTCATCGATGCGAGAAATCGCCCGTCGGGCAAATGTTGGATTGGCCACACTGCTTCGTCATTTCCCGACCCGAGACGCCCTGTTCGATGCGTTGCTGCGGGTGAAAGCGGATGCCCTGACGCAGCAGGCGACCGAATTCGAAACGTCGAGCTCACCAGACGAAGCGCTCGTGTCCTGGATTCGCGAGGCGGTGGCGTTCACCCGTACGTATAGCGGTATTTGCGACTTGTTGGCGAACGCCCACGCGGACCCGGACTCAGCGCTTCACGCTTCGAGCACGGCGCTGCACTCTGCGGGCGCCCGGCTCTTGCTCCGTGCTCAGTCCGAGGGAACGGCGCGCGCCGATATGGATGGGGAGGATCTGTTCGCCCTGATGTCCGGGCTCGCTTGGGTCGTCGCCCAACCCGCATTCGCATCACGGGAGGACCGCCTCCTTCACCTTGTTACGAGCGCTATCCTGACGAATGGGACATCGGACAGGCCAAACTCGTAACTAGCCGGCAGAATCCCGCTCCCTGCCTTGAACCGTCGCTAACGTCAAAAGCAGGCCAAAAATATTTTGAAAAGCGTCTAGGACGGACAGCGGCTTAGCTTGTCTTCTACGGAGCAACCTTCGAACATTGCCGTCCCGAAACCACTACCCCTTCGAGATTCGCGCGTCACTCCGTGGGTGGCCATGCGATTTCGAAAAGGTGGTCTCCGCCGGCGAATGTGCAACGGTATGAAGTAGGCCGAGGGAGGGAGAAGCCGATGCGGCGATGGTCCACGATGACGGTGTCGATTTCGCCGCCGAATCGGAGTTTGACGCTCACTTGCTTCGGAGTACGGATCGCAAGCGCGTACCCTTCCGGACCGGTGTCGACGTTCGGATAGCTGGGGAAGTGGTCGTGCTCCAACTTCACCGTGACCCGCCCGTACCGGGTATTGAGGCGATGCGTCTCGTACGGTCCTTCGTCGTAGTAGCCTTTACCTTGCGTGATCAGGATGCATTTTCTTCCGCGTAGATACTCGACGCATAAAACGGGCTCATTGGCTCGCGTGTGAGCGAATGCAAGAGTCGCTAGAAACAGCACGACACATTCTATCTGCGACTAGCGAGCCTCGGCGACCATTCCCGCCACGAGTAAATCGACCATCTTCAGGGCGCTGTCCCGCCATTCGGGCCCAGTGCTGGCGGTGGAAATTCCCACCAGCGCTCGAAGCAGATCGGTTGGATCGATTCCCGGTTTGATCTCCCTCGCCTCTTCGGCGCTCTTCACCAATCGGGAAATGGTTTCGCCTGCCAGGTTCCGCACGGCGGAATAGACGTCTGGCTTCTGATCGAAAAAGGCGTTCAAGGACTCCTTCATCGCCCGCTTCGTAGCCAACAGCTCGACAAACATGCGGAGCCAAGCGCGAAGCGCCTCGACCGGCGACAGGGTCGCTTCGAACTCCTTAGCGGCCTCCACTAGGCGCTGATGCTCGGCGAGGTACACCGCCTCGGCCAGGGCTTCGCGGTTGGGAAAGTGCCGGTAGAGGGTTCCAACCCCGAGTCCGGATCGACTGGCGATCTCGTCGAAGGTGACGGCGTCCCCCATCTCAGCGAAGCTCTCGCGGGCGATCTCGAGCAATCGTTCCCGGTTTCGGATGGCGTCGGCACGCGGCTTTTTTTGCATTCTGTCTTGTCACGAGACGAAACGGAGGATGGCTCCGTTTATAATAGATGTAAGTGGAGCGTGCCTCCATTTTACAAGGGGTCAACTCTATGGATATTCAAAATCGCGTTTTTATCGTCACCGGCGCATCCTCGGGGATCGGGCTGTCCACCGCCGAAGCGATCACCCGAAAGGGCGGAAAGGTTGCCCTGCTGGCCAGATCCTACGATCTACTCACCGAACTCTCGGCTCGTCTGCCCGATAGTCTGCCCCTTGCGGTGGACATGACGAATTTTGAAGCCGTTCGGACTGCGGTCGAGCAGGTTCACCGCCACTATGGCCGGATCGATGGCCTCATCAACAACGCCGGACGAAGCTATACCGCCACCATCGAAGAGATCGCGCCGGAGCTATTCGACGAGATCTTTCACCTGAACGTACTCGGTCCCATCGTGGCGATGCAAAGCGTCATCCCTATCATGCGCTCGCAGGGCGGCAGCATCGTTAACATTAACTCCGGCACCGCCTTTATGACCATCCCGAGCTACGGCGTTTACTCATCCTCCAAGCGCGCGCTTCTCGGCTTTACTCAAACGGCGCGCCTAGAGCTCGAGGGTGACGGAATCGCGGTGGGCGAGGTGTATCCGTACATCACCGCGACGAACTTCGGCAAGAACCGGATGGGCAGCTCCCCGACCGCCCCGGCGTCCGACTATTCCGCGGGAGATACTCCGGAATTCGTAGCGAACCTGATCGTGCAAGCGGTCGAAGAAGGCGGCGCCCAATACTTCGCAAACGACCACATACGCACCCTCGCAGGCGTGAAGTGATGCCGTCTTCGAGCCCTCCTCCACGGCCTTGAGTCCAAGACCCTCCCAGGCTCCGACTAGAGTCCAAACTCGGCGGAACCTGGATGGGCCGTTTCGCTCCCCGAAGGAGTTGGAGAGGGAGACGCTGAGAGCGTCGACCGGGCCGGTCGAGTTGACTGAGGTACGCCTTTCTCGACGCCAAGCCGTAGCAAGGCTACGGCTTGGCGTCGAGAAAGTTGTTCACCATTGGGACGATGATGGGCATGCGCTGCATCAGGGTTACGTGGGTGGTGTCGGGCAAGATGGCCAAGCGCGATGTGGAGCGCGGCCCCATGTCCCCGTGGGTCCCGCCACCTTTGAGGCGAAACATCTCCGCGATGTGCTCGAGGCGCACGCCGTCGGCATCGCCATGGATGAAAAACATCGGCGCCGTGGTGGCCTTAAGCTTGTCGGCTCCGAAGTCGTACGGTTTCGAAGCGGCGTCGGCGATTCGCCGGACGAAGTTCGGGAAGTAGTCCGGAGTCGGACTCAGCTTCTTGTACTCGGCCTCGATGGGCGAGCCTTTGAAAACGTCCGCCGTAAGTTGCGAGATTGCCTCGTGGGCTCCCGCGACCATGCCGTCACTGCGGAACGTGGATGAAATGATGACAGCCCTTCGCACTTTGTCCGGATGGCGGATCGCACACTGCAGCGCGATGCCTCCGCCCAGGCTGTAGCCGATAAGATCCGCTCGGGGGATCTTGAGATAATTGAGCAGTCCGGCCACGTCGTCCGCCAGATTTTCGTAGGTGATATCTCGTGGGATATCGGCCGTCCGGCCGTGCCCCTGCATTTCGACGGCAATGACTTTCCGAGTTTTGGAAAGGTCGCCGATCCACCCGGTCCAGTTGTTGGTGATGGTCATGAGCGCGCCGTGCAGCAACACCACCGGTTCGCCTTTTCCATGGATTTCGTAATACATCTTGAGCCCGTTGACCGGTGCGTAGCCCGTCGTTGGCTTCTGCTGCGCCGACGCGGCCGTCATAAGGAGCGTCAACAGAAGGAGAGCGATCCATCGATGGATTGGATGCGTCATTTTGCCTCCGTGCCTGATCTCAGGCTGGCAAGAAGCTCGTCGAGTTGGCCGAGCATCTCGGGCATCGCGCCGGTCGATCCGGTGTCGACGGCTTCCGGCGAGGGGTAGAGGTCGTGTACCGTCAATAGGGTCTTGCCGTCGATTTCTTCGAAGGTCACGGTGGTAACGGTTTGGCCGCCGTCGCCCTCGTCGTTGGTCCAAACGAGGCGTGAGGGCGGGGTCACTTCGAGGTAGGTGCCGAAGAACTCCATGGTCGAGCCTTCGTGGAGAAACGTCAAACGATACTGCCCTCCGACCCGAACGTCCATTTCGCAGGAGACCAGGTTCAGCCCATACGATTTGGGCACCCACCACCGCCTGAACAGTTCCGCCTTGGTCCACGCCTCGAATACGAGGCGCGCCGGCGCGTCGACGGTGTGGGTGACCACGAGTTCGAGCTCGGACTTCCGCTCCACCTTTGTGGGCGTGGCTTCCATTTCTTTATCTACTTTCATTTGTTTTTCCTTTTCTGGGCGACGCCGTCCAACTTGTCAAACCGTGCCGCTTTGTCCGGGTTGATCGTAACGGGCCTCCAGCAACTGTCGCGAAGTCTCGAGACCATGGCTCAGTGCCTCGGTGCGGGCCAGGCTGGAGAGCCGAAGCCGTAGAGGCGGTTCGGGTGGGGGGCATCATACGGTTCGCCTCCATCGAGGCCGAGCTCGAAATGAAGCATCGTCATCTGGCCGCTCTTGCTGACGATGTGCTGCGCCATGTGGAACAAGTAGCCTCGAACGGATCGGGAATAGCCGTCCGGGCTGTATCTGAGCTCGTTCATTAAAGGCGCCTCAATGGTCTGGATGAGCTCCCGCCAAGCCTCCTTCTCACTTTCGAGTAAATCCAGCATCTGGGCGCGGTCCTGAGGAGGATCTGGGATGGCCACCTGTCGCGCCGGGTCGAGCACCGTTATCTCCTGCCGATCGCTCCGCAGCCAAAGCCATGCGTGCTCGCATATCTCCCGGGCAGTAGGCGTGCGCTCGGAGAAGCTCCAGTTCCACCTTTCCTCGGGAATCTCTCGAGCCCGGCGAAGGATTCCGCCCGTGAATCCGCAAATAAATTGCTCGAACGCCGCGATCTCGCTCGATGGGTATTCCGTGGCCGTGACGTTCTTATTACCTTTCATCTGCGCTCTCCTTCCGTTTCAATTCCTCAACGACGATGTCCAACTCGTTGAAGCGCGCAGCCCAGAGTTGGCGATAGCTCTCGATCCATGCCGCCTCCTCTGCTAGTCCGCGCAATCCGAGCCGGCAGGTCCGCACGCGTCCAACCTTCTCCGTGCTGACGAGCCCCGCCTTCTCCAAGACGCTTACATGCTTCTTCATGCCGGTAAGGGTCATCTGAAACCTCTCGGCCAGGGCGGTGATCGAAGCGTCCGCCCGTCCCAGTTGCTCCAGAACGCCCCGCCGCGTCGCATCCGAGAGCGCGCCGAACGAGGCATCGAAGCCAGCTTGCCTATACTGAACCATATGGTTCAGTATAGCGCAGTTATTGCCGAGATGGTGAGGTCTCTTCCAAGGGGCCGACTTCGTCCTTATCGACGTCCACTGTGTGCCTTGCCCGTCTCCTGATTCGGAAACCACTCTAATATGTCGGCGGCCACAAGTTCGTGGCCTCGCCGATTGGGGTGATTGATCTGAGCCATTAGGAAAGGCAGCGGGGTTCCGCGCTCTAATTCCCGTTGGAATAAGGCGAAGCTATCGACGAGGCCGACTCCTTCCGATTGGGCCAGCCGGCGAATCGCGACGGCTTGTTTCGTCAAGGGATCGGTGGGGTCGTCCATTTTCGCGCTGAGATCCGCGGTGGGGGTCAGAAGGATCACCTTGACGTTCCTAAGCTTTGCCTGGCCGATCATGGATTGCCAGGCGTCCCGCACCGCCGCAGGATCGAGGCCCCGGTCGTTCAGCCCGTAGTCGATCGTCACGACATCGGGGTGTCGAGAGAGGACGTCTTTGGCAAATCGCTTTTCGCCTTGGATCGAGTTCTCACCTCCGATCGCGGTGACGGTCACGTTGATAACGGCGTGCGGAAACCGATGAGCCAAGCCTTCGCGCAGGAGGTTCGGATATGCGTCGAGAGACCGCACCTCCGGCGTCTTGGCATACCCGGCGGGCACGCTGTGGCCATGGCAGACGATCTCGATCGTCCGATTTCGCGGCCACTCCTTCGTCATCTCAGCGACGATGTCGGCAAGGTAGTTCTTAGGCGAGGCTTGGGCCACGAACGCGACAAGCACGAGAGGAAGGACCATGCGATTTAGGCTACTTCAAAGGGTCGACCCGCCGAATCGACCCTCTCGCCAGCCGCTAGTTAGAACATCGCCCACATATTGTTATCGTGCTGTCCGGTCCAGTTGTCCACGATAACGTCCGAGCCGAAAGGCGGTCTTCCTCCTCCGGCGACCGTGAGAACCATATTCGGACTGGACCAGGGACGGTAGGCGCACCAATAACCAGGTCCGTCGCAGTAGCACTTTTGCCAGAGCGCTTCGACGCACATCATCGGATACGGTTTGAGGGGCTGTTTATCCCCGGCATAGCCGAGGAACATGTTCGTAGCCAAATTGCAGAAGGAAAACCCATTCGACCACTCCACCCGTTGGAACAAGTAGATTGGATCGGTTTTCTGGGGGTCGCCCGGTCCGATCGTGAACCGATTGTCTCGAAGCACGATCGCTCCGACCGAAGCCGTGACCTCCACCTTGGGCACAACCGGAGGCTGAGGAATCGATTCGTACGGCACCACGTTCCACTGCCCCGACTTAAAGATGCCGGTGGCGAGTTCGTCCGCGTCGCCCAGAATGCTGTGCGTGAGCAGGTGGGTGCCGAGGTTGAAGTTTCCGCCATCGAGGGCCACATACAGGGTATTTGGCGCGACGGTCCCCTCGACCGCAATGGTGGGAAAACCAGGCGCCGGATTGATGATCCAGTGAGTGAACCGTCCACCCAATACGACCCTGGCGCCTTGGCGCACCTCGTTGACCCCCATTTTCAGCCCGCTAACAACATTACTGATCTCGGACGCTTGGCCGACCGTACCGATAAGCCAGCGCTGAGATGCATCCGACAGGCTAAGCCATTCCGCTACGACTTCACCGTTAAACGACCCGATGACAATATCTGGAACAAATTTATTGCGAATGACAAAAGGATCGGAAGGCTTGTTTGGTTCCATTAGATCCATTATGTTCAGAGAAACATATTCTTACTCACGCGGCTCTAACTCGTCTCGGCAGGTGGTTGAAACACCCGGTGTTCGCCAGGCGGTATTCGATCGGCTTACTCGGTGGTAAGGTCGTAGTCCGCAAGGAGGTGGTCCTTCGTAAGGTAGACCATCGCGAACTTCCTGCCTGTGGCACTCGCGAACCTGAAATATCTGATCCAGGCGATTTTTGCGCCGTTTCTCTCGATGCCTCGTTCGGCGACGTCTTGCTCGGCGATGAATTGAAGACCACAGAATCGGGCGAAATTCAGATCCGGTCGAGAAACCGATCTAGCCTTGGCCGGCAGGATGCCGAGCATTTTCTTGACCGCTGCCGGTCCTTTCCCGAACGCCGAGAAGTCGGCTTCGATCTCCCTACTTAGCGCCGGATTTGTATCTCGGCTCGGCACAAGGTCCGCGACGAGAGGGCCGACTTTTGGAATCGGATGTACCCAGCCGCCGTCGAATCTCACCTTCAGGCCAACCACTTGGCCTTTCGAATCCCTAGTGGGAGTCAGTTGAACCCCGTCATCCGGCTGCCAATACGAACCATCCGAAAGCGGCAAGTAGTCATTAAGCCCCGCGTCGGGCATATGGCCCACCAACCGACCTTTTTCTGCGGCCACCGTGAGCAGGTAGCCGCCACCCCAATACTCATATCGACCGGTAAGCATTCGGAGTTCGTTTGGGCCTATCTTCGGCGCGGCGAGAAGCTTCACGGGAGGCGCGTACCGAAGCCCTGGAACGTACAATCGAGCAATGGCCGTGGCCATCCGTTCGGTATCGGCAACTCCGCTCTGATTCGCAAGGACGATGACGGTGAGTTTGTCGTGCACGAATCGCGCTATGTTTCCCAAGAACCCGTTCATCGCGCCGTTGTGACGAACGACTCGGTGCCCGCGAATCGACGATAGGAACCACCCAAATCCGTAGCCAGTCGCCTTGCCGTCGTTAAGAGTCATAGGCGCCCACATTGCGGCAAGACTCGATTTTTGAAGGACGTTACCGTGCGTAAGGAACATGTCCCACTTTGCGAGGTCGAGGACGGTCGAATAAAGAGAGGCAGAACCTCGGAATTGCGTCGGACTGATTTGAATACAGTTTCGAAGTCTGCCGTCTACGAATAAATACCCTTGCGCCCGTGACCTAACAATGGTCAGTGGGTCGTTTACGTCGGTCGAGTGCATACCTGCGGGACGAAGGAGGCGCTCCGAAACGAACGTTCGATAGCTGACGCCACTAACCCGCTCGATAACCATTGCGAGCAAGTCATAACCGAGGTTGCTGTATGAAAACCGCTCCCCCGGCTTCGAAATCAGCGGAAGTTTCTTGGCCGATTCGAGAATCTCATCCTCGGTGAAATCCGAAAAGAAGGTCTTTTCCGTAGTGGTAATGCCGTTCCCCTCGAGACCCGCCGTATGCGTTAGGAGATGGCGAATTCGGATATCAGCCCAAGCGGCGGGCACATTCGGGAGGTACTTGGAAAGCCTGTCGTCAAGACCGAGTTTGCGGTTCTGGACCAGAAGCATGACGGCCGCGGCGGTGAACTGCTTCGTGATGGAACCAATTTGGTAGACGGTATTTGGAGTAGCAGTCGCTCCGAGCTCCAGGTTCGCATATCCGTAGCCTGCCGATTTGATCACCTTCCCGTCCCGAATGACCGCAAGCGAAACCCCCGGAATTTTGTCCCTCAACATCCGAGCCCGTACAAAGTCGTCGACGGCGTCGGCCTGGCAAATCGAGGAAAGCGCAGGGACGGCGATTACGAGAGCCAGAAAGGTCCTGGAAAACGGCTTGAGGGGGTTCATAAGATAAGGCTGCGCGAGAAGCGTCACATCGCGCTTTCGATGACGCACCTGTATGATATGCATATGAGTGACCTCTCGTCGATGTATAGGCATGTCAAAAAACTATCTGCAATCAACATGCGCCTCGCCCCGAGGGCGAACTTCGGCGAAGCTCAGTACGATCCCCGAGGAACGTGCGGCCCACGCATCCAAGCCACTTATCAACTAGTCGTCGTCACCTCCGGATCAGCGGTAGCAACCGTTGAAAACGAGGAGTTCGAGATTCCAGTAGGAAGTTGTGCTCTAATGTTCCCGGGGCAGACGGAGCATGTCAGGTTCGCCACAGATCGTCCAACACGGCATACGTGGGTGGCGATCTATCCGGACGTTCCGAAATTCGGCCTTGCCGATCGACTTCAACGAGCTCCTCGAACCGCCGTTGCATCCAGTCGTCTTCTCGCCGTCATCGACCTCGGGCTTCAAACGCTCAACGTAGGCGAGATGGAGTATTGGTTGGAGGCGTTGGCGATCAGTGCGTTCGAAGCGTTCCTCGCCGATGCAAACGCCCCTACTTTCGTGGGGACATGGGAATCGTTGGAAAAGGCTCTTCATTATCTCGAAGCAAACCTCTCCGAGCCCCAAACGCTCGGGGATCTAGCCGAAGTGGCCCAGATGTCGGCCCAGCATCTAACGCGCCTCTTTCGCCAGCACTTTTCGGAAACGCCGATTCGATACCTTTGGCGAAAACGGACCGAGCGCGGAGTGCGACTCTTGCTCAACACCGGACTTTCTATCACCGAAATTTCCTCTCGCGTCGGGTTCCAGTCTCCCTATCATTTTTCCCGGCTCGTTCGACAAAGCTACGGGGCGAGTCCCCGAGAGCTGCGAGCCGCTACTTGGCAAGCGGCTCCTCGAATCGAATCTTTGGCGGTAAAGGATGCCGATTCACCTTAAAGCGACCAAGTTTGAAAGAGAAGATAGAGCCTAGGCTTGCGTATCTTCCTACCATTGTATTCGGTTCGATTGGATCACGCCGGATGAGGCACAACAGGGCAAGCAGAACTGGAGCGTTGAGCACCCCTAGCGAAGCATCATGCCGTGCATCCGGACGTAGCCCCAATCGGGGTCCTTAGTGAGAAAATCGGCATCGACCTTGTTTACGAATCGGACCCAGTCGTAGGTGGCGCAGCATCCTTCGTTCGGTCCTCCCACGATCAAGCGAAGACGGAGGTGCGCCTGGCCCGGCGGCAAAAGTCTCCCTAGGTCGATCGACGAGATTCCCGGCGCGGTCAGCGTGTTGCTGCGAAGCGTGTTGATTGCTTTGCTTTTGGCATCCAGCACATCGATATCCAAGTGCGCATAACCCTGCACTTGGATAACGCGGGCCATCAGCATGGGAAACCTGGCGACGTCCACGTAAAGGTCTCGCGTCACGCCGCTCCACTGGTACCCATAGGGCCAATTTGCGGGAGCCCGGTCGAGACCCAGAAAGATCGTTCCCTTCGTCGGGGCCGCGGTGAACGCCTTGTTCTCCATGTCGAGCGCCCCCCACTGATCCCGGCTGTCCATCTCGTCGTGCCAACCGACGAAGACGATCCTATGTTTGCCATACATGCCTCCCGGCCAATGCTGTTCAGGAGTGACTTGCGTAAGTCCAAATGCCGAAGCAACCAAAGGAAACCAAATCATCTATCTATTGACGCGTGACTTGAAAACGAATTACACCAAGCACTCACCATTGTCAATCAAGACTGACCGATCCCAAACCGCTATGTAGATACTTGAAGGCGGACGGGCTTACCTCGCTTCTAATGTTCGAAAAGACCGCCCCAGAACTGGGCTCAAACGGACCAGTCGAGGTGGAGGAACGCCATGTGCGCCTCGCGATCCGTCGTCTTCTCACCCGTCGAAGCCGACAGAGTTTCGCGGGAAAAGCCGCTGGCGACCTCCTCCACGATTACTGAATCGCCTTCGATTCGATAGAACATTCGCCAAGGACCGCAGGCGATGCGGTACCGATTCTCGGAGAGCTGCAAGATGCGGCGCGTCCGGTGAGGCGCGGGATCGCGTTTTAGGAGGGCGAAGGCGCGCTCGGTGAAGTCGAGGTTCCAGACTTCTCGCAGCCAGCGCAACTGACGTTCCGCTAGAGGCTCCAATGTGACTAGGAAGGCGGGAGGAGTCGCCTCGCGCTCCTCAATCTCCTGAACCCACCCGAGGCGGCTATCCGGATGGCAGTCGACCGTGCGCAAGTAGGGCTTGATGTCCAGAATCGGAGTTCCATCCGTCAGGTCCAGCGCACCAACCTTGAGGATCCGGCCCTCGATGCCGAGCAACGAAACGCAGGTCAGACCAATAGGATTGGGACGATGCGGTGACCGAGTGGCAAACACTCCTCGGCGTTTAGCCGGACCCCGCGGCGGAAGCACCCGCGGGCGCCAGCTTCGGTTTCGATCGAACCACGAGATCAGCCAGATTTTGTCGAACCCGTCCAGGTCCTGGAGCGCGAGTTCGAACTGCCGCCCCGGCAGGAGCTCGATGAAATTGACTTCGTCCGAACCGACGTCCGGCTGGTGTGGTGCGTCGAACTTGAACCCTTTCGTTGCCCGCACGTACCCAATTGGCTGCAACGTAAGCTCCATGGTCACCCCTTTCCAATACCAACTAGAGGCGACAACTTCGGCGCATTGTCGGTCATTCGCACCGGTCGAATCCAGGTTCCGTACTCGTGATGAAGCGGTTCGATGGCGATCTGTCGCTGGCCTCGGTAAGGCCCGTTTCCCACGGCGTTGTTCCACCGGTGGTAGGCGATGAACCACTCGTCCGGCCCCGGTCCCCAGAAGATCGAGTGATGGCCCGGCCCCTTGTGGTGCTCGTCGCTGGTTAGGATCGCTCCCCGGTACCGCCAGGGGCCGACGGGCGTATTCGACGTCGCATAGTGGACCGAGTAGGAGGCATCCCGCCATCCGCCATGGCTATACGAAAGGTAATACACCCCGTTCCGGAAATGCATGAACGGCCCCTCGGTAAACTTCGGCGGCGTCTGCACTGGGATCTCCCGGCGGAGGTTGACCATGTCGTCCGTCATCTCGAACACCCGCAGCTTAGCCCCCGCGCTTCCCCCCGCATAAAGGTAGAAGCGGCCCGTCCGCGGATCTCCGAAAACCATCGGATCGATCGCCTCGAACCCCTTGCCGCCGGTCAGGAGCGGCTTCCCTGAGTCGACGAACGGACCATCCGGCCGGGGGCCGACCGCAACGCCGATGCGGGAAGGCGTCCGCCCCTGCGGGCCGACCGCGTAGTAGAAATAGAACTTCCCGTACCGTTCCGCCACCCCCGGCGCCCAGGCGTAATGCGTCGTCTCTCCATCGTCTTTAATCCACTTCACGTTCGCGAACCGGAGAATCGGCCCGTGTTGCGTCCACGTTCTCAGATCGCTTGACGAAAAGGCGAAGAACCCCGGCCCGTCCGCCGGACTCTGGGTGGGATAGATCCAGAACTGCCGTCCGATGCGCATCGCATGTGGGTCCGCCCCTACCAAGACCGGGTTGGTAGGCGCCCCTCCTTGGAACGAAAGCGACAGTAAGACCGCGGAAACGAGCAACATGCCGTCCGAGGTTACCAAACGTAATCGGAGAAGCCATTCTTACTCACGCGGCTCTAACTCGTCTCGGCTAGGTGGTTGAAACACCGCGTGCCACCGTTCGAGCTCGGCCTCGCTGATTGGGTAAGCCGCCTCTCCCGTTGCGCTATTTCGCGCCTTAACCCTCGTTTTGAGCACGTCCAGTGGCTCGTCGAGAAGAATCAGCTCCGACCGGGCGCCCACGCCGGCGGCTCTCGTCCGGAAATCTTCGCGCTCCTCGCGAGACCAGACCCCGAAGTCCAGAACGACGTTCATCCCCAATTGAAGAGCCCGCTCGGCGATCTGCCATTGAATCCGCTCTACCCGGTCATGGGCATCGTTCCATCGAACGATCGTGTCGGGTTCGCCGATACCCTCGCCGTAAAGTGGAATCATCCATTCGTCGGGCGTCAACCGCAAGGCGGGCGCGTCCTGCTCCAAACGCTTGGCCAACGTTGTCTTGCCCGAACCGGGAAGGCCGCACATGAGATAGAGCGTCGGCTTTCGGATCATCCGGAGATTGTATTCATCTTCAGCCGAAGCTTGTCCCTTGGGCTAACGAGTAGGTTGCCCTTTCGCCGAGTCTACGCGCCGCATTAGGTTTGCGATCGCCCGACGGGTTTTCTGCTCGGTAGGAGTGAGTCCTTTGTTCGCCGCCAGTCGTGTCGTTCTCTTTTCGATGTCGTCCATGGACTTGAGCGTCTTGTCCAGTCTCGACTTGATCGTTTCGCCCGCTACCGGCTGCTCAGCCAGGAAGGTACGGAACCTTTCTTCGAGGGCAGCGCCCATTGCGTTGGCGGATGCCGCCTTATCGGGCTCTTGAAGCATTGCCTCGACTTCCGTCTTGTGCAACGTCAGAAACTCGCCCAGCTCCTTCGTCAGTTGAGCCGAGCTCGCCTCAGCCTGACCTCGGAGATCATGCTCTACACGATTCTCGATCGAGGCTCGGTACTCGGGCAATCGGGCTAACGCGTAGTCGGGAGCCCCGCGGATCGTCTGCGGAACCTTTTCGCGAATGAAGGTGGCGAACTGGGGCTCCGCCTCGTCTAAACGCTGATTCACGAGGCTGGTCGTGATGAACGCCGCCGTCTTGGGTTCGAGATTTTCTCGGAAGCCACTCGTCAGGTACCACATATATCCGCCGAGGAACAATACGCTGCCGGCGACCATAAATCGGGTGCGGATAAGGTTCGTGCGGACTCTGGCTACTTCTTTAATGAGGAAGTTTTCGGCGAGCCCTTCGGAGGATTGGGGCGTTTCCGCAGTGGGAATGGTTTCGCTCATCGTTTCGTCTCCAACTGTTTCGATTTGTCCGCGGCCGACGCCTTGACGTCGCTCTTTTTCGGCTCGAATTCCTTTAGGTCTTCGCGCATCAGGTCGAGGACCAAGAGGCCCATGTGCCAGTCGGCGACCTCGCCCGGCGCGGGCGGCTTCTCGGTGGCCTCGATCTTTCGAAGTCCCTCCACGATTCTGCGCATGCGGTTTGTGTGTGGCAGCAGCAGCTCGTCCGCAACTCGCGACCCTCGCACGGTTGCCATATCCGAGAGACTCGTCATTAGAGCCTTTACTTGCTCCTCTTTTACGGAGGGGAACATTTCTCGGATCTTTGGTTCCTGGGCTCGAAGCGCCGCGCCGAACGTCTCGTCGAGAACTTTCTCGCCTCGCTCCGGGAGGCTCTTCTGGAGCTGATCCACCTCTTTCATCGATGCCTGCGTGAGTTCTGGAACGCGGGTGTTCAGATTCTCAAATTCCTTCTGAACGACCGGCTGCATCTCGCTCATCGTCCGACTCGCCACCTGCTGGAGGCGGGGGATAAAGTCTTTGTTGAGGCCGAGCTGAAGCTCTGAAACGTATCGGTCCTGGCTCGGTCCTTGCTGGGTGAGTCCTCGTACCGACGAGTTCAAAAGTGAGAGACACACACCAACGATGGCTAACGAAGCGACCGCCCCCCCGACGCGCCAATACGCAGTCTGATGACGCAATCGTGTTACGTCTTCAATATTAACTTTTATGTTTTCGGTTTCCAAAACTAGCTCCTTTGCGAGGCTCTGTGGTGTGACCTCGCTCGGAGGCCCCTCGGGGGCTAATTAGCAACTTTTCGCACAAAACCCTGCAAATATACGGGCAACAACCGGAGATCTGAGTTCAGAGCCGCTAAGTGCCGTTCGCGGCGAGCGGGATGTTCCCCTTGGGGATGGTGAAAAAGAAGGTGCTGCCAATCCCAGGCATGCTCTCAACCCCTATGTTCCCGCCGTGCGCTTCCGTGGCGAGCTTGCAGAACGTCAGTCCAAGGCCGGTGCTCATCTTCCGTCCGTTCTTGCGAGATTCAACCTGCCCGAACTTTTCGAAGATCCGCTCAAAGGCTTCGGCTGGAATCCCTTCTCCATGGTCGCGGATGGAAAACAAGAGTCCCGCTGAATCGTCGGTTTGCCGGATCGCAACCGTAATTTCCGCGTTCGAGGGCGTGAACTTGATGGCGTTCCCCAGCAAGTTGACCAATATTCGGCGCAGCTTGGACTCGTCGCCACGGAACGGACTTAGACCCGGCGACAATTCGGTCACCAGGCGCAACCCCTTACCCTGGAGCAGCGAAGCTACCTGTGCCGTGGCCTCCGCGATCAGGGCGTAAGGGTCGACCTCGCCGTATTCGAGCTGCATCGAGCCCGCCTCCATTTGGGAGACTTCGAGCAAGTCGTTGACCATCCCCAAGAGCGTTGCCCCGCCGTCGATGGCGATCTGCATCATCTCTCGCTGATCGTCGTTTAGATCTCCCACTCCATCCATCGACTGCATGCCGGCGATCAGCGAGGTGAGTGGTGTCCTCAGGTCATGTACGACCATGTGCGTGAGATCGTCCCGTAGGCGTTCGAGGTCTTGGAGCCGGGTCAGGTTTTGCTGCAACTGCTCCGTGAGGGACCTCTCGCGGTCGTGGGCGCGCTTGCGAGCCAGGCATGCTCCCATGCGCGCCCGTAGCAACGTAGGGTGGAACGGCTTGCAAAGATAATCTTCCGCGCCCATCTCGATGCAGCGGACGACGCTTTCTTCTTCGTCGAGGGCGCTGATCATGATCACCGGGATGTGACTCAATTCGGGATCCGCCTTCATCGACTCCAGCACCTGATAGCCGTCCATGAGCGGCATCATAATATCGAGCAGCACGAGGTCGAAAGCCCGCGATCGCAAGACTTCCATCGCTTCGATTCCGTTGGTAGCAACCTCGATCCGGTGCCCTTCGCGCTCGATACGCCTGCACAACACGTCCCGATTCACTTCGATATCGTCCACGACCAAGACCAAGGACGAATCTTCACGCGGCCGGGCAGCGCGAGGCGCCGCAGGCGCATGAGCCGTCGCAAGTGGCAATGGCGGCAATTCGGAAATGGTCGATCCTTCCAAGAGGCCGAGAAGCTGTCGTCCCGCGGATCGTATCCTGACCAGATCCGGAAGGTATGCCGGTTCCCCTTCCGCCTCGGCCTGCTCGACCAAAAGCTCGCTGTACCCGATGATCTGGTGAAGGGGGGTTCTCAGATCGTGCATTAAGGTCCTTGAGACCTCTCCTCGGTCGTTAAGTCTCACACCTCCCCCGAGGGGCTCGCACTCATCGTCAGCAGTGCTTCGATCTTTTCTAGCAGCCGAGGCAGCTCGACCGGTTTGGTATCGTAGTCGTCACACCCAGCCTCCATCGCCTTATCCCGGTCGCTCGACATCGCATGGGCGGTCAGAGCGATGACAGGAATCCGCTGGGTGAGCGGATTCGCTTTGAGCCGCCGCGTAACCTCCCAGCCATCGAGGATCGGCAAGCTCATGTCCATGAGGATGAGGTCCGGCTTCTCGGTGCCCACGAGGGCCAGACCGCTTTCGCCGTCGATGGCGATGCTCACCTCATAGCCCCGCCGCATAAGCCTTCGGGAAAGCATGTCGCGGTTCATTTCGTTGTCTTCGACCAAAAGTATTTTCGCCATCTCGTTCCCTTCCCTTGCTAAGCAGTTTCAGACTTACCGGCTGGCAAGGCGGCGATAAGGAGAGCCCAATCCGCTAAAACGTCCCGCACCTGCAGCATAAGCTCCTCTCTCGGACGCCCAACTTTATCGAGCACGATATGGACGTTTCCCCCCAGGCCGTGGGTCTTCTTCGCGTCGAAGTCGTTGGCGGTCAACACCACTACGGGTATGGAAGACCACTCTTCCTTTTGTTGGAGTTGCGTGGCCAACCCGATCCCGTCCGTTTCCGGCATCATCGAATCCAGCAAGATCAAGGCTGGTCGATTCTCGGCGATCCGCTCCAGAGCGGCCCGACCGTTCTCAGCCTCGCTCACCGTCCAACCGGCCCGCTCCAGCATCGAGCGCATCAATCCGCGTGTCACCGCGTCGTCCTCGACGAGGAGCACCGGGCACGGCGGATGTGGGCACCGGTATTTTTTCAACATGTCGGCCAAGCCCCTCCTATCCACGGGCTTTGTCATAAAGTTGGCCGCTCCCAGCGAAAAGCCCCGCTTCCGATCGTCGACCATCGTGAGCATGATCACTGGAATATTGCAAAGGAGTGGGTCCGCCTTAAGCGAAGAAAGCACGGTCCATCCATCCATGCCCGGCATCATGACGTCCAGCGTGATGGCGATAGGCAGTAGGCTGCGGGCAAGTTGCAGCCCTTCTTCGCCGTCGCTAGCCGTCTGAACGGAAAAGCCCTCACCAACGAGAAATCGGCGCATCAGGTCTCGCTGAACGGGGTCATCGTCGATAACGAGCACACTGCTTCCGACCAAAGTAGGCGCCTCTCCTTCGGATTTGGCGGCGGCGACAACCTCGGCGGTGGCGGCATCGGCATGTTCGAGTTCCCGAACCGTCGCCGGAACTTTTATCGTGAACGCGCTGCTCTCTCCGGGCACGCTGTTCACCGTGACTTCTCCACCCATTAACTGGCAGAATCGTCGCGTCAGCGCCAGCCCGAGACCGGACCCTCCAAACTTTCGCGTAGTGGAAGTGTCGGCTTGGCTGAAGGTTTGGAAGAGCCGCACCATCTGTTCCGGCGTCATTCCGATTCCTGTGTCCGAGACCTTAAACCAGATCCATTCCTTCTCATCCATCGTTTCCCTGGATGCCTCTAGAGAAATCGCGCCCTCACGGGTGAACTTTGCCGCGTTGGAGAGGAGGTTGAAGAGGCTCTGACGAGTCTTCGTCAAGTCCGCGTGCATCACTCCCAGATCTGGAGGGCAGAAGACGCTAAGCGTGTTGCCATTGGCCCTCACGAGCGGTTGTATCGTTTCCGTAACCTCCTCGATGAGCTTCGGGATACTGAATGTCTCCAGATACAAATCCATCTTCCCGGCCTCGATCTTGGAGAGGTCGAGAATGTCGTTGATAAGCGCGAGGAGATGCTTACCCGCGACGTGGATCTTCTGGAGGTCGGGCAGGAAGTCTTCGACGCCTTGATCGGCCGCCTCCTCTTGTAGCATCTCCGAGTAGCCCAAAATCGCGTTTAGCGGGGTCCGAAGTTCATGGCTCATGTTGGCGAGGAAGAGGCTCTTCGTTCGATTCGCCGCTTCGGCCGTTTCCTTTGCCTTCTCGACCTCCTCTTCGGCGCGACGCCGGTCCGTGACGTCTTCCATCGCCAGCACCAGCAGCTCGCCGTGGTTTCCCGCCTTGAGCTGTCGAGCATTGAGCAGCATCACTCGCTGCCCGATGACGGGGAAGGTGTGTTCCAGCTCGAAGTCGTTGAAGACGGAACTTTGCGGAACGACATCTTCCAGCAGCGTTCGCAACGCCGGAATGTCCCACTGGCCGTTTCCGAGCTCGTAAATGAGGCGGTTTTCGGTCTCTTCAAGGGAGACATGGAACGTTTGATAGAACGCCAGGTTGGCTGAGTGGACTCTTAGAGTCCGATCCAACATGAGCAACGGCTCTCTGATGGTATCGACGATGTTCTGGGAGAACGTTTCGATCGCCTTCAGATCCGCCGCGGTCTTGGCGACCTCTTCTTCCGCCCTCCTCCGCTCGGTCACGTCTTCCATGGCCAGCACGAGCAACTCTCCGTGATTTCCGGCCTTCAACTTGCGGGCGTTGAGAAGCATCACGCGCCGCCCGATGATGGGGAAGGTGTGCACGAGCTCGAAATCGTTAAAGACGAGGCTCTTGGGGACTACGTCTTCAAGCAATCGGCGCAGGTCGGGGATGTCCCACTGGCCGTTACCCAGCTCGTAAATGAGGTGGTGCTCGGTTTCTTCGGGAGTGACCTTGAACGTTTGGTAGAAGGCCCGATTCGCGGAGTGAACGCGAAGAGTCGTGTCGAGCAGGAGAAGCGGCTCCCGAACCGTGTCGACGATGTCTTGGGAGTATGTCTCGAGAAGCATGAACGGTCCTTCCTGACGTTATCGATTGGTCAGATTCAATCTGACCAATCAGGAGAGGGCGTCGGCCGGAGGTGGGAATCTTCCTCCTGCCGACGGCGACGCGACTAGCGGCTTCGGATGTCGCGGTCCAGGAGGGTGACGGGCCTTGCTAGCAGAACGCCGAACTGCGTGCCGGGCTCGAGCCGTACATTGCTTGGCTTATCGGCCTTGTCCTTTTGGACCTGGCCGGCGATGTAGCCGAGAACGCCGCCGAGGATCGTGCCCTCAATCGGTTTCTTGGTCAACAGACCGACGATAAGCCCGGCGCCCGCGCCGTAACCGGCAAAGACGCCCCGTTTGTCGGTCGTCGCCTCAGTGGCTCGAATACGGCCGTCGGCATCGCGCACCACACCCGCGGCGGTCAGGCTCACGAGACTTCCGGTGATCGGATAGGTCCTTCCGTTCGGTAACCGGAGCTCCTCGAAGCTGAGTTCAAGGAGTCCAGGGTCTCTTCCGGACTGGGCCCGCGAGGTGACAACCGTTCCTTGAACCTTGGTGCCGTCGGGCAGCATGCCGTAGTAATCGTTACCGGTTGAGCGGACCGTGGCCGTAAACCGCTCGCCAGGCTCAGACTGGGACGAGGACAAAGCGTTGTCCAACGTGACCGGAAGAACCGTAGTGCCGGCGATCGTCTGGGCTCGGCCGTTTGTCTGACTTCCGTTGGTTTGACGCCCGCCTCGGACCTCGTGCCAGGTTCCGTTCTGATCCTGCCACCGGGTTCGAGCGTTGTGCCACACGCCGTCATCGTCTTGGTATTGACCCGCTCGATTTCGAACGCGGCCTTTTTGGTCTCGCAGGGTGGAGCTCGTTTCGGTGTCTCCATCCTCCCCGTTCGTGCTGATCGCCACAAGCCTCTCGGACTCGTTCCACTTCACTTGTGCGCCAAGGGTCTCGCTAAGGAAGCGGATGGGAACCATCGTGGCTCCGTTCATGATCATCGCGGGGACGTCCATCGTTACTGGCTGGCCGCCGACGTTTGCTTCTCGGTCTCCAATGTGAAGCCGCATCGACTTGCCGTTCCGGCTCGCATTGACGTCTCGGTTGGCGGCATCCCAATTTACGGATGCACCCATCTGCTCGAACACGCCGCGAAGTGGCACCATGACGCGTCCCTGGACGCTCCGCGGTCCACCATTGTTGAAATGGACGGCTTTGCCGTCCACCGTTACCGAGATTCCCTGCGCCGTTGCGACCGATGTGACCATAGCAATGGCGACCATCGTGGCGCTCTTCTGAATCTTCGTTCTCATACTCGTTCTCCTAGGGCGTCCCTACCCGTGTAGCGGAAATGAGCTCGCGGAACTTCGATCATCGCGAGCCTCGTTTGGCAGGGCACCAGACATGTGACGACCGCTAGAGACCTCGGGCGCAAGAAACCCCAGGTATTTATACGGGAAACCCTGAGAAGCTCCTCCCCGATGCCGGTTACGGCGGGCAGATAAGGCGTCGGCGCGGGGCCAGCGGCCGGAAGGAACACTGCGCGCCATCGGACGTCCCCTTTCTCACATTGTCGGTTAAGGGACAACTCGCCGACCCCATCGAAAGCTTGACGAACGAAAATCCTTCTTGCGACCGGTCGATTATTGTCGGGGCCAATCGACTCATTGATGAGAGCCCATGCTGACGATCTCGCTGACATCGGCGGCGACCGGGTCTACTCACAAGTAACTGAAGAGGAGAACGACTATGAACAAAAACACGATTTGCCTTTGGTACGACAAAGACGCCGAAGCGGCGGCGCGATTTTATGCCGAGACGTTTCCCGACACCTCCGTCGGCAAGATCCACTGCGCGCCGTCGGATTTCCCTGGCGGAAAGGAAGGGGATGTCCTGCTCGTGGAGTTCACCGTCTGCGGCATTCCGTGCGTTGGTCTTAATGGTGGAGACGTGTTCAAGCAGACGGAGGCGTTCTCGTTTCAGATCGCTACCGAAGACCAAGCGGAGACTGACCGCTACTGGAACGCGATCGTCGGAAACGGAGGCCAAGAAAGCGCGTGCGGTTGGTGCAAGGACAAATGGGGTGTGTCATGGCAGATCACGCCCCGCATCTTGACCGATGCGATGGCCGAGGGTGGCGACGTGGCCAAGCGAGCCTTCGAGGCAATGATGGAGATGGGAAAGATCGACGTCGCCAAGATCGAAGCCGCGATGCGCGCCAAGGCTTGACCCAAAGACCGCTTTGCATCCCGGGCACGCCCCGGGATGCAAAGCGTCTGGCCCTAGCCTGCCGACCGACGCCGGCGGGCTACCGCGAACACTCCGAGACTCACGAGTAGAGACATCGCCGCGGTCGTTGGGATCTGGCGGCCGGGCAGGCCGATGAGCTTGCTCGACGACGCTTCCGTCGGCCTCTTGACGAAGTAGATATCGTCCGCGGCCGGACGCGGGAAGTTGTTGTCGACGAACGCCTCCACCTGGCAGTTGTCAGGAACGGAAGCGAACGGCAATTCGGCCTGTTTAGCGAGCAGCGCCGCCGAGGCCTCGGGGACCGCCGAGGTCCACTGGGGCGTTTGCCAAGTTTCGGAATGCCCGATGAGCGCATCGTAGTTGCCGACCGAAACGAAATAGACCCGCAAGGTCCCTCCCCCATTGATGGGGATGTTCGTCGCCGGAACGTAAAACGGATTGAACGGCTTGTTGGTCCGGAAAGACATCCGAACGGTGCCTGTCGACGCCATAAGCTTCGATTTGTCCACGACTTTGAACGCCGTGAGGTACCAACCACGGGAGCAATATCGCTCCGCCCATTTTTCGACTTCGGGGGTCGAAATGTAGCCATGCTGGTTCATCCAATCGTTGATGGCGTGAGCATCCGGGCACTTCAGAGTCGTCGCATGATAGCCGGAGACATCCGCCTCCTGAATAACCTGAACCTCGGCGGATTTTGTTCGGTCGGCCATTCCTCCCCCACCGCCGAAACCTCTGCTGTACACAACAACCGGAGCGAGCGCCGCAAGGGTATTGAACGCGCGACTGGATGCCTGGCTTAGCTCGGGCTTTGCGGGAGTGGGAGCGATAAAGCCGAAATCGTCCGCTCCGGACCGGAACTTGGCGTTGCGGATGAAATGCTCCGTATGGTGAGCTTCATCCCAAATGACGATGTTCGTCTGGTCGCCGAATACGACCGGTTGTCCCGGCGGCCCCACCCCGGAACAGGCATAGGCGCCGCCCACCGTTGCCAAGAGGCCAAGGGCCAAGATGCCTGTTCTCGTTCGCTGAAAAGCGATGCCTGGATCCACATGTTTTCCACGCGGGACACTCTGGCGAAGCGATGATACTTTCATTTCTGCTCCTTAGGCACGCCTTTGGTAGCCATTGGACGGGTAGCGTGCCGGTAATCAAAGGTGGGTGGCCGACAACCCACAGGAGGTTCAATGAATTAGATCAGCGACCTCAAAATCGCCGAGATGGGGAAGCCGGTTCGGGCCGTTAGAGAAGAACCAAATGGTGCGATTGGGCGCCGCGAACGCTGCTCAGTGGAATTGCCCGGTCCAAGGCCACGAACCGTCCGTTATGTTTTACGGCAAGGGCAAGTAGGTAAATGTCCGTAACCTGTTTGGGACCATGAACAAGAGTTGGATCGATGAGGGACCCGTCAAGGAGACTGAGATCGTCGGGCCAAAATCGATGGTGAGGCGAACTTGCGGCAGTCCCAAGCAGGGAAAAGGCCTGGCTTGTACTGATCGAACCCGGATAAGCGCTCTGCGAGATAATCCGAATAAACCCGTTCTGCGTAATGGGACACGACGCCCAGGTTGGCTTCGGTTGCGCGAGCAGCCACTCCTTGGCGCGGACGTGATGGACATGAGACCCGTCGAGCAACGCGAGCAGCATGTTCACATCGAGTAGAGCGGTCACAGAAACTCGTCCTCACGGAGCCGCTCGATCAGTTCCGACGTGACGACCACGCCACGCATCGGCAATGGCCTAAACCCGAGGAATTCCTGCTCGGAGCTCATCTCAGCCCCTCCTTTCGAGGCGGCAAGTCCCTTCCTGGCCAGCTCCGACAGGACCTGGCCGGCAGTCTTATGCTCCAATCTCCCCAGCGCTTTCGCTGCCAACAGCACGTCCTCCGCAATGTCCAACGTGGTTCGCATGCATCAGATGCTACCGCATCAACCACAGTCCATAACGCGAAGCGTTGTAGACGCAGCTTTGGTTCGTACCTGCGCGAAGATGTCTCGCATTGCGATCTTCCGCCGTCATTCAAAGTCTGACCACTATCCGGTCGCCGATGTACCTCGCCGTTCGCCGAACTTGCGCCG
Source organism: Fimbriimonas ginsengisoli Gsoil 348 (assembly GCF_000724625.1). GTDB lineage: Bacteria > Armatimonadota > Fimbriimonadia > Fimbriimonadales > Fimbriimonadaceae > Fimbriimonas > Fimbriimonas ginsengisoli. The sequence goes on along the minus strand of NZ_CP007139.1, from coordinate 1,309,340 downwards.
TCGACGGGATCCCCACTCCGGCCCCAGGCTGGACGAGCACGATCCGGAACGTTCGTGAAGGCGGCATCCCAGGGTAACTCCCGTTCCGTTTGCCGATCGTCAACGTGTGCGTCCGATCGTCCCAGCGCAGGTCGATCGTAGCGTACGCTCCCTTCTCGTAGCCATAACCGTCCCCAGCGTCATCGTAGATCGTGAACGCTCCGTTGGCGCCAGGGTAAACCCGCAGCTCCGTCGGGTCCTGCGACTGCTGGGCGTTCTGCACGGAGGGACCGTAGGGAAGGATCGAGCCCGCCCTTACCAACACCGGCAGCTTCTCCTTGGCATCGCATTCGACCGTTTTCCCGCCCGCATACCTCGCCCCCGTCCAGAAATCGATCCAACTCGTGCCTTTGGGCAGGTACACCGCCCGGCTAACCGCATTTGGTTTGGTCACGGGACAAGCCATGAGGGAAGGACCGAACATAAATTGGTCAGTGATGTCCAAGACCTTTTCGTCTTCTCGAAAGTCGATCGGCAATCCTCGCATCATCGTCGATCCCCGGCTCGTAACCTGCCACGCCGTGGAGTAGATGTAGGGAAGCAGGTGGTACCGCAGCTCGTCGAACCGCACGAGAGTGTCGCGGGTGGGCGAAGGCCAGCGCCAGATTTCCTTGGGGTTATCGGTGCCGTGGATGCGGAGCATCGGGCAGAACACGCTGAACTGGAACCAGCGGGCGAACAGGTCCTGATACCCCTTGTCGGTCACCGGCGGCACATTGAAGAAGCCACCCGTATCCGTGTTCCAGTACGGTATGCCCGACATCGAGAAGTTGAGCCCGGCGGGGATTTGCTTGGCAAAAACGTCCCACGTGGCCGCGATGTCGCCCGACCACGAGATCGCGCCGTTCCGTTGCTGGCCGGCGTACGCCGATCGCGTGAGAATGATGGCCCGTCGATCGCGGTGCTCGGCTCGCCACCCCTCGTACACTCCCTGCGTATGCATCAAAGGGTAGGCATTGAAAACGCTCGAGCCGGGACCGCGGGCAGTCTTGAAGTCGCGGAACTCGCCCCAAGCCCCGCCCAATTCGGCCTCGCTCCCGTCGAGCCACCATCCGTCCCACCCTTTGCCCGCCAGCTCTCGGGAGATCTGACCCCAATACGTTCGGCGTCCCACCGAGCTGAACGGGTCGTACCATTGCCCCCTTCCTTCCGGATAGACGTAAGGGATGACCTTGGGGAATAGCGCGCCGGCTCGCTCCAGCTCCTTCGCGTTCCCGCTTCCCACGTCGAACTTGGGCCACACGGAGATAAGGGTGTGGATCCCCTCCTCGTGGAGCGTTCGCATCATTCCAGCCGGGTCGGGGTACCGGTCGGGATCGAAATGGTGGGTACCCCATGAGTTCTTCGGCCAGTACTGCCAA